>OZ244152.1:0-600000 GCA_965216125.1 Candidatus Multivorans sp. | reverse complement strand
AGTTTCCGGGCGAGTACTGGCGGCGTCTAGATGCCGCGGCGGAGTATCCGACCGAGTTCGTGCAGGCGCTGACCGAACACGAGTACCTCGGCTGCCTGATCCCCGAGCAGTACGGCGGCGCCGGCCTGCCGCTGCGCGCCGCGTCTGTCGTCCTGGAGACGATCCACTCCTCCGGCTGCAACGCCGCGGCGTGCCACGCCCAGATGTACACGATGGGCACGGTGCTCCGCCACGGCAGCGACGAGCAGAAGCAGGAATACCTGCCGAAGATCGCGAGCGGCGAGCTGCGGCTGCAGGCGTTCGGCGTCACCGAGCCGGTGACGGGTTCCGATACGACCCAGTTGCGGACCACGGCCGTCCGCGACGGCGACACCTACGTCGTCAACGGCCAGAAGATCTGGACCAGCCGCGCGCTCCACTCGGACCTGATGATCCTGCTCGCCCGCACCACGCCGGCGGACCAGGTCGAGAAACGCTCGCGCGGCCTGTCCGTGTTCCTGGTCGATCTGCGCGAGGCGCGAGGCAACGGCCTGGAGATCCAGCCGATCGAGACGATGATCAACCACGGCACGACCCAGATCTTCTTCGACAACCTGCGCATCCCGGTCAGCAGCCGGATCGGCGACGAGGGCCACGGTTTCAAGTACATCCTGAGCGGCATGAACGCGGAGCGCATCCTGCTCGCCTCCGAGGCGATCGGCGACGCCCGCTACTTCATCCGCCGGGCCGTCGAGTACGCGAACGAGCGCGAGGTCTTCGGCCGGCCCATCGGCCAGAACCAGGGCATCCAGTTCCCGATCGCCCGCGCCCACGCCGAGACCGATGCCGCCGAGATGATCGTCCGCAAAGCCGCCGCCCTCTACGACGCCGGCCGCGAATGCGGCGCCGAAGCGAACAGCGCCAAGCTCCTCGCCTCCGAAGCCGCCTGGAACGCCGGCGACACCTGCTTCCAGACCTTCGGCGGCTTCGCCTTCGCCACCGAGTACGACATCGAACGCAAGTGGCGCGAGTGCCGCCTGTTCCAGACGGCGCCCATCTCGACCAACCTTGTCCTCACGTACCTCGCCCAGCACGTTCTGGGGCTGCCGCGGAGCTACTGAGCCCGGACGCAGCCTGACGGCTGCGCCGGCTGGAGGGCGTCGGGCACTGCCTGTTCTTGCACGGCGCGGAGGGCCCTGCGGTTGCCCCTGGTCTTGGCGCTGCTAGATCGAGGACGGGTCGGACCGTTGCTGGGGACAGGCGCGTTGCTCGGTCGTTTGAGCGCCGCTCTCGGAATTGCCGATCAGCCGACTCTCAGGTCAATGCGCTTGAGCTTTCCGAGCTTCATGTGGATTCCTCTCGTTCTTTCAGCAAGCCATCGGCAATCGGTGAGGACTCCTGTCCTGCGTTTCTTGGGTGACGCATGAACTGTGGCGTGACGGTCTCGTCGCCCTCGATCAGTTCGTGCATTTCGTCGAGATCCTTGATGAAGATCGGGCGCGGCACTGTCAGGTACCTCCAGCACGAGAACGACGTGCGTTCTGTTCGGACCTTTGTCTTGGCCGCCGCGATCTGGTTTCTGGCGGCGTCCGATTCGCCCAGCGCCCAGTGCGCCAAGGCAAGGCACTGCGCGTGGTTTGCGTTAGCCGGTGGTTTCTGTTCAGAGGCGTGTAGCTCAACGACTCGGGAGAATGGGCGGCACGACGGCTTCCCCTCTTCTCCCCAGAGCGCCATGCCGAGATTGAATGCGTCCGGAACGGACATCCTGTCAACGGACGGAGCGGAGGTCAGGCAGAGCGTTGCGGCCTCTTTGAACTGCCCCAGCGCAAGAACAGCCAGTACGAGTGCGTGTCGGGCCAAGGTGTGTTCCGCCGGTGCGAGGTCGGCAGCCTTCAGCAGGGGGTGTAGAAGTGCTCGGGCGACCTCGGCTTCCTCCGGGCGACGGGTCAGGCTCATGGCGACCGCGATCCGCTCGCTGGCCGCTAGCTCCCGCAGGCCGTCTGAGCTTGGTACGTGCTTCAGGTCCGCGGGCAGGAGCATCCTGAGAGCTTTGCGCACCTCAACGTAGGTGAGACCCTCCATCCGGAGCACCGCCAAGGCGTCCTGGCTGGCGCCGTTCGGGTCGTCAAGCAGTCGCCTCTGCTCTGCTCTCTCCAGGAAGACCTCAGGTTCGTCGTAGCCGGCCTCGATGGCCTGGTCGAACAGGCCGAGCGACTCGTCGAGGTCGCCGCTACGGGCTCTCAGGTGGCCGAGGTGATAAAGTACCTCGCCGTCACTGGAATGATGTTGGGCGATTCGCTCCAACTGCTCGTCTTGGGCGGCATCGCTTCCGACTCGTCGTGGTTCGCAGTTGTCTATGTAGCTGAACGCGCCAACACGGTCGAGCGGATTGAGGCGGACGATCTCGAAAGCGAGTTCGTCGTACTCCTTGGCGAGCCTGGTGCGGGGGCGGTTCGTTGTGAAAACCTCCTGCCTCAACAGCGAGAGGCTGGGGTATCGGTGAATCGTGAGTGGCGGTTTCTCGAAGCCGAGTCGAGTCTTGAAGTCCGCGATCATCTCTTTGAGGATCGCGTCCTCGTCGTCGATGTCCGGCACATTGGAGAGCACGAAATGGAGGTCGATCTGCTTCTGTCGGGGACCCTTCCGTTCTGCTCGAATGTCCCGGACGATCTTCGTGAGGCCACGGAGGTTCTGCTCGTTTGGGAAAAAGAGAACGACGACGGCGTCCGGGAGGTGACGCGTACAGATGCCGCCGACATCAGTATGGCCCGTGCGGGAGTCGAGTAGCACGTAGTCCGGCTCGATTGCGGCCTGCCACTGCAGCTTCAGATCCTCGAAGAGAAGATAGCCGTCGTGGTTCTCGTAGAGATCGTTCCAATCGATGGACGCCAGCCTTGCGCCGTAGCCGCTGTCTTGGGAGCCGGCGGGCGTGACCCACAGCCCGCCACGATTGCCAGCGAAGGCAGGGGACTCGTGGAGGAACTTCCCGGCGTCGGGGGCCAGGCCCGTGTCCAGGTACTCCTTGACGAAGTCGACCATGCCGAGTGACGACTCGTCCGGACGGCCGAGGTCGAAGGTGTCGAGACCCGGCGCTTCAAGGTCGAAATCGACGATCAGGACTCGTTGGCCCTGTTGGGCGAGTTCGGCTGCGACGTTTACAAGGGCCATCGTGCGGCCCACGCCGCCCTTGAAGGAGTAGAAGGTAGTGATGTACATGGGCGTCGTGGCCTGGAGCCGTCGGCAGGCAGTAGACGTGCGTGCTAAGCGGCCTTGATGCGGTGCAGAGAGAACGTCTCCGTTTCTCGTCGGAGTTTCTCCTCTGACTGCTTGCCGAGTTGTTTCCAGGGGCCGGCGACGACGCGATCTTGTGTCGGTCTCCGTTTCGGAGCGACGATCCGCTGGAGCAAGGACCAGCACGTATCGTGATCCAACAGCCGCAGGTAGCGGTCGTTCGCCCGGTTCTGGGCAATGGCGCCGGTCTCCCAGCGCTTGATCGTGGCTTCTCCGAGGCCGGTGAGCTCGGCGAACGCCGAACGGCTCAGGCCCCGGCGCTCGCGGAGGTCACGGATCTCCCAGGGCGTCAGCAGGCCGTGGTGGCGATAGACAGCCTCGTCCTGTATACGCTCGCCCACATGATCCAGGAACTGGATGTCGCAGTGGTGACAGGCCCGGACGGGTAACGTCACCAGGATCTCCAGGTCTCCGAACTCGAGCGTGTCGTCCTCGATGGTCGTCGCCGCCAGCTCTTCACATCGTGGACAGATCGCCGTGTCCCGGTTGGGATCTTCGTCCGCGACTTCTCGCTTGGGTCTTCGGTGGTCGATCATCGATTGTTCTCCAGACTTCACTGGTTCGCTGGTTCAGGAGTAGTGAAAGCTGCGGCCGTAGACGACGCTCCGGCTCCTGCTCAACTCCAGCTTGACGTAGAGCATGCCGGTGGCGCCGTCCAGTTCCAGTTTGAGCACGTAGCCGACTCGTCTCGGTGGCTTTCGGAGGCTCACCGTTTCGACCGGTTGGCCTTCCTCCAGTTTCTGGACCACGAGTTCCCAAGCCGAACTCTTGGTGAAGACCCCGAAGAAGCTGCCGGAGGGATCGCGCACTGTTCCGGGTCGCCACTCAGTCGGGCGGTGTCGGGTCCAAGTCGAATCGCGAGTCTTGGAAGAACTGGCCAAGCGAATCAGCAGCCTCCTTGTCTCTTCGTCTATTCCTCCGCGGTTCCGCGCTTCAGCCAACTGAACTCCTTTGCGGCTGTCGCGAAAGGGATCGTATGATCCGAACTTGGGCGATGTCAAGGAGGGAGCAGGCGCGCCAAGGGGTCATACGATCCAGTCTGGCTCGCGGGAAGCCCCTCCCGGGTACATGCCGGCCGGTGTTGAAGGGAAGGCCGACTCGGTCTGGTCGGCGCCCGAGGGACTGTCTGGCCCTATTAAGCCCGATCCCGCGCGGCCGCCAGCGCCCGCTTGCCGTAGACCTTGCCGACGTGGACGCGGTAGTCGCCGGAGGCGAAGATGTCGCCGATCGGGTCTTCGGTGTCGAGGCTGGAGGCCGCGGCGGCGACGGCGTCGTCGGAGAGGTCAGTGCCTATCAGGCTCGAGACGTCGACCGCGGTCGGCACGGCGCCGACGCCGCCGACGACGAGGCCGGCTGCGGTGCAGCGGCCGTGATGGACGGTGACCGAGGCGGCGGCGCCGACGACGGCGTAGCCGGAGGCCGGGTGCTCGAACTTGAGGTAGGCGGTTCCGGCGCCGGCGCCTACGGTCGGGACGTCGACGTGGGTCAGGATCTCGTCTTCGCCGACATCGGTCATCAGCAGGTCCTGGAAGAAGTCGCCGGCGGCAACGGAACGGGTGCCGGACGGGGACTGCAGGTGGACGGAAGCGCCGAGCAGGACGAGCACCGGCGGCAGGTCGGAACCCGGGTCGGCGTGGGCGATGTTGCCGCCGATCGTGCCGCGGTTGCGGACCTGGGCGTCGCCGATGTGGCCGGCCGCTTCGGCGAGGACCGGGCAGCGGGCGGCGAGTACAGAGGATCCCGCGATCTCGGCGTGGGTGGTCAGGGCGCCGATCCGGACTGAGCCGTTCGATGCGGAGATCCCCTTGAGTTCGTCGAGGCGGCCGATGTCGATGACCACGGGTGGCTGCGCGAGGCGCAGCTTCATCATCGGGATCAGGCTGTGGCCGCCGGCCATCAGCTTCGCGTCTTCGTGCTCCTGCAGCAGGCCGAGCGCTTCATCGACCGATCCGGCGCGACGGTAATCGAATTGGGCTGGGTACATATCGGTGCTCCTGATTCGGCAGCTCTCTGGTTCGGCTGCGGGATTCTAGACGGAAGAGGTTGTCTTGGTCGGTTGGGTTGGGAACTATCCGGCGTTCACGGCCCGCCACACCTTCTCGGGCGTGAGCGGCATGTCGATGTGAGTGACGCCGAACGGCGCCAGCGCGTCGACGACGGCATTGACCACGGCCGGCGGCGAGGCGATCGCACCGGCTTCGCCGACGCCCTTGACCCCCAACGGATTGTGCGGGCAGGGCGTCGTCGTGCGGTCGAGTTCGAACGGGATCAGGTTGTGGATCTTGGGCAGCGCGTAGTCCATCAACGAGCCCGTGAGGAGTTGTCCGCTCTCGTCGTAGACCGCGTTCTCCCACAGCGCCTGACCGATGCCCTGGGCCAGACCCCCGTGGAGCTGGCCGTCGACGATCATCGGGTTGATCACGTTGCCGACGTCGTCGACGGCGACGTAGCGCAGCAGTTCGATGGCGCCGGTCTCCGTGTCGACCTCGACCACGCAGATGTGGGTGCCGAACGGATAGGTGAAGTTGGCGGGGTCGTAGAAGGTGGTGGCGGAGAGGCCCGGCTCCAGGTCGTCGGGGTAGTTGTGCGCCAGGTAGGCCTGGAGCGCCACGTCCCCGAGCCCGAGCGCGCGGTCCGGCGAGCCGGCGACGCGGAAGCTGCCGTCCTCGTACTCGAGGTCCTCGGCGGAGGCTTCGAGCAGGTGGGCGGCGATCTTCTTGCCCTTCTCGATGATCTTGTCGACGCTCCCAGCGATGGCCGAGCCGCCGACGGCAGCGCTGCGGCTGCCGTAGGTGCCCATGCCGAACTGGACCAGGTCGGTGTCGCCGTGGATCACCTCGACCGCCTCCGGAGCGACGCCGAGGCGGTCGGCGACGATCTGGGAGAAGGTCGTTGCGTGCCCCTGTCCGTGGGACGAGGAGCCGGTGTAGACGGTGACGGAACCGGTGGGGTGGACGCGCACGTCGGCGCTCTCCCACAGCCCGGCCTGTGCGCCCAGCGAACCGACGACCGCCGACGGGGCCAGACCGCAGGCCTCGATGTAGGACGAGAAACCGATCCCGAGCTGCCGGCGGCCGCCGCCGTTGGCGCGGCGCGACGCCTGCTCGCGGCAGAGGTCGTCGTAGCCGATCATCTCGAGCGCCCGGTCCATCGCCGGTGCGTAGTTCCCCGAGTCGTACGCGAGCGCGACCTGGGTCTGGTACGGGAAGGCGTCCGGCGGCACGAAGTTTCGCTTGCGAACCTCGATCGGTCCGAGTCCGGTCGCGTCGCCGGCGAGATGCATCAGCCGCTCCACGACGAAGGTGGCCTCGGGCCGCCCGGCGCCGCGGTAGGCGTCGACGGGCGCGGTGTGCGTGAAGACGCCGGTCACGTGGCAGTGGATTGCGGGGATGTCGTACTGGCCGGACAGCAGAGTGCCGTAGAGATAGGTCGGCACGGAGGGCGCGAAGGTCGAGAGGTAGGCGCCCATCGCGGCCTTGGTGTCGACCCGCAGGCCCGTGATCCGGCCGTTCGCGTCGAGCGCCAGCGCGCAGTGGGTCGAATGGTCGCGGCCGTGCGCGTCGGTGAGGTTCGTCTCGGTGCGGGTCGCGGCCCACTTCACCGGGCGGTCGAGCTTCATCGAGCACAGGCCCACGATCGCCTCGTCGGCGTAGTGGTGGATCTTGCTGCCGAAGCCGCCGCCGACCTCGGGCGCGACGATCCGCACCTTGTGCTCGGGCATGCCGAGCGACGCCAGCGTCATCAGCAGCCGGTGGACGTGCGGATTCTGGGTCGTCATGTGGATCGTCATGTGGCCGGTCGACGAGTCGTAGGAGGCGAGGACCGCGCGCGCTTCGATGGCGTGCGGGATGAGGCGGTTGTTGCGGAGATCGAGCTCCACCGTTTGGGCGGCCTGAGCGAAGGCGGCGTCGACCGCATCCTTGTCGCCGATCTCCCAGTCGAAGGCGACGTTGCCGGGCGCGTCCTCGTGGACCGTGGGCGCTCCGTCCTCGAGCGCGGCCACGACATCGGCCACCGCATCGAGCGGTTCGTAGTCGACCGCGACCCGTTCCGCGGCGTCGCGGGCGATGTAGCGGTCCTCGGCCACGACCACGGCCACCGCGTCGCCGACATGCCGGACGGTGTCGACGGCGATCATCGGGTGGGCGGGCGTCTTGAGGTCGGGCAGGAGCCAGCCCACGGGCACCACGCCGGGAATGCCGGCGGCGGCGACATCACGCGCCGTGAGCACCGCCAGGACGCCGGGGTAGGACGCCGCGGCGGAGGTGTCGATGCCGCGGATGCGGGCGTGGGCGTAGGGGCTGCGCACGATCGCGGCATGCGCCATGCCTTCGACCTTCAGGTCGTCGGTGTACTTGCCGCGGCCGGTGATGAGTGCCGGGTCTTCCCGGCGTTTGATCGAGGTGCCGAGTACGCCGGCCATGTCAGCTCATCCTCTCGGCGGCGTACTTCACGGCCTCCACGATGTTGTGGTAGCCGGTACAGCGGCAGATGTTGCCCTTCAGCCCTTCGCGGATTTCCTGATCGCTGGGGTGAGGGTTCTGCGCCAGCAGGTAGTTCGCGGACAGGATCATGCCCGGCGTGCAGTAGCCGCACTGCAGGCCGTGCTTCTCCCAGAAGCCCTCCTGCAGCGGGTGCAACTCGCCGTTCTCGGCCAGTCCTTCGATCGTGGTCACAGCGGCGCCGTCCGCCTGCGCCGCGAGCATGGTGCAGGACTTGACCGCATTGCCGTCGACCAGCACCGTGCAAGCGCCGCAGAGACTGGTTTCGCAGCCGATGTTGGCGCCCGTGAGGCGCAGATCTTCCCGCAGGAAGTGGACCAGCAGGCGCCGCGGCTCGACCTCGGCCTGGACCGGCTTCCCGTTGACTTCGAGTTGTATGGACACGGTCATCTCTGGAGTGTCTCCTTCCTATTGGCGATCTATGAACAGGCGCGAAGCGAAATGGCGATGGCGGCAAGAACGACCAGGGCGCCGCCGGCGAGATAGGGCCAGAGTTCCTTGGCCAGCCCGGCGGCGAACCGGCCGGCGAAGGCGGCCTGAGACGGGGCCGTAGCGGCCGCTGCCGCCGCGCGGGCCTCCAACTGCTGCTCCAGACCCTGGAGGCCCTGACGGGTCAGCACCTTGGCCGAGCTGTCGAGCAGCCGCTGGCCGACCGCGGCGATGCGGCCGCCGACCCGGGCGTCGATGTCGTAGTGGAGCAGGGTGCCGCCGTCGTCCGCGTCCTCGAGGCGGATGGACCCCGTACCGTTGACGAAGCCCGGAGCGCCCTTGCCGTCTATCTTCAGGTTGTAGCCGTTCAGTGGGTCGAGGTCGAGAAGCTCGACGCCGCCCTCGAACAGGCCCTGCACGGGGCCGACCTTCATCTTCAGCTTGCCGCGGAACTGGTTGTCGCCGACCGGCGCCATGTCCTCGCAGCCGGGCAGGGTGTGAGACAGGACCTCCGGGTCGAGGATCGCCTCCCACACGACATCGCGCGGTACGGCGAGGGTGTGCGTGCCGGTGATCTTCACGTTCCGTGGCGGCGGGACCGGCTGCCTGAGAGCGAACCGCGATGGGAAGTGGGCGCGACAGTGAACATGGGCGCGAACATAAGGACGCGAACAGAGGGAGATCTACCACAGGCCGTAGCCGCGGGTCTTCTGACCCGCGGGGAAGAACGCGCCGCGAAGCGGCGACTATTCTGCGGCCGCTACGCCCGCACGTAGCGAACCGCCGGATCTTCCTCGGACTCCAGTTCGCCCACGTTCTCGGCCACGAGTTCGCCGCGCTGGTAGAGGTACTCCACGTGCGCGCCGGCCTCTTCCAGGGCGAGGAGCACGGTGTAGCCGCGTACGGCGCCGAACAGCGTGCGGCTGATGTCGGCGGTGGTCTGAGGCGCCCGGCAGGCGTCGACGATCTGTTCGAGCCGTTCGCGGTGGGACTTGCGGATCTCCCCGACCCTCGCGGTCACGTCCGCGATCGGCTCCTCGTGGCCGCCCAGACCGACCTGGATGCCGTCGAGCGTCTCGACCTTGCCCAGGGCCTCCAGGTAGTGGCCGAGGCCCATGTTCAGGGTTAGCGATTCGGGCGACTGGTGCGGTGTGATCCGCGCCAGCACGTGATCGGCGGTGAGCAGAATGTCGTCGACTCTGAGGCACACCTGGCCGGGGCAGTGGCCGGGCACGTGGATCACCTCGATGTCGAGATCTCCGCCGTCCGCGTCCGGCACGGGCTGACCCTCTTCGAGCAGGAACTCGACCGGCACCGAGCGGTAGCGCGCCTTGGGCGCCGAGTACATCATCATCAACTGGTCGCACTTGCCGGCGGAAAGGCCGGCCCGTTTGAGAAACACGCGAAGCTGGTGCGAGGCGACCACGACCCGTTCCTCGTAGTGGGTCAGCACGCGGCGGTCGAGCACGTGAATGCCGACCGGTGCGTCGGTGTGGCGGCGGACGAACTGAAGGCCGCCGAAGTGGTCCATGTGGCCGTGGGTGATCAGGATGACGTCGATGTCGGCGAGGCCGATGCGAGCGCCGAAGCGCTCCTCGATCGAGGCCAGACCGCGCACCAGGTTGTCGTTGGAGAAGTCCATGCCCGAACCGCAGTCGACCAGGGTGCGTCGGGCGCCGTCGTCGATCACGTAGACGTTGCCGAAGAAGTTCGGGAACACCTCCAGGTTCAGGGCGTACAGGACCCGGCCGGCGGCGCTCACGAAGCGCCGCGGCGACTCGAGCTGTTTCTTCGCGTTGGAGGTGCTTGCCCGCATGGGCTTGCTAGCGAGCCCTCAAATCGACCGGCGCCGGGCGCCGGATCAGTTGGTCAGCGCGGAGACGAGTGCGTCGACCGCCTGGTCGGCGATCGCTCCCATCTCGTCGTCCGTGCGGTCCTGGATCGGGTGCCGCACGTAGACGACTTCCGGCGAGGCGCCGAGTGACTTGGACTGTGACCTGGCCGCGTCCTGGAACTCGCACGAGGCGACGAACACGGACGGCAGCCCCATCTCTTCCAACTGGGTCGTGTCGTGCACACTGCACGACGTGCAGGACCCTCAGTCGGCCAGCGCTTCGATCACCGCGTCGCAACGCTGGGCGATCTCGGCGCGCAGGTCGGCCGGCGCCACCTTGGAGAAAGTGGGCTTGGCGAAGCGGAGCACGGACGCGCCGCGGCCCGCGATCCGTTCCTCGACGCGGTCGAGAAAGATGTCGCCGCGCGCCTTGGAGATGTCGAGCAGGGCGATCGTCTTGCCGCCAACAGAGTCGAGTCGCGGCGCCGCAGTGCGCTCTGCGGGGGTCGCCTCGTTCGTCGGGTCGATCAGGGTCTGAACCATGGGTTGTCTCCTCCGTGAGGAGGGAACGATACATGACGCGCGCTGGTATCGTCCGGCGCCATGGCCCCATCATCTTCCGTTTCCGCTCCAGCGCCGCCGGGCTTCGATCAAGGCCTGGTGGCGGTGGTCAAGAAGGACTGTCCGACCTGCCAGTTGGTCGAACCCGTGCTGGACGAAGTTCGCCGCCGCCGGCCGGTGCTGGTGGTGACCCAGGACGATCCGGCCTTTCCGGCCGCGGGAGATCCTGTCCACGACGCGGACCTCACGCTGTCGCACCGGCTGGGGATCGAGATCGTGCCGACGCTCTTGGCACGCGACGGCGGCTCGACGGTAACCACCGCGATCGGCTGGCACCGCGACCAGTGGCAACAAGTGAGCGGCCTGGACGGACTGGGCACGGATCTGCCGCCGAGCCGTCCGGGTTGCGGGGCACTGAACGTGGAGCCGCCCCACGCCGAGCGGCTCGCGGCGCTGTTCGCGGGCGGCGGTTCGCGTCGGGTCGAACTCGGCGACCAGGAAGACAAGGTCGAGGCCTGCTTCGCGCGCGGCTGGACGGACGGCCTGCCGGTGGTGCCGCCGACGCCGGAGCGGGTCGAGCGGATGCTCGCCGGCACCCGGCGCGATCGGGCGGATGTCCTCGGGCTGGTGGCGCCCGACTACGGCGAGTGCACGGTGGAGAAGGTTGCCGTCAACGCGGTGATGGCCGGCTGCCGTCCCGAGTACATGCCGGTTGTGCTGGCCGCGGTCGAGGCGGCGTTGACGGAGGAGTTCAACTGGCACGGTCTGGCGGCCACGACGTACTTCGCCGGCCCGATCGTCGTGGTGAACGGGCCCGTGACCTCCGCCATCGGCATGAACTCGAGGCTGAATGTCCTGGGCCAGGGCAACCGGGCGAATTCGACGATCGGTCGCGCGCTTCAGCTCGTGCTGCGCAACGTCGGCGGCGCCCGGCCGGGCGAAGTGGATCGGGCCACGTTCGGCAACCCCGGCAAGCTCAGCTTCTGCTTCGCCGAGCGGGAAGACGACTCGCCCTGGGAGTCGCTGGCGGTGGAGCGGGGCGTTCCCAAGGGCGCCTCCGCCGTGACCCTGTTTGCCGGCGAGGGACCGCGCGGCGTGGCCGATCAGTTGTCCCGCAGGCCGGAATCGTTGAGCCGCTCGCTGGCGGCGGCGCTTCTGAGCGTCGCCCATCACAAGCTGGTCGTCGGCTTCGATGCGATGCTGGTGGTCGGATACGAGCACGGAAACGTGTTCCGGCGGGCAGGCTGGGACAAGGCCAGACTGCGCCGCGAACTCGACGGTCTCCTGGTGCGATCCGGCGCCGATCTGGTGCGCGGCGCCGGCGACTGCGACGAGGGGATACCCGAAAAGATGGCCGGCGCCCAGGTGCCGAAGTTCCGGCCGGGAGGGTTGCAACTGGTTCACGCCGGTGGCAACGCGGGTCTGTTCTCCGCGGTGATCGGCGGTTGGGTGAGCGGTCCGGTCGGCAGCCAGCCGGTCACGCGCGCCGTTGGTGACTGAGCCGCCTCGGGCCCCGATGTCCACGCTGCTGATGGTCCGGCACGGCGAGAGCATCGCCAACCTGGCGCTCCGCTACACCTGGCACGACCACGAGCCGCTGACGGAACTGGGGCATCGGCAGGCCCGCGACACCGGCCGCCGGCTGGCGGAGCAGTACCGTCCGGCGCACCTGTACTGCAGCCGCTTCCGCCGCGCCCGCCAGACCGCGGACGGCATCGCCGCCGAAGTCGGTCTGCCCGTGGTGGAGATCGACGGCATTCAGGAGCGCTGCTTCGGCGAACTCCGCGGCAAGCCCTGGGCGGACTACCGGGAGGTGGTGGTCGCTCTCAAGATGGAGGAGCTGTGGCATCAAAGGGCGCCCGGCGGTGAGTCGCTCGTCGATGTCGCGGCGCGGGTCGCGCCGGTCGTATCCGGGTTGGCCGATCGCCACCCCGACGAACAGGTGATCGTGGTCTCGCACGGCGGCGTGATGGCGGCGCTGCGGGCCTGGATCGCCGGAACCCGGGCGGCGCGGCCCGCGTCGCCTGTGAACCAACGCGTGCGCCCCGAAGGCGCACGCGTTGGAACCTGGAAGGACCGGCCGACGCCGACGAAGAACGCGGACGGCTTCCGGCTCGACCGCGACGGCGCCGGATGGCATCCTCCGCAACCCCTCTTCGGCGCCCCCTGAGGATGCCCACGCGGTATGCTTGACCTTGACACGATTCCAAGCGCTGCGCTAAAACAAACGGTTCGGTGACATTCGCCGGCTGATGGAGAACCTGGAGTGATGAGCTTGCGTACACGAAGCCTTGCACTGCTCGGAGCCCTGTGTCTGCTGCCGGTGGTCGGCTGCGGTCCCGAAGTTCCGACCGTTACCATCACGGCCGTTGCGCCGCTGACCGGCGAGGCGGCCGTCTACGGTGAGGAGATCGCGAACGGCATCCAGTTGCGGCACGACCGGCTGATGGCGGGCGATGAAGGTCTCGGCTACAACGTGGTTCTTGAGATCGTCGACTCCGAGGGCGACCCGGCGCAGGCCGCCGCGTTGCTGGAAACGGCGTTCGAGACGTCGTTGGCAGCGATCGGCGGGGTCACGAGTGACGAGGCTCTGGCCATGATTCCGGTCGTCAACGACGCGGATCGGGTTCTGCTGTCGCCGTCCGCATCGAGCCCGGCGCTGAGCGGCGTCTCCGAGTTCTTCTACCGGCTCTATCCGAGTGCGGAGATCGAAGCCTCGACCATGGCCACGTTCCTGCGCGACACGCTGAAGGTCAAGCGGCTCGCCATAGTCGTCCAGGACACGGCTTTCGGCAACTCGCTCGCCGACGCCATCGCCGCGGTTTGGGGAACACAACTCGCAGGCCGCGTCCTCTTTACCGCTTCCAGCGATCAGAACGCCATGGTCAACGGGGCGCTGAGCTACGAGGCGGATGCGATCTACGTTGCCGCGTCCGGGGCGGCGCTGGCCGAGGCGATGCAGGCGCTCCGCCTGGGTGGCTTCAACGGCCCGCACGACTACCTGGCTACGAGTTCCTCCCTCGCCATCGAGTCCGTGCTGACGGAGGCTGGTCCGGCCGCGAACAACAGCTTCATGACCGCGCCGCTCTACGATGTCGAGAGCCCCGAGGAGCCGGTCGCGTCGTTCGTCGCCGAGTACCAGGAGAAGTACGGCAGTCTTCCGAGCTACTACGCGGCCCTCGGCTACGACGCGCTGTGGGTCTACATCGTGGCCCTGTCGGAGGTCGAGGTGATCGCCGTTCCGAGCGACTTCCTCAAGGGCATGAGAGCGGTGCGCGAACTGCAGGGCGTGACCGGCAACATCCAGTTCCGGGAGACCGGGGACGTGCAGAAGTTCACCCGCATCTACCAGATCGTCGACGGCAAGGCGGTCGATTTCGAGAAGTACCAGAAGGAACGCCGGGAAGACCTCATGAGGCAGATGCAGGACACGATGCGGGAGATCGAGCGGCAGAACCGGAAGAACTAGAACGGACGGCTGCCCCTGATCCCGATCGCTGTTACACTGCGCCCCTCTCACCTACCGACCGGTCGGCAGACTCGACCGACAGAAACAAAGCCCGTAGACCAGGAGACCCGCTTCCATGTCCGGAATCGTTCGTTACGGCAGCTACGTACCGTTCTCTCGCATCCAGCGTTCGGCGATGGGCGGAGGCCGCGGAGAGCGCGCTGCCGCGAGCTACGACGAAGACTCGGCCTCGATGGCGGTCGAGGCCTCGCGTGAGGCGCTGCGCGAGTTGCCCGACGGGGCCACCGTCGACACGGTGGTGTTCGCTTCGACCAGCGCTCCCTACAGCGAGAAGCTGAACGCGGCGACGCTGCAGGCGGCAACGAACTTGCCCAAGGCGGTCGCGGCGCTCGATTTCGGCGGTTCGAGCCGCGCCGGGCTTTCGGCCCTGCTGGCGGGTCTGGACATGGCGACGGCAGGCCGCACGGTCCTGGTGGCTGCCAGCGACGTGATCGTCGGCGCTCCGAGCGGTCCCCGGGAGTCCGGCGGCGGCGATGCGGCGGCGGCCTTCGTCCTCGGCGGCGGCGAGCCCATCGCCCGCCTGATCGGACGCGCCTCCTGCACCGAAGAGGTGCTCGACGTCTGGCAGAGCCCCGGCATGCCGTTCCCCAAGCAGTGGGAGGAGCGCTTCGGCGCCAGCATCTTCACGCCGCTCCTGGTCGACACGTTCGCCCGCGCGCTGGCCGACGCCGGACTGGCGGCCTCCGATCTCTCCAAGGTCGTGCTCGACGGCACGAACGCCCGCGTCTTTCGCGGTTTCATGCGCCCCTCCGGACTCGCTCCCGCGCAGCTCGCCGACGGCATGGCGGGCACGGTGGGCCGCGCGGGCGCCGCCCACGCCGTTCTGGGTCTGGCGAGCGCGTTGGACGATGCGTCGGCCGGCGACAAGATCGCGGTGGCCTGCGTCGCCGACGGTGTCGATGTGGCCGTGTTCGAGGTCACCGACGCGATCGACGACGGCCGGCCGAAGCGCACGGTGGCTTCCTGGGTCGGGTCCAAGCGCGACGACCTCGCCTACACGACGTACCTGAAGTGGCGCGATGTGCTGCCCTTCGAACCGCCGCGGCGGCCCGATCCCGATCGGCCGGCGGCGCCGCCGATGCAGCGCGCCGAGCGCTGGAAGTTCGGCTTCCTGGGCTCCCGCTGCAACCGCTGCGGCAACACGAACCTGCCGCCGCAGCGCGTCTGCGTCGTCTGTCAGGCGTCCGACGATTCCACGATCGAGTCCTACGCCGACGGTGAATGCCGAATCAGCACCTTTACCCTCGACCGGCTCGCTTATTCGCTGCAGCCGCCTGTGGTCGGCGCGGTGGTGGACTTCGACAAGGGCGGCAGGATGCTCTGCCAGCTCACCGACGTCGACCCGGACAAGGTGGCGATCGGTGACGAGTTGGAAATGACATTCCGCCGCCTGTACACTGCTGGGGGCGTACACAACTACTTCTGGAAGGCGCGCCCGAGGCGCTGAACATTCGATAGGGACGAACACTCGATAGGGACGGGGATCCGTCCGAGGAACGACCAAGGAGCACCAATGGCCAGCAAGGGAATCTGTGATCGCGTAGCCATCGTCGGTATGGGCTGCACCAAGTTCGGCGAACACTGGGACCGTAGCGCCAGCGACCTGCTGGTCGATGCCGTGCATGATGCCTACGGCTCCGCCGGTGTCGAGCCCGACAACGTCGACGCGTATTGGCTCGGCACCACCGGCAGCGGCATCTCCGGTCTGACCCTCTCGGAGCCGCTCAAGATTCAGTACAAGCCGGTGACCCGGCTCGAGAACATGTGCGCCACCGGCAGCGAGGCGATGCGCAACGCGGCCTACGCGGTCGCTTCCGGCGCCTACGACCTGGTCATGGCGGTCGGCGTCGAGAAGCTGAAGGACTCCGGGTTCTCCGGTCTCACCGGCAGCGCCCCTCCGGGCGACGGCACCGAGTCCGGCATGACCGCGCCGGCGAACTTCTCGCTCCTGGCGCCCGCCTACGCCGAGAAGTACGGCGTCGACCTGGAGACGATGCGCGACGTCCTCACCCGCATCGCCTACAAGAACCACTACAACGGCGCCCGCAACGAGAAGGCGCAGTACCAGCGCGAAGTGCCGGTCGAGAAGATCAACTCCTCGCCCAAGATCGCCGGCATGCTCGGCATCATGGACTGCTCGGGCGTCTCCGACGGCGCCGCGGCGGCGGTGATCTGCCGCGCCGAGGACGCTCACAAGTACAACGACAACCCGATCTTCATCAAGGCGCTGTCGTTCGTGGCCGGCCCTGCCGAAGGCGCCAAGCGGCAGGACTACGACTTCACCACCTTCCCCGAGGTCGTCGAGAGCGCCAGGGACGCCTACAAGCAGGCCGGTATCCAGGATGCGCGCGAGCAGATCAGCATGGCGGAGGTCCACGACTGCTTCACGCCGACCGAGCTGGTGCTCATGGAGGACCTCGGGTTCTCGCCGCGCGGCCAGGCCTGGAAGGACACGATGGACGGCCGCTTCGATCTCGACGGCGACCAGCCGATCAACCCGGACGGGGGCCTGAAGAGCTTCGGCCATCCGATCGGCGCGTCCGGCCTGCGGATGATGTACGAGATGTGGCTGCAACTCCGCGGCGAGGCCGGCGAGCGTCAGATCGCCGATCCCAAGCTCGGCCTGACCCACAACCTCGGCGGCGCTCCGGGCCGCTGCGTCAGCTTCGTTTCGGTCGTCGGCCTGTAAGCCCCGCCCCTACCTAGCCGCCCGCGTCAACGCCTCGTCCATCGCCGCCAGCGCAAAGTCGACATCGGCGTCGGTCAGGCAGAGCGGCGGCTTGATCCGCAGCACGTTGCCGGAGATCCCGCCCTTGCCGACCAGGGCGCCGAGGCCCTTCAGCTCGTCGAGCACCCTGGCCGTGAAGGCGGTTGCGGGCGTCTTCGAACGCCGGTCCGTGACGAGTTCGACGCCGATCATCAGGCCCTGGCCGCGGACGTCGCCCACCGCTTCGTGGTGTTCGCCGAGGGCGTGCAGACCGGCGATCAGCCGGCTGCCGAGGACCCGCGCGTTGTGCTGGAGTCCCTCCTCCTCGATCACCTCGAGGACGGCCAGGCCGGCCGCCGAGACGAGCGGATTGCCGCCGAAGGTGTTGATGTGGAGATTCTGCGCCAGCGTGGCGGCGATCTCCGACGTGGTCACCACGGCCGCCAGCGGCAGGCCGTTGCCGATGCCCTTGGCCATGGTCACGATCTCGGGCACGACGCCGGAGCGCTCGAAGCCCCAGTAGTGGTCGCCGGTGCGGGTGAAGCCGGTCTGGACCTCGTCGGCGATGCAGACGCCACCGTGGGCGCGGACGATGTCGTAGACCTCGGCCAGGTAGTTCGGCGCTCCCATGGTGACGCCGCCGGCGCCCTGGATGGGCTCTGAGATGAAGGCCGCGACCTGCCCCGGGGTGGAGTACCGGATCAGCTCCGCCACATCCTCGGCGCACTGGCTCGCGATCTGCTCCGGCGTGCCGGAGAACGGGTTGCGATAGGGATCGGGGTTGATCGCGTGGTGGACGGGACCGCCGCGCTGCGCCCAGGACTTCCAGGTGTGGATCCCGGTCAGGGCGCCGGTCGGGGCGCTGCCGCCGTGGTAGGCGTTGCGGATGCCGACGATGTCGGAGTGGCCGGTGTGCAGGCGCGCCATCTGGATCGCCAGATCGTTCGCTTCGCTGCCGCTGTTGACGAAGTAGACACGGTCGAGCTCGGGCGGCAGCTTGGCCAGCAGCGCCTCCGCGAAGCGGGGCATGTTCGGATGCAGAAAGGCGGTCGAGCTGTGGGCCAGGAGCGCCATCTGCTCCTGGACCGCGGCGACGATCTTGGGGTGCGAGTGGCCGCAGGCCACGGTGCAGATGCCGGCGAACAGGTCGAGGTAGCGCCGGCCGCTGTCGTCCCAGACGTACTGACGCTGGCCTTCGACCAGCATCACGGGTTCGCTGTACAGGGTGAAGAGGGCCGGATTCACGTGCTGCCGGCGCAGGGCGAGGACCTCCTCGCGGGTGGCGCCCGCGTACGGTTCCGGCCGGTGGCTGCACGGGGGCAGTTCCAGGGAGAGGGATCCTGTCGGGGTCGCGACGTCAAGTGCCACGGTCATGGTTGCTGTTCCTCGGCGGCCCGTCTGCGAGGCCGGCTGTGTGGTTCGCTGTTCGGCCGCTGGCGGTCGCGGCGGCGTGGAGAGTAACCCTAGCCCAGCAGATCGACGATCGCGAGCGCCATGACCTGCGTGGACGCTGTGATGTCGGACAGCCGGCAGCGTTCGTCGGGTTGATGGGCCAGTTCCAGTTCGCCCGGGCCATAGGCGACGCACTGCCCGATCCCGCCGATGCGCTGGAAGTGCTTGTGGTCGTACGTGCCGGGACTCGCGACGAGGTCGGCGGACTGCCCGGTTGCCGATTCGATTCCCAGGCTCAGAGCCTCGACCAGCCGGCAATCGCCGGGCGTATGCGTCGGCTCGACGCTGAGCACTTCCTCGATCTCGAAACGAACGCCGGGCCGGCGGGCCTCTACCGCCGAGAGCACCCCCTGGACCTCGGCGCGCACCGCGTCGGCACCCTCCTCGAGCAGGTAGCGGCGGTCGACGACGAGTTCGCACTGGTCTGCTACGCAGGGCGAAGGCAGCCCTTGGCCATGGCCGTCCAGGGCGGCAGACGCATTCAGCCCCTCGATGACCTGGCCGCCCGCGATCGAGTTCACGTTCAGGGTCGGCCGGCGGGCGCCCTCCGGAACCACGGGTAGTTCGGTGACGAGATCGCCGAGCGCCTCCTGAAGCCCGAGCGCCGCTTCGGCCGCCGCGTCGATTGCCGAGACGCCGAGGAAGGGCATCGAACCGTGGGCGATCCGGCCGTGGGCGAGGATCCGGAACCAGAGCACGCCACGGTGACCGATGCAGATCCGCGTCGGGCCGAAGGGCTCGGGGATGATCACGTAGTCCGTCGTTCGGCTCGTAACGCGGCCGATCCGGGCCAGGTGGGCCACCCCGGCCAGACCGCCGCTTTCTTCGTCGACAGTGCCGCTGATCTCGAGGGGCCCGCGCAGCCCGACGCCGGCGCGCCGAACCGCTTCGGCGGCGAACACCGCGGCGGCAAGGCCGGCCTTCATGTCCGCCGAGCCGCGGCCGTAGAGCCAGTCGCCCCTGATCTCGCCTCCGAATGGATCGACCGTCCAGCCGCTGCCCGGCGGCACGACATCGATGTGACCGTTCAGGTGCAGTGCCGGGCCCGACTCCCGTCCCCGGCGCCGGCCGAGCACGTTGACCTTCGGACGCTTCGGATCGTCGCCGGGACCCTCGACGTACTCGGTCTCGAAACCGTTTGCCTCGAGGCGGACGCCGAGCAACTCGGCGCACTCACGGTAGGCGTCGCCGGGCGGGTTGACCGTCGGCACGCGGATCAGTTCGGCCGCGAAGTGCGCTGCTTCCTCACCGCAGACGGCCGCCTCGGAGAGGACGCGGTCCACGACAGCCGAGGGCAGCCGGGTGAGTCCGCTAGCGTCTGACGTCATGGGCGGTGGGATCCCTTAGGGCTGCGCGTTTGCGGTGGGGTTCGACTCTTGCCACAATGGTTGCGCCGCTCGTTTCGAGCGACCGAAGGCAGCCCGCCGACCGACGGCGCCTTCGCTAATGCCGGCTGGACGAACACAGTCGCTGATGGCAGGAGAGATGATCTGTGACAAGCATCTTAGGGGCGAGCATGGCCTTGGCGCAACGTGGACGACAGTCGGCTGCCTGCCTGCGGGCAACGTCGCAGACCAGGTGGCTGGTCGTTCTGGGACTCGGAGCGTTCACAGTCGTTTCCGGGAGCCCTTGCTTGGCTGAAGAAGCCGCGGGAGATCCCGGCCTGACCGCAGTCGAGGGGTTGCGGGTCGGTCAGATCACCTACGAGGAGCGGCCGACCGGCTGCACCGTGGTGCTGGCGCTCGGCGGCGCGGTCGGCGGCGTCGACGTTCGGGGCGGCGCGCCGGCGACCCGCGAGACCGATCTGCTGCGTCCCCACAACATGATTCAGGAGCTCCACGCCGTGGTCCTGACCGGCGGCAGCGCGTACGGTCTCGACGCGGCGGGGGGCGTGATGCGCTACCTCGAGGAGCAGGACGTCGGCTACCGGGTCGGCGCCGGAGTGGTGCCGATCGTGGTCGGCGCTTCGTTGATGGACCTCGGCATGGGCGGCAGCAGCAAGCCGCGGCCGGACGCCGAATGCGGCTACCGGGCCTCGGAGGCGGCGACGACCGGGCCGGTGGCCCAGGGCAACGTGGGCGCCGGCGCGGGCGCCACGGTGGGGAAGATGGGAGGCCGCGGATCGAGGATGAAGGGCGGCTTGGGCAGCGCCTCGCACAAGTTCGACCAGGGCCCCTCGGCGGGCTTGGTGGTCGGAGCGCTGGTCGCGGTCAACGCCGTGGGCGACGTGATCGATCCGGCCACGGGTCAGGTCGTGGCGGGCGTGCGCGGCCCGAACAACGAACTGCTCGACGCCCGCAAGCTGCTTCGCAGCGGACTTGGCCGCGACCGCCGCGCCAGTCGCCAGGAGGCCGCCAACCGCGAGAACACGACGATCGCCGTGGTCGCGACCAACGCCACCCTGACCCAGGCCGAGGCGACCCGGGTGGCGCAGATGGCCCACGACGGTCTCGCCCGTTCGATCGTCCCGTCCCATACCCCGGGCGACGGCGACACGGTGTTCGCGATCGCCACCGGCGTTCTCGAAGGGCCGGCGGATGTCAGTCGGATCGGCGCTCTCGCCGCCGCGGTGCTCGCCGACGCGGTGCTCAACAGCGTGCGCCATGCCGAGTCGCTTCCCGGCATCCTCGCCGTCCGTGACCTGCCGTAAGGGGATGACGATGTCACGGAACCCGTTTCGTCTCGACGACAGCACCGTCGCCGTGATCGGCGCCGGCTCGGGGATCGGCGAGGGCGTGGCCGAGGCCTGCGGCCGCCAGGGGGCACTGGTCGCCTGTTTCGATGTGAATCTGCTGGCCGCGCAGGCGACGGCCGACCGGATCGTCACGGCCGGCGGTCAGGCCGAAGCGGCCGAACTCGACATCCTCGATCCCGAAGCGATGGCGTCGGCGCTCGAGGCGCTGAGCGATCTGCGAGGCGTGGTGGCGACGCCCGGAGTCAATGTCCGCAAGCGCCTGCTCGACTACCAGCCCGAAGAGTTCGACCGGGTCATCACACTCAACCTTGGCGGCGCGATGTGCGTGCTGCAGGTTGCCGGACGGCTGCTGTCGGCCGCCGGTGGCGGCAGCATCGTGTTGCTGTCGTCGATCCGCTCCCAGGTCGTCGAGCCGGGGCAGGGCGTCTACGCCGCGACCAAGGCCGGGATCGTCCAACTCGCGCGCGCCGCGGCGGCCGAACTCGGCGGCGCCGGGGTGCGGGTGAACTCGCTGGCGCCGGGCGTCATCGACACGCCCCTGACCAAGCCGATCCAGCAGAACGAGGCCTGGAACCGCGCCTATGCGGAGAAGACGGCGCTGGGCCGCTGGGGAAGGGCCGACGAGATCGGCAACGCGGCGGCGTTCCTGGTCTCGGACGCCTCGAGCTACATGACCGGCGCGGTGCTCTTCGTCGACGGCGGCTGGACCGCGATCGACGGCCGTTTCAATCCGCCGTCCTGAGCCCGAGGCGGGCATCGGCGCAAGTAGACTCGGCGCCGTCATGAACACGGATGGCAGCCTCTTTCGACTGGACGGCAAGATGGCGGTCGTCACGGGCGCATCCTCCGGTCTCGGTGTCGTGTTCGCCCGCGCATTGGCCGGCGCCGGGCAGATCCCCCAGGCGTCCTACACCGCTTCCAAGGGCGGCGTCGTCAACCTGACGCGTGAACTGGCGGCGCAGTGGCGGCCGACGAGCGGCTGCCGGTTGACCAGGACGGCGCTGCCCGAACCCTTAGCCACGAAGCCCCGATGACCCTGGAGATCGCATTCCTGCTCGCCGTTCTGGCGGGCATGGTCGTCCTGTTTCTGACCGAGAAGTTGCCGATCGACCTGACCGCGTTTCTCGGTCTGACGCTGCTGATTTTCACCGGCTACGTCGCCGCCGATCAGGCGTTCACCGGCTTCGCGTCGTCGGCGGTGATCACGATGCTGTCGATCTTCATCGTCAGCGCCGGGCTGATGCAGACCGGCGTGGCGGATCTGGTCGGCGGCGCCATCCATCGCTTCGTCGGCAGCCGTGAGACGCCCTTGATGATCGCCGTGATGCTGGTCGCCGGTGTGCTCTCGATGTTCATGAACAACATCGCGGCGACCGCGGTGTTGATGCCGGCGGTGGCGAGTCTCGGCCGGCGCGCGCACCTGCCGCCGTCCCGGTTGTTCCTGCCGCTGGCATTCGGGGCCATCCTGGGCGGCACCGCGACCATGGTCGGGACGCCGCCGAACATCCTGGCGGCGGCGATGCTGCGCGAGCGCGGACTCGAGCCCTTCGGCCTCTTCGACTTCACGCCCTTCGGCGCGGTACTGCTCCTGGGCGGCATCGTCTACATGCTCACCCTGGGGCGCCGGCTCCTGCCGGGTCGCAAGGCCGCGGCCCCCGGCCGCCGTCAATCGGAACTCGCGGATCTCTACGGCCTCCATGAGGGGCTGTTCTCGATCCGTATACCGGCGGCTTCGCAGCTCGACGGGGCGACGCTGCGCGAGACCCGGCTGGGGTCCACCCTGGGAGTGCAGCTCCTCGGTATTGCCCGCGGCGAGGACTGGCAGTTGGCGCCCAAGGACGACGTGCGGCTGCTGGCCGGGGACGAACTGGTCGTTCAGGGCGACGCCGAGGAAGTGCAGCAGATGCTGCGGCTCCAGGGCGTCGATCTCGGCACGGCCACGACGCTCGGCACGGCCACCACGGGGGAGATCGGCGCGCCGGACGTGGGCGTGACCGCGCTCAGGGCGCGGGTGGCCGCCGCGTCGCCGCTGGCCGGAAGCACGCTGGCGGCGGCGCGCTTCCGCGAGCGTTGGCGCGTGTTCGTGATCGCGGTGGAACGAGACGGCGAAGTTCAGGTCGACCGGCTCGGCAGCCTGCGACTCAAGAAGGGAGACGTGCTCTACGGCCTGTTCGGAGACGACGCGCCGGAGATCGACTCCGACGTGCTGGAGATCGAAGAGAGCGGCCCCGCCGCGCTGGACCGGCTCGAGGATCAACCCCTGCTCGTCATCCGGGTGCCGGAGGACTCGGCGCTTCTCGCCAGCGGCGCGGGCGTCGGGTGGATGGGCCGGCTGATGGAACTCACGGTCGTCGGGGTCGAACGGGCCGGCGAGGTGCTCTGGGGGCCCGGACCCGAGCTCGAGTTCGAGGCCGGAGACCGGCTCTTCGTCAAGGGCAAGGAGCGGCGCCTGCGCGCCCTGCTGCGCATGGGCGGCGTCGAGTTGACGTCCGGGATTGCCGCACCCGCGTTCGAGTCGGAGGAGGTGGGCATGGCCGAGGCCACGCTGGCGCCCCGGTCCGGTCTCGCGGGGCGGAGCCTGGAGGAGATCAAGTTTCGCGATCGGTACGGCGTGCAGGTGCTCGCGATCTGGCGCGAGGGCAGGGCCATTCGCAGCGGCCTGACTCAGCTTGCGCTGCGGGTCGGCGACGCGCTGCTGCTGCAGGGCCGCCGGGGCCGGCTCGGTCTGCTCCCCCGGGAGCGGGATCTGTTGATGCTCTCGGATGTCGCGGACGAGCCCCGTCGCCTGAACAAGGCGCCCTACGCCGTCGGCTGCCTGGCCTTGATGATTGGTCTGGTCGTGACGGGAGCTGCACCGATTCAGGTCGCCGCGTTCGCTTCCGCGAGCCTGATCGTGCTGTGCGGCGCGCTGACCATGGAGGAGGCTTACCGCGCGGTCGAGTGGCGGGCGATCTTCCTGGTCGCGGCGATCCTGCCGGTGGGAGCGGCGATGGAGAGCAGCGGTACCGCGGCTCTGCTGGCGAGCAGCGTGATGGACCTGGCCGGCCCGGTCGGACCGTATGCGGTGCTGGCGTCGCTGGTCCTGCTCTCGAGCCTGCTCAGCCAGTGTCTCGACGGCGCGCCGGCGGTGGTCCTGCTGACGCCGGTGGTGCTGGAGGCGGCCTCGGGCCTCGATCTCTCGCCCTACCCGTTGATGATGGGGGTGGCGCTCGCGGCCTCCGCGGCCTTCATGACGCCGTTCAGCCACAAGGCGAACCTGCTGGTCATGGGTGCGGGCGGCTATCGCAGCATGGACTACCTGAAGGTCGGCACGCCGCTGACCGTGGTGCTTCTGGCCGCGATCGTCTGGATGGTGCCGCTCCTCTTCCCGTTCCAGGAGGCTTCGGTGCTGTAACATCCGCGCTTCCGCAGACCGTGAATTTCCAACGACCGTTGGGAGATTGCCGATGTCACCCGCACTGCACCGCGCCAGCCGAATTCTGACCCTGACTGCACCTCTCCTGGTGCTGGCGGCCGGCGCCGGCGCTCAGACCACGGGCGACATCCGCGGCGAGGTGCGCGACGCGAACGGCGACGCCCTGCCAGGCGTCACGGTCACGGCGACGATCGAGGATCGCGGCCTGTCGCGGACCACGATCTCCGGCGCCGGTGGGCGTTTCGCCCTGTCGTCGCTTCAGGTCGACGACTACGTCGTGACCGCGGCCCTCGACGGCTTCCAGGAGCACCGCGTCGAGGCTGTCCGGGTGGGCATCAGCGCCACCGTCAACCTGGATATCCAACTGGCCCTGGAGGCCGTAGAGGAGGAGGTCACGGTCACCGCCTCGCCGATCCTCGACGTGACCAGTTCCAGCGTTGGCACCAGTTACACGGCGGACTTCATCGACGATCTGCCGACCGACCGCAATTTCTGGGACCTGATCGCGGTGTCGCCCGGCATCAGCCCGAGTTCCGAGGGCAGCACCGGGATGTCCGCCTTCGGCTCGAGCACGGCATCCAACTCGTGGCGGATCGATGGCCTGGACACGACATCGTCCGACACGGGCAACTCCTACTGGTGGCTGAACCCGGCGACCATCGAGGAGGTCCAGGTGCTGGGGATCGGCGCGCCGGCCGAGTACGGCAGCATGTCCGGCGCGGCGTTCAACGTCGTCACCAAGTCAGGCTCGAACGAGTTCGGCGGAACGATCGACTGGTACCACCAGAACGGCGGCCTGACTGAAGAGAATGCCGAAATCGATGGCCTTCCGTTCCATCGCGAGGAGTTCGACGACCTCACGGGCACGCTGGGCGGTCCGTTCGCGCGCGACAAGGTGTGGTTCTTCGGTTCCGTTCAGTCCACCGCGGACGCCTTCACCGAGCCGGGGGTCGACCCAAGCTTCCCCACCGCCTATCCGACCGATCGCTACGACCTGAAGGTCAACGCGTCGTTCAACAACAGCAACCTGATGGAGGCGAAGTACCACTATGAGGACTTCAGCTTCGTCTACGCCGCGCCGAACACGACGCCCGACGCCATCACCAACCAGTACGGGATCAACCCGGCGTGGGGCCTCCAGTTCCAGTCCGTCCTGAGCCCGAACGACTACCTGGAAGTGATGTACTCCGGATACAGCAGCGAGGACAACCTGCTGTCGGCCACGGGCAGCACGGAGGCGCCCTACACGGACTACTCGCCGGCGGACGGCGGCCCCGCCCAGTCCAGCGGCAGCCCCGGCTACACGTACCGGTGGGTGCTTGGTCGCGACCAGTTGGACGTCAAGCTCTCGCACCATGCCGACGACCTGTTGGGTGGCGACCACGACTTCAAGTTCGGCATCTCCTACGGCACCGGCACCGGCGACACCCGCACCGGCGGCGGCCCGGACGGCGTCTACTTCTACCGCTACGAGTACTACCCGGGTTACCCCTACTACTACCGGGTCACGGCGCGGCCGTTCCACTACGGCGCCGACACCAAGGCGGTCTCGGCGTTCGTCGACGACTCGTGGCAGGTCAACTCGAACCTGGTGCTGAACGTCGGGGTGCGGTACGACCAGCACAACGGCGAGATCCCCGACTTTCCGCGGCTGAACCAGGACTGGAGCCCGACTTCGGACATCATCCCGGGGGTTGCGGACGTGATCGACTGGACGCTGATCTCGCCGCGGATCGGCATGGCCTACCAGATCGGTGACCGGCAGGTCTTCCGCGCCTTCTACGGCAAGTTCTACGACGCGGACGTGACGGGCAACTGGTACGCGCCGCCGCCGGATCCGCCCGACTACATCACCGAGTTCGGGCCGTCGCTGGACGGCCCCTGGACCTACTCGTCCAGCTTCGAGTACCACGGGAACCTGTTCCATCCCGATCTGAAGGCGCCGGAGACGGACCAGTTCACGCTGGGTTGGGAACGCCGGCTGGGTCAGAATTACACCCTCGGCATCCAGGGCGTGTACAAAGAAGCCAAGAACCTGCTCGGCTGGGAGATCCTGGACGACGGCGTCGTCGAGCTTGTGCCCTGGACGAACCCGTTCACGGGCGAAACGGAGCAGTTGTTCAGCATCCTCGAGCAGCCCACGACCCGCAAGGGCAACCGTCCGGGCGACGGGTCCAAGGCGCCGCCGGGAATCAGCTACAACCAGCAGTACGAGGGCGTGGTTCTCTCCTTGAACAGGCGCTACAGCGACGGCTGGAGCATGCAGTCGTCCTACACTTGGTCGAACTCGACCGGATTCATTCCGCGGCCGCTGCTGCAGTCCCAGGGCAGTCCGTTCTACACCTCGACCGACGGCCGCGACCCGAACAACTGGATCAACGCCGACCAGGCGTTGCAGAACGACCGCGAGCACGTGCTCCAGTTCCAGGGCAGTTTCGAGCTGCCGTGGAAACTCGTCGGCACCACGACCTACACCTTCATGTCGGGTAAGCCGTACAGCCGCCAACTGACCGTCGGTTTACGCAGCTCCGCGTCGCCGCTCGCCCAGGGCGGTCAGAGGGTTATCGCCGTTCCCGCCAGCAACGACACGCGGCTGCCGGACCAGAACAATTTCGATGTCTCCTTCGGCCGGCGCTTCAACGTCGGCAGGGTCGAACTCAAGGTGGACCTTCAGTTGTTCAATGTGTTCAACGAAGACACCCACGACTGGTGGGAGACCCTCCAGGTGCCCGCGGACGAGGAATACGTCCCCAGCGGCTACCTCTACCCGCGGCGGGTCATGCTGCGCTTCGGGCTCGAGTTCTAGGCGTCTCGAGCGTCGGTAGCCGCGGCTGCGGGGAACGGCGAATCGTCGTCGCGTCAGCTTCCGTGGTAGAGCGTCGCGTCCTCGGTGTGCAGGCCGCGGGGGTCGTCGCGGTTCGACTTGTAGAGGCCGCTCGCGGCGTCGACCAGGTCGTCCTTGAAGATCGTCTCGTCGACGGCGATCCCGCTCGGGCAGGAGATCTCGATCAGGTTGCCGGCGGGGTCGCGGATGAACATCTGCATCGCGCCGTCGGGCAAGCGCCGCACCTTGCCCCAGGGTGAGGTGTCGATGGCGCCAAGCTCGCGCATGCGGAAGAAGATCGAGTTGAAGTCGTCGACCTGCATGCAGAGGTGGCCGCGGAAGGAGGCCTGGTCCTCCCACTCGGTGACGTGGAGCTGCTGCTCCTCGTTGATCTTGAAGAACTGGGCGGGGAAGTCGAGGTTGAAGGTCGGCAGCGGTTCGAGCCCGAGCTCGTGCTCGTAGAAGGCGCAGGCCTTTTCGAGGTCGTTGACCACCACGGTCGCGTGTTGAATCTGCAGGATCTTCGCCATCGCTGCGGGTCCTAGTCTGGTTGGGTGGGGCGGCCGAGGCGCGAACGATGCACCGATGTGCAGCCGCCTGCCGAGGCTATCGGACGGCTGAATGGTATGGGGGACTCAAACTGCGGCACAGGGTTGTAGTTGTGCCACGGCAAGGAAGATGTGGCACACTCTCGACACGATGCCTGAACCCGTGACGCCTGTCAGAGTCCGATTAGGTGCGCAGGGCCGTCTGGTCGTGCCGGTGCCCATGCGCAGGGCCCTGGGCTTCAAGCCGGGGGATCCTCTCGTGATCCGGGTGCAGGACGGTCGGTTGGTCGTCGAGAGCAGGGAGTCGGTGGTTCGACGCGTGCAGGAGCGGTTCGGCGTGCCCGGCCGGAATCTGGTCGACGAACTCATCGCCGAGCGTCGTCATGAAGCCAGGCGAGAGGAGGAGAACGACTGACGGTCGTACTTGATGCCTCGGCGTTGCTGGCGTTGGTGCAGGGAGAATCAGGAGCTGAACGGGTTGCCGATCTCCTTCGCGAGGCGGTCATGTCCACGGTCAACTGGGCCGAGGTGATCTCAAAGGTCCGGAGCGCAGCAACGAATGGCAGAGAGGGAGAACCGTCGGATCTGCGCTACGAACTCTGCGCTCTTGGGCTCCGCCTCGTGGAGTTCTCGGCGGAGCAGGCCGAGGTGGCGGGTGAACTCCGAAGAGAGACCAAGGATCTCGGCCTCTCCCTTGGCGACCGCGCGTGTCTCGCCTTGGGATTCGCCAGGAACGAGACGGTGTTCACAGCCGATCAGGCTTGGGGGCGGTTGGACCTGGGGGTTGCCATCGAACTGATCCGCTGAACGGCCGCCCCTCCGACCCACCGGCCTTCCTATCTGATGAGCGGCAGGAGAACCTCGGCCGAGCGCCGCGTGAGCATGGTGTAGAACTCGTCGCTCAGCAGATTGCTGCCGTGGTCCTCGATGAACTTCTTCTGCTCCGGCGTGATGTCGGTCGGTTCGGTTTCGACCGCCTCGGGGTAGCGGTTGGCCGGCGTGCGGTCGATTGGGGCCACGAACTCGACGGTCAGGGCGCCGTCGTAGCCGACTTCCCGTAGCGTCTCGACGATCGCCTTCCAGTCGAGTGCGCCCATGCCGGCGGCCATCCGGTTGCTGTCGGCGACGTGGAAGTCGACCAGGCGGCGGCCGACCTTGCGGATCGATCCCAGGAGGTCGTCGTCCTCCATGTTCATGTGGAAGGCGTCGAGGCAGACGCCGCAGTCCGGTCCTGTCGCCTCGGCGAGCGCCAGCGCCTGGTCGCCGCGGTTGATGAAGTAGGTCTCGAAGCGGTTGATCGGCTCGATCGCGAGCAGCACGCCGGCGGTCTGGCCGTGCGCATAGATCTCGCGCATGCTCTCGACCGCCCACCGCCACTCGTTCTCGGGCGTCGAGTCGGGATCGACCTTGCCCACCGTGCCCGGAACGACCGACATCTCGTGGCCGTCGAGCTCCTTGACCATCGTGATGCAGTCCTTGACGTACTGGATCGAGCTCGCGCGTTCGCCTTCGTCCCTGGCGATCAGGCTGCGGCCTTCCATCATCAGGGTCACGGAGCCCCAGCAGCGGATGCCGTAGCGCCGGAGCAGCTCCCGTACCTCCGCGGTGTCGTAGAGCTCCGGCTCACCGCTGATCTCGAGCGACTCGTAGCCGAACTGCCGCAGACGCGCGAGGGTGTTCTCAAGCGGTTCCGCGCGCATCCAGTTGTGCATCGACAGGTGCATGGGCAAAGCCTCCAGGTTGCCGCGGGAAGATAGCAGGGTCGGAGCCGACCCCTCCTGACCCGACTGGGCTGGAAGTCGGTGCCGAGAGCAAGGCAAAGCACCGACTTGTCTCTGGGTGCCCGGGGTGCTGGCCCGCATCCGCCGTAGGCGGAATCCGAGGCACGGGCCGGAAGTCGGTGCCGAGCTTTGGCGGCGCTGGCCCAGATTCTGACGAAGCCTCGCCAAGGATTCGCCGTTCTCATGCGTCCTACCGACGAGTTGGGATGGCAGAAGCGGTTCAGCATGTTGTCGAGGCCAGGTGGGCATCCGCCGGGCGGTGCTCTAGGGTGACTGGCGTGCCAAGGCGTGACGAGGATCTGGTGCGGGCAGCGGCCGCGGGCGATCGGGGAGCTTTCGGTGAGCTACTGGACCTTCACTACGACCGGATCTTCCGGTTCTGCTTCCGGCTTACCGGAAGCCGGGAGGCGGCGGAAGACTTGACGCAGGACATCTGTCTCGCCTTGCCGGCGAAGTTGAGGAGCTTTCGGGGTAGGGCGCGACTGGAGACCTGGCTCTATCGGGTTGCCATGAACGCGGCGCATGATCGCCGCCGCCGGGCTTCCAGCCGCTCGAAGGCAGCGCTCGGTTGGGGGGACTGGGAGGTGAGCCGCCGCGCGGCGGCAACGGACAGGGCCGCGGAACTCGACTGGCTGCGTCGCTCGATGACGGCGCTGCCGGACGATCTGCGCGACACGGTGGCGCTGACGCTGGACGGCGAGATGACCCACAAGGAAGCCGCCGAGGTGCTCGGAGTCTCCGAAGGCACCGTCAGTTGGCGGCTCTCGGAAGTCCGCAAGCGCCTGCGGGCGATGCGGCAAGAGGAAGGATGACAATGACCGATCCACTTGACGATCTGAAGCGCGCGTTCGACCACGCGACGCCGGAGCCCGATGCCGAACGGCGGAAGGTGAACCTGGCGGGTGCGATGGAGCTGTTCGAGCAGGCCCAAGAATCGGCGGCCGAGCCGCGTCGTACCCATGACCGCCTCACTTCCTGGGCCGGTATCGGACATGGAGTACGAGACATGCTTGCCACACTGACCTCTCGCCCCGCCCTCGTCGCCGCTGCCGGTCTGGCCGCCGTCGGTTTCGGCGCCTTCTTCGTGATCGTGAGCCGGAACGCTGCGCCGCCGCCTGCGGTGGTTGTCGCGGAGACGGAAGACGTGAAGGAGCAGCAGCCGGCGGCAATTGACGGTCCCCTGGAGGGGCCCGCAGACACCGTGTTGACCTCGGGTGCTCGAGCTGCGCGGGAAGAGCAGAGATCTGGGCAGGTCGTGGGCCAAGGCCAGGGGACGACTCCAGAGACGCCGGTCGACACTCCAGCCGAGCCGGAACGAACAGCCCTCGACCTTCGTCTGGACGAGTTTGTAGCGACGGTTGGGGCCCAAGAGGTGGACTTCGCGGATGCGCCGCCACCGGCCTCGGCGCCGCAACCGGCGCCGGCAGGGCCTCGGGACTTCGAGACCTACCAGCGCGAGAGGCGTCAGGAGCTCATGGCGCAGATGAAGCGCGCCATGGCTGAGATCGAGCGCGCGAACCGGCGGCCAGCCGGTGCGGACAAGCGCGCTTTTCGGGAGGGGGCGCTGACGGTGGTTTCGGAATCGCCCCTCGTCGCGCGCGCTGCAGCGTTCAGACTCGTGGACGCCGACATCGCGGTTCGTCAACAGCCCAACACCGAAGCCTTCGCGAACGAGCCGGCCAGCCCGGTCAAGGTTGCCAGCGAGGAGCCCGTGTCGACCTTCTCGATCGACGTCGACACCGCCAGCTACTCCGTGGTCCGGTCGTCGCTGATGAACGGCTACCTGCCGCCCGCCGAATCGGTGCGGATCGAGGAGATGGTGAACTACTTCCCCTACGCGTATCCGGCGCCGGAGGCGGGCGAGACGCCGTTCAGGCCCACGGTCACCGTGGCGGAGACGCCGTGGAACCCGGACACGCTGTTGATGACCGTCGGCATCCAGGGCCGGCTGCCGGCGACCGACGACCGGCCGCCGCTGAACCTCGTGTTCCTGATCGACACGTCGGGCTCGATGAACCAGCCCAACAAGCTGCCGCTTCTTGTGCAGTCCTTCCGTCTCATGGTCGGCCAGCTCCGGCCCGAAGACGAGGTCGCGATCGTGACGTATGCCGGCAGCGCGGGCCGGGTGCTGGACGCCACCCCCGCCACCGAGCGCGGCACGATCCTGGCGGCGCTCGACCGCTTGAGTGCCGGAGGTTCAACGGCCGGAGCGGCGGGTATCCAGGTGGCCTACGGAACTGCCGGAGGAATGGCGGCGGAGGGGGAGGTCACGCGAGTGATCCTGGCCACGGACGGTGACTTCAACGTCGGTATCTCGGACCCCGGACAGCTCAAGGGCTTCATCGCCCGGCAGCGGGAGAACGGCATCTACCTTTCCGTGCTCGGCTTCGGTCGCGGCAACCTGCAGGACGCGACGATGCAGGCGCTGGCCCAGAACGGAAACGGCCAGGCGGCCTATATCGACACGCTGTCGGAGGCCCAGAAGGTGCTCGTCGACCAGCTCACCGGCACGCTGTTCCCGATCGCGGACGACGTGAAGATCCAGGTCGAGTTCAACCCTGCTGTGGTCGCCGAGTACCGGCTGATCGGCTACGAGACCCGAGGCCTGAGGCGCGAGGACTTCAACAACGACCGGGTCGATGCGGGCGAGATCGGGGCCGGCCACTCGGTCACGGCGATCTACGAGGTGACGCCGGTCGGTTCGCCTGCCGTGCTCCACGATCCTCTGCGCTACGCGGACTCTGCGGCGGACCCGCCCGGGCCGGCAAGGGGGGCGAGCGGGTCCGACGAACTCGCCTTCCTCCGCCTGCGCTACAAGGCGCCGGGCCAGGACACGAGCCGTCTGATCGAACTGCCCATCGCCCGCGGCGCGGACGGCGCCGGACCCGACCAGCGCTTCGCAGCCGCGATCGCCGGATTCGGCCAGCTCCTTCGAGGCGGCGTCTACACCGGCGGCTGGACCTGGGCCGACGCGATTGCGCTGGCCGAGGCGAACACCGGCAACGACCCGTTCGGCTACCGCCGCGAGGCCGTGACGCTCATGCGGCTGGCCGAGAGCCTCGCCGAGTAGTCACTCAGTTCGCGCCGAGAAACCAGCGCAGACAGCGGGTGGCGGCGCCAGGGGTTTCGGCCATCAGCATGTGGCCGGCGTCCGCCACCGTCTCAAAGGCCGCGCCGCCATTGCCGTTCTGGATCCGGTCGGCAAGCGCGCGGCCGGCGCGGGGCGGCGTCATCCGGTCCTTGGTTCCAGAAACCACGAGCGTCGGGCAGTTGACCCCGGAAGCGCTCTCGCTGCCTTCCCACTCGTTGCAGGCGGCGAAGTCGCGGTGGAGCACTTCCGGAGCGCAGCGGTCGAGCAGGGCCATCGTGGCGCCGAGCATCCACAGTCCCGGCGATTCGGCGCCGCCGAAGTGGGCGCCGGCGCCGTGGCCGAACGCGGCGATGAAGCGGTGGGCGTTGAGCGGTCGCTTCAGCGTGTCGGCGAGCAGGCCGGGGTTCACGCGGAGCGTCTCGCCGGCGCCGAACAGGACGACCCGGTTGGCGGGTCCGTTCAGCCTGGCCGCGGCGTCGACCGCGATGCAGGCGCCCATCGAGTGGCCGACGATCGCCAGCTCCTCGCTGCCTGCCCGTTCCGCGGCTGCCGTCGCGAAGTCCGTGGTCCAGGCCGCGTAGTCGGCGATCGTGGAGATGCCGTCGAGGTCGTCCGACATCCCGTGGCCCGGCAGGTCGGGCGCCGCGACGTTCCATCCGTGCTGGGCGAGCGACCGCGCCTGCAGGGCCCACACCGTATGGTCGCAGCCGGCGCCGTGGAGAAGCAGGGCGAGCGGCTGCCCCGGCTGCCAAGAGGCGCCGCCGGCGCCGCAGTAGACCTTGCGACCGTGGATCTCGAGTTCGGGCATGCCTGCTCCGGCTCAGGAAGCGACGGCCCGCGGCCGCTGCACCTGCTTCTGGGAGCGCTTCAGGGCACGATCGAGATCGGCGGTCAGGTCGCCGGGATCCTCCAGGCCGACGGACAGCCGGACCATCTCCTGGGTGACGCCGGATTCGGCCAGCTCTTCCGCCGTCATCTGCTGGTGGGTCGTGCTCGCGGGGTGGATGACCAGGCTCTTCGCGTCGCCGACGTTGGCGAGGTGCGACCAGAGTTCCAGGCTCTCGATGAAGGTGACGCCGGCCTCGAGGCCGCCACGGATGCCGAACGTCATCAGGGCGCCGCTGCCCTTCGGTAGCAGCTTCTTCGCCAGGTCGTGCTGGGGATGGCTCGCCAGGCCGGGGTAGCTCACCCACTCGACCGCGTCGTGCCGTTCGAGGAAGGCGGCGACGACGGCGGCATTCTCCGTGTGACGTTTGACCCGCAGCGGCAGGGTCTCGAGTCCCTGCAGCAGGTAGAAGGCCGCCTGCGGATTGAGGCAGGCGCCGAAGTCGCGCAGCCCTTCGAGCCGTGCCTTGAGGACGAAGGCGGGCGGCCCGTAGTGCTCGGCGAAGGCAATGCCGTGGTAGCCCGGGCAGGGCTCGGTCATGATGGGGAAGCGGCCGGAGGCCGCCCAGTCGAACTTGCCGCTGTCCACCAGGACGCCGCCCAGGGTGATGCCGTGGCCGCCGATGAACTTGGTCGCCGAGTGCATCACGATGTCCGCGCCGAGGTCGATCGGCCGCGACAGGAACGGGGTGGCGAAGGTGCTGTCGATCATCAGCGGCACGCCGATGTCGTGGGCGAACCCGGCGACGGCGGGGATGTCCAGCACGTCGATGCGCGGGTTGCCGATCGTCTCGCCGAAGAACAGCTTCGTGTTCGGCCGCGCGGCGCGCTGGAAGTTCCGTGGGTCGGTCGGCTCGACGAAGGTGGTCTCGATGCCGAAGCGCCGCAGGGTGTGGTTCAGCAGGTTGTGGGTGCCGCCGTAGATCGCGGCCGAGGAGACGACGTGGTCGCCGGCGGACAGGATCGTCGCCACGGCGAGGTGGAAGGCGGCCTGTCCGGAGGCAGTGGCGACCGCGCCGACGCCGCCCTCGAGCGCTGCGATCCGTTCCTCGAACACGGCGACCGTCGGGTTCGAGATTCGCGAGTAGATGTGCCCGGCTTCCTCCAGGTTGAACAGGCCCGCTGCGTGGTCCGTGTCGCGGAACACGTAGGACGTCGAGTTGTATACCGGCACCGCGCGCGCCCCGGTGGCCGCGTCGGGGCGCTGACCGGCGTGAAGCGAAAGCGTGTCGAATTTGTAGAACCAGTCGCTGCTCATGGCGGGTCGCCTCCCGGTTTGGATGCGGCGTTTGGCGGACCGCGAGTGTAGCCGTAAGCCGAAGGCACCCGCCTGCCCAGGGCCAGAGGGGGCGGGGTTCCAGGGGCCGTTCGCGCTTTCTCGGATAGCGGGAGGTTGGCGCTCACTCCGCTCCGCTCGCTCCGGTTCGTCGTCGGTTGCTGGGGAGGCGCCGGGCGTCGCTCGCTCCGAGTCCCCTGGACCCCCGCCCCCTCTGGCCCTGGGCAGGCTGGACGGCTGCCGGGTCGGTGAACTGCGCGATGCTGGGCGTTGGGGGCGAACGCGGGCCTCTTGGCCGTATCCGCGATTGATGGGTCTTGGGAAACGGAGCTCTTGGTGGACGACTCTGGGGTGTTCACGGTGTGGCAGAGTGGCGCTTCGAGGAGGTGGAATGGGGATCGTCGAAGAGTGGCATGAGTGCCTGGACCGGGGCGAGGTGCTGCTGCTCGATGGCGGTACCGGGACGGAGTTGGAGCGGCGCGGGGTGCCGATGGACTCGGCTGCGTGGTGCGGCACGGCGGCGCTCGATCACAAGGACGCGATCCGGGACCTCCACGAGGAGTACATTCGGTGCGGCGCCGACGCGATCATCACCAACACGTTCGCGACCCACCGGCCTCTGCTGGAAGCGGCGGGTCTCGGCGACCAGGTCGGGGCGATCGTGCGGCGGGCGGTGGAGGCGGCGCTCGAGGCGCGCGAACGGGCGGGTTGTCCCGGCGTGCTCGTTGCCGGTTCGCTGTCGACGATGCCGGCGAGCAACATTCGGGGCGGTTACGCGCCGCTGGACGAGCAGTTGGCGGCCTACCGGGAGCAGTGCGGCCTGTTGGCCGAAGCAGGAGTCGATGTCATCGCGCTGGAGATGATGCAGGGCGCCGAACGCGCGTCTCTGGCCTTCGAGGCGGCGAAGGGGACCGGCCTGCCGGTGTGGCTCGGGGTCAGCGCGCGCAAGGACTCAGGTACGGGCGCGATCACGCCGTTCGATTGGCCGAACGAGTCGTTCGAGGCGTTGCTCGATGCGCTGATTCCGCTGGGTCCGTCGATCGTGCATGTGATGCACACGGAGATCGCGGCGGTTCCCGAGGCGGTGGCGATGGTGCAGAAGCGCTGGCAGGGGCCGGTCGGCGTCTATCCCGAGTCGGGCTACTTCACGATGCCGAACTGGAACTTCGTTGAAGTGATTGCACCGGCGGACCTGCTTGCGGAGGCCCGCGGCTGGGTGGCGGAAGGCGTTCAGATCGTGGGAGGCTGCTGCGGCCTGGGGCCGGAACATATTCGGGCTCTCGGCGCTCTGCGGTGAGCCGCGGAAAGGGAAGGACATGGCGCGGTTGAAGAAGGCTGAGTCGGCAGACCGGGCGCAGACGGCGTTCGAGCCGCCCTTGTTGATCCTCGCTGCTCTGGCCGTTTCCTTCGGACTGTCCCGGCTGGCGCCGCTGCCCCTCTGGCCCGCGGCTCTGGCACGGTTGGGCGAGCTCACGGGGGTAGCGATGATCCTCGCGAGCATCGTCGTGATGACCTGGGGGGAGCTCGCCATGCTGCGCGGAGGATCCTCGCTGCCGGTGAACCGGCCAACGGCTCGCCTGGTGATCCGCGGGCCCTACCGTTGGTCCCGCAACCCCCTCTACACCGGCATGGTGATGCTGCTTGTGGGCATCGGATTCGCCAGGGACAGTTGGTGGTTCCTGGTCATTGCCGTCGCCACGGCGCTGCTGCTCCGCTGGGGCGTGATCCTGCGCGAGGAGGCCTACCTGGAAGGCAAGTTCGGTGACGAGTACCGGCACTACAAGACCCGCGTCCGGCGCTGGCTGTAGCGCCTGGTCGCTTCTGCTGCCAGTTGCGCTGGCGCTGGGCGCGGCCGCTTGCACACCGGAGGCGGAGGACGCGCCGCCCACACAGGTTCAGGCAGATGTCGCGGCTTTGCTCTCGGGCGCCTCGGCCGACCAGCCCCCGGTCATCCTGATCACGATCGACACCCTGCGCGCCGACCGGCTGTCGAGCTACGGCGCCGACCGGGTCGAGACACCGCACATCGACCGGCTGGCGGCCGAGGGCGTTCGCTTCGCCAACGCGTCGTCGACGGTACCGTTCACGCTGCCGGCCCACAGCTCGATCATGACCGGCCTCTACCCGCCCTCCCACGGCGTGCGGGAGAACGTCGGCTACGTGCTGGGCGCGGACCGGACCACTCTCGCGGAGCGTTTCCGGGACACCGGTTACCGCACCGGCGGATTCGTGAGCGCCTTCGTGCTCGACGGGCGCTGGGGGATCGGTCGCGGTTTCGACACCTACGTCGACGACTTCGACCTCGACTCGATGGCCGGCGCGAACCTGGGCTCGGTGCAGCGCTCCGGTCCGGAGACGATCGCGCACGCCCTGGAGTGGCTTGACGGAGCGGTCTCTTCCGGCCACGGCGGCGCCGTCGGCGACACGAGCGGGCAGCCTCCCTTCTTCCTGTGGCTGCACCTGTTCGATCCGCACGATCCGTACGAGCCCCCCGAACCGTTCCGGACCGAGTACGAGGGACGGCCCTACGACGGTGAGGTGGCGTACACGGACTCGCTGATCGGCGACTTCCGGGCCGCGCTCGAGCAGCGCGGGCTGTTCGACGAGTCGGTCGTCGTCCTGACGGCGGACCACGGCGAGGGCCTGGGCGATCACGGCGAGAGCTACCACGGCTTCTTCGTCTACGACTCCACGGTCCACGTGCCGCTGATCGTGCGGCTGCCCGGTGGGGTGGAGGGCGGACGGCTGGTCGCGGACGCCGTGAGCCACGTCGACATCGCGCCGACGCTGGCCGAACTCCTGGGCCTCAAGACCGGCGCCGGGCAGGGGCGGAGTCTGCTCCCGTCGATGGAGGGACTGGAGGACCGGGATTCCGGGCGCGGCGTCTACGCCGAGTCGTTCTACGCCCTCGACCACTACGGCTGGGCGCCGCTTCGCTCACTGCGCACCGCCGACTACAAGTACATCGAGACGCCCGACCCGGAGCTCTACGCCCTGCTGGAAGATCCGGGCGAACTGACGAACGTGCTGCTCGAACGGCGCGACGTGTCCCGGGAACTGCGGGCCGCGGCGCTGGAACTCGCGGCGGATCTCGACCGTGCGGCGCCGGAGGCGACGCCCGAGCCCGACCTGGACGAACAGGCGCTGGCGCAGTTGCAGGCCCTTGGGTATCTCGCCGGCCGCGGCGCTGCCGAGCGGCGTCCGACCGACGGGCCGCGCGCCGATGCCAAGACGAAGGCCCACCTCCATCGCGCGATCATGAGGGCCCAGAGCGCCTTCGGCAGCGGCGACGACGAGGCCGCGGCCGACGAACTGCGTGCCGCGCTTGTCGAGGACGAGGGGTTGCTCGACGCGCACCAGCTCCTGGGGACGATCACTCTTCTTGCCGGCGATCCGGCGCCGGCGGCTTCGCACTTCCAGCGCGCGCTGGCGCTCGATCCCGAGCACCGGCAGTCCCTGCTCGGGCTGGCCAACGCCTACCACGAGCTGGGCCGCATCGACGAGGCGATGGTCGGCTACCGGCGTCTGCTTGAGGTCGCCGGCCAGGACTCGAAGGCGACGATGGCCCTGGCCCGCATCCACGTCGAACGCGGCGAGTTGAACGAGGCGGAGGACGTGCTCGCCGCTGCCGCCGAAGGTCGCGAGCCGCCGCCGGTGGTGACGAACAAGCTGGGCGAGGTGATGGCGCTCATGGGCCGGAGCGGCGAGGCGGAGGCGAAGTTCCGGCAGGCCCTCGACTCGAACCCGGAGCTCGGCGAGGCGCACTACAACCTGGCCGTCCTCCTCGACGAGTCGGGGAAGCCGTTCGAAGCGTTGGAGACGTACGTTCGGGCGGCGGAGCTCCGGCCGCGGGACCATCGCCCGCGCTTCAATCTCGGCCGTCTCTACGGCCGCCTGGGCCGGCCTGACGACGAGATCGAGGCCTACCGGGCCGCGGTCGAAGCGGCGCCGGACTTCGTGCGCGGGTACTTCCAGCTTGCCAAGGCGCTGATGGACGATGGGTCCGACCTGACCGAAGCGGAGGCGATCGCCCGCCGGGGTCTCGAACTGGCGCCGGCCGGCGAGGACGGCGCGCTCGGCTACTTCGTGCTCGCCGACATTCTGAACCGGCTCGGCCGACCGGGTGAGGAGCGGCAGGCGCTGGCGCGCGGCCGCGAGTTGCTACAGCGCTAGTAGCGTGCGCGGTAGAACGATCTGACCTGGGAACCCGTGTGGCGCGACCCGCGCCACACGCGAACCACTCCGTGCGCCCGTCATCGGGCGCACGGATGGCACGCGGGCATCCTGCCCGCATCCGGCGCGAAGCGCCGGCCTCCGATCGTTCGTAGCAGAATAGGGCCGATGCCGAAACGAGCTCCCTGGTTCGGACTGAGCGCTTCGTCGTCGGCGGAGAGCCTGCGCGTGCGGCGACTCCAGGTCGGCTTCCTGCTGCTGCTTGCGATCTCCGCGATCCAGGTCGTCTGGTGGCTGGTCGACCAGGCGCGGATCGCGGACCGCATCGCCGACGATCGAGTCGTGCGTCTGGAGGTCGACCGCGATGCGGCAGCGGCGGCGCTTCGTGCCGGCCAGGCGCTGGACGAACTGCGGGCCTTCTACCCGGACCTTCTGATCGATGCCGAAGGCTCGCGGCTTCGCCCCGAGTCCCTGCAGGCGATCGAGATCGAACGTCGGCGCCATCTGAGCCAGTACCGCTGGGAAGGAGCGTTCTTCCTGCTCGTGCTGGGCGGAGGGATTCTGGTGTTGTGGCGGGTGCTGCGCCGTGAGGCCGACCTCCTGAACCGTCAGCAGAACTTCCTGGCCGCGGTGTCGCACGAACTGCGGAGTCCGCTGGCCAGTCTGCGGCTCACGACCGAAACCCTGCTGCTGCGCGACCTGGCGGCGGCGGATCGCCGTGGGTTGCTCGAGCGCAACCTGGAGGACCTGCGTCGGCTCGAGCGCCTGGTCGGCAACCTGCTGGAGACTACGCGCCTCGAGGAGCGAAGGGCGGTGCCGCGCCGGGAGCCGGTCGACTTGTCGGAAGCGGTCTCGCTGGCGTTCGCCGAACTCGGGCACCGGGCCGCCGGTACCGAGGGGATCGATATCGAAGTCAGGGTCGAGCCCGGTCTGGGCCTGCAGGCCGATCCGGTGGGCCTTGGCACGGTGCTGCGCAACCTGATCGGCAACGCGATTGAATCGGCGCAGGCAGCCGGCACCAGGGTGGAGGTTTCCGCCAGGCGGCTCGGTTCGGCGGTCGAACTCCAGGTTCTCGACGACGGAGTCGGCTTCGAGCCCGCGGAGGGCAAGCGGTTGTTCGAGAAGTTCTACCGGCCCGGCAGTGAGCTGCGGCGGAACAAGCAGGGTAGCGGCCTGGGCCTCTACCTGGTGCGTGGCTTCGTCGCCCTGGAGGGCGGCGAGGTCGAAGCGAGCAGCGACGGTCCGGGTCGGGGCGCCACCTTTCGCGTCACCTGGCCGGTCGGTGAGCCTGCCGCGGAGCCGGCCTCGTGAGAACTGCGCCAGAGGAGGCGGCCCGAGTGCTCCTGATCGAGGACGAGGACAATCTGGCCGCCGGCATCCGCTTCAACCTCGAGGCGGAAGGTCTCGATGTCGACTGGATCGGCGACGGCGAGGAGGCGCTGGAGCGGATTCTGGATCCGCGCTACCAGCTCGTGATCCTCGACGTGATGCTGCCCGGAGTGGACGGCTTCACCCTGTGTGAGGAGGCGAGGCGCAACGGTGTCGATACACCGGTGCTGTTCCTGACCGCCAAGGCCGGGGTCGACGATCGCATTCGCGGCCTCGAAGCCGGCGGCGACGACTACCTCGCGAAGCCCTTCCATCTGACCGAGCTGCTGCTGCGGGTGCAGGCGATCCTGCGGCGGCGTTCCTGGGGGGCGGCGGAGGCGGCGCCGGACGTGGTGCGCTTCGGCGACAACCACTTCGACTTCACCGCCTTCTCGGGCGCGTCCTGGGACGGTCAGGCGCAGCAGTTGACCCAGAAGGAGGCGATGATCCTCAAGACCCTGGCCGAGCGAGAGGGCGAGGTCGTCTCGCGCGAGGACATCCTCGATCGCGTCTGGGGCTACGAGGCGTTCCCGTCGTCCCGGACGATCGACAACTTCGTCCTCCGTCTACGCAAGCGCTTCGAACCCGACCCCGAGCGGCCGCGCCACTTCCACACCGTCCGCGGCGTCGGTTACCGGTTCACAGCCGAGGCTGACTGAGCGGCCTCTGGGTCCGCCTCAGGCCGGAGTTACTGAACTTCCAGCAGCTCGACCTCGAAGATGAGCGCAGCGCCCGGAGGGATGGCGGGCGGCGAGCCGTGGCTGCCGTAGCCGAGATCGGCGGGGATGAAGATCTCCCACACAGCACCCGGCTTCATCAGTTGCAGCGCCTCCGTCCAGCCGGGGATGACGCCGCCGACCGGGAAGGTGGCCGGCTGGTCGCGGTCGTAGCTGCTGTCGAACTGCGTGCCGTCGATCAGCGTGCCGCGATAGTGCACCGTCACTGCCTGATCTGCCGCGGGGCTGTCGCCCTCGCCGGCGCGGAGTTCGCGGTAGAGGAGTCCGGAGTCCGTCTTGACGACGCCCTCCTCCTGCGCCTTGGTAGCCAGGAAGGCGGCGCTGCGGGCGGTGTTCTCAAGCATCGCGGCCTGACGCTGGCGATCTGCGTGTTCCTGCATCTTGGTCCCCAGTTCGCTTAGCACGGAGTCGACTTCTTCGGAATCGAGGGCTTCCTTGCCTTCCAGTGCGTCCATGAAGCCGCGCAGGACCAGATCGGCGTCGAGTTTCAGGTCGTCCGGTCCCAGGTTGCTGCCGACGTTCAGCCCCAGCGCGTAGGAGGCCTTCTGGTCCCAGGTCTCGGCGAGCGGCGGCTCATCGTCGGCCGCGGCGCCGGCCTCTTCCTGGGCGCAGGCGGGCGCCGCGGCAAGGAGCGCGAGGGTCGCGGCGATCAAGCTGAGGTGGCGGTATGGCTTGTTCATGGCGCGCATCGTATCCGCATCCGCCGGGCGCGTCCTGCCGCTTCGCTATCCTCACTGCGTGGGCCCCCTGCAGTTGATTCTCGTGGCCTTGGTGCAGGGGCTCACGGAGTACCTGCCGATCAGCTCGACGGCGCACCTGATCCTGCTGCCGCGGCTATTCGGCTGGCCGGACCAGGGTCTGGCCGTCGACGTGGCGGCGAACACGGGCACGTTGCTGGCCGTCGTCGCCTACTTCCGCAAGGACCTCGCGGGTTTCGTTCGGGCGCTACGGCCGGGCGGGGATGCCGGTAGCGACCAGGCCGCGCGTCGAATGATCCCGCTGCTGGCGCTGGCGTCGCTGCCGGTGCTGGTGGTCGGCATTCCGGCATCGGGCTGGATCGCCGGCGCCGCGCGCGGTCCGGGGGTGATCGCCTGGGCGACGATCGGCTTCGGTCTCGTGCTCGGCGTGGCGGACCGCTGGGGGAAGCAGGGTCGCCGTCTCGACCAGGTGACCTGGTGGCACGCGCTGCTGTTCGGCGTGGCCCAGGCCACCGCGCTGATTCCGGGGGCCTCCCGGGCCGGCGTAACGATCAGCGCCGGTCGGCTCCTGGGCTTCGACCGCGAGTCGTCGGCGCGTTTCGCCTTCCTGATGGCGATCCCGGCCGGCCTGTTCGTCGTTGGCAAGAACACGCTCGATCTGCTCAGCGGGGCGCAGCCGGTGTCGCAACTGCCGGCGATGCTTCTGGTGACCGCCCTGTCAGGTGTCGTGGGCTACCTGGTGATCGGCCTGCTGCTGCGCTGGGTGCGCCGTCACGGCCTGCAGGTCTTCGTCGCCTACCGGCTGGTGCTGGGCGCCGTGCTGCTCATGCTCTTCTGAACGGCCCACAGTGGATGCGCCGGCACGCCCGGCGGCCCCGCCGGTTCCACGTAAAGTCAGCCCGCATTGTGTGCGGCGATGGCTTGGCCCATCTCCGTCATGGATGCGGCCGCCCGTCCTCAACGCCGCAGGCACGCGCCTCAGCGCGCTACCGCCACAGGTGACGCGCGACGGCCGATGGTCGCAGCAGTGCGCTATGTTAATGGTTCACATTCACATGGTTGGAGGCAGAATGAAGCGGTTGAGCCTTGTCCTCGTTGCGGTCCTCTGAGTCGCAGGCGTGGAGTTGTTCGTGACAAGCAGCACGGCTGAGGCTAGGTGCGTGGGCTGTCGCGGGGTCGCCTGTTCGATAACGAACGGGCAATCGAGCCTGGTGGGTTGCAAGTCGCCTTGGGAGAGCGGGAGCAGGATTCGGCAAGTCGCTCCTGCCGAACGACACTTGGCGGCACCGACGGCGGGCCCCTGAACTGCGACTCGATCCTATGAGGATTACGATCGGGTCGACGATCCTGATCTCAGTCTTGGCTTTGCCGGGCACGCTTCCGGCAGAGGAGATCGTCATCTCGGTCGCGGCGGGGCATTTGGCGCCGGAAGCGGCCGGTACGCTCAGGCTGGTCTCCGTGGGCGGGGACGGCGGAGTGGTTCGAGAGCTGGGCGCGCCGGGCGCGACTCCGGTCCGCGCTGCGGTTGAGGGTCTTGAGTACGTTTCCTGCCGCGGTCGCCTGATCTGGTGTCCTCGGGTTGGCGTGGGTGCTTCGATGGCGAGCGTGGTCGACGGCGAGGCGCCACCCGTTCGGGTTGTCAATCTGACCGCCTACACGTTGGCCGACCTCGCCGTGCCTCTTGTTCTGCCTTCCGGTGAGAGCCTCGGAAGTGGAACTCCATTGGTCGAAGGCTGGCTCGAAGTCGCGTCGGGAACGCTCCACTTCCTGGAACCTGCCACTCTGGACGGGAACCTTCTGCGTTGGCGCGGGCCGGCTGGCCGCACGGACTATCGGATAGCGGTGGAGGGCTGGGCGCCTCGCTATCTCTTCGATCGCGACATCGGGGCTGGCATGAGGCAACTAGAACCGTTGCGGCTTGTCAGGGGATCCTCCGTGTCACTCCATGCGGTGGAACAGAATTCGGGCCTGCCAGTGGCCGGCGCCGCGGTGAGGGCCGAGCCGTACCCGCCGCTTGCGGAAGACGGAACCGGACCGGTGGCCGCGCGGGCAGTGACGAGCGAAGACGGCTTCGCGCAGCTCGTGGGGCTTGACGGAGAGTACTACTCCCTGATCGTCGAGAGCGAGGGTCGGCCGCCGACCCGGATCAACGGCGTGCGGCTGGCGCCGGACGCCGAAACGCGGCTTGCGGAAGTCCTCCTGAGCGAGTTTGCCGAGGTACGGGTCTTCATCTCGCCGCAGGCGCCTGGCACGGGCAGGTGGCGCGTCGCGGCGCAGAGGCTCGATCAGAGTGCGGCGCCTCGGATGGCCGAGGCGGATCCCGACGGCGTCGCGACCCTTCATGGTCTGCCGACGGGCTCGTACTTTCTGGACCTGCAGACTCCGGACGGCGACGTGCTCCATTCGGAGCAGATGCAAGTAGCGGGCAACGCAGCCGTGGCCATCGATCTGGACTTCGTCGAGGTGCGCGGTCAGGTGCGTCTCGACGGCGCCGGCGTTCAGGCCCGGGTGGCGCTCAGCCGCGGGGCTGGCGACCGCGTCCCATTCGTCACAAGCGAAGACGGCGAGTTCGGCGGCCAGATGCCGAGGCCGACAGGCGATGTGGTCGCCGCCGCCGTGGAAACGGCCGGCGGACTCCGTCGGATGTTCAAGGTCAGCGCACGCGTGGACAACGATGTTCTGAGCCTGCGATTCGACCTGGGCGACCGAACGGTACGTGGCGTGGTCCTCGATGGCTCAACGCTTGAGCCTCTCCCTGGCGCCTCGGTGAGCATCGAGAGAGCGGACGAGGGGGGCGGGAACGACGATGACGATCTGGAAGCGTTCGTTTCTCTGCCGGTCGCGTCCGACCAGGAGGGCCGTTTCGCGTTCGACGGACTCGAGGAAGGCCGGTATCGCCTGGAGGCCGGGCTCGACGGATTCACCCAGGGGAGGGCCGAGGTTCCTTCCTCGCCGTTCGAGGACTGGGTAGTAGACGACGTTCGGACAGTGCGCCTGCGCCTCCAACCTGGCGATCCACTCGACGTGCTCCTGACGAGAGCGGGAAGTCCCTTGCCGGCTGCGACAGTCGAGGTCGTTGCGCGAAGCCAATCGGGGGCCGTCGGCGCTGGCTTCGGTGCGACGGACCGCTCGGGGCGAACCAGGGTCCTCGTTCCTCGCGGCGGCGTCGGCCCGGCTTCGGTGGTCGTCAAGGCGCCGCCCCACCTGCTGTGGTCGGGTTGCGTGTCGCTGCCATCGCCGGGCGAGCCCGTTCTGCGACTCGACCTGATGGACGAACCGGTCGGCACGGTCGTGCTGCGCAACACGGTCGGCGACCGTGCCGGAGGTCGCTCCCAGCCGGTTCTCGTGACGCCGCATGGAGGCGTACTGTCACTGAGCGACCTGGTCTTTTGGAGCAGCTTTGCCGGCGGGGCGGGCGCGGACCTGGCGACTGGCAGTGCGATCGACCGGATCGAACTGCCGGGACTTTCCGCTGGTCGCTACCGGGTTGTCCAATCGGCGGCCCTCGACTACGGGCTCTATGTGAACGCCTGTGCGGGCGCGCTCAACGCAAGCGCCGGCGCCGGGAGCGTGCTGGTGCCGGGGGGGCGGGTGGAGTTCGAGGTCGACCTGGGGTTCGGTTCCGACGAGCCGGTGCTGTTTCTTCCGGCGGATCTCTGATCGCGGGAGCGAGCAGTGGATTCTCAGCGGGCGGACCGCCGGCGAAGCTTGTACCGAGCGCGAGCCTGCAGAGTCAGAGGAACGCCAGCGGGTTCAAGCGCCGCCGATCCTGGCGGCGATGGCTTGGCCCATCTCCGTTGTGGATACTGCCGGCTGCCCTTCGGGCGCCAGATCGGCGGTACGGAGCCCGTCGTCCAGGACCGCGGCGACCGCGGCTTCGACCTGGGCCGCCTCCGCCTCCAGGCCGAGGCTGTGGCGCAGCAGCATCGCCACGCTGAGGATGGCGCCGATCGGGTTTGCGATGCCGCGGCCGGCAATATCGGGCGCCGAACCATGGACCGGCTCGTAGAGGCCCTGACGCCCGGCGCCGAGGGACGCGGAGGGCAACATGCCGAGTGACCCGGCGAGGATGGCCGCCTCATCGCTCAGGATGTCGCCGAACATGTTGCCGGCGAGGATCACGTCGTACTCCGCGGGGCAGCGCATCAACTGCATCGCGAAGGCGTCGACGAGGTGGTGGCTGACCTCGACATCGGGGTAGGCGCCGGCGACCTCGGTCACCGCGCGGCGCCACAGCCTCATCGAGGCCAGCACGTTCGCCTTGTCGATCGAGGCGACCTTCCTGCGGCGTCCCCGGGCCGCGCGCAGCGCCACCCGGGCCACCCGCTCGACCTCGGCGGTGGAGTAGACGAGCGTGTCGTGCGCCACATCGCCGTCGCCCTGTTCCTGGCGGGGGCCGAAGTAGATGCCGCCGGTCAGTTCGCGCACGAACAGAAGGTCGACGCCGCGCAGCAGTTCGGGTTTGAGCGGCGCGAACTCCACCAGGGACTCGAACACCGGTACCGGGCGCAGGTTGGCGAACAGCCCAAGCTCGGCCCGCAGGTCGAGCAGTCCCTGCTCCGGGCGGAGTTCGGCGGTCGGATCGGACCATTTCGGACCGCCGACGGCGCCCAGCAGGATCGCGTCGGCCGCCTTGCAAGCGGTGAGGGTGGCGGGCGGTAGCGGATCGGCAAAGTCGTCGATCGCGTTGCCGCCCATGGGGTGGGAGTCGAGCTGAAAGCCGTGTCCGCCGAGTTCGGCGACGACCTTCAGAACGCGGGCCGCCTCGGCGGTGACCTCGGGGCCGATCCCGTCGCCGGGCAGGAGGACGATGTTCGCTTGCATGAGATGGGCACTCCGTTGCCGAACCCTTTCGGCGACGCTGCTTGCGGGACTGGGAGATCTTGAATCAGCCCGGGATGTGGCGGAAAAGGAGAATCATCACCAGGGTTGTCGTGGCTGCGGAGACCGTGAGGAATGCTGCCAGAAGCCAGACGACGATCGTCAGCCGGCGATGCACCGGGTCGGTAACTCCGCGCAGGCTGATCAGTTTAACGAACGCTTCGGCCATTTGCCGATTGTAGCTGGCGCTCTTCCGGCTGGGGCTCAGGCCACGACGCCCCGGAATGGGACTCAGACGGAATTCAGGGCTGGGACGCGGGTGGCCCGCTCAGCTTGCCCGCGTATCGAGCCGTGAGGGATGACCGGCTTCGAACGCCTGGATCGCCGGCGCCTGCTGCAGCAGGTACCCGAGCTGGTCGGTGCCGTCGAGCAGGCAGCGGCGGGCGAAGGGGTCGACATCGAACGTCGCTTCGCCGCCGCCGGGCAGGCTCAGGGTCTGCGCTTCCAGGTCGATCGTGACCTGCGTCGCCGGATCGGCGGCGACGGCGTCGAACAGCGAGGCGGAGACGTCCTCGGTCACCGGCACGACCACGAGGCCGTTCTTCAGCGCGTTGCTGCGGAAGATGTCGGCGAAGGAGGTGCTGATCACGGCGCGAAAGCCGTAGCCGACGAGGGCCCACGGCGCGTGCTCGCGGGAACTGCCGCAGCCGAAGTTGTCGCCGGCGAGCAGAATCCGGGCGTCCTGATGCTGGGGCTGGTTCAGAACGAAGCCTTCGATCGGCTCGCCGTCGGGGGTTCCGTCCCGGTAGCGCCAGCGGCAGAACAGGCCCGACGCCAGGCCCGTACGGTCCGTGACCTTCAGGTAGGACGCCGGGATGATCTGGTCGGTGTCGATGTTCTGGTTGGGCAGCGGCGCCATCGTGCCGGTGAAGCGGTCGAAACTCGTGCTCATGAGAGCACCTCGCGGACATCGGTGACCCGACCCGTAATCGCCGATGCCGCGGCGGTGAGCGGACTGGCGAGGAAGGTGCGCCCGCCGGCGCCCTGACGACCCTCGAAGTTGCGGTTGGACGTGCTGACCGCGTACTGGCCGGGCGCGAGTTGATCGCCGTTCATCGCCAGGCACATGGAGCAGCCGGCCTCGCGCCATTCGGCCCCGGCGTCGACGAAGACCTGGGCCAGGCCGTCTCTCTCCGCCTGCCGCTTGACGGCGTCGGAGCCGGGCACCACGAGCACGCGAAGACCCTCGGCCACCTTGCGTCCGCGCAGGATGTTGGCGGCTGCAAGCAGATCGCTGTAGCGCGAGTTCGTGCAACTGCCGACGAAGACGACGTCGATCGGCTTGCCCTGGAGTCGCTGGCCCGGTTCGAGCGCCATGTAGGCGAGCGCCTTGCGGAAGGAGGCTCGCTTCTCCGGCGCGACCGCCTCGTCCTCGGGGACCCTTCCGGCGATCGGGATCGCCATACCGGGATTCGTTCCGTAGGTGACCATGGGCTCGAGCGCGGAGCCGTCGAGGGTGGTGGTCCGGTCATAGACCGCCCCCTCGTCCGTGGGCAGGGACCGCCAGTCTTCGAGCGCCGCTTCCCAGGCCTCGCCCGACGGCGCCATCGGCCGGCCTTCGAGGTAGTCGAAAGTCACGTCGTCCGGCGCGATCAGGCCGGCGCGAGCGCCGCCCTCGATCGACATGTTGCAGACCGTCATCCGGCCTTCCATGTCGAGCGCGCGGATCGCCGTTCCCGTGTACTCGAAGACGTGACCGGTGCCGCCGCCGATCCCGAGCTTGGCGATCACGGCCAGGATGATGTCCTTGGCGACCACGCCTTCCTGGAGGCGGCCGTCGACGCGCACCTCATAGGTCTTCGGCCGGTGCTGGAGCAGGCACTGGGTGGCCAGGACGTGGCCGACTTCGCTGGTTCCAATACCGAAGGCGAGCGCGCCGAGTGCGCCGTGGGTGCTCGTGTGGCTGTCGCCGCAGACCACGGTCATGCCGGGCTGGGTGGCGCCGAGCTCTGGTCCGATCACGTGGACGATGCCGCGGCGCTCATCGCCCATGGCGAACAGCGGGATGCCGTAGCGTTCGCAGTTCGCCTGCAATCGGTCGAGTTGAGCCGATCCCTCGGGGTCGAGGACCCGGAGCTTCGCGCCGTCGATCGTCGGGTCGGTCGGCGTCGAGTGGTCCATCGTCGCCAGGGTCAGATCGGGCCGGCGCACGCTCAAGCCCCGTTCGGCCAAGTCGGTGAACGCCTGGGGCGAGGTCACCTCATGGACCAGGTGCAGGTCGATGAAGAGGGTCGCCGGCAGTCCTTCGGACTCGGCGGTGACCAGGTGGCGCCGCCAGATCTTCTCGAACAGGGTCTGTACCTGACTCATGCGTTCACCGGTTGGGGGCTCGACACCCTGAGTGTTGCCGGACTGCCTTCGCCGGCGGTGTACTTGGTCCCGATGGCGGCCAGCATCCGGTTCAGGGCGGCGAGGTACGCCTTGGCCGACGCGACGATGACGTCGGTGTCGGCGCCGTAGCCGCCGAAGACTCGGCCCTTGCCGCGGCCGCCCGACGGGCTCTTGATCCGCACCGTGACCTCGCCCATCGCGTCGATGCCCTCCGTGACGCTGTGGACGTTGTACTCGAGCAGCGTGTTCTTGGCCTCGACGACCGCGTCGATGGCGCGGAAGGTGGCGTCGACCGGGCCGGTGCCGACACCGGGCGAGACGTACTCCTGGCCGTTCGGACCGACCAGGCGGGCAGTCGCGGTCGGCATGCCCGGCCGTCCGCAGGAGATTTGCAGCTCCGTCAGCGTGAAGATCTCGGTGGGCGCCAGGATCTCCTGGTTCGCCAGCGCCTGGAGGTCGGCGTCGGTGATGTCCTTCTTCTGATCGGCGAGCTGCTTGAAGCGGCGGAACGCCTCGCCCAGTTCCTCACGGTTGAGCTCGAAGCCGAGTTCTTCCATGCGCATCCGGAGTGCGTGCTTGCCGGAGTGCTTGCCCAGGACCAGCCTGCTCTGGGTCCGACCGACCGTCTGCGGGGTCATGATCTCGTAGGTACGCTGGTCCCGGAGCATGCCGTGCTGGTGGATCCCGGCCTCGTGGGCGAACGCGTTCTCCCCGACGACCGCCTTGTTCCGGGGCACCGCGATGCCGGTGTAGTGGGCCACCAGGCGGCTGGTCCGCACCAGTTCGGTCGTGTTCAGGCGGGTGCCGACGCCGTAGATCTTCGGCCGGGTGTGGAGCGCCATGACGACTTCCTCGAGCGAGGTGTTGCCGGCTCGCTCGCCGATGCCGTTGATCGTCACTTCGACCTGGCGCGCGCCGGCCTGGATCGCCGCCAGCGTGTTCGCGGTGGCGCAGCCGAGGTCGTCGTGGCAGTGGGCCGACCAGATGACCTGGTCGGTGCCGTCCGTGTGCTCCATCAGGTAGCGGAAGAGATCCGCGTACTCGACCGGCATGTCGTAGCCGACCGTGTCAGGGATGTTCAGGGTGGTGGCGCCCTCCTTGATCGCGAGCGAGAGCACCTCGACCAGGAAGTCCGGGTCGGAGCGGCTGGCGTCCTCGGGGCTGAACTCGATGTCGTCGCACAGCGAACGCGCATGCGCGACCATGTGGCCGATCTGGCTCAATACCTGCTCGCGCGTCATGCCCAGCTTGCGCTCCATGTGCAGGTCCGAGGTCGCGATGAAGGCGTGGATGCGCGGCTTCGCGGCATCGCGGACGCCCTGCCAGGCCTTGTCGATGTCCTCGCGCCAGCAGCGGGCGAGCCCCGTGATGACCGGTCCGTCGCCGCGGCCGACCTCCCGCGCAATCCGCCGTACGCCCTCCAGGTCGTCCGGGCTCGCGGCCGGGAAGCCGGCCTCCATGACGTCAATGCCGAGCACGGCAAGTTGCCGCGCCACCTCGAGCTTCTCGGCGCTCGTCATCGTCGCGCCCGGCGACTGCTCGCCGTCGCGTAGCGTGGTGTCGAAGATACGGACGTAGTCGCCGGACTGGTTCGGTCCTGCCATCGCTACACCTCCTTGGCGTCGAGGAACGGCATCATCCGACGCAGTTCCCGGCCAACTTCCTCGATCGGATGCGACCTCTCCGCTTCCCGGCGCGGATCGAACCGGGGACGGCCCTTCCGGTTCTCGGCGATCCAGTCGCGGGCGTAGGTCCCGTCCTGGATGTCGCTCAGCACCTTGTCCATCACCGCCCGCACGTCCTTCGTGATCAGTTGGTCGCCGGCGTGGTAGCCGCCGTGCTCGGCGGTGTCGGAGACGCTGTACCACATGTAGCCGAGCCCGCCCTCGTACATCAGATCGACGATCAGCTTCAGCTCGTGCAGGCACTCGAAGTACGCGACTTCCGGCTGGTAGCCGGCCGCCACCAGCTTCTCGAAGCCGGCGCGCACGAGGGCCGAGGCGCCGCCGCAGAGCACGATCTGCTCGCCGAAGAGGTCGGTTTCGGTCTCTTCGGCGAAGGTGGTTTCGATGACGCCGGCGCGCGTGCAGCCGATCCCCTTGGCGTAGGCCAGAGCGTCCGCCAGAGCGTTCCCCGTCGCGTCGTTCGCCACGGCGACGAGACCCGGCGTGCCGGCGCCCTCGGTGAACACCTCCCGCACCCGGTGCCCGGGCGCCTTCGGCGCCACCAGGGACACGTCGACGTTCCGGGGCGCCTCGATCTGGCCGTAGCGGACGTTGAAGCCGTGCGCGAACATCAGGGTGTCGCCCGGCTCCAGGTTCGGTGCGATGTCCTGTTCGTACAGCTCCGCCTGCACGGTGTCGGGGGCCAGGATCATGATCATCTGACTCCGGGTCGCGGCCTCGGCGTTGCCCAGCACCTCGAGACCGTCGGCCTCGGCCTTCGCCTGGCTGCTGCTCCCCGCCCGCAGGCCGACGACGACTTCGACCCCGCTGTCGCGCAGGTTCAGGGCATGCGCGTGGCCCTGGCTGCCGTAGCCGATGACGGCGACTGTCCGGCCCTCGAGCCGGGAGAGATCCGCGTCGTCGTCGTAGTAGAGCTTGGCCATCTGGTTGTTTCCTCGTCTGGTGATTCGGGCCGTGGGGGCGCCCTGTCCTTGGGTGTGCGAGATCTGTGCGGCTAGAGCACGCTGCGCCGGCTCGAAGAACGACCGCGGTTCGGCTTGAAGCCCTCGTCCTTCAACGTGTGGCTGCCGCGGCCCATGGCGATGACACCGGTGCGAACCATCTCGACGATGCCGAACGGCCTCACGAGTTCGGTGAAGTGCTCGATCTTCTCCTCCTCGCCGGTGATCTCGACCACCAGGGATTCGGCGCTGACGTCGATGATCCGGGCGCGGAAGATGTCGCAGAGCTGGATCACCTCGCGCCGGTTTTCCGACGAGGCCTTCACCTTGACCAGGGCCATGTCGCGGACCACGGATGGTTGGCTGTGGAGGTGGTCGACATGGACCACGTCGACCAGCTTGTAGAGGTTCTTGACCAACCGGTGGGCTTCCGCGGCGTCCGACTCCATGACGATCGTCATCCGCGACAGATGGTCGCGCTGCGTCCGTCCGACGGACAAGCTGTCGATGTTGAAGCTGCGTCGGCGGAACAGGTTGGAGACCCTCGCCAGGACCCCCGGGCGATTCTCGACCAGCGCTGCCAGGATGTGTTTGGCCATTCTCGGGGTTGCCCTCAGACTCCGAACCGCGACCCCACCGCCGCCGCCGCGGGCGCGGGCGCCTCTTGTTCCGGCTCTGCCGCGGCAGGTGCTTTCGCTGCCGCGGCCCCTTCGCGGCGCTTGCGCCTGAACTCCTCGGGAGTCGGGCGGCGGATCATGTCGTCGAGAGCGGCGCCCGTCGGCACCATGGGATAGACGATCTCTTCCTTCTCGACCACGAACTCGATCAGGATCGGGCCGCCGGTTCGGGCCTTGGTCTCGTTCACGGCCTCCTCGATCTGGCCGCGCTCGGTGACCCGGATCGCGGGGATGCCGTAGGCCTCGGCCAACTTGCAGAAGTCCGGGTTGACCATGGGCGTCTGGCTGTAGCGCTCCTCGTAGAAGAACTCCTGCCACTGGCGCACCATGCCGAGGAAGCCGTTGTTGATCACGGCGATGTTGACGTTGACCTGCTCCTGGACCGCGGTGGCGAGTTCCATCGAGGTCATCTGAAAGCCGCCGTCGCCGACGATCGCCCACACCTCCTGGTCGGGTCTGGCCATCTTGGCGCCGATCGCCGCCGGCAGACCGAAACCCATCGTGCCGAGGCCACCGCTGGTGATCAGGCTGTGGGGCCGCTCGTGCTGGTAGTACTGGGCCTCCCACATCTGGTGCTGGCCGACGTCGGTGACGGTGATGGCCTGGCCACCCGTGAACTCGAAGAGATCGCGAATGACCTGGGCGCCGAGCAGCTTGCCCTCGGGTACGGCCGGATGCTGGGGCGCGTCGGCCGGACGCACGATCTCCCGCAACTCGGAATCCGCCCGCCATTCGGCGATGCGGTCGAACCAGGCGTCGTTCGGCCGGCGCTCGACGCGCTCCAGCAACTGCCGCAGCACTTCGCGGACGTCGCCGACGATGCCGACATCGACCCTGACGTTCTTGTTGATCTCGGAGGGGTCGATGTCGACGTGGATCTTGCGTGACTTCCTGGCGTAGGTCGCCAGGTTGCCCGTCACGCGGTCGTCGAAGCGCATGCCGAGGGCGATCAGCAGGTCGGCCTGCTGGATGGCGTGGTTCACTTCCGCACCGCCGTGCATTCCCATCATCCCGACGCACATCGGATGGTGCTCGGAGATGGCGCCCTTGCCCAGCAGGGTGAGCGCGACCGGGATCTGCGCCCGTTCGCACAGCTCTGCCAGCTCGCGGTTCGCGCCCGCCATCGAGATGCCGTGGCCGGCCAGGATCACCGGGCGCTTCGACTCCCGGATCAGTTCCAGAGCGGCATCGATCTGGTCGGCGCGCGCGGTCCGCGGCGGCCGGTAGCCGGGCAGCGTCACCGGCTCGGTGGGGTAGACGAACTCGGTGGTCTGGATCTGGATGTCCTTGGGGATATCCACGAGCACGGGCCCCGGCCGCCCGGTCCGGGCGATGTGGAACGCCTCCCTCATGACCTCCGCGAGCTCCTCGACGCTGGTGACCAGGTAGTTGTGCTTCGTGATCGGAAGCGTGATCCCGGTGACGTCGGTCTCCTGGAAGGCGTCGGTGCCGATGGCGCCGGTCGGCACCTGGCCGGTGATGCAGACGATGGGGGAGGAGTCCATCATCGCGGTGGCGATGCCGGTGACCAGGTTCGTGGCGCCGGGTCCGCTGGTTGCCATCGCGACGCCGACCTTGCCGGTGGCGCGGGCGTAGCCGTCCGCCATGTGGGACGCGCCCTGCTCGTGCCGTGTCAGCACGTGGTGGAGCTGCGGATACCTGGTCAGGGCGTCGTAGGTGGGCAGGATCGCCCCGCCGGGATAGCCGAAGACGATGTCGACCCCTTCGCGGAGAATGCACTCGCAGACAATCTCGGCGCCGGTCAGGACGACTGCGTCCGTGCCCGTCTCGGTTTCGCCGTCCGTTGCGGTCGTTTCTTCGGTCATCTCGGCCTCCTCGCTCAGCCCGCCGCCGGCTGTGCTGCCGCAGCCAATCGGGATACCGGAGTGAGCCAGTTGTGGCGGTCGGGGAGCCGGCCCTCCACCAGGCCGAAGAACTCCTCCTGCAGGCGGTGGGTGATCGGGCCGCGGCTGCCGTCGCCGATCGGAATCTGGTCCACGGAGCGGACCGGGCTGACTTCGGCCGCGGTGCCGGTCATGAACAGTTCGTCGGCCAGGTACAGCTCCTCGCGGCTGATCGGCTCAAGGCGCACGTCGAACTTCAGATCCTGGGCGATCGTGATCACCGAATCGCGGGTGATGCCGTTCAGAATCGAGTTGTGGCTCGGCGGTGTGTAGATCACGCCGTCCTTGATCAGGAACAGGTTCTCGCCGGCGCCCTCGCAGACCAGGCCGCGGTCGTCGAGCATGATGCCCTCGGCGTAGCCGTGCTGGCGCGCCTCGATGGAGACGAACTGGTTCGTGACGTACTGCCCGCTGATCTTGCCCAGGGGGGCGCCGGTGTTCGAGTTGAAGCGCCGCCAGGAGGAGACCGCGGCGTCGACGCCCTGCTCGATCGCCTCCTCGCCGAGGTAGCGCCCCCAGCGGACGGCGAAGATCGCGAGCTTCACTTCGCAGTCCGTGGGGTTGAGTCCCATGCTCTCGGCGCCGCGGTAGATGAGCGGACGGATGTAGCAGGATTCGAGGCGGTTGCGTGCCACCGCCTCGATGCACAGCTCCTCGACCTGATCCTGGGCGTAGCCCGGATCCATGCGCATGATCCGGCAACTGTCGAACAAGCGCCGGATGTGAGCGCCGAGCCGGAAGATGGCGGTCGTCTCGCCGGTGTCGTAGGCGCGGATGCCTTCGAAGACCGACGAGCCGTAGTGCAGGCCGTGGGTCGTGATGTGGACGTTCGCCTCGGCCCACGGCGTCCACTGGCCCTCGAGCCAGATCCACTCGGATCGTTCAATCGTCATGTGGGTCTTTCAATCGTTGTGTGGTGTTTCATGGTGGATTCCAGGGCGCCGAAACAAGAAAGCCCCCAGGCGGTGCTGGGGGCTCTAGGTCGGTCAGGTTCCGGTTGGTGCGCCTAGTTGGCCCCCTGGACGGCAAGAACCAGAATCAGAACCAGTAGCAGGAGGCCGGCCGCACCGGCGAAGTCGACGATCGGCCGCGACAGGACGCGGGCGACGATGACGGACCGGGCGCCGCGAAGAGGCGTCCGCTCACTTCGCCGAAGCCATCCTGGCGCCAAGCGCGTCATGGCCGGTTCGAGTGTCCTGTTGGGTAGAGGGTTACTGCGGGTATGGGTTTCCGAGCGATCTACCGGATGGTAGGTCGTGCGGGGGAGCGTAGGAGAGGAGTGGAGTGGCTGTCAAGTGGACGGCGCGCCTGGCGCCGTCGGCGTGGCGCCTATCCGACGGTGTCCCGGAAGATGCCGATGATCTCGTCCGCCTCGTTCTCGGTCAGAGTCAGGATGGGGCGGAACTCGACTCCGCCGTCCGTGTACCAGGCCGGCACGGTGAAGATGCCGGCCTCGAACAGCCTCGTCGTCATCTCCATCTTGCCCATCTCCTGGGAGAGGAGGCCCATGCACAGTCCGTGCTGGTTCACCTGGTAGGGACCGCCGCGCAGGCCTTCGGCGAACTGCTCGGAGAGCGCGTTCACGTGTTCCAGGAAGCCTGGCGCCATGGTCAGGTCGCAGACCTTGGCGGTCGCCACGCAGCCGAGTTCGTTGCCGCCGAAGGTCGTGGAATGAGGTATCGCGGTGTCGAAGAACCACTCCTTGATCTCGGGGGCGAGCAGTACGGCCGCGTTGGCGAGGATGCCGCCACCGAGACCCTTTGCGGTGGTCACGATGTCCGGGACGATGCCGTGGTGTTGCCAGAGCCAGAACTTCCCGGTCGCGCCGAGGCCCGTCTGGACCTCGTCGATGATCAACTTCGCGCCGTGCTTCCGGCAGATGTCCATGACGGCCTGGAAGTAGCCGGGGTCGGGCACCGGGAAACCCGCCTGCGCCGGCGAGGACTCGATCAGCACCGCCGCCGTCTCGTCATCGACGGCAGCGGCCATGGCGTCGACATCGTTGTACGGCACGAAGACGAAGTCGTCGAAGTCGAGCAGATAGCGCTCGTGGTTGTCGGCGCTGTCGCCGGCGGCCATCGCGAAGCAGGTGTGGCCATGGTAGGAGGCCTCGATCGAAACGAGCTTCGTACGCCGGGTCATGCCTCGAGTGGCGCGTATCGCGACCTCGGTGGACTCGGCGCCGCTGGCCGTGTAGGTGACCCCGGTAAGCGCGCCATCGGTGCTGGCAATCAGCTTCTCGGCCGCCTTCGCCTTGTAGCCGGAAACCAGCAACAGGTTCCCGATCTCGAGCTGGTGCAGCGCCTCCTTGACCGCCGCGATGATGTCCGGGTTGCGGTGGCCGAGGTTGTAGAGAGTGCCGTTGCGGTGGCAGTCCCAGTACCACTTCCTGGTGAAGGCGTCCTGGACGCGCGCGCCCTCGCGCTGGCCGAAGTGAAGCTCGGTGCCGAACGCTCTCATGACGCCGACGTTTCCGGGGGACACGTGCTCCGCGAAGGCAGTCTCCGTGGCTTCCGCCGACGGGTAGGGCGGGTAGCCCTCGGAGAAGTGTCGGGCCTCCATGTCCGCTGGTCCCTGATCGTCAGATGCTCCCAGCGTACCTTCCGTGCCCGGCGTGCAGCTCGCCAGAGCCACGGCGCCGCCGGCGGCCGCCATGGTCTTGATGCAGTCGCGGCGATTGCTGGTCCTGGGTCTGTCCGTCTTGCTCATTCCAGGAATCTCCCTCTTTCGGAATCGTCGGCCAGTGTCTTTGTCAAGGAGAGCCGGTTTCTCAATGGTTGTGATTCGCCGAGGCGACACGCAAAGATTCTCTAACAAAAATCCATCTTTTCCTTAAGATCTTCGCGCTCAGAGAGTATAGTCTGCAACTACCTAGACAACAAACGGGAATTGGATACTGGATTGGCTAGTCGAATGGAAATTCATAACTCACAGAAAACAAACGATTTACGCCTAGATCGGAGGATCGGTATGTCCAAGGTTCGATTCCTGGTTGCAGTCTCGCTTCTCTTGCTGGCGGCGACGCCGGCCCTGGCCCAGAACGTCGGAACGGTGCGCGGAGAGGTTCGCGACGCAAACGGCGACCCGCTGCCGGGAGTCTTGGTGGAGGTGACAGGGGACATCGTGCGTGGTGAGCGCGCGACGACCACCGGGGCCACCGGGGAGTACCTGGTGACGGCGTTGCCGCCGGGCACAGTCACCGTAACGGGAACGCTCGAAGGCTTCGCGGACGAAACGGTCGAGGACGTGCGCATCTCGATCTCGGCGACCAGTACGGTGAATCTGGTGCTCCACCTCGTCGCGGCCGAGGACACGATCACGGTGACCTCGGAGCGGCCTTTCGTCGACGTGACGAGCAACGTCATCAGCACCAACCTGCCGGAAGAGTTCATCGACCCCCTGCCCACGAACCGCAACTTTCAGGACTACGCGGGATTCGCCAAGGGCATGAGCAACATGGGCCGCGACCAAACCTACGCGGAGTACCGCTACTCGGCCTACGGTGGCGGCATGGCCGCGAACTCCTGGAACGTCGACGGTCTCAATGCCTCTCTGCATGAGAACAGCAACGTGTGGTGGTGGATCAACCCCGACACGATCGCCGAAATTCAGGTGCTGGGAGTGGGCGCTCCGGCCGAGTACGGAGGCATGTCGGGCGCGGCCATCAATGTGGTCACGAAGTCCGGGACCAACGACCTGAACGGTCGCCTGAACTACTTCGGTCAGTACGCGGGCACGACCGCCGAGGGTCCCAAGGCGGCAGGGCTGGGTGGCGAGGAGACCGGTTTCTATCGAGACAGCTTCCAGAACTACACCCTGGCGCTCGGCGGCCCCTTCGAGCGGGACAAGCTGTGGTACTACGTGTCGCTAGAGTACAAGGAGGACGCGTTGGGGGAGCCCGGTCAGGTACGCGAGTTGATCCGGCCGGACAAGTGGGAGCGCTACAACCTCAAGCTCGACTGGTCGCTCACTGAGTCGAATACCCTGACGTTCAGCGGCCAGTACGAGGACTACGACTGGCAGCAGACCGCGGATCCCTTCACGGACGAGGACGCGACATCCCACGAGTTCGGAATCAAGCCGGGATGGAAGCTGGGCTGGCAGTCCGTGGTCACGGACAGGACCTTCTTCGAGGTCAGCGTCGGCGCGTTTGAGAACTACGACCGCGTCGCCTCGGTGACCGGAAGCATCGCCGCGCCGGTCATCGACTACACGGCGCCGGTGCCGACCACGGTCGGCGGGGTGAAATACCCGTACGACTACCCGCCGGAAATGACCAGGGCGAGCGCGAAGTTGACGCACTTCGCTGATGACCTCGGAGGCAGCCACGAGTTCAAGTTCGGCGTCCAGTTCACCGACGCTTCGATCCAGACTGCCGCGATCTATCCCGGCGCCAGCGGCAAGTACTACTACCTGTACAACTTCTACGGTGCGCCGTACTACTTCATCTACGCTCGCCGACCCCACTACTACGGCAGCGACGCGACCGGGCTGGGGATCTTTGCGGACGACTCGTGGAGCGTTGGCGACAGGCTGACCCTGAACGTGGGCGTCCGCTACGACCAGGACAACGGCGACATCCCTGCCTTTCCTGAGCTCTTGCAGCACTTCGGCGGCGAGAACCAGGGCGTCAAGACTGGGAACGTGCATCCCGCCTACAAGGACGTCGTGGACTGGGAGACCATCTCTCCGCGCGTCGGGCTGGCTTACCAGGTCGGCGAGGGCTCGAAGCAGGGCGTGCTGCGGGTGTCCTACGGCAAGTACTTCGAGAACAACAACACGGCGATGTGGAACGGGCCCCATCCCAACCGGCCGGAGGCGAAGTTCGGCTTCAGCGCCAACCGGTACGGCCCCTTCACCTACTTCCGAACGGTCACGGACGAGAACCTCGATCCGCCGGACCCGAACATGAAGCCCCCCGAGTTCGACCAGTACGCCGTGGGCTACGAGCAGCAGCTCAGCGACACCCTCACAATCGGTGCGGAGCTAGTGATCAAGGAAGGCACGAACCTCATCGGTTGGCACATCCTCGATGACGGCGTCTACGAGGATGTGCCCTTCGTCAACCCGGAAACTGGCGAGACGATGACGCTCTTCAGCATCATCGAGGAGCCGACGCGGCGCAAGGGCAACAGCCCAGGCCCGGGAGCGAACGCGCCGCCCGATGCGAGGTACTACCAGGACTACCAGGGTTTCTTCCTGACCCTCAGAAAACGCCAAGTCGGCCGTTGGGGACTGAACAGTTCTCTCGGCTACTCGAAGTCGACGGGACGGAACACTCGTCCTCTGAACCAGATCCAGGGTCAGCCCTTCTTCAGCAACCAGGAGGGCGCCGATCCGAATCATCATCTGAACGGGGACGGGCTCTACCAGGCGGACCGGAAGCTGATGTTCCTGGCCCAGGGGCATGTCGACCTGCCCTGGAATCTGAAGGCGGTCGGAGTGCTCAGGGTCCAGGACGGCCGGCCGTATACGGTCCATAGGCGCGTGCGGTTGAACCAGGGGTTGACCGAGATCGCTCTGCACCCGCACGAAGACGGCGTCCGGCTGCCGGGCAACACCTTCCTGGACCTCGGCCTCGGGCGCTCGTTCCCGCTCGGGAACGGCGGCGCGTTGGGGGTCGACCTGCAGGTCCAGAACGTACTCAACGACGATGGCTGGGACCAGTGGCAGGTTGGCGCTTATCGGAGCGGCAACCTCGTACCCCTGAACTTCCTGCTGCCGCGGCGGTTGACGCTGCGCCTGACGCTGGACTTCTGACGTCATGACGGGACACACCACAGTCGGGAAACAGGATCGCAGGATCCCCCTTTGATCGTTTGCGTCGAGGTCCGGATCGGGGAGCAGTGCTGGCAGGGCCCGCCCCAGGCGGCGCGGTAGCCGATGGCAGGGCGCTCTTCGCTCCAGCCGGCCATGCGATAGCCGGTGTCGTGTAAGCCGAGGGGGTCGAAGAACTCCCGCCGCAGGAAGCGCTCGTAGCTGGTACCGGAGCGCTCCTCGACGATCGTTGCCGACACGGAGTAGCCAGCACGGAGTAGCCGACGTTGGAGTACTCGTGGCGGGCGCTCGGCTCGACAGCAGTTCCGTCCCCCACACCTCCCTGCGGTTCGGGCGGAACAGGCGGCTATCCGTCATTCCTTCGGGCATTCTGCGCCAACTGCGGGTTCGGCGGTCCGGCAAGTTTCACGCGAGAGAGAACCCCACAGGTCCCTGAATCGGAGATAGGATCGAGCGTTTACGCCTTCAGCGTAGGCGGAGCGGCCCCTTGGAGGGCTCCAGCCTCGTTTCTCCGCTTACGTTTCGACCTTCGTTCCCGCCTTGCCCGAAGCCACCTGGCGACTGTGTTGTGAAGCTGTTCCCCCGCCTCGAATTCCACCGCACCGGCATCGGACTGCTGCCGGATCCGCACGATCCGGAGCCGGGTTCGGCGGTGCATCTCGCCAACGTGGCGGGGTCGAAGCGGCCGCTTACGTTCTGCAGTTGTTCGGCCGGACGGCGCAGCGGCTGCCGCCATCTGAAGCAGCTCGAAGGCCAGATCCGGGAGTTCCACCACGCCCTCGGCGGCAGTTGGTTCGACCTGTTCTCGCGCAGCGGCTGGTTCCGGCTCGCTCAGACGCTTTTCGAGGACAGCCTTCCTTCCGCTTCGGATTGCAGCGTTCTGCAGGAGCGGCCGGGTGGGACGATCCGTCTGTTTACGCCGGGTGGGGTGGAGGTGCTCCGCTACCTGGAGCAGTCGCCATCGGTGGTTCGCTTCCTCGAGCGGATCGGGAAGCTGTCGTCCGGCGCCTCGGTGGCCGATCGTTCGGGTCTCCTGGACCGTCTCTCCACCTTCATGCGTACGCCCGAGGAGCAGCACCTGAACAAGGCCGGAATGCAGACGAACCGGCAGTTCTTCGAGCGGAGTCTGTGGTGCCGCGTGGCCTACCACGCGCTACGGGAGTACGGCGATATCCCGGGTGGCGCGCCTGGCATGGCGGAGCTTGTGAAGGCCCGGATCCGGCTCGAGCCGGCGGTCGACCTTCGTAGCGGCAGCCTGTTCCTGAAGGTCAGGGTCGATTCCGACGCGTCGGTGCGCTTTCAGATTGTCGTGCCGCGGAGGCGGGTGGCCGACACGCTCGCGCTGCTGGCGGAGACGGGGCAGGACTCGGTCGCGCCGCTTTCGGCCGCGGATCTCTTCTACGTCGGGCCGGACACGAGGATCGAAGAGAAGCGGAAGCTCGATGCCCTGCGCCTCGCCGCGGAGGGCGAGGAGATTCTCGACGAACCCGGACGAGAGCGCTTCCGGTACGGCGACCTCGTGTTCCTCGAGGAACTGGGAATCCTCTTGCGGCGGTCCGAGCGAGGCGAGGGAAGCTGGCGCGAAGCCAGGTTTCTGGACCTCGAGACCGCGGTCATCGGCACGTTTCGCTCGGCGCCGCCGGCCCGGGAGCCTGCGCCGACCCTGGCCGAGAATCCCCTGGCCAGCCTCGGCATTCTGACCGAGTTCGACTACATCGAGATCGCACCCGAGGGCGAGGACGAAGAGGACGACCTGCTGTCGATTCGTTACGGCTTCGGCAGCGGCGACGTGGGGCTGAACGAGCTGCTCGAAGCGAAACGGGCGGGCCAGCCCTATCTCGAGACCGCCTCCGGTTGGATCGATCTGAACGCGCCGGCGCTGCGTAGTCTGGGCTCGCTGCCCGGTCGTCGGAGGGGTGACGGGCGGGCCGGCGCCGGGGGCAACGGCGGCGCGGGGCGCGTGCGCCTTTCGTCGGCTGAACTGTTGCGGCTTCAGGCCTCGAGCGCGGCGCCGATCCGGGTCGAGGGCGAGGGAGACCGGACGGATTTCCTGCGCCGATTCCTGGCGTTGAGGCCGGCCGATCCGCTGGTGGAACCGGAGGGGTTGAAGAGCGTCCTCCGGCCCTATCAGAAGCTGGGCGTCGAGTGGCTCCAGTTCCTGTACGAGAACGGTCTGGCCGGCTTGCTGTGCGACGACATGGGATTGGGAAAGACCCACCAGGCGATGGCCCTGATGGTCATTCTGCGCGAGCAGTTGGCTGTCGACCTGCCGATTCTGGTCGTCTGCCCGCGCACCGTGATCAGCCACTGGCGGAACAAGCTGCGCGAGTACGCCCCGGGTTTGCGGCCGGTCTACTACCACGGACCTCACCGCAATCTGGAGGAATCGCTGGCCCTGGGCGACGTGGTGCTCACCTCCTACGGTGTGATGCGCAACGATGTCGAGCGGTTCGGCGAGCGACTGTGGGGCCTGATCGTGTTCGACGAAGTCCAGCAGATCAAGAACCGCAGCACGCAGGGCTACCGCGCCGCGGCGGCGCTCGAGGCGCGCATGAAGATCGGGCTGACCGGCACGCCGATCGAGAACTCGCTGACCGAGTTGAAGGGACTCTTCGATCTCGTCTTGCCCGGCTATCTGGGCGGTGACGACAGCTACGTCGATTTCGTGGGGCCGAACGAACTCGATGCCGACTCGTGGTACGCGGTCAACCTGCGGCGTCTGACCGCGCCCTTCGTCCTGCGCCGGGTCAAGACGGCGGTTCTGGACGAACTGCCGGAGAAGATCGAGGATGTCCGCACCTGCCGCCTGAGCGAGGAGCAGTTCGGCATGTACCGGCAGACGATCGAGACGAAGGGCGCGTTGCTGATGAAGACACTGCGCAGTGAGCGGGGCTCGCTGCCCTACATCCACATCTTCGCCCTGCTGAACATGCTGAAACAGATCTGCGATCATCCCGCTCTGGCGGTCGGCGACATCGACCGCTACGAGAACTACGAGTCGGGGAAGTGGGATCTGTGCAAGGACCTGCTGGAGGAGAGCTTCGACAGCGGCCAGAAAGTGGTCGTCTTCACCCAGTACCTGGGCATGATCGCGATCCTGGAGCGCCACCTGACGAAGCTCGGTATCGACTACGTCACCCTGACGGGTTCGACCCGCGAACGCGGCAAGGTCGTCGACCGGTTCAACAACGACGACGAGTGCCGGGTGTTCCTGGGCAGCCTGAAGGCCGGCGGTACGGGGATCGACCTGGTCGGCGGTTCGGTCGTGATCCACTACGACCGCTGGTGGAACGCCGCCCGGGAGGATCAGGCGACCGACCGCCTTTACCGCATCGGCCAGAAGCGCGTCGTGCACGTGTTCAAGCTGATTACCGAGGAGACGCTGGAAGAACGGATCGCGGCGATCATCGACCGCAAGCGCCGCCTGATGGAGAGCGTGGTGCAGGAGGACGATCCGCGCCTGAACAAGATCTTCTCGCGCGAAGAGCTGATCGAACTGCTGCAGGGACCGGGGCTGGAAGATGCTTCCCCATGATGTGAGGATGGCGCATGTGAGGATGGCGTCTTGACGACTTCCCGGATCGAGCTCTACGACACGACGCTGCGCGACGGCACGCAGCGCGAGAACATCTCGCTGTCCCTGGTCGACAAGGTGGCGATCGCCCGGCGGCTCGACGCCTTCGGCATCCCCTACATCGAGTGCGGCTGGCCCGGCTCGAACCCGAAGGATGCCGACTTCTTCGAGGCCATCCGCGAGGTCGAACTGGAGCAGGCGAAGATTTGCGCCTTCGGCAGCACGCGGCGCAAGCACAGCGCGTGCGCCCACGACGGCAACGTCCAGGCGCTGGTCGCCGCTGAGACGCCCACCGTCACCCTGGTCGGCAAGAGCTGGGATCTGCATATCGAAAAGGTCCTCGACACGAATGTCGAAGAGAACGAGGCGATGATCGGCGACACCGTCGGCTACTTGAAGGACCTTGGCCGCGAGGTGATCTACGACGCCGAGCACTTCTTCGATGGCTTGGTCGGGAACCCGGAGTGCGCCCTCGGCACGCTCCGCGCGGCGGCTGCGGCGGGCGCCGACTACGTCGTGCTCTGCGACACGAACGGCGGCACTCTGCCGTGGCAGATCGAGGCGGGTGTCGATGCCGCGCGGGGTGAGCTCGGGCCGGATGTGCGGATCGGCATCCACACCCACGACGACGGCGGCTGCGGCGTCGCCAACTCGCTGGCGGCGGTGCGGGCCGGCGCGGTGATGGTGCAGGGCACGATCAACGGCTACGGCGAGCGGGTGGCGAACGCGAACCTTGTGACCATCGTGCCGGACCTGCAGTGCAAGATGGGGTTCTCCTGCGTCCCCGACGAGAGCCTGCGCGAGTTGACCGCGCTTTCGCGCTACGTCGCCGAGGTCGCCAACATCGCCCACGACGATCACCTGCCGTACGTGGGCCGGAGCGCCTTCGCCCACAAGGGCGGCATCCACGTCGCGGCGATGCTCAAGGAGCCGACCAGCTATCAGCACCTGGCGCCCGAAGTGGTCGGCAACGAGATGCGCACCGTGGTCTCCGAACTCTCCGGGCGCGGCAACATAGTCCACCTGGCGGAGAGCACCGGCGTCGGCGCCGACACCCCGTACGCCCGCGAGGTACTGCACCAGGTCAAGGAACTCGAGCACCGGGGCTACAGCTTCGAGGCGGCCGAAGCCTCCGTCGAACTCATGCTGCGGCGGGCGGAACCGGGATACGAGGCGCCGTTTCGCTTGATCGACTTCCTGGCCGTGGTGGAACACCGCGATGGCCGGGGCCTGGTTGCCGAGGCGACGGTCAAGGTCGAGGTGCCGGGCGGCACGATCGCCCATACCGCCTCCGAGGGCAACGGCCCCGTCAACGCCCTGGCCCACGCCCTGCGCAAGGCCCTGGAGCCGCACTACCCCCAACTGGCCGAGATGCGCTTGGCCGACTACAAGGTCCGCATCCTGGACAGCGCCCACGGCACGGCCGCCATCACCCGGGTGCTGGTCGACTTCGTTGCGGGCGGCGACCGGTGGACCACGGTCGGCGCGGGGACCAACATAATTGAGGCAAGCTGGGAAGCCCTCTCGGACGCGATCGAGTACGGACTGACCAGCTAGGTACGCTCTAGCGCGCGAAGGCGCCCCGGGCGCCCACCGCCTCGAAGGGTTCCATGCCGATGCAGGTGCAGATCAGGTGGCGGTCGCCGTGGACGTTGTCGATGCGGCCGACGGGGGGCCAGTACTTGTGGTCGTCGTTCCAGGGGGCCGGAAACGCCGCCTGCCGGCGGGAGTAGGAGCGATCCCAGTCGTCGGCGCTGATCGCGGCGGCGGTGTGGGGCGCACCGCGCAGCGGACTGTCGGCGATCTCCACGTCGCCGCGTTCGACCGCGGCGATCTCGGCCCGGATGGCGATCATCGCGTCGCAGAAGCGGTCGAGTTCGGCCTTCGACTCGCTCTCGGTCGGTTCGACCATCAGCGTTCCGGCGACCGGAAAGGACATCGTGGGCGCGTGGAATCCGTAGTCGATGAGCCGTTTCGCCACGTCGTCGACCTCGACGTCCGAGGCCTTGAAGCCGCGTAGATCGAGGATGCACTCGTGGGCGACGAGTCCGCCCGTGCCGCGGTAGAGCACGGGGTAGTGCGCTTCGAGCCGGTGCGCGATGTAGTTGGCGTTCAGAATCGCGACCTCGGTGGCCCGGCGCAGGCCGGAGGCGCCCATCATGCGGATGTAGGCCCAGGAGATCGGGAGGATGGAGCCGCTACCGACCGGTGCGGCGCTCACCGCGCCGACGGCGCCGTCGCCCAGGCGTCCCGTGCTGTCGGAACGGCCGGTTGAGGCCAAGGGATGTCGCGGCAGGAAGGGCGCGAGATGGGCGGCGACCGCGATCGGTCCCATTCCGGGACCGCCGCCGCCGTGCGGGATGCAGAAGGTCTTGTGCAGATTCAGGTGGCAGACATCGGCGCCGTAGTCGCCAGGCCGGCAGACGCCGACCTGGGCGTTCATGTTGGCGCCGTCGAGGTAGATCTGGCCGCCGTGGTCGTGCACGATGGCGCAGATCTCCCGGATCGCTTCCTCGAAGACGCCGTGGGTCGAGGGGTAGGTGACCATCAGCGCCGCCAGGTCCTCGCTGTGCACCTCCGTCTGGGCGTGGAGGTCACCGAGGTCGATGTTGCCCTCGTCATCGCACTTGACCGGCGCGACCTTGAGCCCGGCAAGCACGGCGCTAGCGGGGTTCGTGCCGTGGGCCGAGGTGGGGATCAGGCAGACCTTGCGGGCGCCCTCGCCCCGGCTCTCGTGGTAGCTGCGAATTGCCAGGAGGCCCGCGTACTCGCCCTGGGAGCCGGCGTTGGGCTGCAGGGAGACGGCGGCAAAGCCGGTGATCCTCGCCAGCCAGGTCTTAAGATCGGCGCAGAGTCTTCGGTAGCCGACGGTCTGCTCGGCAGGCGCGTAGGGATGCATGTGGGCGAAGCCACGCCACGTGATCGGCATCATCTCCGCCGTCCCGTTCAGCTTCATCGTGCAGGAGCCGAGCGGGATCATCGAAGTGGTCAACGACAGGTCCCGCGCCTCCAGGCGGTGAAGGTACCGGAGCAGTTCGGTTTCCGATCGGTAGCTGGTGAAGACGGGGTGATCGAGGCAGGGTCCCTGCCGGCGCAGCGACTCGGGCAGGGGCGCCGGTGCGCCCGCAGGGATCGGTGTCGTCGCCGCCGAGCGGACTGCGGCGAACGCCGCGAGCACCGACTCGATGTCGTAGTCCGTGGTCGTCTCGTCGCAGGCGACGGAGATCGCGCCCGATCCCCATCCGCGCAGGTTCAGCTTACGGCGGACGGCGGCGGCGAGCACCCGCCGCTCCTCCTCGGGTCCGTCGACCTCGGCGGTCACGGTGTCGAAGAAGGTGTCGGACCGGAGCGCGAAGCCCAGGGCGCGAAGCCGTTCGGCCAGGCGGGCGGCTCGGCGGTGAACCGCCCCGGCGATCGACTCGAGCCCCTCCGGGCCGTGGTACACGGCGTAGAAGCTGGCGATCACCGCCGGCAGCACCTGCGCCGTGCAGATGTTGCTGGTGGCCCGGTCGCGCCGGATGTGCTGTTCCCGGGTCTGGAGCGCCAGACGCAGCGCCGGCCGGTGGCGGTCGTCGTGAGTGACGCCGACCAGGCGGCCCGGAAGCCGCCGCTTCAGCCGGTCGCGGACGGCGATGTAGGCGGCGTGCGGTCCGCCGAACCCCATCGGCAGGCCGAATCGCTGGGTGCTGCCGATCGCGACATCGGCGCCCCAGTCTCCGGGCGCTTCGAGCAGGCAGAGGGCGAGAGGATCGGCGGCGGCGATCGTCAATCCCCCGGCCTCCCGCACCCGTTCCGCCAGACCGCGGTAGTCGTGGACGCGGCCGTCGGTGGCCGGTTGCTGCACCAGCGCGCCAAAGACCCCTGTCGCGTCCAGCGTCTCGTGATCGCCGATCTCGACCTCGATGCCGAGCGGCTCGGCGCGGGTGCGGACCACTTCGATCGTCTGCGGGTGGCAGCCAGCCGACACGAAGAACCGCCCCTGCCGTCGCTTCTCGGCCCAGCACAGAGCCATCGCTTCAGCGGCGGCCGTCGGTTCGTCGAGCAGGGAGGCGTTCGCGACCTCCAGCCCGGTCAGGTTGGCGATCATGGTCTGGAAGTTGAGCAGCGCTTCCAGCCGGCCCTGGGAGATCTCGGGCTGGTAGGGCGTGTAGGCCGTGTACCAGCCGGGGTCCTCGAGCACGTTGCGCTGGATCACCGGCGGCGTGACGCAGCCGTGATACCCCATGCCGATGAAACTGCGCAGCACCTCATTGCTGCTCGCGATCTCGTCGAGCTCGACGAGCGCCTCGGCTTCGGAGGCGGCCGGCGGCAGTTCGAGGCCGCCGTTTGGGCCGTCACTGCGGATCGCCGCCGGCACCGCCTTGTCCACCAGGGCCTGCAGCGCAGGTAGCCCGAGCGCTTCGAGCATCTGCTCGATCTCGGCGCCGCGCGGCCCGATGTGACGGTCGGCGAAGGGCATGGCGCCGCTTGCTGTCGGTTCGAGAGGGGTCATTGTTTGGTGAAGAGCCAGGCTACGTAGGGGCCGTAGGCCGCCAGCAGCAGGATGCCCCAGATTCGACCGATGCTGCGCCCGCGCCTCAGCATGTAGACGGCGAGAAACAGGAGCAGGCTGAAGACGAGCATCACGACGGCGTCCAGGCCTTCGGCAGCGAGAGTGGTGGTGAAGGGGCGGAGAATCGTGCCGGCGGGCAGCACGAGCAGAATGTTGAACACGTTCGAGCCGATGATGTTCCCCAGCACGATGCCGTGGTGCTTGCGGTATGCCGCCACCAGGCAGGCAGCGAGTTCCGGGACGCTGGTTCCGAAGGCGACGACGGTCAGGCCGATCACGCGGTCGCTGACGCCGATGGAGCGGGCGAGGTCCTCTGCTGCCGGAACCAGGAGTTCGCCGGCGCCGACGATGAGCAGCGTCAGTCCCACCAGCGTGCCCAGGACGGCCTTGAGTCGATTCACGCCGTGCGACTCTGGCGCGTCGACGTTGCCGGTGCGCACCAGAACGACGAGAAAGAACGCCATCAGTGCGAACAGCACCGCGCCTTCAAAGCGCCCAAGGCGTCCGAACGCGGCGAAGATCAGCACGAGGAGTGACGTGGCGAGCAGGAAGGGCAGCTCGCGGCGAACCAGACGCACGGTCTGTCGCTCGCTGGCGTCGTCGTGGTTGTGGAGCGGAACCGCCAGCGCCGAGAGACCGAGGATGAGGCCGACGTTGGCGATGTTCGATCCGACGACGTTGCCGTAGATCAACCCGGGCGAATCGCGTAGCGCGGCGAAGACCACCGTCACCAGCTCCGGCGCCGAGGTTCCGAAGGCGACAACGGTCAGGCCGATCACGGTCGGGCTGACCTGCAACACCGCTGCCAGACCGGTCACCGAGCGCACCAGGACCTCGCCGCCGACCCAGAGCACGGCGATGCCGAGCACGATGAGGAGTACGGAAATCAAGAGGCGTTCGGTGTCGACGGAGGGCTCAGGGGAAGATGCCCGCGGTCTTGTAGGAGGCCGCGACCTTGTCGATGGCCAGGGCCATCGCCGCGGTGCGCAGGTCGACGCCGGGGCCCGCCTTCTTCCGGAACCTGCGGATGTGGTGGTAGGCGGTGGCCATGGTCTCTTCGAGACCCGAGTTCACGAGGTCGATCTCGTCCGCGCCCCGAGCCAGGACCCTGATCTCGTCGTGGCTGAAGCTGACGCCGGTGGCTGCACTCATCGCTTGCAGCAGATCACGGCGTACGCCTTCCTCGAAGCGCTTCTGCATCCGCCCGAAGCGGACGTGGGAGAGGTTCTTGAGCCATTCGAAGTAGGACACGGTGACGCCGCCGGCGTTCAGGTAGACATCCGGGATCACCAGGATGCCGCGCTTGGCGGCGGCCATGCTCGCATAGGAGGTCGTCGGTCCGTTCGCGGCCTCGGCCAGGATGCGGCACGAGATGCGCCCGACGTTCTCCCGGGTGATCTGGTTCTCGAGCGCCGCCGGGATGAGGATGTCGCAGTCGAGTTCCAGCGCCTTGCGGCTGGGCTCGATATTCGACGCGCCGGGGAAGTCGAGGATCGACCCGCTCTCGCGGCGGTGTTCGACCACGTCATCGACATCGAGTCCGTCCGTACACGCGATCGCCCCCTCGTACTCGGCGAGACCGACCAGGCGCGCGCCCGCGTCCTGAAGGTACTTCGCGGCGTGGTAGCCGACGTTGCCCAGCCCCTGGATCACCACGCGCTTGCCCGCGACGCCGGGTTCGAGCCCGAGCTTCGCCATGTCGTCCTCGAACGAGCACGCCTCGCGGATGCCGAAGAAGACGCCCAATCCGGTGGCCTGGGTACGGCCCTGGATGCCGCCGTACTCGACCGGCTTGCCGGTGACGCAGGCGGCGACGTTGACCTCGCCGTGTTCGATCTGCGCGTAGGTGTCGGCGATCCAGGCCATCTCCTGCTCGCCGGTGCCGTAGTCCGGCGCCGGCACGTCCTTGCCGGGGCCGATGAAGGACTTGCGCTGGAGTTCGGAGGTGTAGCGGCGGGTGAGCCGCTCGAGTTCGCCTTTGGAGTACTTGTAACGGTTGATCCGGACGCCGCCCTTCGCGCCGCCGAAGGGGACGTCGACGAGGGCGCACTTGTAGGTCATCAGCGCCGCAAGCGCCATCACTTCGTCCTCGTTGACGCTCATGGCGTAGCGGATGCCGCCCTTGGTCGGCAGCCGGTGGTGGCTGTGCTCCGCGCGCCAGGCGTCGATCACCTCGATCGTGCCGTCGTCCCGGCGGAGCGGGAAGCTGACGCGGTAGACCGCGTTGACCTGCTTCACCTGCTCGAGCAGGGTGGGATCGTGGTCGGTGTACTTCGCCGCCTGGTCGAACGCGACGTTGACATGCTCGAAGAACGTCAGGCCGGAAGCGGATTTCCGCTTGGTAGCCCCGGTTGCCGCTGCCGTCATTCCAGACTCCTCGTCATCGTCGTGCTCCCCTTGCAGAGGTCAACAGGCCTAAGGTCAACCTATGCCCGCGTGCCCGCGTCGTCAATCGGCCCGCCAGTCACCAGACGCGCCTCGACCGGGGCGGCGGGATAGAGGTTGCTGCGATCGCCTGCCACGAAGGCGTAGACGCGGATCCCGGCCAGATGGGCGATGTCCAGCGCCAGACTCGAGGGCGCGCCGACCGCTGCGATCACGGGAATGCCGGCGACCGCGGCCTTCTGGACGATCTCGAAGCCGAGGCGGCCGCTGACCGCCAGGATCGTCGAATCGAGGGGCAGGCGCCCGGCTTGAAGCGCCCGGCCGACGACCTTGTCCACCGCGTTGTGGCGTCCGATGTCCTCGTAGAGCCAGAGCAGCTCGGCGCGCTGGTCGTCGACCTGGAACAGGGCGGCTGCGTGAACGCCTCCGGTGTCGTCGAACAGTTCCTGGCGACCCCTCATCGCGCCCGGCAGTTCCCGGACGAGTCGACGTTCGAGGTCCGGCGCCAGATCGAGCGGGCGGATCGCCGGCAGCCGCACCCACAGGTCTTCGAGCGAGGGCTTGCCGCAGACGCCGCAGGCGCTGGTGACGCGGAAGACCCGTTCGCGCTCGCCGGCATCGGCCCGGCGTCCGGCCCGCCGGCGTCCTGCCGCCGACAGTCGGATGTCGACGATCGAGCCGGGGACCGGGGCCGGCTCGTCGTCGGCCGAAACCCCTGGCTGGCCTTCGGGGCGCGTCGGAGCGCCGGCGGTGACGTCGACCACGTCCGCGGGGTCTTCGATCCAGCCCTCGGCGTAGAGGTATCCCAGGGCCAGTTCCGCCTCGGCGCCCGGACTGCGCATGGTGACGACGAGGGGTTCTCCGTCGACCCGGATCTCGAGCGGCTCCTCGATCGCCACCTGGTCGCGCCGCGTTTCGCCCTTGCCACGCTCGACCAGGGCCTCTCGGGCCGCGGCGCGCTCGGCCCCGTCCGCGGCCGGGCGGTCAGCCGCCATCTGCGGCACCCGCTCGTTCGATCCGCACGCGAACGCCGTACTCGGGCTCGCCGGAGTCGGGGTCCAGCGACCAGGGCAGCAACTCCATGCACTCCGGCCAATGGGCTTCGACGTTGCCCGCCTTGATCGGTTCGAAGCGTGCCACCAACTCGACCTGTGACACGGGTGACGAGACGAGCACCCGGTCGCCGTCGTCGATCCCCCTGGCCCGGCCGTCCTCCGCATTCATGAGCAGGTCGGAGCGGTCGAGGCCGGTCAGCGCGTCCCGCGCCTTGTGGACCATCGAGTTGAACTGGCGTCCACGGCGGGTCGAGAGGAAGAGCTCGTCGTCTTCGAGGGCACGGTCGGCCGGGGGGGCCACGGCGTGGAAGCGGGCCCGGCCGGAGGCCGTTGCGAAGCGTCCGCCCTCGAACAGACGCTCTCCTCCCCACTGAAACTGGTCGCCTTTCTGCTTCAGGTGCTCGATGCCGGCGTAGCGTGGTTCAGCGCGTGCGATTTCGTCGCGGATCGCGGCCGTGTCCGCGAAGTCGAGAGCCCCCGCGGGCTCAGGTCGCGCCCGGCCGACGACCTCGCACAGCACCTCCCACTCCGGCCGGCTCTCGCCGAGTCGCCTCGCCTCGCTGCCGCGGTAACCGATCGGCGGCGAGTAGACGATCCGCCGCTCCGTGGTCGTCTCGGTCACGCCGCCGGGGATCTCGTAGCGGGTCCTGGCCGGCAGCAGCAGCACGGTGTCGCTCGGCTCGACCAGCATCGCGGTGTTCAGCAGGATGTCCTGGTGGATACGGATTCCGGGCCGGTGCAGCGCGCTCTCTACCCGCTCCCGGTCGGGCGTCGTTTCCAGGAAGTTGCCGCCGAGTATCCAGAACGCGTCGATGTCTCCGTCCGCCGCCGCTTCGATCTGGCCGGTCGCGGCCAGTCCGGGACCGCGCGGCGGCTCGAAACCCCAGACTCCGGCCCAACGGTCGAGCGTCTGCGCCTCGGTCACCGGTGCGCAGCCGACCTCGGAACCCCCCTGGACGCCGGAATGGCCGCGGATCGGAACCAGGCCCGCGCCGGGAAGGCCCGGCAGGCCGCGCATCAGGCCGAGGTTGCACATTGCGAGCACGGTGTCGACGCCGTGGCGGTGCTGGGTCAGCCCCATCGACCAGACCAGGACGGTCTTCGGCTTCGAGCAGAGAAGCTCGGCGAAGCGCTCCATCTCGGCGCGGGAGGCGCCGCTCGCGCTCTCGAGGTCGCTCCAGGAAGTGCTCCGGAGCGCCGCCTCGACCTCGGCGAAGCTCTCGGTGGAGCGTTCGACGAAGCCGCGCGCGACGCCTCCGGGGAGGTCCAGCAGGGCCTTCATCGTGCCGTTCAGGAAGGCGAGGTCGCCGCCGGTATCGACCGCAAACCAGTGCTGGGCAAGGTCGGTGCCGAACAGGGCGCTCGAAGGGACCGACGGCACCCAGTAGCGCTCCAGGCCGGGTTCGCGGTACGGGTTGACGACCGCGATCTCGGCGCCCCGGCGGCGCGCGAAGTGGAGGTACTTGACGGTCACCGGCTGGTTGTTCGGCACGTTCGAGCCGAAGAAGACGATCAGGTCCGCGTCGAGCCAGTCGCGGTAGGAGTTGGTCGCGGCGCCGAATCCCAGCGCGCGATGCAGGGCCACCGTCGAGGCGGCGTGGCAGAGGCGGGCGGCGGTGTCGACATGGGGCGTGCCGAAGAAGCGGGCGGCTTTCTGCGCTACGTAGTAGGTCTCGTTGGGAATGCCGCGCGAGGTCAGGAAGAAGGCCGCGCGCGTGGGGTCGCGTTGGCGGACGTCCGCGAGCCTGGACGCCGCGATGTCGGTCGCCTCGGGCCAGCCGATCCTCCTGAAGCCGGGCTCGCCGGCCCGTCGCAGCATGGGATGAGCGAGCCGCCCGAGGCCGCGCAGCGCCGTGGCGCCGCGGGCGGCCAGGGCGTCGGCGTCGGCCAGGACGGCCGGGTCGAGGGCCGGCATCGTGTTCAGCCGCAGCAGATCGAGCCGCACCATGCACAGGTGGACGCCGTCCAGGGTCCAGTCGCGCAGACCCGAAGTGCCCAGGGCGCAACCGTCGCAGACTCCGTCGCGCAGGATGCGCCAGGCGTAGCCGGCCTCGTCCCGATTCCGCCACGCCACCTTCCCCATCTCCAGGAAGTGGTGTGGCTTGGTCTGCCCCAGGCCGAAGGGGGTCCGCAGGCTGGGGCTCACCCGCCGATCATAGAAGAGCGGGAACGTTAGTTGAGCGGGGGAGCCGCGACGGCTTCGATTCGCCGGATCGCGTTCTGGTCCTGGAGGTTCAGCACATCGAGTTCGGGCAGGTGCTCCAGGACTGCCCTCGTCAGCCGCCGATCGTCGGTCACGAGAGCGGATTCGGTCGCTTGGGCACAGGCGATGTAGAGGCAGTCGTAGACCGGATGAGCTATCTCGTCCGCTGTTCGCGTCGCCTCAAGGAGCAGGTCTTCCGATGGGTGCAGTTCGGGGATTCCCGAACGCAAGAGCTCTTTGAGGAGAATGGACGGGTCGCCGATCTCCCCCCGGCGACTCTTCTTCCAGAAGACGTTCGCGCACTCGGTGAGGATGAAGTCGGGGGCGTGACACTCGAATCCGTCCTCGAGCACGAGGCGTGCTTCCGCGCGTCGTGCTTCGACGACGAACCACTTGACCGCGACGCTCGCGTCCACCGTGATCCTCACCGGTCACGGTCTTCGCGAATCAGGAGCGTGCTGTCGGTCTGTCGTGTGCCGGCCGTCATCTCGGCGAGGCGGTCGGTGCGTTCGCGAAAGGCTGCCAGACGGAGTCGGTAGGAGACGCCTTCGGTCAGTCGATGTCGGACCTCCGCTTCGAGCGAGCGATGGTTCACCTTCGCCTGCTCTTTCAACTGGTCGATGACGGCGTCGTCGAGATTGCGTACGGTCAAGCTGCCCATCGTCATGGTTCTCCTTCGATCCCGAGGGGCTGTGCGAGGGCGAAACGCTAGCACTGTGCTTTCGTTCCGGCAAGGTCGTCTGGCCGTGCCGAGTTGGCATCGGGTCCAGACGCTCCCGGATAGAGTCGGCGGTGTGGCTCTCCCGAGTAGTCGTGCTGACTGTGGCGGTTGCGCCGGCCGCGGCGTTGGCGCAGAGCAGGCAGGCGGACATCACACCAGCCTTCGAGCCTGAGAACTTCGCCGCCGCGGTCGATCCACGGGCCGACGGTTGGGACACCGAGGCGCTCAGCGAGCAGGCTGAGGCGCAGCTCAAGCGTGTCGCTGCGTGGCTGGTGGAGGTTTCCGCGGGCGTGGCAGATGCAGTGCCGTCCGGCGACGTCACGTCGGTCGTCGATCATGCCTTCGAGTCGGCAGGGTTCGTCCCCGACGAACTGATCGCGCGCTACCGGGGGCCGGCCTTCGCGGTCGAGACCGCGAGCCCGGGTGGGGCGGATGTGAGGTACCGCGGTGCCGACGGCTTCAGGCGGGCGCTGGGAGCCTTGGCCGAGCGGCTGGCGGGCGAGCGGCCGCCGCGGGCGGACTTCAAGCTGTACTCGATCGACGTGGGATCCGACGGGTTCACCACGCTGGCCTACCTTGAGGCATCGGCGGCGGGAGCAGCCGGCAGTCGGCAGTTGAACGCGGTCTGGACGACGACCTGGACGGTGCCGCCGGACGGCGCCGCCGAGCCGCTTCTGCTCACGGTCGAGGTGAGCGACTACGAGGAGACGACCGCGGCCGGCGGGCCGCTGTTCGTGGACGTCACCGAAGCCGCCGTCGGCCACAACCCGAGCTACCGGGACCAACTGCTGCAGCCGCCGGACGCCTGGCTCAACCGGATCACCAAGGCGGCGGGCTACAACAAGACGGGATGGCAGGGCGTGTCCGTCGCCGACGTCAACGGCGACGGTCTGGACGACATCTTCCTGCCCGAGCAGGGCGGACTGCCGAACCGTCTCTACGTACAGAACCCGAACGGCACGTTCGACGACCGTTCGGCCGCGGCGGCGGTCGACTACCTGGAGCGCGCCCTCGCCGGGCTGTTCGTCGACCTCGACAACGACGGCGACCCTGACCTGGTGCTCTCCAGCCGGCCGGCGATGCTGGTGCTCGAGAACGACGGTGGCGGCGGCTTCGCCCGCGTCCGCTACGTCGCCGGCGACATCCCGGACAGCAATTCCCTGTCCGCCGCGGACTACGACGGTGACGGCGACCTCGACCTCTACGTCTGCGCCTACCGCCGTGCCTACGACGAGCGCGGGGTGGCGAGCCCGGTGCCTTACCACGACGCGAACAACGGCGGCCGCAACGTGCTGCTCCGCAATGACGGCGGATTCCGGTTCGTCGACGCGACGGCGGAGGCTGGGCTCGACCGCAACAACCGCCGCTTCAGCCTGGCGGCGTCCTGGGAGGACTACGACGGCGACGGCGACGCGGACCTCTACGTGGCGAACGACTACGGCCGCAACAACCTGTACCGCAACGACGGCGGCCGGTTCGTCGATGTGGCGGGGGATGCCGGCGTCGAGGACATCTCGTCCGGGATGTCGGTGAGCTGGGCCGACTACAACCGCGATGGCCGGATGGACGTCTACGTCGGCAACATGTTCTCGGCCGCCGGCAACCGGATCACCTACCAGCGGAAGTTCGAGCGCGACCGCCAGCGCGCCGGTCCGCTGGCGGAGGTCCAGCGGATGGCGCGCGGCAACTCCCTGTTCGCGGGGGCCGACGGAGGCGGCTTTGTCGACCGCAGCGTCCAGGCCGACGTGACGATGGGCCGGTGGTCCTGGTCGTCCGTGTTCGCGGACATCAACAACGATGGCTGGGAGGACCTGGTCGTTGCCAACGGCAACCTGACCCAGACCCTCCCGGACGACCTGTGAAGCTTCTTCTGGCGGCAGGTCGTGCCGCGTGCGCCGAGCGCTCCCGATGACCGGTCGCTCGAGCCCTATCTCGAGTCGCTGCGTGCGCTCCACGAGCGGCTCGACGAGGGGTTGTCCTTCAGCGGCAACGAGCGGAACTGCGTCTTCCTGAACCCCGGCCGGGCGGGCGGCGCCTTCGCCAACGCTTCGGCGGTGAGCGGCCTGGACTTCCCGGACGACGGCCGCGGTGTCGCCTTCCTCGACCTGGAGGGCGACGGCGACCTGGACGTGGCGATCAGCAACCGGACCGCGCCCCGGCTGCGGCTGATGCGCAACGAACTGCCCTCGGGCAACCGCTTCGTCGCGCTCCGTCTCGAAGGCGACGGCGCCGGCACCAACCGCGACGCGATCGGCGCGCGGGTCGAACTCGGCACAACGGCGGGTCCGCTACGGCGCTCGGTGCGCGCCGGCGAGGGCTTCCTCTCCCAGTCCAGCCGCTGGCTGCACTTCGGCCTCGGCGACGGCGAACCGACGGGCACGGTGATCGTCCACTGGCCGGGCGCCGGCCGGGAGACGTTCAGCGGCGTTGGGCAGGGCGGCCGCTACCGGATCGTCCAGGGCAGCGGCCGGGTGGCGCCGGCGCCAGCGCGGAGGCGGCAGCCGGCGCTCGAACCGGGCGAGCAGCAGCGGCCCGCGCCGACCACGGGCGGCCGCGTCGTGCTGGCGCCGCGGCCGCCTTCGCCGCGACTCTCGCTGCGGCCCTTCGGTGTCGCGGCGCCGGCGCCGATCGCGATCGGCCGGGGTCGTCCGGTGCTGCTCAACATCTGGGCGAGCTGGTGCGCTCCCTGCCGCTCCGAGCTGCGCGATCTGACGCGTGAGGAGGACGCGCTACGCGCCGCCGGACTCGAGATCGTGGCGCTGTCGACCGACGGCATGGGCGACGTGCCGACCACGACCGAGGAGTCGGCGCGGAAGTTCATGGGCGAGATCGGTTTCCCGTTCCGCAGCGGCATGGCGACCGAGGAGACCCTCGACAAGGTCGAGATCGTCAAGCGGTCCCTGTTCGACCGACGCTTTCCGCTGGCGCTGCCGTTCTCCATGCTGATCGACGGCGAGGGCCGGGTGGGCGTGCTCTACCGCGGCGGGGTGACTGCCGTCGATCTTCTGGCCGACCTCGAACTGCTCGACGCGCCGCACTCCACGCTGCGGGCGGAGTCGGTGCCGATGCCGGGCCGCTGGTTTACCGACCCGCCGGACGAGGTATCGCTTGCAAGCTACGCGCGCTGGTTCGAGGACCGCTTCGCCGCCGAGTCTGTTGCCTTCCTGCGGCGGTCGGTCGAGGTGGAGCAGGCGCGGCTGGACGGCTCCCGGGCGGACGGCGGCGGCGCGGTCTCGTTCGAGCAGCGCGGCGCGCGGGATCGGCTGTTCCAGTCGCTCCAGCGCCTGGCGGTGATCGAGAGTCGGCGTGGCGACAACCGGGCAGCCGTGCGTCACGCGCGCGCCGCACTGGACCTCGAACCGGACGATCCAGGCGCGCGGATGGCCTACCAGAATGCCTTGGTCGATGCCGGCGACGTGGACCAGGTGCGCGGCGAAGTGGAGGCGGCGCTGGCGGCGGATCCCGGCGATGTCGCCGCGCGGGTACGGCGGGCCGAGCTCCTGGACGGCGAGGGCCGGACCGACGAAGCGGCGCGTGAGCTTCGTCTGGCCGTGGAGCAGAGTCCGGACGATGTGGATCTCAGATACCTCTACGGCCAGTTGCTCGGCAAGCTGGACCGGCTCTCGGACGCGATGGAGCAATTCGCGGGTGTCGTCGACCGCGATCCGCGCCACGTCGAGGCGCACCGGATCCTGGCCGTCGCGGCGGTCCGCAGCGGCTACCCGGAGGCCGCCGGGGCGCACTACCGTGCGATCCTCGAAGTGGCGCCCAGGGATGTCGACGCCCTCTACGGCGCCGCCCAGGTGGCGGCCGGCACGGGCCGTCTGGAGGAGGCAATCGAGAGATACCGGGCGCTGCTGGAACACGACCCGGCCCACGCTGCCGGCCGCCACGAACTCGGGTTGACTCTTCTGCGCAGCGGGCCGGAGGGCGCCTTGGAGGGCACAGATCACCTGCGGCGCGCGTACGTTGAGGACGAGCGCCTGCTCGCGCGGGGCAACGACCTCGCCTGGACCCTGGCGACCGATCGCGACAGCCGCCGCCGGGACGGCCAGCTCGCTCTGATCATCGCGCTCGAGCTGAACGCGGTCGCCGGCGGCGAAGAGCCGGCCCTGCTCGAGACCCTGGCCGCCGCCTACGCCGAGACCGGCGATTTCGAGGCCGCGATCCGGACCATCGAGACCGCCTTGGAGGCCATCCGCGGCGGCACGGGACGGCAGCAGGCGGCCCCGACGGACCGGGAGCGGCTGCTCGAGCTGCTGAACCGCAGGCTGGAGCAGTACCGGCAGGGCGTACCGGTGCGGGGACGGTAGATCGGTGGAGTCAGCGGATGGTAGCGCTGGCGCGCCAGGCGGCGGCCGGCCCTGGGCACCGGTCTTCTGCGGCTGGTCCAGCGGCAGAAGTGACGACCTCGTCCGGATGGCGACCGCCGCGACAGTCGCCCCAACTCCGGCTTCGACGCAGGAGCGCGGGCGCCAGTGTTTTGGGTGACCCGGATCACTACTAGTGTGAGGGAGAATGCAACAGAGCACTGAGGCAGAGGCGTTCGACGCCTGACTTGGAAGCGTGGAAGAGCATCGTCGACGAAGTCGACGGGACCGCCTATATGGTCTTTGTCAATGACAATGACCCCTCATCTGTTGGTGCCGTTGCGTGTCGGCCTGAGGAGTGGTTTGGCTGTGCCTTGGAAAATATCGGAAGAAGCACGTCTCACAGGTACTCGCCACTCGAAGGCCGAGACCCACACCCCGCTGAACCGATACACCTGGGGCTACTGCTTGGGCGGTTCATTTACGAGCACCTCTTCCCCGTAACGGCCGTAGCGAAGAACCACACCTAGTCAGGGGTCCCCATGGATTCGGCAGTGTCGAGGAGATCTCTGGGTCAGATCATCAGCGGAAAGACACTCGAGTGACGTCAAGCCCTCGCTGGAGTGGTTCAACTTTACGCCTCTTCGACGACAAGATGATATCCACGTCTAGGTACGGTCACTGCGAGAAGCCCCGGGCGAGCGCATGTTCGAGGATTGAGCGTCTTTATCTGACCCAGACACGCAGTCGGGCGGGCGTTCTGCGGCCGGGAGATTCGTCCTCACTATCGGCTGAGCTTGACTTCCTTGACGAACAGCGGAGGTCGCAGGGACCTGGCTAGTCCGGATGTTTCGCAGAAGACCCCGTCGAGGCCTAGGAAGCCGGCATTCCTGCTCCGCTGATCGACGTCCTTCGTTATCCACTCGTAGTAGTCTGCGCCGTCACATGTGATCTCGTCGCACGGCAGACCCTTGAACCTGCCGGCCTCCCCTGTGCCGCCGATGACGACGATTCGCTGTCCGTGCGGGTTGTTGTCGCGGATGAAGTCGTGCAGGTCCGCGACGAGGAACCCCGTCAGCGTCTCGATCACGACGACAACAACGGTCCCCCGTGCATACCGTTTCTCCAGCTTCTTGCCAATAACCTCGAACACGCTCTCTGAGTACTTCCCGTACTGCACTATCTCCAGGGGCATCGTGAGGAACTCGCGGCTGTCCCGGTGGACAGCCAGGACTTCCACGTCGGGTGGATCGTCCTCACGTACTGTCCGATCTCCTCCACGTACGCGACTCGAACCGATTCCATGTCCAGGCGCCGACAGACCGAAACCAGCTCGCGCATGGTGTCTTGACTGCTCGGAACACTGCCCGTCTCAAGCGCCCGGTACCGGGCCGCGGCGACGGCCGCCCGTCTCGCTGCCTGGGCCGGCGTTAGGCCGAGCCGCGCCCTGGCTGCTTCGAGGTCTTCGGCCACCAGCCGTATGGTTTCGTCCCTTGAGTACTCCATTGATAGGTGTGGTTTCCTCCCTTAAGTGTTCCATCGCTGATTCTACCCGGCTGGACGAGTCGTTTGATCTTGGCGGCGAGCGGCTCGCCGTCATCCCGTCCTCCAGGGTCAGGAAGGCGTAGAGGGGCCGGTAGAGCCGCCAGACCGGCTTCCCCGCAGTCCCGACAGGTCAGGTGTCGCGGAACGGATCGCGTACCGTGACCGTTCCGTACATGCGGCCGTGCTGAAAGTCCTCGGACAGGAGTTCAGACAGGCCGTGGACTTCGGCGTAGGCCCACAGGTGTGCGTCGAACCAGGACAGGCCGTAGGCCGCCGCTCCGCGGAGAGCCGTGCGCAGCACCGCATCGTCCGGGTAGATCACGGTGAACTGGGCCATGATCTCTTCGGCCTCGCGTCGGGCGTCGGCCGGTTCGAGCAGCCGTTGGCCGGGCCGTCCCCGTGTTGTCGCTGCGACGAACTCGACGATGGCCTGGTGGGGGACGCGCGCGACTCCGGTTCGGAGGTACTCGCGGAGGATCGCGGAAGCCGTCGACTGCTTCTTCGGGAAGCGCTGGTCGTAGCGATAGACGAGGACGTTCGTGTCAATCAGTACGCGAGCGGCCACGCTCGTAGAGTTCCTCCCGTGTCCACCCTCGGCTACGCTGGCCGCGCGCTCGTCGCCCAGCCTGGCGCCCCTCCTGGCGAGCCGTTGCCGCGTCGAAGAGCCGCAGTCGGGCCTCCACATCCAGACCGGCAGGGGCGCGGTCCGCGCCTTCGGGGACCATGCGTATCACCTCGCCGGCGCCCTCGAAACGCACATCGTCACCGGGTCCTATGCCGTATTCCACGGCGAGCGCCTTCGGCATGGTTAACTGGAGTTTGCTCGTGACCTTACTCATGTCCTTACCGTAGCAAGGATCGCTTCCTTGTCAAGGCGCGACCTCCTCGCCGCAATGGCCGGATGACATTGGTTGTGGAGGGTCCTGCTCCACTTCTTCCTACCGGAAGTCGTGGCTCGGTACTCTCTCCAGCCGGTCGATCGGCCAGAACTTGTCGGCCTTGACGGATAGCGAGCCGTCCTTCTTCTGCAGCACGCCTTCGACGATCAGGCCGGAGGACGAGACGATCGTGCGGCGGTGCTTCTTGAGTTGGTCCGGCATGACGATGGCCTGGCTCATGCCGGTTTCGTCCTCCAGGGTCAGGAACAGCAGGCCGCGGGCGGTGCCGGGGCGCTGGCGGACGATGACGGAACCGGCGGTGCGCACCCGGCGGCCGGCGGGCCGGTCCGGGAGCGCGGCGGCGGTCACGACGCGGCGGCGGTCGAGCGCCCGGCGGTAGTATTCCATCGGATGGGGGCCGGTGGTGATCGAGGCGATGGCGAAGTCGGCGGCGGTCTCTTCCATCGGTGTCATCTCGTCGAGCGGCGAGGGAGTGGCGGTTGAGAGATCCGCGAACAGGGGGCCCTTGGGCTTCTCGACCTGGGCCGCCTGCCACAGCGCGGCGCGCCGGCCGCGCCCGGGCAACGCGCCAATCGATGCCAGCGCCACGAGTTCGTTCCGGCGCAGGCGGCACCGCTCGGCCAGGTCCTCGATGCTCCGGAACCGCCTCGTCGCCTGCTCGGCCTCAATCCGCTCCGCCGCTTCGCGCCGCATCCCCTTGATGTAGCGGAGCCCGAGGCGGATCGCCCCCGGCGGGGGCGGCTCGCCGGTCTGCTCGGCCCCGTCGCTTTCCGCCGGCCGGTCCTGCCAGCGGCACCTGACCCCCGATTCGTTCACGTCGATCGGCAGCACGACGCTGCCCGCGCGCTGCGCTTCGCGGACCAGGGTCGCCGGGTGGTAGAAGCCCATCGGCCAGGCGTTCAAGAGCGACAGGAAGAAGGCGGTCGGGTGGTGACGCTTGAGGTAGGCGCTGGCGTAGGCGATCAGGGCGAAGCTGGCGGAGTGCGATTCGGGGAAACCGTAGAGCGCGAACGAGGTGATCGCCTTGACGATCTGCTCCTGGGCAACGCCCTGAATGCCGCGCTCGTTCATCCCGGAGCGCAGCCGATGCTCGATCTGCTGCATCCGCTCGACGGAGCGTTTGAAGCCCATCGCGCGCCGCAGGTCCTCCGCTTCGCCGCCGGAGAAGCCGGCCGCGACCATCGCGATCTTGAGGATCTGCTCCTGGAAGATCGGCACGCCGAGAGTGCGCTGCAGGATCGGTTCGAGCAGCGGGTGGGGGTAGGTGACCTCCTCGCGGCCCACCCGGCGCTCGAAGAAGGGGTGGGCCATGCGGCCGACGATCGGGCCGGGACGGATGATCGCGATCTGGATCACCAGGTCGTAGAACTTGTATGGCTTGTGGCGCGGCAGGGACGCCATCTGCGCCCGGCTCTCGATCTGGAAGACCCCGACCGTGTCGGCGCGGCAGATCATCTCGTAGACCGCCGGGTCGTCGGGCGGCAGGTGGGCGAGGTCGATTTCCTTGCCCTCGTGACGGCGGATCAGAGGCACCGCCTCCTCCAGCGCGTTCAGCATGCCGAGGCCGAGCAGGTCGACCTTGATGAGCCCCAGGTCGGCGCAGTCGTCCTTGTCCCACTGGACGATCACCCGGTTCTCCATCGCCGCCGGTTCGAGCGGCACGATCTCGTCCAGCCGGCCGGCGCAGAGCACCATGCCGCCCGAGTGCTGGCCGAGGTGGCGGGGGTGGTTCTGGAGCTGCCGCCACAGGCGGACGAAGATCTGGATGCGCCGGTCGCGGGGATCGAACCCGAGTTCGGTGAGCTCCTCGTCCATCTCCTTGCTGTCGCCGCGGCTCAAGTCGTAGTGCCAATGACCGAGGCCCTTGGCCAGGCGGTCGACCTGGGACTTGGAGCACCCGAGCGCCTTGGCCGCCTCGCGCGCGGCCATCCGGTCGCGGTAGGTGATCACGTTCGCGGTCATCGCCGCGCCGTGCCTGCCGTAGCGCCGGTAGACGTACTGGATGACCTTCTCGCGCTGGTCGCCCGACGGCAGGTCGATGTCGATGTCCGGCCACTCGCCGCGTTCCTCGGACAGGAAGCGCTCGAACAGGAGGTCCATCTTGACCGGATCGACCGCGGTGATCGAGAGGGCGTAGCAGACCGCGGAGTTGGCGGCCGAGCCGCGGCCCTGGGCGAAGATCCGCTGCTCCTTGCAGAAGCGGACGATGTCCCAGACGATCAGGAAGTAGCCGGCGAGGTCGAGCTTCCCGATCAGCGTGAGTTCCTTCTCGAGCTGCGCCCCGGCGCGGGCGGTGAGCGGCCGGAAGCGCTCCCGCGCCCCCTGCCAGGTCAGTTCGCGGAGGCGGGAGATCGCCGTCTCGCCGTCAGGCAGCGGGTAGTCGGGGAAGCGGTAGCCGAGGTCGGCGAGGGTGAAGTCGAGTTCGGCGGCGAGCTCATGCGCGGCGTGGACGGCCCGCGGGAGATCGGCGAACAGCCGGTGCATCTCCTCCGGGCTCTTCAGACGTCGCTGGCGCTCGCGGGCTAGGCGCGCGCCGGCGTCGTCGACCGTGACATGGTGCCGGATCGCGGTCATCAGATCGTAGAGGGGTTTGTCGGCGGCGGTGGCGTAGCGCACGCCGCCGGTGGCGACGACGGGAACCCGCAGACCTTGCGCCAGCCGGACCAGGGCCTGGTTGCGGTGTTCTTCGGCGCGGATGCCGTGCCGCGCGAGCTCCACGTGCAGGCGGCCGGGGAAGACGGCGTGCAGCCGCTCGAGCTGCCGCCCGGCCGCTTCCAACCCCTCCCGGGCCAGTGCCCGGCCGACCGGATCGGCTGCGGCGCCGGCCAGGCAGTGGAGCCCCGCCGCGTGTTCCTCGAGCAGGGTCCAGTCGATCCGGGCCTCGCCCTTGGGGTGGTTGAGCGCTCCGGCGGTCAGCAGGCGGCAGAGGTTGCGGTAGCCTTGGCGGCTTCGCACCAGGAGGTGGACGCGGGTCTCCTGGTCGTCCAGCATCGGCCGCTCCTCGCGCTGCCGCGAGACCGCGGACGCCTGCGGCCGGTCGATGACCGCCTCGGCGCCGACCAGCGCCCGAATCCCCGCCTCGCGTGCCGCCTTGTAGAAGCGCGGCGCGCCGGAAACGCCGTTCCGGTCGAGCAGGGCGACCGCCGGCAGCCCCAGCGCCGCCGCCCGCGCCACCAGATCCTCCGGTTGCGACGAGCCGCGCAGGAAGGAGAACGACGAGGCGGCGTGGAGTTCGGCGTAGGGCGGGGCGCCCCGCCGGCGCTTCGGCGGAGACGGGAACTGGCGCCGGCGCAGTTGCTCCTTGACCGCGCCCGGTGCGGCGTAGCCGGGGTTCGGCTCGCCCTTGGCGTCGAGCAGACCGTTGCCGCTACCGCCGCCGCGGGTGCTGCCCTTGCGCATGGCGCCGGACAGACCCATGTTGCGGGCCGGCACGTCGACCTTGGGTACCTTGGGGGCCATCCGGTAAGCGTAAATCAGGCGGTAATGAATGGCAAGACTCTGGGAACCCGTGCCGTCGACAGCCGGGAGATCGCCACGCTTATCCGCCCTGGGAACGCGGGCATCTTGCCCGCATCCGGCGTAGCACCGGTCTGACCAGTGTTGCTAGTTCGGCCGCCGCGGCGCCCGCAGCGGCTGGCGTGCCTGGTACAGCGCCAGCCGATCGAGACGCTGGGACGAGTTGCCGCCGGCAGCCTGCCGTTCCTGTTCGAGCGCCCGTTCTTGCCAGGCGACCGCGTCGTCGAAGCGCCCGGCCTCGGCCAGGGCCATGGCCAGCGTTTCGAGGTGGTCGAGTGCGGGTTGTTCGTCGACCACCGACTGGGCCAGCTCGACCGCCCGCGCACCGTCCCGCGCTGCGTCGTCGGGACTCGTAGCCAGCAATCGCGCCAGCAGGTGGCGGGTGGCGACATCGCTGGGGAAGCGCCCCAGAGCTTCGTCGAGAGCCGTGCCCGCCTCGGCGTAGCGGCCGGTCTCGAACAGCATGAGCCCGAGATTGAAGCGCGCCTGCAGATCGTCCGGCGTCAGCGCGACCAGGGCTTGCAACTGGGCAGCGGCCTCTTCGGCCCGACCCGAGCCGACGAGCAGGGCGGCGAGTGGCCGCCGTGCTTCGATCATCCCGGGGTCGAGGGCCACGATCTGCCTGAGTTCGTTGATGGCGCCCGCGGTGTTGCCGGAGGCGGCCCGCATCTGCGCCCGCTGAAGCCGCCAGCGCAGATTCTGTGGCGCGAGGTCGGCGGCGCGTTCCAGGTGCTCGGCAGCCTCGGTTCGCCGTCCGCCCTGGGCGAGGAACATGGCGAGGGCGAAGTGGGCCCCGGCGTGGTCCGCGTTCAGGGAGATGGCCCGGCGCAGATGCCTCTCGCCACGCTCGGCGTTGCCGAGCACCAGCAGTGAGCCCGCCAGGCGGAAGTGGGCCTCGTCGTCCGCTTCGTTTGCTTCGAGGACCTCTTCGTACAGCTCGGTCGCCCGTTCGTGATCGCCGTCCGCGGCGGCGGCGACGGCGCGGTCGAGGGGCAGCGCGATGTCCTCCTCGAGCGGCCGCAGCCGTTCGATCAGCGGGTCGTACATGGGGATCTGGATGTCCTGGTTCAGGCGCCACGCCTCGGCAGCCCGGTCGCCATCGCCCAAGGTGCGGTAGGCGAGGCCGACGTGGTGATTCGCCTCGCTGCCCTCGGGCTGGGACGCAGCGACTTCCTGGAAGATCTCGAGCGCGCGCGCTGGATCGCCGCGTTCCATCGCGATGTAACCGAGGCCGACGCGGGCCGTCGCGCTTTCAGGGTAGGCGGCGAGGGCCGCCTCGTACGCGGCTTCGGCGGCATCGATGTCGCCGGCCGCGACGTGCAGTTCGGCCAGGCGGATCAGAGTCGGCGGGTCATCCGGCCGGATGGCGAGCGCCTGCTCGGCGCTTGAGCGGGCGCCGTCGAAGTCGCCGGTCGCGATGTCCAGCAGCAACTGGAAGTAGGCCCACTGGAAGTCGCCCGGCGCCAGTTCCCGGATCTGATCCAGGCAGCCCGCCGCCGCGTCGTGGAGCTCGTAGTGCAGATAGCGCGCGCAGAGGTCGCCGTACGTGTTCGCCGCCAACTGCGCCTCGAGAGGCGCCGCGGTGTGCTCCAGGGCGTTCCCGGTGAGCACCCGGTACTCCCGAAGACGCTGCGCGTCGACCGGGGGGACCTCGGACAGGTCCGGTTCCGGCACCTGGCTCAGGTCCAGCGTTTCCTTGACCCGCCGGATCTCCAGGAGTTCGGTGAAGTCCTGGGCGTTGGCTGGCGAGGACGCGCCGCACAATGCGGCCGCCATGGCCAAGCCCGTGCACAGAGCGTGACGAGATCGCGGTCGCCGCGGTTCCGAGGTCACCGGTCGGGGATTGGCGGGATCTCGTCTTCCGGGAGGCCCTTGGCCAGAAGGTACTGCCGGATGCGGCTGAGAAACGCGGCAGCCCGGTTGTGTTCATCCCGAGCGTCTTCGTCGGTGAAGTGTGCGAAGACGTTGTACTCGGCCCGAATCCGATCGTCGAGTCCCTCGCTGAGTTCGCTGGCCCAATGCGGCTCGATCTCAGCGGTCTTCACCAGATGGAGGCCGAACATACTGCGTACACCGGCGTGGGTGGACGTCTCGATCTCGGGAACCGCAAGGGCTGCTTTGGCTGCGTGGAAGATGGAGTAGTAGGACCTGGTTATCGCATCCTCAGCGTGGCCGGTGTCCAGGAGGGCTTGGGATGCGCCCAGAGACGACAGCGCGCGTTGCCACTCCGCGCCGATGAGCTTCCGGTTCAAAGGACGGTCACCCCTTCCCGCTCGACTGCGGCACGGTAGGGGGAACGGAGACCTCTCAGCGATTCCCATTCGCCTTCCGTGTACGCCTGGATCGAGGGGGCCATAGCGGAAGTGGCGGCCATGGTGTAGCCGAGCCTGCGGAGAGGCCGCATCAGATCGGCGGCGTCGTCCCGCACGATGAGCAGGAGATCGATGTCGCTCTCGTCGTGTGCGTCGCCGCGGGCCTTGGAGCCGTACACGACCAGGCGCAGCACGGCGTCTGCGTGTTGGCCCTGCAGTGTCTGCCGGTACCCGTCTAGCCAAGCCTGTTCTTCGGGGTGGAGTGTGAGCATGGTGTGACTGTGTGGGGTGTAGGCCGCCAGCGATCCTGGCGGGTCGATTGTACCGGTGGCGACTGGGCGGCGCCGGCCGTTTCAGATTGGCTGATGGAAGTAGTAGCAGAGTCCGTCCGGCGAGACGACGAAGAAGACCCGGAACTTCTTGCCGTCCCGCTTGTCGATGCGCCAGTTCTTGACCTTGATGCCGTTGCTCTTGAGTTCGGCCCGCGCTCGCTTGATGTCGGTGACCAGGATCGCGGCACCGTCCATGCTCGCGTTGCCGCCGTTGATCGCGAAGCCGATCCGGACGCCGTCGCGTTCGAGGATGACGGTAGGCACCGGTTCCTCGTGCCGCTCGACTTCCTGGAGCCCGAAGGCATCCGCGTACCACTGCGCAGTCGCGTCCAGGTCCTCGACCGGCAGGGTCAGAACGTCGTCCTGGAACGGGTAGACGGCTTCGAACAGCGTCATGGCCGTACAGGTTATCGCCGGAACTCCGCGCCGGTCATGGAATCATCGGCGCCATGGACCGCGAAGCGCTCGACCGTGCCCGGCGCAAAGCCGAGTCGATCGGCATCTCGAACGTGCGAAGGCACATCTTCCTGTGCTGCGACCAGACGACGCCGAAGTGCTGCGAGTTGGAGGCGTCGCTCGAATCGTGGAGTTACCTCAAGCGGCGGCTGGTCGAGGTGGGCCTGACGGAGTCCGGGACGGTCATGCGGACGAAGGCGAACTGCCTGCGCATCTGCGACGCCGGTCCGATCGCGGTCGTCTACCCGGAAGGCGTCTGGTACTGGGGCTGCACGCCCGAGGTGCTGGAACGAGTGATCCAGGAGCACCTGATCGGCGGCCGGGTGGTGGCGGAGCAGGTGATTGGCGGGCAGGTGCCGCGACCCACCCTGCCAGGCGATTGAGGCTGGCGCGTTCGGACTACCGGGCTGCTGACACGCCAAGCGTGAGCAGTCGTTGCGTCGTCTCGCGTTTATAGCGATCTGCCTAGTTTATAGCTAATCTAGATATAAATCGGGCAGAACCCTATAATCGTCCGATGAACCCGATCCGGAACCCCTACAGCCCAGGTGCCGGCAGTCCGCCGCCCGCACTCGTAGGTCGTGATGCTGAGCTTGAGATCATCCGTGTCGCGATCGAGCGTCTCAGGCTCGGCCGTTCCGCCAAGAGCGTGATTCTGACTGGCCTGCGCGGCGTCGGGAAGACGGTCCTCTTGCGGGAGTTTCGTCGCCTCGGCCAAGAGCGGGACTGGGTCTGCCAGCCGCTTGAGGCTAGTGAGGGGATGCGACTCCCCCAAGCTGTGGCCGGACTGGTGCGCAAGGTGCTCTTGCGGCTTTCACCGGCGCACAACCTGGCCGAGCGGGGCCGGCGTGCGTTAGGAGTCCTGAAGTCCTTCCAGATGCGCTGGAACCTTCCGGACGGCGGCGATGTGACCGTCGGACTGGACCCCGTGCCCGGCTGGGCAGATTCCGGGCTTCTGGACGAGGACCTGTCTGGTCTGTTCACCGAGGTCGGCGACGTAGCCCGGGAGCGAGAGCGCGGCGTGTTGATCACGTTGGATGAGGTCCAGTACCTGAAGCGGAAGGACCTGGGGGCCCTGATCGTTGGCCTCCACCAAGTCAATCAGGAGCAGCTTCCATTCATGTTGGTCGCCGCTGGCCTGCCGTCGGTGCCGGCCCTCGCCGGCGAAGCGAAATCGTACGCGGAGCGCCTTTTCAACTTCCAGTCGATCAACAGTTTGGACGACGGCGACGCCAGAGCAGCGCTGGTCGAGCCGGCTGAAGAAGAAGGAGTCGTCTGGCAGCCGGACGCGCTCGACCGAATCGTCGGCGAGACTCGGGGCTACCCCTACTTCCTTCAGGAGTTCGGCAAGCAGGCGTGGGACCTGGCGGATGGTCCGGCCAAAATCACTGCCAGGGACGTGGATACCGCGGTGCCGACTGCGGTCGATGAACTGGATACCGGCTTCTTCCGAGTCCGGATCGACCGCACGACCGATTCAGAGCGCGAGTACCTGGTCGCCATGGCGTCGCTTGGCGAGGGTCCGTATGCTTCAGGTCGTGTCGCGGCAACCATGGGCAAGGACACACCGGGCGTGGGACCTGTGCGCGACAAGCTGATCAAGAAGGGGCTCTGCTACTCGCCGCGTTGGGGTGAGGTTGACTTTACGGTACCCTGGTTCGACGACTTCGTGCGTCGCTGTTTACGTGGTCCAGAGTCCCGTACCGTGGTGTAGGAGCTTAACACTACGAGTTGCCCTCATGCTTGATCTTGCGGAGCACGACGTGGAGTCGGAATCGTCGCGGATGGAATCGCGCACGGGCGGGCTTGACGCCACCTAGCCAGAGGAGGAGCGACTACAAATGGGGACGGCCCAACACCGCCAAAGGACGAGTGCGCCACTTGGTGCCCTGCTACTTGTACTGCTCGTGGCTGCGACTGCATCCGCACAGTACACGCCACCCGACACGCCACCCGATTCACCGCTGTGGTGGCCGCTGTTCGATGGCATCACGGCAGACGAGTTACGTGCGGAGCACCAGGAAGATGCCATCAAGAGGCTCTACGCGGCCGCAGTCGAATCAGGTCGAGCACCAGATTGCAACCCGGGGTATGTGCCGCACAGATTCAGGGACAGCGGTGCCAGTCCAGAGCTCGTACCGCTCTGGTACGCCCTCGAGTTCACTGTTCGCTGGCCCTGGTTGCTCGCGGAACAGTCAGGCCAGCCTGAGGCCGAGCGAGAGAATGTGCTCCGCGAAGCGGGCCTGTCGGAAAGAGGGACAGCAACCTTGGGCCACTTCGTCCGAGAGGTGACGCGGGAGATGGATCGTCGTCAGGAACTCCTAGACGAGGCGACGAAGCCCATGCACGATGCAATCTCCAAGTTTGAGGGCGAGAATCCACCGCTTCCACACGAGCACTTGTCTGCCGCCATAGCAGCTCGGGCCACTGGAAGTCTCGGTGCCGAAGACAACCAGCATCTTGAGCGCTTCCGCCTTGTGGACGACATCTTCACGGGCCGCGGCGACGCTCTAGCTCTCTCTAGGATCATGGATGGGAGCTACTCGGATTGGTCGACGTGGCTAGAGGCGGCGAAAGCCAAGCCCCAAGAGGAGGCTCTAGAGCTATACCTGCCTCGTCTGCGCCGAGAGTTGTCTTCGGAAGACTGGTTGACGTTACGGCGGTACCTCTCGACGAATGTCGGTGACCGTAGGACGGCAGACTATTCCGTACTGGACTGTCCCAACTTCCAGTCCTTTGACTCTTTCAACCCGCCTGTGAGAGGAACGCTTCAGTGAACCACCGCAACCTATGCCTCGCCTTGCTTCTCGGTGCTTTCATCGGTACCGAAGCTGCGCCAAGCTATGCACAGTTCTTCTTTCGCCACGATCAGGACACTATTACCGTGGCCCCTGGAGCAGGCGATCATCCCAACAAGCCAATACCAGCAGCACTCTCCATCACGTCGAGGGCCTACTACCATAGGCTTGGCGCTCATCATCGTGATCGTCAGGCCAAGCAGGAGAATCAGATCCGTATCGGCGGGAGCCAAAGTGCGCGAGCAGGACACACGATACGAGCACCTTTCTACCAGAACCAACTCTTTGTGTGTGGTCCGCAACCCAGTGGCTTACACCCGCTTACGTGTAGCGGCAGTGCGTACTACGTCAAGCCTAGATGCCCCGCTCGACTTTACTGGGAAGGCGATGCTGAGGTACGCACCCAGCGCGGGTACCTGAACTGGACTCGAGACACGGCCGGAGATGGCGGGCAGACCGAGTGCTGGAGACCGCCACCGCCACCGCCGCCGCCACCGCCGCCGCCTTGCAGCGACGGGTCGGCTGGAACGCAGATGTTGATCCTGCCGCTCGACGGTGGTGTCTCGGCCATGAGTAATGCGGCCCATCAAGTGCAGTTGGTTCCTTTGTCGAACTCTGAAACGGTAGGAGACCAGAACTTCTTCGTCAACGAGTACGTAGTTGCCGAGAAGAATCCAGTCACTAGTGTCTACTATTCTGCGGCCTCCTCCGTTGGAGGCACTCAAGTCGCCGAGACCATCGAAGCCGTAGAGGCGAGTACTCCCTACCGGAAGATCAGTCCGGAGCGCGTCTTGGCCATCAAAGTGGCAAGGCACCGACCGGATTATCCTTCTCCGCCGCCGGCGATCAACTTCGACGGTCCCATCTACCTGCCATCGGGACCGTCGCGGGAGCGTGTCCTTACGCGAGATGAATCGCTGGTTGAAAGGCCAGCAGATCGAGGGCGTACCACTTGGCGTTTCGCGGTTGAGCTTGATGTCAGAGATGCCCTTGGTCTAGAGCGCCAGGCCAAGGTCCTCTGGAGTGAACACCCAGTCTTGCCGGGCTGGCTGGATTCGCTGCAGGACTCCATGTCGATTCAGTCAGATGACCAGCATCGGGTCTTGGTCTATGCCGTGGTCGAAGTGGACCGGGATGAGCTTCGAGTTCAGCAGTTCGTGCCGCTACGTCCGCAATGCTGCTGTGGAGGACTGATTTGCGTCTAGGGCGCCTCCAGTAACTTGAAGGACCCGAAGGGCCGTCGACCTTAGCAGCCCGTGGCGGAAGTCCCGGTTCGGGGATGTTCGCGGTGCGCGACGGGGTCGGCGCTGGGAGGTAGCTCGATCAAGTAGAGGAATGGCGATTGGGTTCAGATGGCCAAATTGGGGTGCTGTTTCGCCATCAGGCGGGTTCCGAGAGCGCTCAGACGCAGCCGGAAGCGGCGAAGCAGGGCGAGCAGGGTCTGGCGCCTGCTTTGGAGGCTTCGAGGAGTGCCGAAGCCGACGATGTGGCGCATCAAGAGCCCGAGGTTGCACGCGCTGGCGTGAAGGAGCACTCGCTTGAGGATGTTCGAGCGACCGCGCAGATGCACGCGGCGCATGCCGCCGGTCTCGTACTGGTGAGCGAAGGGCCGCTCGAGCCGTTCCCCTCGCTGGCGCTGCATCCGCTTGCCGCGATTGCCTCGGATCCGGCGGCGGTTCGCGTACACGATGGCCTGCAGCTCCTTCTTGCCCTTCCAGCGACGGCGACCGCGGTCCGGTTCCGCGATGTAGCTGCGAAGGCCCAGTTCGTCGATGTCCGCGAGAACGTCGTTGCTGTGGTACCCCTTGTCGGCAACGACCTCCTCGATCGCGGCTTCGTCCGCGGTCACGGACGACACCTGCTCGAAGGCCTCCTCCAGCGTTTCGTGAAACGACTCCGTGTCGCCCTTCGCTCCGCCCTGAACCGACACCCCCACGATCGTCCCGTGCTCGAGGTCCACCGCCTGCTCCGCCTTGTAGGCAAGGTGCGTGCGGCCATCCTTCATCTTGGTGATCTGCGCATCCGGGTCGTGCGGATTCTCCCACTCCTCGTTCGACAGCTTCTTCTTGCGCTTGCGGTCGAAACGGGCCAGCTCGGCCCGCGTCGGCGTCTCTACCCCCGACGCCTCCGCCAGACCGCGCACGAACGTCTCGTAGTCGTCGCCGCTGTCGCGACGCACGATGCTACGCAACGCCGCGTTCGCCTCCAGCGTCGTCGCGTCCACGCCCACCGTCTTGCCCGACAACAGACCCGACTCCGCCAGACGACGAAGCACCCATGAAAACACACGCCGGTGAGACTCCACATCGATGCGCCGGCGCGTCCGCGAAATCGTCGAATGATCCGGCGCCGCCTCACTCAGGCCCAATCCCAGGAAGCGGCGAATGCTCAGAGAATCCTGAGCCCGCCAGGCGATCGCGCGCTCCGAATCCAAACCCTCGAAGTACCCCAACAGCAGCAAGCGAAAGTACCGCCCCGGCGCCAGACTCGGACGCCCTATGCGCTCCGCATAGAACCGCGAACACTCCGACTCCGCGAACTCGTCGAACCCGCTGGATTCCAGAATCCCGTTCAACCGCTCGTAGAACGGGTGCCCCGCGCTTCGAGGCAGATCACCTGCCGACACCCACAGAGGCTCCTGACCGCTGCTTCTACTCTTCTTGCCCATAGACATGCTTCTATCCTACGCGAGCGCAGAGAACCGACTTTCACCACGGGCTGCTAGGGGGCGACGGCCCTTCCCAATTCCGGTCCTTGTAGGAACGGTTGAGCTTGACCCGTTTTCGTGGACACCAGATCCTTGGAGGAGGAGGTATCCGCGATGCCGAGATCAAGACCCCCGTACCCAGCAGAGTGGAGTTGCCCCGGTTTCGTGGACAGTTTGTGTTTCGGGAATCAGGCGGCCTCTCGGTACGCCTCTTCGAAGTTGACGGGTGAGCGTTGTCCGATCGCGGAATGGCGACGATGGGTATTGTACCAGCCCTCGATGTAGCGAAAGAGTTCCGCTTTCGCTTCGGCGTGGTTTCGGAACGTTGTCTGGTCGAGCAGCTCGCACTCGAGGCTGGCGAAGAAGCTCTCGGCCATGGCGTTGTCGTAGCAATCTCCGACGGAACCCATCGAGAGTGCGATGCCGGCATCGCGGCAGCGGTTCCCGAACGTCAGGGAAGTGTACTGGCTGCCTTGATCGGAGTGGTGGATCACGCACTCGGGTCGCCGCTGGGCAATCGCCATCTCCAGAGCGCTGAGCACGAGGTCGGTTGCCAGAGAAGAGTTCATGGCCCAGCCGACGATTCGCCGACTGAATACGTCCAGGACGATCGACAGGTACACGAACCCGGCAAGCGTCGGAACGTAAGTGATGTCCGCGACCCACAGTCGATCCGGGGCCTCAGCCACGAACTGCCGATCAACGAGGTCCGGCGCCGGGCGAACCGAGGCGGCGCGACGGGTCGTCGTCGGCCGTTTGCGGCGGCTGATGCCCGCCAGGCCGGACTCTCGCATCAGTCTGGCAACGCGCTTGCGGCTCACTGCGAACCCACAGTCGGCCAGTTCAGCCTGAATCCTCGGCGCCCCGCAGGTCCCTCGGCTCCGTTCGTGAATCGCCCGCACCCGCTCGGCGAGAGCGGTGTCCGACTTCTCCCTGGCCGACCGCGGGCGCTTCAGCCAGGCGTAGAACCCGCTCGTGGAGACGCCGAGCACGCGGGCCATCGTCGTGACGCGGAACTCGGCCCGGTGCGCTCTCATGAACCGGAAGACCCCTTCGGTTCCGTCTCCCGAGCGAACCAGGCCGTTGCTTTTGCCAGGATCTCCCGCTCTTCCCGCAGCCGGCGATTCTCCCGGCGCAGACGGCGCAACTCCTCACGCTCCGCCGTCGTGCCCCCGTCGCTGCGGCGACCCTCGTCCCGGTCCGCCTGGGCGACCCAGTTCCGGATCGACTGCGCTGACGGCTCGAACTCGCGGGCTAGTTGGTCCGGGCTCCGCCCGGACCGGACCAGATCCACCATCTGCTGCCGGTACTCTGCTGGGTACCGGCTCCTTCTTCTCGACATCGTGGATACCTCCTCTTCCAAGAATGAGGTGTCCACCAAAACGGGTCAAGCTCAGTGGGCTTCTAGGGAGCAGCGCGTGTTTCGGTCGAGACCCTCAGTCGTACACTCCATCCGCGAACCACCGTTCCGAACCCCGGTCACGATAGATCCGGCACACGGCGCCGTTTCGCAGTTCCACGTCCCAGTAGTCCCGCAGGGCCGGGACCTCCCGCCACCAGCCCTCCTCGATCTCCCAGGGGCCGGCGGCGGTGCGGACCGGGCCCTCGATGCGGACGTGGCGTTCCTCGGTGGGCAGAAGGTTGATCCGCACCGGTTCGGGACAGGGAGCGGGAGTTTTGCCCGCCTCGGCCGTCAGCACCTCGACCTCGACCGGCGGCCGCAGGGTGCGCACCGCCAGCATGCCGCGGCCGGGCCGCGGTTCGAGCCGGATGCGTGGCGGCGGGGGCGGGTCGTAGTCGGCGATCCGGAAGCGTTCCGGCAGGTGGCCGTTGCGTGTGCGCGGCGAGCCGACGCGGTTCGGGCCGAGCAGGGCGAGCAGCCGGGCGGTGACGGCGGCCAGGCGGTCGGGCGACAGGGCGGCCGGACCGAGCAGGCTGAGTTGAGCCTGGCGCGGGGCATCGGGGTGAGCCGAAAGCTGCATGCCGGTGATCGGCGCGCGCGGTGGTTCCGCCTCCAGGTTGAGGCGGACCAGGGACAGCAGCGTTCGGGCCTCGCGCGTGGGCGCCGGCAGCTCGATCGCCACCTCGTGGAGGCCCTCGGGCTCGAGCTTGAGCGACAGTTCTAGCCGCTTGCAGCCCATGCCCCGGGTTTCGAGCCGGGAGGTGAGCCGTTCGACCGCCCCGCGGGCGACGAACAGGAACGGTTCCAGGTTGTCGATCGGCCACTCCAGGGTCTGCGACTCGCGGAAGGTGGGCGGCGGCGGACGGGGAGTGAGCGGCGCCGGATCGATGCCCCGGGCGGCGGCATGGAGCGCTGTGCCGCGCTCGCCGAGACGGCTGTGGACCTCGCCAGCCGGCAGGCCGGCCAGATCGCCGACCGTGCGCAGGCCCCAGAGCTTCAGCGTGTGGAGGATCTCCTGGTCGTCGCTATCCGGCGCCGTGTCGCCGGAACCGCTGCCGCCGCTCTCGATCAGGGCGTTGAGCGGCAACGGCGCCAGAAACCGGGCTTCACCCCGGGGCGCCACGACGTTCGGCGACCGCGGCAGGGCGGCCGCGGCCCGCGCCGCGAGCTTGCTGCCGGCGATGCCGACCCGCCCGGGCAGGCCGGCGGCGTCCATGTCCCGCATCATCGTCTGGCCGAAGCTGTGTTCGTCATCGGCCGCGATGTCGAGGTAGACCATGCCCTCGCCGCCGTCCTCGACCCGGGGCGAGAAGGCGCCGGCGATCTCGATCAGCACCTCCTGCGCGGTGTGCTCGCGCTCCGGGTCGCGGACGCGGTCGACCAGGCCGGACTCGATGTTCCGGGCCTGGGCCACGGTCAGCCCCGGTCGCACCCCCGCGCGGCGCGCCAGCCGGGAGGCGGCGACGATCCGCGCCGAGGGTCCCTCGTGGACCACGACCGCCTCCCGGGCGAGCTCCGGCGCCCCCCGCAGGTAGGCGGCCAGTGGAAAGAGCGCCGCCCGCATGCAGGCGATGCGGGATCTCCGCTTAGCCGGCACGGCGCAGAACCTCGGCGGGCGAGCCGCCGCGGCTGCTCTCCGCCGGCCTGGGCGGCGCGACGGGTAGGGGGCGCCGCAGGCTGCTGGTGAGAACGCGCAGTTCGACGTCGGTCGCGGCGCCCGGCCGTTCGCCGCGCGACTTGGCGAGTTCCAGGCGGGTCGCGAGTCCGTCGAGTAACCGCGGGCTCTTCGGCGCGGCCTGCCCCCAGAGGGCGCGGACCGGCAACGCGTGGGATCCCAGGTCGAGGATCTTCTGCGGCGCCGTGCCGCCGGCGCGGTATGGACTGGCGATCAGCAGCGCCGCCTGATGGTCCTCCGCCGCCCGCCGCAGCCGCAGCCATGCCGACTCCTTGCCGCGGCCGCCGGGAACCGGAGGCAGTCCGAGGTCGACCACGACCAGGGGGAAGCCGCCGCCGATCAGCACTTCCGCGCTGCCCAGCGCCTGCTTCAGTCGCTGGGGCCGCGCCCAGAGCAGCCGTTCGAGGACGACTCCAGCGCGCGCCGCCGCCTGCGGATCGAAGTGATCTCCCAGGTCGACCAGCGCCGCCGCCTCCCCGCTCTGGGTGGCGCCGGCCAGGAGCTCCAGCACCAGGGAGAAGCGACCGCTGCTCCGGGGGCCGACCAGCTCGACCGTCTGCCCGCGACAGATCCCGCCATCGAGGAGTCGGTCGACGCCAGCAAGCCGCGTGGCGAATAGTTTGGCGTCCGTCTCCTGGATTCCGGCCGTAGGACTGTCTCCCACCAGTTCCCGCCCGCGCCGGATCTGGCGTACGAGCGACCGCGGCCACTGCGGGTCGGTGAGAGCTGCGGGCAGGGAAGTCACGGCGTCGAGGACGCGGAACGCGAGAAACGGGAAAGTGGGAAGAGAGCATCATAGCGCAACTAGGGCGTAAACAGGAAGCTTGCGAGGCTGCAAGACAACGGTCCTTGCTAAGACTTGGCAGCTAACTTTGAATAGGGAGATAAGAGTTATGCTCCAACTCTTGATACGCAGGCGAAGTGTTCCGATGGACCGTCCAATTCCGGGTCGCTACCAGGTCACCTCTACGGGAGGTGAGCGGGTGCGCACCTTCATCCCGGCGTCTCTGCCGCCGCGACCGCCGCTGGACCTGGCAGGTCGTCTGCTGCGGTCCCTCGAAGCCGCGAGTGTCGCTCTTGGGCGGCTTGAAGGCGCGACCCAACTTCTGGAGCCGACGCTCTTCGTGTACTCCTACGTCCGCAAGGAGGCCGTGCTGTCCTCCCGGATCGAGGGCAACCGGTCGTCGTTAACCGACCTGCTGCTGTTCGAACTCGGCCAGGCGCCGGGAGTTCCTCGCGACGACGCGGCCGAGGTCTCGCGCTACGTTGCCGCTCTGGAACACGGCCTGGAACGCCTTGGCGAGAACTTTCCTCTCTCGAACCGTCTGGTCCGTGAACTACACGGCATCCTGCTGTCTGTCGGTCCCGGCGCGCGCAAGGCTCCAGGTGAGTTTCGCCGCTCCCAGAACTGGATCGGCGGTACCCGCCCGGGCAACGCCGTGTTCGTGCCGCCGCCGCACCTCGCCGTGCCCGACTGCATGGGCGAACTCGAGCGTTTCCTGCACGCGAACGACGATGGTCTGCCGACGCTGGTGCGGGCTGGCTTGGCGCACGTTCAGTTCGAGACGATCCACCCCTTCCTCGACGGCAACGGCCGCGTCGGCCGTCTGCTCATCATCCTGCTGCTGTGCGAGGCTGGATTGCTGCGCCAGCCGCTCCTCTATCTCAGCGTCTACTTCAAACGCCACCGGGATCAGTACTACGAACTGCTCGACCGCGTCCGTCACACCGGCGATTGGGAGTCCTGGCTGGCGTTCTTTCTTGAGGGCGTACAGGAGACGGCTGAGAACGCCGCCGCGACTGCGAGGCGTCTCACGGAACGGTTCACGGCCGACCGGGAATGCATCGCAGCCGAGGGTCGCCGAGCCGGCTCGGCGCTTCGGGTCCACGAGGCCCTGCAGGAACGTCCTATCCTCTCCATTCCCGAGACGTGTAGACGCACCGGCCTCTCGTTTCCGGCCGTTTCTGCTGCTCTGGGACTTCTGGAACGCGCTGGCGTCGTCCGGGAGATCACCGGCTTCAGCCGGAACCGCGTGTACGTCTACAGCGAGTATCTGAGGATTCTGAACGAGGGTGTGGAGGCTGAGTGAGGGCTCTCGCCGCTAGCGGCGGCCTGTCACCCGGTCGCTTCTCGCCGCCAGAACGGCCGGATGAAGCGGCCCTGACGCCGTGCCCGCCTCAGGAAGACGACGCTCACCAGCAGGCACACGGCAATGGCGAACACGGAACCCTCTACCCCGAGAGCGCCGCCGGAGAGGAAGTCGGGTCCGCTCAGCCGGGATTGGAGAACGCTTTGCACCTGGATGCCGGAGAGATTCGGGCCGAACACGCCCGCCACCATGAAGTTCCATCCGAAGTGGATGCCGATCGCGAGCCATAGGCGCCGGGTCAGGACGTAGGCGGCACCGAGCAGCACGCCGGCTTCGATACCGATCGCCGTGGCGCCGTAGAGGGTCGCGTTCGGATTGCTCAGGTGTACGAGACCGAAGAGCGCTGCCGAGATGGTGAGGGCCAGCCATGTTCCGAGCCCCTCTTCGAGAATCCGGAACACCACACCGCGAAAAAGCACCTCCTCGGCATAGCCGGACACGGCGGCGATGGCGAACGCGGTCAACAGGGCGGTCCAGGCGCCGACTCCTTGCACCTGGTAGAAGCCAAGCGCCGCGATCAGCGCCACGATCAACGTCAGGCAGGCGGCGCCGACCAGAGCTCCCGCGCTGGTTTCGCGCAGTGCCCCGCCTAGGGAGAGTTCCGCGGCAGACCGTCGCTCCAGGAGGCGGGTCATTCCACGGTAGGCGAAGTGAACGGCGAGGATGGGAAAGACCACTCCGACTGCGACGCGCGGCCAGGAGATTTCCAACCACAGGCTGAGCCCGGCGGCCGCCAGACCCTGGAGCCCGACGGCCGCGGCGATACCAGCGACAAAGAGGACGATCCGGGTCAGCGGGAACCGGAGAACCTGGGCTCCCCATTGTTCCCACCGCTTCTGAGCGGGCGCCGCCGTCTCGTCCATGTCGCGATCTCCGGGAGGAAGGAGCCTCCTTTTCTACGCGCCTCCCAGAGTATCCCGCTAGCGGAGCGAACCGAGGGCTGTCCCGGTCATCTCGGCGCCGCTATCAGGCCGCCTTCTGCGATGTGTTTCGTTCCCGCGCGACTGCTGCTTCGAGGTGCGGTGGCGGCCGCCACAGACACTCCATGACGTAGGGCAGGTCCATCGGCGTGCCGTCCCAAGCGGGCATGGATTCCTTGCCGGTGATCAGGATGCCGGCGTCCTCCAGGTGGCGGATCAGCTCGCGGGCGGGGTACGAGCCAACAGGTGGCGGTGCCGGGCTGTGCTCCAGCGGTCGACCACGTTTGTCGAGGAACTGGGCGGCGCGTTCCTCGTTCATCTTCACGCTGAAGCCGCCTTCGTGGAGCAGACGGTGGTGCCGGCGGCAGAGAAGTACGAGGTTGGAGAGCTTCGTTTCGCCGCCGTCGGCCCAGTGGACGATGTGGTGAGCGTCGCAGTGCTCCGATGTGCAGCCGGGGAAGCGGCAACCCTGGTCGCGGAACTCCAGGGCCCGCCGGATCGGCGGCGGGATCGTGCGGGTCTTGCGGCCAACGCTCAGGATCTGGCCGTTCCGGTGGACCATCGCGACCTTCCCAGCGTCGCAGGCGATGCGCCGGGTTGTTTCCGCGGAAACCGGGACATGGGAGTTCCCGAGCCAGGCGGGAACGCCTGCCCCAGACGTTCCCGCGGGAACGTGAGTCCGGCTGTCAGCCGTCGCGCTCTGCTGCGCCGTCAGCTCCGCCACGTTCGCATGAACCACGACCTGATAGCGGTCACCGCTCGACCCCGGATCGAGCCCGGCCTTGAGCGCACTTTCGGCAACGAGGGCGAGAGCGTCGGCGCGCACTTTGCCGACCGGCGGCCGGTCCTCCTGCTGCTCCGCATAGAGCTTCTCGCCCGCCGCATCGAGTGCCTTCATCAGCACCTCGCCGGCCTCCGGCGCCAGGCATCCGCGGATCACGAACATGCCGTTCTCGTCGATGTGGGTCGTCACATGGCTGGACGCGTCGCGCAGCTCGTCGTCATGGGCCTCGATCGTTCGGTCGATCCTCCGCCAGCTTCTCACCACTCGCTCGACCTGCGCCGCGGTTCCGGTCCTGCCCAAGTCCACCAGCGACTGCTCGGTGTCGGGCGTGGCGATGCGGGTGAGTGCTCTCACCTTGGAGTAGGAGAGTTCGCCCTTGCTCATTGCCTCACTCATCAAGGGCAGGTCACCCAGGGCTCGGGCGACTCGGATCCGCTCACGGGCCGCGCCGGGGGCCAGCCCGATCCGCCAGGTCAGCCAATGGGCGCAAGTGAGGAAGCCGCGGTTCCATCCTTCCTCTTCATCGAACTTGCGAATCAGGACGAGCAACTCATAGGTAGCCGCATCGATGCGGGCCGCGAGCGCGGCGATCTCCTCGCCCATGCGCTCCTTGGTGCTCATGCCGGTTTGTTTGTCAATCATTTGGTTGCCACCCTGTGCTGGGACCTGACGGTCCGGATTGGCACGTATCGGAGGCCGCGAAACCGGCCGTTCGGGGCCTCCGTCGAAGGCAAGTAATGTAGCATGAATGCTTGGGAAACACAAGCAATTGAGGTCGTTCAATCGGAGCTGGGGAGGCGCGGACTCCGGACGGGGAGGGCTTCCGGATTGAGCCGGTGGGCGTCCTGGTCGCCCCGGCGGCGAGCTTGCTTCTGGCGCGCAAAGCCCTAGACTCCAGGCTCTCGTTCTCGTCGACGCGGCGACGTTTCGATCGCCCCCCGCCTTCAATGCTCCATTGAGACAACCTTGCCCGGCCAACTCTTCACCCAGTACTTCCTGACCGACGGCATTCGGGACACGGCCGAGTGGCGGGAGTCGGTCCGTCACCCGGAGGCCTTCGCCGAGTTCCAGACGAGGGTCCCCACTCTCCTCGCGGCGTTCAGCCGCTCCAGCGATCCGAACGAGGCGGTCACCGAGGCGGATCTGATCCGGCCCATCCTGGAGCTGCTCGGATGGTCGCACTACCTGCCGCAGCAGGCGACTGCGCGGGGCGAGGACGTCCCGGACCACCTGCTGTTCGAGGACGCCGAATCGAAGGCCCGTGCCAACCAACGTGCCGTTCCCGGCGACCGCTATCTCGGCGCTCTCCTGGTTCAGGAGAGCAAGCGGTTCGGCCTGCCTCTGGATGGCCGGGACCGTGCCGGCCGCCTGCAGGTGGGCACGCCGCACGGGCAGATCCTCCGGTACCTGGCCACGGCTGAGAGCGTCTCGGATGGCCGGATCCGTTGGGGCATCCTGACCAACGGCGACCGCTGGAGGCTGTACGACCACCGAGCGCGGCCTCGTGCCAGCGGGTACTTCGAGGCGAACCTCCCAGCCCTGTTGGAACAGGGCGACGAGGACGGTTTGAGAACCTTCTTTCTCCTGTTCGGCCGTCGGGCGTTCACGCTGGAGGACGGAGCGACGGCGACCTTCATCGACGCGGCGATCGCAGAGGGAAAGCGCTATGAGGAGAAGGTCGCCGAGGACCTCTCTCAGGCCGTCTTCGACGATGCCTTCCCCCGACTTCTGAACGCGCTTGCCAAAGAGGCCCCGTCGGCCGATCTGCGGGAGATCCGCGACGCCGCGCTGATCTTCCTCTACCGGTTGCTGTTCGTTCTCTACGCCGAGGATCGGGGGCTCTTGCCGGTCAACGACCCGAGGTACGACGACTATGGACTGAGGCGGCGAGTCCGGGACGACATTGCCCGCCGCATGGCCGAAGGGGACACGTTCTCGAGCACGGCCGGCAACTACTACAACCGTTTGATTGAGCTCTTCCGGCAGATCGACGGCGGTGACCGGTCGATCGGCTTACCGCCCTACAACGGCGGTCTGTTCGCCGAGGAAGCGGCGCCACTGCTGGCGAAGGTTCGTCTCGCGGACAGTGAGACGGCCCCGGTCGTCTTTGGGCTCAGCCATTTCGGCCACAGAGGCGATGGTCGGGCCAAGTTCGTCAACTACCGCGATATGTCGGTTCAGCAGCTCGGTTCGATCTACGAGCGGCTCCTTGAGCGGGCGCCGGTCCGAGACCCGGCGGGCAGTGTCTCGATTCAGCTCAACCGTTTCGCGCGGAAGGACAGCGGCAGCTTCTACACGAGCCAGGAACTGGTCGACCTGATCGTCGAGCAGACGCTCAAGCCGCTGGCGGAAGAGCGCCTGCGGGCGTTCGAGGCGAAGGCCGAGGAGCTCAAGAGCGACCGCCGGACCAGGGACGACCGCCTGGCGGATCTGGTGCAGATCGACCCGGCGGAGGGCGTGCTGGATCTCAAGGTGCTCGATCCCGCCATGGGAAGCGGCCACTTCCTGGTCACGGCCGTGGACTTCCTGTCGGACTACGTGGCGGAACTCATCGAGTACGTGCCGGCGGTGCCGGAGTGGCTTGACGAGCCGTACGAATCGCCTCTGGTGGGTCGGATCGCTCGTATCCGGCAGGGCATCCTCCATCGCGCCGCCGAATCGGAATGGGTGATCGACGAGGGGCAACTCACGGATCAGGCGATCATCCGGCGGATGGTGCTCAAGCGCTGTATCTACGGCGTGGACAAGAACCGCTTGACGGTGGAACTGGCCAAGGTGTCGCTGTGGCTGCACAGCTTCACCGTCGGCGCGCCGCTGTCGTTCCTGGACCATCACCTGCGTTGCGGCGATTCTCTCGTCGGACTCAGGGTCGGCGATGGAACGGATGAGCTTCGCCGGCTCGGTGGGCTGATCGCTTCCAGTGCAATCCAGGGCGCCGAGAACGCGGTTGCCGGGATGGAGCTGATCGAGGAGATGTCCGACGCGGACGTGGCGGAAGTACAAGAGTCGGCCAGGCTCTTCGAGGGCGTCGACCAGGCGACCTCCGAGTTGCGCCGCGTGCTCGACTTCCTGTGCGCCTTGCGGTGGCTGACCGCGGGCATGAAGAAGAGAGAGCGCAACGAGTTCGAGACCCGCGGGCTGCTCGAAGTGATTGGCGCCTATCCCGCGAAGGCGTATTCACTCCTCGCGGAGGGTCCGGGAGCCATCGATGCGATGTCGGCCAGTTCGGACGACGCCGGCCTCTCGAGATTCGCCGAGCTATGGCGTGATGCCCGCGCCCTGGCCGAACGGGAGACCTTCCTGCATTGGGAGGTTGCCTTCCCGGGAGTCTGGCGGTATTGGCAGCGGCGCAGCCCGGAGGGCGGGTTCGATGCGGTGATCGGCAATCCTCCCTGGGACCGGATCAAGCTGCAGGAAGTGGAGTGGTTCGCGACCCGTGATCCGGAGTTGGCCCGCGCTCCCACCGCGGCACAGCGCCGCAAGGGCATCAAGAAACTCCGAGACCGAGGCGAACCGTTGGCCGCCGCGTTCGACGAGGCGAAGCAGCGCGCCGACAGCCTGTTGACGCTGTTCCGGACCTCAGGCGACTATCCGTTGCTCGGCAGGGGCGACATCAACCTGTACTCGCTGTTCGTCGAGCGGGCGCTGAACGTGCTCAAGCCGGGCGGTCTGATGGGGCTGCTCGTGCCTTCAGGTATCTACGCCGACATGACGGCCGCGCCGTTCTTCCAGTCGATGTCCACCGGTGGCCGGTTGGCGGGGCTGTTCGACTTTGAGAATCGGCGTCTGGGTACCGATCTGCCGCCGTTCTTCCCGGATGTGGATACGCGGTTCAAGTTCTGTGCCTTGGTCCTCGGAGGCGCTGAGCGGACGTTCGCGGAGGTTCCGTGCGGGTTCTTCCTCGATAGCGCAAGAGATCTGAGCGACCCGGAACGGTGCTTCCCTCTGAGCCCGGTCGACTTCACGCGGGTCAATCCGAACACCGGCACGGCGCCCGTGTTCCGCACCCGCCGGGATGCCGAGATCACGAAGCGTATCTACGAACGGCATCCGGTGTTGGTGGACCGATCCGGCGGCGGGGAGCAGCGTGTGTGGCCGGTCCGCTACAACCGAATGTTCGACATGACGAACGACTCCCACCTCTTCCGTACCGCTGCCGAGCTTGAGGGGGCCGGCTGCTACCCGATTGCCGGGAATCGGTGGAAGCGAGGAGAGGAGGTCTGGTTGCCACTGTACGAGGGCAAGATGGTCCAGGCCTTCGATCACCGGGCGGCGAGCGTGGTGGTCAACCCGGAGAACCTGAACCGGCCGGCTCAGCCGCGGGAGGCGACGTTGGCGGAGCATGCTGACCCAGGATGGTCGCCTGATCCGCAGTTCTGGGTTGCCGCCGATGACGTGGCATGGCCCGAAGGTCTCGACTGGGCCGTCGCCTTCAAGGACGTCACGGCGCCGACCAACGTCCGCACCATGATCGCCGCTCTCGTGCCCCGTTCCGGCGTCGGCAACACGCTGCCGTTGCTCATGCCGAGCGACGTTGGCTCAACCGGGAGCAATGCCGAAGCGCTGTGGCTGCTCGCAGCGAACTTCAACTCCTTCGTATTCGACTTCGTGGCCCGCCAGAAGGTCCAGGGGCAGCACCTGAACTGGTTCATCGTCGAGCAACTGCCCGTCATTGCAGCAAGAGACTACGAGCGTCGATTCGGGACCAAGACAGCCCGCGACCTCGTCCGCGAACACATCTTGCGTCTGACCTACACGGCAGATGACTTGGGACCGTTTGCGAACGACCTCGGCTACGACGGACCGCCGTTTGCGTGGGACGACGAGGACCGTCGGCATCTGAAGGCGCGGCTCGATGCGCTGTACTTCCTGCTCTACGGCTTGGCCCGTGAAGATGTGGAGCAGGTCATGGGGACCTTCCCCATCGTGGGGCGGCAGGACGAGGCGGAGTTTGGGCGACACCGGACGACTGCCCTGATCCTCGCCTACATGAGTGCCTTGCGAGCGGGAGATCCAGAGAGTGTGGTTGGGGCGTAGACGTTGGTGGCACGGCAAGAGGCCACTGTCGCCGAAAGCGGAGCTCGGTCTTCGTCGTCCGAACGTCTCAGTGTCGGCAGGACCCGTTACTCCGTTGAGAATTGCCAGGTGACTACCGCGAAGGAGGCCCGAGAGTGGATAGTCCACAGGATGAGCTGTTCGAAGTCGTCCAACGTTTGACGCAGCTCGCAGAGGCCTGCGACGAGGAGTGTGTTCAGGAGCCGCTGCGACGACTCGAAGAGGCGGCCGAGCGAGCTGGCAAGGCATGGAGCGGTTCTTGGCTCGGCTACCAAGCCAACGTCTACTACAAAGACTTGAAGGTCCCGCCGCCGGGAGCCCACTTCAGTGTGGACAGCGGTACTCAAGGCCCGTCCTTCGGTCAAGGCACTATAGGGGAATGGGTCGAGTACCGAGCTGAAGATGTAGAAGCAGCGGTCCGTGATATGGCAGGAGAACCCGATCTTGAACCTGCTCGAAGTACTTTTGGGCGAATTGCCGAGAAGCTCGAGGAAGAGAAACTCCGAGTGCTCTCTATAGTCGAAGTCTCAGGCGTTGTAAGTGGTGGGCTTCTGAAGAAGTTGACCGACGACATAGAGGCTCTCGGAACCACGACTGAGGCCAAGATCATCGGTGGCCTCAGCCCAAGCGGGAGCATCAGGACGCACGATGTGCTGGCTGTCGGGCAGGGGATATGGCCGCCACCGCACATTTCTGTTGTCGCGGAGGTCATTAAGATTCAACTCGCTATAGGGAAGACGAGGAGATTGCTGACGTTGACGAAACAGTTGCGCACTCACCTGATGCGCGTACTCTCGACTAGAGCGCGGGAGTCGGTCCGGGCCGGCAGCACCGTATTCATCGGACATGGAAACTCCCTAGTGTGGCGGGAACTCAAGGACTTCCTGGAAGACCGCCTTCGCCTTTCCGTAGACGAATTCAACAGCGTGTCGGTAGCGGGTGTGTCTACCGTTGAGCGGCTGTCTGAGATGCTGGACGCAGCTACGTTCGCCTTTCTAGTTATGACCGGCGAGGACGAGCAGCCGAATGGCAAGGTGAACGCACGGCTCAACGTGGTTCATGAGGTAGGCCTCTTCCAGGGCCGCTTGGGCTTCGAGCGGGCGATAGTCCTGCTAGAGGAGGGCTGCGAGGAGTTCAGCAACATAGCCGGCCTAGGGCAGATTCGGTTTCCTGCCGGAAACCTGGCCTCCAAGTTTGAAGAGGTGCGGCAGGTTCTGGAGCGAGAAGGTCTCCTTGTCGATTCGTGAGCGCCTTCCGTGGGGCCCGGGCCTCAACAGTGGACTGGCCCCCGCAGCCTGGAGGGAAGAAGGCTAGGCAGGCCCCGAAGGGTGAGCAGTCGCTTCAACGCGCGTGACGGCGACGGCGTGATGGCTACTCTAGATTGCGCCTTTGCGCCGCAAGTCGCGGAAAAACTCGACTGTGTCGTTCAGCATGCGTCTCTCTTTTGGATTTAGACCGTCGGGATTGAAGTGCATGACATCATTCCGTATCTTCCTGACCTCCTCAAGCCGCTCGACGAAGCTCTTCCTGCAGAGCTTGAGTCTCAGACGTTTCCAACGCTCGCGTGCTCCCAGGAGGCTACAGAGTTCGCCAAAGGTCAGGTCCGCGATCCCGCCCACGCTCCGTTTGTCATCGGGATCGACGACTTCCTTGAGATCCTTGGACTTAAACCTGTTGTGGGCCAACGTTCGCAGATAGCCCTCTATCTCGCCGATGATGAGGAAAGGGCCGGCGAGCTGCGTGAATTGGCTCCCAACATCAGATACTGTGACTATTCCAGTGATCTTCCTTGCCTTTCCGCGAACGAGCGTGTAGCCGTGTTTGGAGATTCGTTCAATAGCGCTGAGCAGAGGGTCGTCAATCGACGTCTCTATCGGCGGTTCCATGCAGTCCTTGACGTTGGGGCAGGTCTGGCCTAGCGAAAGCCGAGAGCCGACGGACGACCAGCTGACCATGCCGCGAATGTCACGCAGGTTCTGTGTGACCGGGAGCTGTGAGAAGTCGTGCATCGCCATCAGGGTCGTGGCTGTCTCCAGAGGTTGGTCCGGTGTGACCGTAAGGGGTTCGACGTGAGCGGCCTCAAGTGCGCCTACACGCACTGTTGGATCGTCGAGGTCTTGCGATGCTTGTTCCTTGAGTTGGATTGAGATCGTCTCGTCTATCCAGCCGGAGGCGAAATCTGGGGTCGTTCGGAGGTCGTGCTTGGCTAGGGCACGGCGGATTCTCGAAACAAGATGGATCCCGCGGCGCTCATAGCCGAACCATCCAAGCAGTTGGCGGATCGTGGTCGTGTGGGCCGAAGGAGCGACGCGTTTAGCGATGTCGGCTTTGGCTCGCTCGGCGATCTGGGCCAGACGCTTGTGGCCTTCGGAGGTCATAGTGGTTCTCGCTCGGCCGGGAGTACGGTTACGCGGCAGTTAAGCACGGGTTGGCTCGATTGGGATTGTGACGATTGCTGGGCGATTGCGAGGACGTTACGCGAGCGGTCCCTACGGAACCACATCCCCCCAATTCGGCGCGGCCCCTGCCTCACCCTTTCCCGCTGCCCAGTCGATCGTGTCGCCGACCCAGGTCTGGAACATCTGGTGGGACCAGACGTCTTCGCGGTGGCCCATCGCGTTGTGGAAGACGCGGCCGGCGCCGAGTTCGCGGCACCAGACGATGGGGTAGGGGGCGATGTCGTACACCTCCTGCTTTGCACGCTCTTCGCCGGGGTCCATCAGGGCGAGGACGTGCAGGTCGTCCTTGGCGACGTTCTTGTACAGGTACCACTCGTCCATGATCTTCCAGCCGTCTTCGACGTTGCCCATCGTCGGGTGGTCGGCGTCGGCGACCCGCACGATGCCTTCGAACTGGGCGCCGTGGTGGAGAAACTCGCCGCCGATCATGCCGACGTAGGGGGTGACCTCGTCGTTCTCGCCGTGGAAGGTGTCGGTCGCCGGATGGAAGCCGACGAAGCCGCCCCCGCCTTCGATCCACGCGATCAGGTCGGAGACGCCGTCGGCGCTCATCGGGGGATTGCCGTCGCCGCGGAAGATGCCCGAGCCCTGGCCGCCGCGCTGGGTCATGTCGCCGGTGGTGTAGAAGATGACGACGTCGAAGTTGGCGAGCTGCGTCGCGTTGATCATGCCGGCGTCCTTGGTCGACGTGACGTCGAAGCCCCGCTCGGCCGCGATCTGGGCGAGAACGGTGTCGACGTGGCTCGGCCGGGCGTCTGTGCGCTTGATCGCGGAGTGCTCGAAGCCGGAGGACTTGCTGACGAACAGGACGCGGACGGGATCGTCCGCTTCGTGTTCGGAGGCGAGGGTGGGGACGGCGGCTAGGAGGAGTGTCGGTAGTGCGGCAACGGCGAGCAGGAGACGAATGGAGTTGGGCACGTAGGTCATGGGCAAAACCTACCACCGCATAGCCTCGCCGCTTCGCGGCTTGGCTTGGTGCGGGTCAGAAGACCCGCGCACCCAGAGATAGGGCGTCGGGCAGCGAGACTCTCTACTGCAGGTGATGCCGCCTCAACCGAACTTCGCGATGACCTCTTCGCCGAACTGGGCCAGCCGGTCGGGCGCCATCGGCGGTACGAAGACGCGCGAGACGCCGAGTTCGGCCATCCGGGCGATCTGGTCCGGCGGTCCGCCGGTGGCCGTGATCTCGATCGCGTCGGGATCGCGGCCCGCGGCCTCGGCGCTCTCGCGCATGGTGCGGAACAGGTGCTTCAGCTTGTCGATGTCGGTGATGGCGGGGAAGAAGCCGTCGCCCAGTTCGCCGGCGCGGCGTGCCGCGCGCTCGGAGTGGCCGCCGATCACGATCGGTACGGAGCCATTGACCGGCTGCGGCCGGCAGTAGCAGTCGGAGAAGGACACGAACTCGCCGTCGTGGCTGGCGCAGTCCTCGGTCCAGAGGGCCCGGAAGGCGCGCAGGTAGTCGTCGAGCCGGCGTCCGCGGCCGGCGAAGGGCACGCCGAGGGCGTTGAACTCCTCCTCGAGCCAGCCGACGCCGACTCCCAGGATGGCGCGTCCCCCCGAGAGCTTGTCGAGGGTGGCGACGGCCTTGGCGGTGACCAGGGGACTGCGCTGCGGGACGATCAGGATGCCGGTGGCGAGCTTGATGCTCTTGGTCGCCGCAGCCACGTAGGATAGCCAGATCAGGGGGTCGGGGATGTCGAAATCCTCGCGTCCACCGGGCATCTTGCCGCTGTCGTCATAGGGATAGGCGGAGGTGTAGCCGCGCGGGACGACGACGTGCTCCACGGTCCATAGCGAGTCGAAGCCGGCGGCTTCGGCGGCCTGAGCCAGTGCCACGGCCCGTTGACCGTCGACGAATGGGCCAGTGTTGGCGAACATGATGCCGAACTTCATTCTCTCTCCTCATTCTCCGGGCGTTGGCGCGCGGGACTGTAGCAGCCCGTGGCGGCCCGATTCGCGGCGTTCCCGGGGGCTTCTTCCGTGAGCATGCGAAGGGCGCTCGACGCGGTCGCGCGCTGGACGATCCGCTCGCCCTGGAGCGCGATCGCGTGGGCGGTGGCGCCGGCGCTCGCGCTCGCGGCGCTGCTGCCGGCCACGCCGGTCGATCTCACGTTCACGGGGGTGATGAACCGCGGCAACGAACACATCGGCCGCTACTTCGAGATGTCCGAACGCTATGACCTCGGCGGACTGCTGCTGGTGCTGCTCGAGGGCGAAGAGGAGCGGCTCGACGATGCAGTCGAGCGCACGATCGATGCCGCGTCGGCGCTGCCGTCGGTAGCCGCGGCTCGCCGCCCCCTGCCGCTGGACTGGCTCCAGGAGCAGGCGCCATGGCTGGTCGAGCGCTCCCTGTTCGACCGGTGGATCGGGCTCGCGGAGCGCCCGGACGACCTCGCCAACGCGGCAGAGTTCGCGGCTTCCGCTCTGGCGTTGCGGAGTGAGGCCGGCGGCGTGCCCGGCGCCCGGCTGGTCGAGATCAAGATGGCCACGGACCCGCTGGCGGAGGAGGTCGGCGGCGGGGCGTTCTTCGAACTCGAGGCGGCGGTCGAGGCGGCGCTGGCCGGCTCGGGAGTGACCGCCGGTTTCTCGGGCCTGCCGGCGTTGTCGGCCGAGGACCAGGAACAGACCCTGGGCGCGATCAAGCGGCTCACGCCGATCAGTCTGGCGCTCGTGCTGCTGCTGTTCCGGATCGTCGAGAAGCGGCCGGGCGGCCTGGTGTCGGTGGCGGCGGTGCTCGTGCTGTCGATCGGCGCCGCGCTGGGCGCGGTCGGTCTCTTGACCGGCAAGCTGACGATCATGGAGACGTTCTTCGGGGTCACCGTGTTTGGGCTCGGCATCGACTTCGCCGTCCACCTGTTCGTGCGCCAGCGCGAGGAGTTGGCTCACGGACTTCCGTTCGAGGAGGCGCTGCGCAGGACGGTGACGGGCGCCGGCCGCGGCGTGGTGGCCGGTTGCGTTACGACGGCGGGCGCCTTTCTTGTCGCCGCCGCGGCGCCGGACCCCGTTGCTCTGCATCTTGGCCTGTCCGGCGGCCTGGGGCTGCTCTTCTGCCTGCCGCTGACGCTGCTGATCCTGCCGTCGGTGTGGGTGCTGAGGGAGCGGAGGCGTCGAGGCCGGGCGGCCGCGGCTGCTGTCGCGACGGCGTATGCAGCCCCGGTCCGCGTGCCGGGGCTCGCGTTCCTGGTGCGATGGGCGACACAGCGGCCGGTCCGCTGCCTGGTCGTCAGCGCCGCGGTACTGACGGTGGCGCTTGCGGGGTTGCCCCGGCTCCAGGTCGAGACGCGGCTGGAGCGGATCATGAATCGCGGTGTGCCGGCCATCGCCATGGTCGACCGGATTCAGGAGGTACTGGGTACGAACGGCGCGCCTTGGATCCTGGCGGCGGAGAGCCTTGAGCAGTCCCGGGACTTCGCTCGGCGGCTGGAGGGGCATCCGCTGTTCAGTGAAACGGTGAGCCTGGGCGCCATCCTGCCGGCCGATCTGGACGAGCGGGCCGCGGTTCTGAAACGGGTGCTTGGGTCTGACGGCCTCGGTCCGGCGGACGGCCGAGCGCCGGCAGCGGGCGGTTCAGGAATCGCAGTCGCGCTGGGCGCATCCCGGGCGCAGGCCGTCGCAGCGCTCCGACGCGCCTTGGCCGCCGGCCCACCCGACGTCGACTCCCTGCCGGCCGGCCTGCGCGAGAGGTTCATCGCACCGACCGGGGAGTTCCTGGTCTACGCCTATGCGACCGACTCGAAGGCCGACGGCGATCTGGCCCGGCGGCAGCGTCTGGCGGTCCAGGCGATCGACCCCGGCGCCACGGGGCTCCTGGCGGTGGTCGAGGGGATGATGATCGGCAACCGGCCGTGGATCCCGTGGGTCGCGGTCTCGATCCTGGGATTCGTTCTGCTCGTCCTGTGCGTTGACTTCCGGCGACCCGCGTCTGTTCTGCTCGCTCTCCTGCCGGTGCTGGCCGCCGTGCCGTTCACGTTGGGCGTGCTGTGCTGGATCGGCATTCCGTTCAACGTGATGACCTGGCTGGTGCTGCCGCTGATCTTCGGGCTCGGCATCGACGACGGCATCCACGTCGTCCACAGACTCCTGGACGATCCGGCTCAGCCCATTCGCGTGGCCGCCCTGTCGGTGGGACGGGCGATCGCGATGACGACGCTCACGACGACGGCCAGTTTCTCGATCCTGCTGTTCACCGACCATCCGGGTCTGGAGACGATGGCGGCAGTGATGCTGATCGGCCTGCCGGCATGCCTGCTGGCCTCGGTCACCGTCCTGCCGGCGGCGGCGGTCTTGCTGCTGGGAAGACGGTAGCCTCGGCGACGATGACCGAGCCGCGGATCGTCTCGCTGATCGCCAGTGCGACGGAGATCGTCTGCGCGCCGGTGTGCTCGTCGTCGAAGGTCGATGTCGACGGATCGAGCCGCGCCATCGACGACCAGGTGCGCTCGATCGTCGCCACGGCGCTCGGGCGCCCCGAGCGGGCCGAGCGGCTGACGGCCGAGATGACCGGGCGCCTCGACGCCCTCCGCGACCGCTCCGGCCGGCTCGCGGAGCGGCCGACGATCGCCTGCATCGAGTGGATCGACCCGTTGATGCACGCCGAGAACTGGGTGCCGGAGCTGGTCGAGATCGCCGGCGGCTCGGTGATGCTCGGCGAGGCGGGAAGGCACTCCGGCTACTTCGAGTTCGAGCAGATGATGGAGGCCGATCCGGACGTCATCGCGGTCATGCCGTGCGGCTTCGACATCCCCCGCACGGCGGCGGAGATCCTGGTCGAGCTGCTGCACCCGGGAGTCTTCGACTTCGGCCACCGCGGGTCCGGCTGGACGGAGTGGGTTGGCTTCTAAGAGATATGTAGACGGGGTCGGTCTGTGGTGCGTGCTGGGTTACGTGGTTCTCGCTCTGCTCGCGCGGCAGCCGGGCGAGCCCGACCTGGGGGCGTTCTTCCTTCTCGCCGCCTGGACGGGGCTGCCGGTCTTCGGTCTCTTCTTCCACTTCTGGAAGACGGGGGCGCCTTTTCCGGTCGGTCGACTGCTGTTCTGGGCGGGCGCGTTCCGCCTCTGCGGTCTGATCGGCGGGCCGTTCTACGAGGACGACTTCTACCGCTATCTGTGGGACGGCTACCGGTTTGCTGTGGCCGGCAGCCCCTACGGAGCGGCGCCGGAGGAGTTCTTCGTCGACCCGGCGGTGCCCGCGCTCTTCCAGGGCGTCCTGGACGGCGTCAACTACCCGGAATTGCCGACCATCTATGCGCCGGTCACGCAGGTCGTGTTCCTGGTCGCGTACTGGATCAAGCCGGCCAGCGTCGCCGTCCTGCAGGCGATCCTGATCGCGGTCGACCTCGCCACGGTGTTTCTCCTGCTGCGGTTGGCGCCGGCGCGCAATGTCCTCCTGTACGCCTGGTGTCCCCTGGTGGTCAAGGAGATCGCCTTCACCGCGCACCCGGACGGTGTCGGGGTGTGCCTGCTGCTGGCCGCGATCGTGCTGGCTCGGCACCGCCGCTGGTGGATCGCGGCCGGTCTGCTCGGGCTGGCGGTGGCGACGAAGACGTTCGCCCTGGTGCTGGCGCCGCTCATCCTGCTGCGGGCCCGGTTCAGATACTGGCTCCTCTTCGTGGCCACGGCGGCGGCGGTCTACGTGCCCTTCGTCGTCCTCGGGGGCACCGATCTGCTGTCGCTGGGAGTCTTTGCGCGGGACTGGGAGTTCAACTCGGCCGTCTTCGGGTTGGCGAAGACGGTCGTGCCGCCGTTTGGGGCGCGGATCCTGCTGGGCGCGGGTTTCGCCGCCTTCTGGGGCTGGTACTGCCTTCGCAACGCGCGCGGCAGCGGCGAGCAGGGAATCCCCCGCGGCGACTGGCTGTTCGGCGCTCTACTGGCACTGTCGCCGGTGATCAACCCCTGGTACCTGCTCTGGCTGCTGCCCTTCGCGGTAGTCTTTCCGAGTTTCTGGGCATGGACGGCGTCGATGGCCGTCCTGCTGAGCTACATCACGGGGCTGAACCTGCCTGACTACACGTTGCAACCCTACGAACAGCCGGGATGGGCTCGGGGCCTGCAGTTCGGTCTGATCCTCGTGGCGCTCGTGGCCGACGTCACCCTGCGCCGCCGGAAAAGGATACGAAAGGAAATGCAATGACGAATCGCAAACTGATGGCTGCGCTCGGTGCAATGGCGATCGCCCTCGCCTGCGGCGCTCCGGAACCGAAAGAGATCGCGGGGTGGGACGTCAGTGACGAAACGAGTGCCGAAACGATCGATCACGGACCCTGGCAGGAGATCCTGGGCGGCTACGTGCGCACCGACGACTCAGGCGTCAACCTGTTCGATTACGCGGCGATCTCGTCCAACGCCGCCGACACGGCGAAACTGGGCGACTATCTCGACCATCTGCAGGGGCTCGATCCGAGCGAGTACTCCCGCGCCGAGCAGATGGCGTACTGGATCAATCTCTACAACGCGACCACGGTCCAGGTCGTGCTGTCCGAGTACCCCGTCGACACGATCCGGGACATCCACGAGGGCGTGATCCCCAACACGGGTCCATGGGGGGACGTTCACGCCAGCGTGAACGGCAGGGACCTGACCCTGGACGACATCGAGCACGGCATCCTGCGCCCGCTCTGGCAAGACAAGCGGATTCACTACGCCGTGAACTGCGCCGCCTACGGCTGTCCCCATCTGCTGGCGACGGCATTCACGGCGGCCAACACGGAGACGTTGCTGGAGGAGGGTGCGCGGGATTACGTCAACAACGCGCGCGGGGTCGACTTCGTCGATGACGACTTCATCGTCATCTCAAGCCTCTACCAGTGGTACGCCGAGGACTTCGGCAACACAGAGGAGTCGGTGGTCGCACACCTTGCGGAGTATGCGAACGAGGAACTCGCCTCGAGTCTCGAGGGGTTCGAAGGCTCGATCGACTACGAGTACGACTGGAGTCTCAACGAGCCGTAGAAGCTTGCGCGGCAGAGACTGGGTGCGCCGCCCCCGATCAGTAAGTGTCGAAGTTGAAGCTGAGCGAGACGCCGATGACGTCGGACACCGCGGTGTTGCGGCCGCCGACGACCGACCCGTAAGAGATGCCCAGATTCGTGGTATCCGTGAGGCCGATGCTGATCGTGCCGATGAAGAGTTCGATGTCTTCCTGGAGTTCCGGGAAACGCGCAGGAGAGAAGGGGGGGACGCCGATATCGAGCCCCGAGGACTCGGCGTCGACCATGTGGTAGCCGACGTTCAATCCGACCCGGTTCCCGACCAGCACGCCGGCGGACAGGTTCATGAACGTGTCGGCCGGGATGTTGCTGTTGCGGTAGCGATATCCGACTTCGGCGGACAGGGCGCCGCGCTCTCCCACGTACTTGCCGATCAACAGGGAGACCTCGCCGCCGTCGCCGCCATCTCCCAGGGAACTGATGTAGCCGGTCTTGTAGCTGCCGCCGATGATCGCGGCGGCGCGCAGCGCGACACTGGGTCCCGAACTGGTCACCTCATCCTTGAAGCGCCAGACGAGGCCGGCGTTCACGTCCTGCAGACCGCTCAGGTTTTCCTGCGGCGGAAGCGGCGCCGATGGCCCGGCCATGAAGGAACTCTCGGCGCCGCCGACACGGAAGTCCAGGGCCAGCGAATCCGACAGGCCGTAGGTTCCGGTGACCCAGAGGGTCTGCTGCCCGAGTTCGTGGCCCCCGGCGGGAGTCGGCCCCTTCTTGGCGGCGCGGTAGAACTCGGTCGCTTCCTGGGAGACGTAGGACACGGTAATGGACCCGGCGCCGGGTGCGGGCAACCAGGGAGAGCCTTCGGCGGCAAGAGGCGGCGCCGCGAACGCGATGGCGGCCGTAGCCGCGGCGAGCGAAGAACGGAGAAACCTTGTGTTCATCATTCTCTCCGGCCTACAGCTTGTAGCGTCGGGTCAGGTAGAAGTGAACGAGTTCCTGCTCGTCCGGCTTGCCTTCGCATGTGGCGTCGTCGGCGCGCGGGCAGAGAACGGCGATGTTCTCGTCATCCGCGGTACCCGGCTTCTCGGCCTCGTCACGAGCCTCGAGGCTGTTCTTCAGGCTCGTGGCGCGGTCACGGTCGAGATCGCCCTTCTGCAGGGGACAGGACGGGCAGACGAGCTTCTGGAACGTGAGCGCCTTGCCCATCGTGTAGGCGTCCCGCGGGTTGATTCCCTTGCCGGCCGAGATCGAACCGGAGGCATAGGCCGAAGCGTGTAGAAGAGCGCCGGCGAGGATGAGCATGAGCACGCTGATGGTGCGTTTCATCAGTCGAGTTCCTCCTTGGTTTGTCACACGTAAATTCAAGAAATCAACGCGCTTACGAGCGTTCGGGAAAAGATTAACACGGTCACGGTGGCCGCAGAACTACCGTTTCTGGTGGGGATCCCAACATTCTTGGCCGGCATCGTACCGGCATCGGAGGCGAGGGATTCGGGATCGGCGGAGGCCCGCTGCTTCACTGTGCGACAATGGCCGGCCTTAGGGCACAACGACCATTCAGGGAGGGGCAGGCATGATCCAGACGGGTGAGTTCCAGGGCTTCGAGGTAGGGGTGGAGGATCCTGGGATCCTCGTCATCACCTTCAACCGGCCGGACCGGCTCAACGGCATGAACGCGCCGATGAAGCGGGATCTGCTGGAGACGCTGACCCAGGCCGCGATGGAGGACTCGGTGCGCGTCGTGCTGTTCACGGGCAGCGGCAGGGCGTTCTCGGCCGGCGACGACATCAGCGGCAAGGACCGGGGCGAACGCGGCGAGCAACTCGTGCCGGACATTCACCGGGGCCACGACAACGTGCTCGGCACGATCAACGGGTTGCGCAAGATCTCGCAGCCCGTGAACACGGCGATCCGGGGCATGGACAAGCTGACGATCGCGGCGATGAACGGCGTGGCAGTGCAGACCGGCTTCTCGCTGGCGCTCAGTTGCGACTTCCGCATCGCGTCGACGGCGGCGCGCATGGGCAGCGGCACGCTCCGCTTCGGCCTGCTGCCGGACGAGGGCGGCCACTACCTGCTGCTGCAGATGATGGGGCTGCCGAAGACGATCGACTTCCTGATGCGCAACCGGATCGTCGGCGCGGCGGACGCGCTCGAACTGGGGCTCGTCCACGAGGTCGTGGGGCCCGACGAGTTGATGCCGCGCGCCATGGACCTGGCGCGCGAGCTGGCCAACGGGCCGCAGGTGGCGATGCGGCTGCTCAAGCGCAGCCTCTACAACGCCGCGGACCAGACCTGGGAGCAGTCGCTCGAGGATATCGCGGCCCGGACGCCGATCGGCGACCATCATCCGGACTCCCGCGAGGGTGTGGCCGCATTCCGCGACAAGCGGCCGCCGGCCTTCAACGCCTGGTTGGAGGATTGAGCACCGACCGAACGGACGGTAGGTGTTACCCTTTGAAGTTCCTCCGGGACTGAATACACAGCAACCAAACGAGCCTAGGGAGTTTCTCCATGACTGACGCCGTCATCGTTTCCACCGCCCGCACGCCGATCGGCAAGGCCTTCCGGGGCGCCTTCAACAACCTCGAGTCGCCGACGATGGGTGCGGCCGCGATTTCCGCCGCCATCGAACGAGCCGGCGTCGAAAAGGGCGAGGTCGACGACGTCGTCATGGGCTGCGCCATGCAGCAGGGAACCCAGGGCTTCAACGTCGGCCGCCAGTGCGCGATCCGGGCCGGCCTGCCGGTCCAGGTGTCGGGGATGACGATGGACCGCCAGTGCTCCTCGGGCCTGATGTCGATCGCCACCGCCGCCAAGCAGGTCATCGTCGACAGGGCGCCGGTCGTCGTCGCCGCCGGCATCGACTCGATCAGCCTGGTGCAGAACGACAAGATGAACGGCTTCCGCGCTCCCGATCCGTGGATCCGGGACAACAAGCCGGCACTCCACATGCCGATGATCGACACGGCTGAGGTGGTGGCGAAGCGCTACGGCGTGACCCGGGAACAGCAGGACGAGTACGGGCTCCAGAGCCAGCAGCGGACCGCTGCCGGCCAGGAATCCGGCGCCTTCGACGACGAGATCATCACCATGAACGCGACCAAGATGATCCTCGACAGGGCGACCGGCGACATCAGCTTCGGCGAGGTCGAGTTGAGCCAGGACGAGGGCAACCGCCCGGGCACCACGATCGAGGGTCTCTCCTCGCTCAAGCCGGTGCGCGAGAACGGAACGATCACGGCCGGCAACGCCAGCCAGCTCTCGGACGGCGCCTCGGCCTGCGTGGTCATGGACTCGAAGCTGGCCGAGCAGCGAGGCATCGAGCCGCTCGGCATCTACGTTGGCATGGCGGTCGCCGGCTGCGAGCCGGATGAGATGGGGATCGGCCCCGTCTTCGCGGTGCCCAAGCTGCTTGAGCGCCAGGGCCTGACGATGGACGACATCGACCTCTGGGAGCTCAACGAGGCGTTCGCGGTCCAGGTCATCTACTGCCGCGACCGGCTGGGCATCCCCAACGACAAGCTGAACGTGAACGGCGGCGCGATCTCGATCGGCCATCCGTACGGCATGAGCGGCGCGCGCATGGTCGGTCACGCCCTGATCGAGGGCAAGCGCCGCGGCGCCAAGAACGTGGTCGTCACGATGTGCATCGGCGGCGGCATGGGCGCGGCGGGGCTGTTCGAGGTGGCGTGAGGCCCGGCGGCAGGAGCGGCGCCGACCGCGCTGCCGGATGCGCTACGTCGGATCCCAGGTGAAGACGTCCGTCGTCCGGTCGAGGTCGTGGAACGACCCGGCCAGGGCCGGCATGCCGTGCTCGGCGATCGCCTCCGGGGTCCAGCCGTCGCCGTTGTGGACCGAGCGGATCGGCCGCGGCTGGCTCATCAGGAAGATCTCGTTCTTGCGCACCGCGAAGATCTGACCGCTCACGTCCTTCGCCGAGCCGCTCAACAGATAGACCGCTAGGGGCGCGACCAGGGCCGGCGTCATCGCCTGCATCTTCGCCACCCGCGCGGCCTGAGCCGGGTCCGCGGTCGGAATCGTCCCGATCAGCCGCGACCAGGCGAAGGGCGCGATGCAGTTCGAGCGCACCTCGAAGCGCTGCATGTCGAGCGCCAGAGACTTGGACAGCCCGACGATGCCGAGCTTGGCGGCGGCGTAGTTCGCCTGGCCGAAGTTGCCGATCAGCCCCGAGGTCGAGGTCATGTGGACGAAGGCGCCGCCGATCTGCTTGCGGTAGTGGGGGGCGGCGGCCCGCGCCATGTTGAAGCTGCCCTTCAGATGGACGGCGATCACGGCGTCCCAGTCGCTCTCGGTCATCTTGTGGAAGATGCCGTCGCGGAGGATGCCGGCGTTGTTGACGATGCCGTCGATCTGGCCGTAGCAGTCGAGCGCCTGCTCGACGATGCGGCCGGCGGCGTCGAAGTCGGCGACGCTCTCGTAGTTCGCGGCGCCGCGTCCGCCCGCGGCCACGATCTCGTCGACGACGCCCTGGGCAGGCGTCTGGTCGGCGCCGTCGCCGCGTTCGGAGCCGCCGAGGTCGTTGACGATCACCGACGCGCCGTGGGCGGCTGCCAGCAGGGCGATGTCACGGCCGATGCCGCGGCCGGCGCCGGTGACGACGATCACTTTCTCGTGGAGCATGCGCGTGTTCATTTGAGGATCTCCATGTGGCCGGCAGTCAGGCCGCGGCGATGGCGGCGATCAATCGGCAACCGTGGAGGTACTCCTGCACGTCGACGTACTCGTCCACGGTGTGGGGGTTGTGCTGTCCCGCGCCCAGGGTCACCGTGGGCAGCCCCTTGGCGTTCAGGTAGTTCGCGTCGAGTCCTCCGTTGACGATCGAAAACTCGGGTTCGGCGCCCAGAACGGCTCGGATCTGCGCCGCGGCGAGTAGCGCCGGCGGCGAGTCGACAGGCATCTCGAACGCCTCGTAGTCCTGCTCGGCGCGGAAGTCGATGCGGCCGGAGTTGCCATCGGAACTCGTGACACTCCGAGCGGCCTGCTCGAAGGCGTTGCGGTAGACCGCCGTGATCTGCGCGAGAAACGCCTTGTCGTGGCTGCGCGACTCGCCGGACACGAAGACGTGGTCGGTGACCTGGTTGCTCGCTTCGCCACCGGCCATGCGGCCGATGTTCGAGGTGCCGCTGCCGGCCGGCAGCGCGATCTTGCCGAAGAAGCCCTGGGCGGCCACGTCGGCGACCGCGCGCGAGGCGATCAGCGCCGCCGAAACGCCGTGCTCCGGATGGACGCCGGCGTGCGAGGAGCGGCCATGGACGTCGACCTCCCACCGGTCCGCGCCGGTGGCGCCAACGATCACGACGTGTGGCGCGCCCGAGTCGATGTTGAAGCCCATCTCCGGGTTACCGAGCCGCTCCAACTCGACCGTGCGCGCCCCCCACAGGCCGATCTCCTCGCCGACCGTCATCAGCACGGTGATCGGCGGCCTTGGTGTGTCCCGGGCGAGCAGGGTTTCGATCATCGTCACCAAGGCGCCGATCGAGGTCCGGTTGTCGCCGCCAAGCGCCGTGTCGCCCTTCGCCTCGATCCGTCCGTTGCGGCGCACCGGCGCCGCGCCGCGGCAGAGCGGCACCGTGTCGAGATGCCCCATGAACAGCCGCCGCGGCCCCGGCCGGGTGCCGGGTAGCGTGACGATCAGGTTGCCGATCTCGAAGTCCCGCGGGATGCGCTCGTGCGAGTCGTCGTGTTCGATCCAGGAGGGCTCGCAGCCCGCGGCCAGCAGCTTCTCGCGGACCGCCGCCGCGACCCGGGCTTCGCGGCCGCTCAGGCCCTCGATGGCCAGCAGGTCCATCAGGTGGTCGAGGGCGCGGGCTTCGTCGATTTGGGTCGGGGGCATGTGATGGTGTGCTCCCTTGGGGACTTGGCTACGCCCGGGATTCAACTGGGCGACTGGCATCCTACTCTGAGCCGGGCGTCAAGTGTCTCGATCTCTAGGCTTGGAAGGCGCGAGTGCGTCTCTGCGCGACGCACCACCTCTGTCCCCGGGTCCTCCCGGTCGGTCTATGCTGGATCAGCGGGGCTCGCTGTCCGAGTTCGCGGGCTACACTTCGCCCCAAGTAAGGGCTTCGAGCGCGGTAGGCGGTGCCTTTCGCCGGTGCTGCGGAGTGAGGCTGGACCGAAGATGTAGGCCTTGTGGAGGGTGAGCGGTCGCCCGTTGTCTTGTAGGAGGACGGACAGAGTGAGCGCTATGACTGATCCGATAGCCAAGGGGGCCGTGCTGCCGCGAGGCGCCGTCTTCCATCGGTGTGCTCTCCAAGTCAACCCCTTTGACTATGGCGGCAGGTTCCGTGGTCAGGAGACGAGCGGCACGGCTGAGACTCATGCCCAAGCGATCGTGGAGAAGGCTGCCTCGATGGGCGTAACCGTGCTGGGCATCACCAATCACAATGATGCGGGTGGGGTCGCCGCCTTCCGGGATGCTGCGGAAGGCCGTTCGATCACGGTCTTCCCGGGTTTCGAACTCTGTTCATCAGAGGGTATTCACGTCCTGTGTCTCTACGCACCCGATACGAGCGAGGAACAACTCGGTCGGTTCCTCGGCAAGTTCGGCATCGACAATACCGAACCGTCGTCGGATCTCTCGTCTGAGACCTTCGAAGCAGTTGTGTCGATGGTGCGGCAGCAGGGCGGAATCGCCGTAGCTGGGCATATCACCCACGACAAAGGCCTCTTCCAAGTTCTGTCTGGACAAGCGCGCATCAAGGCGTGGCAGTCTGAGGATCTGCTCGCTGTTCAGATCCCTCGACTCGTGGAGGACTTGGTACCGGAGTTTCGCAAGATTGTCGAGAACAGAAATCCGCACTATAGACGGTCGCATCCTGCGGGCCGTAGTTTGGCGTTGGCCGCAGTCAACGCAAGGGATGTTGTGGGCCCCGAGGACTTGGAGGAGCCAGCCGCCACGTGCTGGATAAAGATGTCCGAAGTCGGCGTAGAAGGCCTTCGGCAGGCATTCCTCGATCCCCTGTCGCGAGTTCGTCTCAATACTGCCGATGGCGAACTGGAAACCGATGAACATGCGGAGTTGGTCACACTTGGGTGGGAGGGTGGATTCTTGGACGGCGCTACGCTGAACCTGAACCCGAACCTCAATGTTCTAGTAGGTGGCCGTGGTGCCGGAAAGTCGACTGTGATCGAGAGCTTGCGCTATGTTCTCGGCGTAGAGCCCATCGGTGCCGAAGCCGCAAAGGCGCACGAGAGTATTGTGCGCAACGTGCTGCGAAACGGCACGAAAGTCTCCCTACTCGTTCGTTGCCGTCGGCCGGCGACTCGCGACTACAGGATTGAAAGGACGGTGCCGAACCCTCCGGTGGTGCGGGACCAGAGCGGCCAGGTTTCCAACTTGCAGCCGGAGGCAATCGTCCCCCGCCTTGAGGTGTACGGGCAGCATGAGGTGTCGGAGCTAACGGCCAGCAGCGAGAAGCTCACACGGTTGCTTGATCGCTTTGTCAGGAAGGACTCGGCTCTTCGGAAGCGTAGAGGCGAGATTCGGCGCGAACTGCAAAGGACGAGACGGTCGGCCTTGGAGGTTCTCGGGGAGCTTGAGCAGATAGAGGAGCGATTGGAGCGCCTTCCAAGCTTGGAGGAGACTCTAGAGCGCTTCCGGGAGGCGGGTTTGGAAGAGCGCCTGCGTGACCGCAGTCTCCTGGTACGAGAAGAGCGAGTGCTTGAGGCGATGACGGACCGGCTGCTGCCGTTGCGGGAAGGCACGGAGGCCCTGAGTCAGCAGGTTCCGATTGACCGAGTCTTCTTGACACCGAAGGCACTTGAGGGCCTTCCTGGAGCGGAGATTCTGTCGGAGGCAGATGGCGTGCTGGAGGGTCTGAGCAAAGGCGTTGCGCGCTTGGTTAGCCGACTGGAGGAGGCTCTCTCTCGCGCGGGAGAGGACCTTGGCGGGGTGCGAAGCCGATGGGCCGTTCGCAAACGCGAGATTGATCTGGCCTATCAGCAGATCCTTCGCGAACTGCAGGAGTCGGCAGTGGACGGCGAGGAGTTCATTCGGCTACGTGGCGAGATAGAGGGTCTGCGGCCGTTGAGGGAACGCCGAGCGCTACTCCTCCGCTCTCGGAAAGAGCAGGCGGACCGGCGGCGGACACTGCTGGCCGAATGGGAGGACTTGAAGGCCGAGGAGTTCCGGTTGGTGGATCGTGCCGCTAGGAAAGTGGGAAGGCGGCTTCGGGGTCGGGTCCGGGTGGAGGTTAGTGCGGCTGGCAATCGAGATCGGCTCATTAAACTACTTCGCGAAGGCGTCGGAGGTCGGCTGTCGGAGGCGATCGAAGCGCTTTCCACAGCGACGGACTTGTCCTTGCCGAGGTTTGTCGCGGCCTGTCGCCAGGGAGCAGAGGCGGTTGAGAAGGCATACCCGATTCCGCCTGCTCAGGCCAAGAGACTGGCCGCGGTCTCTCCAGAAGTCCTAATGCGGGTGGAGGAATTGGAACTTCCGGCCACGACGAGGATATGGCTGAACACTGCGCCCTTGGATGAGCCGGAAGTGTGGCAGGCTCTTGAAGATCTGTCTACGGGTCAAAAAGCGACTGCTGTGTTACTGCTGTTGTTGCTGGAGTCGGACGCCCCTTTGATTGTGGATCAACCTGAGGACGATCTGGACAACCGTTTCATTACTGAGAGCGTTGTGCCGAAAATGCGTGAAGAGAAACAGAGAAGGCAGTTCGTCTTTTCGACGCACAATGCGAACATTCCCGTTCTAGGAGATGCCGAGATGATTCTGGGACTTACCGCGGCCGGGGAAGCGGGGAATCTCAAAGCGCATGTTGCACGCGACCATATGGGGTCTATTGACTCCCAATCCGTCAGAGAACTTGTGGAGGAACTTCTTGAAGGCGGTAAGGAAGCGTTCGAGATGCGCCGTCTGAAGTACGGTTTCTGAGGGGCTACTCATGAATAGGGCGGACTTGATCGATCGCATCCGGAATCGCGAGAACTCTGGTGTTGAATTCAAACGTGACGACATAGAGATGAACAAGCTCGCCATCGAGATGGTGGGGCTCCTGAACCTGAATGGTGGGTACGTCCTGCTCGGCGTCGAAGATGACGGATCTGTGACGGGGCTCAGCCGGAGCCGCGGCAAAGCTGAGGAGTGGGTCATGGAAGCGGCGCGAGTTCACATCCAGCCGGCCACCATTCCCTATTGGGAGACGATCGAGTGGGGCGGAGGCATGGTTGTGGGCGTCGTTGCAGTGCCGGGGGACGCGGCAGACAAACCGTACAAAGTGAAGCGCGGTGCCGAGTGGGTAACGAAGGTGCGCGTGGGAAGTACCACCCGGAGTGCGACTCGCGAGGAGGAGGAGAGGCTCTACCAACAGTCTGGTCGCCTTCGGTACGGCCTCAAGCCGGTCGTCGGCGCAAGCTTGGACGACCTTGATTCACGTCGTCTCCGTCAGTACCTAGTTGGCGTTCTAGAGGGCGCGGTTCCCCAGGATGAAAGTGAGGAAGAGTGGCCGACGTTGCTCCTGAACCTTGAGTTGGCGAGGCTATCGGCTGGCCAGACGATTCCCACTGTCGACGCTGTGCTCCTGTTCGGTAGGGGACCCAAGCGGCTTCTTCCTCAGTCGGGGATTCGGGCAGTCTGCTATCTGGGGGAGGAGCCCGACTACGCCACCCGCGCGGATGAGGAGCTGAGGGCCCCTCTAGTTCCGCTTCGAAGTAGCGACGGTTCGCTTGTTGAGCCGGGCCTAGTCGACCAAGCGTGGGACTTTGTTCGCCGCAATACGACGCCGCGTTCTTCTATTGATGACATGCGACGTGTGGATCGGTGGGAGTATCCCGAAGTGGTCGTGCGAGAGGCGGTTCTCAATGGCTTGGTGCATCGGGACTACAGCATCGCCGGGACAGACGTCATGTTGACGATCTACTCGGACCGTCTCGAAATCCAGAGTCCCGGAAGGCTGCCGAACACGGTGACGACCGATGGCATGAGGTCGGGTATGCGCTACGCGCGGAACCAGACCTTGGTCAACGTGATGCGGGACTACGGCTATGTCGACGCTCGCGGCATGGGCGTCAGGAACAAGATCATCCCGGGGATGTGGGCCCACAACGGTACTGAGCCAGACCTGATCGAAGATGAGCATCGCTTCACGGTTCGCCTTTGGAAAGAGCCCTCATGATTTTCCGGGAACACAAGGCCTTCATTCCGATGGTGGTCCTGGGCCTCTTCCTGGGGGCATGTGCGCCACAGGAAACGGAGGTGCCGGCTCCCTCCACGCACCGCCCCCCCAACTTCGTCATCGTCTTCGCCGACGACCTGGGGTGGGGCGATCTCGGCAGCTACGGCGCGCCGGTGATCCGGACCCCAAACCTGGATCGGATGGCGGCCGAGGGCCAGCGCTGGACGAACCTCTACGTCACGGCTTCGGTCTGCTCGCCGAGCCGGGCGGGGTTGCTGACCGGGCGGTTGCCGGTGCGCAGCGGGCTCTACGGCGATCGGGCGCGGGTGCTGTTCCCGGACTTCGTGGGCGGCATCCAGGACGAGGAGGTCACGATCGCCGAGGCTCTGAGCGACCTCGGCTATGCGACCGGCATGTTCGGCAAGTGGCACCTGGGCGATCGCCCGCGGTACCTGCCGACCCGGCACGGCTTCGACTACTGGTTCGGCATTCCGTACTCGAACGACATGATGGGGACGCTTCCGCGGGAGGAGCGCCTCGCCGCGTTTCAGGATCCGAAGATCGAGTACTGGGACGTGCCCCTCATCCGCTCAGAGCGCGACGAGGCCGGCGCGGTGGTCACCGCAACGCTCGAGCAGCCCGCGGACCAGACCACGATCACGAAGCGCTACGCCGAGGAGGCGGTCGACTTCATCCGCGCCCACCGGGACGAGCCGTTCTTCGTCTACCTGCCGCACAGCATGCCCCACGTGCCGCTGTTCCGGGCGCCCGAGTTCGAGGGCCACAGCGGCGCCGGGCTCTACGGCGACGTGATCGAGGAGATCGACTGGAGCGTGGGGCGGATCCTCGACACGCTCGAGGATGAGGGGATCGCGGAGAACACGGTGGTGCTGTTCAGCAGCGACAACGGTCCGTGGACCGCATTCCGCACCCAGGGGGGGTTGGCGGGGCCGCTCCGCGAGGGCAAGGGGATGACCTGGGACGGCGGCGTGCGGGTGCCGGGGCTGTTCTGGTGGCCCGGAACGATCGCCCCCGAGGTGGTCACGGACGAGATCGGGTCGACCAGCGACGTGTTCGCGACCTTCCTTGCCCTTTCCGGCGGCGTCATGCCGGACGACCGGCCGATGGACAGCCTCGATCTCGGACCGGTGCTCCGAGGCGAGGGGAAAGGTCCGCGGCAGGAGATGCCGTTCTACCGCGGCAGCGAGCTCTATGCCTACCGGGTCGGGAACTACAAGGCGCACTTCATCACCCAGGGTGCGTACGGTCTGGCAGGCGAACGGACGGAACATGATCCGCCTCTGCTCTACGACCTGGCGCTCGACCCCGGCGAGCAGTGGGACATCGCGGCCGAGCGGCCGGAGGTTCTGGCGGACGTCACGTCGCGCGCCTTGCAGCACCGGGCCGGAGTTGTCGTTGCTCCGTCGGAGTTCGATCTGGGTACCGGCGGCGAGTCCGTTGAACTCAGTCGCCCGGCGTCCGCCTTTCGCGGGCAGCGACTCTCTTCTGACGCTCCAGCCGGCGCTGCCAGATCATCGCTTCGCGGGCGATCCGCCGGTTGGCCCGGATGCCGCGCGTCAACCAGCCGAAGATCGCGCCGACAAGCGCCGCGGCGGCGACCCAGATCCAGATCTCGAGAAGGACGTAGAGCATCAGCGTGGTTCAGGGACGGTGGAGAACGCGGAATTCGATGCGCGGAGTCGGGGCGTCGCCGGTGCCCGCTGTGTTGTCGCCGTCCGCGGCAAGCGGACGGTCGCTGCCGTAGCCGACCGCCAGCAAGCGGTCCGGATGAATGCTGGCTGAGAGTACGTCGCGCACGGCCCTGGCCTGTTCGAGACTAAGCGCCCGGTCCGTTGCGGGATCGCTGCCGGCGTCGGTATGGGCGAGGATCTCGACCCGGATGTCGGAGATGTTGGTGAGTGCGGCGCCGATCGCGTCGATCGTGGTCGTGGCCTCCGCGGTGAGCGTCGACGTCTCGTCATCGAACTCGATCGGCCCTCGTTCCAGCACGCCGCGGATGCGGTTCTCCGCTTCGTGGTTTACGGCCACGGGCGAGATCCTCATCCGATTGGCGATGTTCCAGTTGGCATTGGTCGCGGCGCCGATCGAGGTGATTTCGAACCCGAGGTAGTCGCGCAGGCCCTCGCTGGAGGTATGGCCGGTCAGAGTCAGCGTTCTGTCCTCGAGCCGCAGGCCTGGAGCACCGTCCAACCGGCGCAGAAGCTGGATGAGCCTCGGCAGCGTCGAGAGCCAGGGAGGTTCGGTCACGGAGCTGTCGACTTCGGTCTCGTCGATCACGTTGCCCTGGCCGACGATGGCGGCGGCGGCGTCGAACAGCTCCTGCCTGGTCTCGGGCGTCGGCATCTTGCCCTGGAGCAGCCAGATGTCGCCGTCGGGGGCGAACTCGAAGGAGGGGCCGATGGCCATCTCCAGCCGGTTGTCGACGTTGCGCACGCCGCGTGTCGCGGCCGCGCGCCGCGCCGCCTCGATTCCGATCTCGGCGAAGGCGACCGTGCCGGAGAGCATCACGTCGCGGCCCTTCGCCTGCACGCTCAGGTTGCGGACGCCGACATCGGCCAGCGCCGCCGCGGTTCGCGCCTCGATCTCGGCCTGGATGCGGGGGCCCTCGAGGGCGAAGCCGGCCAGTCCCAGGGTCAGGACCGACGCCGTGCCCATCAAGATCACGCTCGGCTCTCTCATCGTCTTCGTTGGCAGTGCATATGAGCGCTTCGGCGCTACTGCGAGGTGTGGTCGGCGACGATCAGCCACTGTTCGCCATGCTGCTCGAGCAGCAGGGTGAACAGCCCGGTCGGTTCGTCGGCTTCGCGGGTCAACCGGAACCGGCCGAAGACCAGGGCGGCATGCTCGGACAGCACGCGCACGTCCAGGTTCTCGAAGGCGAGGGTTCCCATCGCGGCGCGGTCAGGGTACCTCTGGTGGTAGCGCTGAAGGGTCTGTCTCCAGCCGCGATGGACCTCGTTGCCCGAGGTGAACCGCAGTTCGTCGCTGTTCAGATAGCCGGTCATGAAGCCGTCGATGTCGCCCTCGTTCCAGGCTTCCACCTGCATGTCGAGCACGTCGAGCACCGCCGCCGCGACGGTCTGGGGGTCGAACTCCGGGAGCGGTTCCTCGAGCGCCGGCGGTTCGCAGGAGGCGAACAGCAGGAGTGCGGCGAGGCCGACGATTGGAGTAGTGACGCGCACTAGCTGGCTCCGGTCCGCTCGGCTTCTATGTCGCGCAGTTCGATCCGGGAGACGAGGGGTAGCTCCTCCTCGACGTAGACCGGGTTGATGTCGTCGACGGTCAGGCCGCCGGCCGGTGTGTTCAGACCGTAGTTGTCCGCGTCGTAGAACAGCAATCCGCCGACCCGCCGGTAGTTCGTCAGCACCCGGAAGCGGAGCCCGGTGCCTTCGCTGTAGTCGTACGCGAACTGTTCGAGGCGGGCGGTCTCGGGATCGAACCAGTAGACGTAGGCGCTGTCCGCGCCGTCGCTGGCGCCAGGTTCGAAGGTGACGCGTACGCGGTGCAGTTGCCTGCCGTTCCACTCCTCGAGCCCCTGGTCCTCCTTGTAGATGCCCGGATCGTTCAGCTTGTAGGGCAGGAAGAGGAAGTACATGCGCTGGTTGACGTAGCTCTCGGCGCGCACATGTTCCGCCTCGTCCATCTCCATCGGCTCACCGCCCTCGGTCACCTCGAGAGCCATGTTGTCGCGGTGGTACTCCCGTTCGTCGCTGCCGTTCGAGGCGCGGATCCGGTGCTCGAAGCGTTCGCCGTCGGCCATCGAGTCGACGTCGAAGCTGCCGGAACGGGACGCCACCGTCAGCTTGACCCGGGACTGCTCGAACAGCTCGCCGCCGTGGTGCTCGATCGCGCGGTCGACGATCTCGAGCCGTTCGGAGGTGCCGGGCGGGGGCGCGGGTCGGGGCGCCGGTTCGGGCTCGGGGCCGGCGCAGGCCACGAAGAGCGAGGTAAGGGCGACCGTGATCGCTGAGGTTCGGAACATGGCTCTCTCCTTCCTGGCGCGGCCTGGTCTTCACCGGCCGTGCGTTGAGCCATGTTAGCCGCCGATCGGCTTGCGCTACTCTTGGCCGCTCACCTCGAACAGCGGCTGGAGGCCAAGGCATGACCGAATACGAACTGATCAAGTACGACGTGGCAGATCCGATCGCCACGATCACTCTGAATCGGCCGGAGCAGTTGAACGCGATCAGCGGCAGCATGATGGCGGAGATGAAGCACGCGATGGCGGCCGCCGAGGAGGACGAGCGGGCGGTCGGCATTCTGCTCACCGGGGCCGGTCGCGGTTTCTGCGCCGGCGCCGACATGCAGGGCCTCCAGGCCACCACCCGCGGCGAACGCGGCAGCGGCGGCGGCAACGCGTTCGAGGACGCGCAGGCCGGTGCGATCGAGGAGATGGGCGCCGAGAACTTCGGCGTCACCTACAACTACCTGATGGCGGTGCGCAAGCCGATCGTCGCCGCGATCAACGGCCCCTGCGCGGGTCTCGGGTTCGCCATCGCGATGCTGTGCGACATTCGCATCGCGTCCGACCGCGCCGTCTTCACGTCCGCCTTCGTCAACCGCGGACTGATCGCCGAACATGGCCTGAGCTGGATCCTGCCGCGCGTCGCCGGACCGTCCAATGCCCTCGACATCCTGTGGACCGGGCGCAAGTTCTACGGTCCGGAGGCAGCCCAGATGGGCGTCGTCAACCGCTCCGTGCCGCACGACCAGGTCGTCCCCGAGGCCGAGAAGTACATCCGCGCGCTCGCCGAGCGCTCCGCGCCGACCTCGCTCAAGGTCATCAAGCAGCAGGTCTACCGTCACCTGATGATGGACACCGGCGACGCCCTGCGCGAGTCGAACCAGTTGATGGCCGAGAGCCTGCAGCGCGACGACTTCAGGGAAGGCGTCGCCTCCTTCGTCGAGCGCCGGCCGCCGAACTTCGAGCGCATCACGAGCTAGCACCAGAGGTCCGTCCCGAGTCGACCGAACGGTCGCCAGATGGGTCGGCAAGTCGGCTGAGGCGAGTAGCCGGTGCGCCTGGGTGAGCCAAGCCGCGGCCGCCTCTTCGGCGGAGTGATCGCCACTGGGCCGGATCGTCCGGCTGCTACTCGACGCGGTCCCGCCTTTCCTTGAGCTCGCGGAAGGTGGTGAGGACCAGCCCTTCCTCCTCGATCACCTGCTTGAGGCGGGGGTCGAGCATGGCCAGCATGTCGCCCTTGCGGCTGGGGCCGGAACTGGAGATGTACTTGAAGTTCTCGCTCGGGTCGGTGGAGTGCATGATCACCATGGTCACACCGGGGCGGAGGTCGCGCAGGCCCTGGCTGTAGCGTTCGACCTTGTACTCGAGCAGTTCCTCGTCGGTGGCGTCGGCGCCGGCTTCGGGGACCCAGCCGTAGCTCAGGTTGTGGAGGTCGTCGAGCACCGGCAGGCCGCCGTCCCAGATGCGCCGGCCGAGTTCGGTCGCGCTGCCGAGGCCCGGCGGCGTGTCCCGTCCCTGGGCCTCGTACTGGGCTTCGAGGATCGTGTTGTGGCCGCCCGGGAACATCAGGGGGATGCCCTCGTCGAGGCCGACCGCGATGTACCGCTCGAGGAAGTCCATGGTGGCGAAGAGGGTGCCCATGTGCGAGTCGAGATGGGTCGGTTCGAAGCCCATGGTGCGAGCGCGGTTGATCTGCTCGCGGACCTCTGCTTCCACTTCGTCGGGGGTCGCGTTGGCGACGACGTCCGCGACGTTCGACCACAGCGCCCCCTCGGGGTCGACCAGGCCGGGCGCCGCCTCGCGGCCCACGAGGGGGCCCCAGCGGTAGTCGTCCCACTCGGCGGTCAGGGTCAGGTGAAGTCCGGCGTCGATGCCCGGGTTCTCCTTCAGGCCTCGCACCAGCTCCGGCACCCACGGGCAGGGCATCATCACGCTCATCGAGTTCGCCACCCCGTCGAGGATCGAGCGGAAGGCGCCGACGTTCGAGTCGTGCGACATGCCGGCATCGTCGACGTGCAGGATGACGGCGCGGGCGCCGGCGGAGAAGCCGAGCTTCTCGGCGTAGGTCTGCGCGTCCGCCTGGCAGGCCGTGAGGAAGACGGCGGTCAGGCAGAGGGTGGCCGCGGCGGCGGCTCGGAATCTGCCCGTCGGTGCGGGTGGCGTGGTCCTGGGCATGGAGTTCGTCCTCAATTGGTCAGCCGGTCGACGCCGTCGAAGCCGTCGAAGTCGAGTCCGAGGATCGTGGCCAGGCTGGGCGCGAGATCGATCGTGTTGGCGCGTTCCGTGACCACGCGGCCGGCGCCGTCCTGGCGGCGGATGATCAGCGGCACGTGGGTGTCGTAGCCGTGCGGAGAGCCGTGGCTGGCGATGACGGCGGTGAACGGCGTCGGCAGCACGTTGGGCGCCGGCACGGCGATCAGGTCCCCGCTGCGGCTGGCGTAGTAGCTGTTCAGGTAGAGCTCGTGGAGGGGATTGGCCGGGTCGAGTTCGGCGGGCCGGACGACTTCGGCGATCAGCGGGCAGGCGCCCATCGCGTCGATGATCTCGTCCTCGACCGCGGTCCGGTCGGCGCCAGCCGCGGCGATGGCTTCCTCGTCGAGGTAGAAGGTTTCGAGCAGGAACTTGCCGTCGCCGAAGCGTTCTTCGAGCCGCGAAAGCAGGCCTTGCAGGCAGAGCGTCTGCTCGGCGCCGAAGCGGCCTCCCTGGCCGCCGTCGCGGACGACCAGCTCCGGCACGACGCCGACGCCGTGATCGGCGGAGAGCGCGACGACCACGTTCTCCAGGCCGATCCTCTCGTCGATGAAGTCGAGCAGCTCGCCGATCGTCCGGTCGAGCCGCAGGATCGTGTCGAGGGTCTCCGGGGCGTTCGGGCCGAAGCCGTGGCCCACCGTGTCGAGGGCGGAGAAACTGAGCGCCAGCAGGTCGGGGACGTCGTCGGCGCCCAGGTCCTCGGCCTCGATCAGGGTCTCGGCGAAGTCCTCGAGGTAGCCGTCGAGGAAGGGCGACCGGTAGATGGAGGCATAGAACGCCGGCCGTTCAACGGTGTAGCCGCCCAGGGCGTGCGGGAAGGTGTTCGTGAACAGACCGCTGTCGAGCGGTTCGATGTCGTACGCCGCGGTGTGCTCGAGGGGCAGCAGCGGCGCCCAGGCGGTGCCGAAGAGCAGGTCGAGGCGGCTCTCGGCGTTGAACTCGTCGAGCCACTCGGGCTGGGAATCCCGGTCGCCGTAGTAGGTCGAGGTGACCCAGCGGCCGGTCGGCCGGCTGTACCACCAGGCGCCGTCGGCGTGGTGCCCGCCCATCAGGATCGCCGCGCGGTCCTTGCCGCTGGCGGAGAAGACCTTGGACTGTGGCCAGGCGGCCTTGAGCAGATCGCCCAGGGTCGGGACGAGCAGGTTGCGCGGCGATACGCCGTGGTCCGGGTCGCCGCAGCAGTAAGCGTCGTCGCGGGTCTCGCGGTCGAACCAACCGTTGCCGATGATCCCGTGCCGCTTGGGGAACGCGCCCGTGGCCAGGGTGGCGTGGCCGGGGGCGGTTTCGGTGGCGGCGTGGAAGTGGTGGGCGTCGGTGAAGACGACGCCCTCGCGGAGCAGCCTCTCAAGACCTCCCGTGAGCAGCGGGGCGAAGCGCTCCAGGTAGTCGGCTCGCATCTGATCGACGGCGATCAGGAGGACGAGCCGGGGCGCGCCTTCGGGGACGGCGGCCGCCGGTGCGGCCATGGGTTCGGCCTCGGGGGCGGTCGCGGGACCGCCGCAGGCCGACACAAGGGCCAGAGTGGTCAGCAGGGCGAACAGGGACTGGAGCTTCTTCATGTTTGGAGCGCTTTCAGTGGGTGACGGCCATCTACGTGGCCCATGAACGGAGGATGAATGCCGTAGCCGATCAGCTCCTGGATCCTGGGAGACAGATCGGGAACCTCGTCCGCGGGTACGCCGAGGATGAAGTTCTCCTGCTGGCGGGCCCACGGCGGGCAGTACTGGATCGTGAGGCCGAGCCGCGACCCCGCCGAACGGTTCTTGCCGCCGCCGTGGTAGAGGGTGCCAAGGAAGACGAGGAGCGACCCGGCGGGCATGATGACCGGCTGCGCCGCCGACTCGTCGGGGCGGTCGCCGTTCCAGCGGTGGCTGCCGGGCACGATGCGGGTGGCGCCGTTGTCCTCGGTGAAGTCGTCGAGCGCCCAGATCGTGCTCACGCCGAGCGCCTGCCGGGGCCGGGGCAGGGGATAGAAGGAGTCGTCGTGGTGGAGGCTCTGCGGCGCCTCGCCGGGGTGGATCAGGATCGCGTGGGCCACCGAGAGCAGGAACCCCGGCCCGAGTGTGGCCTCGCAGGCGGCCATCACCGCCGGATGCTCGACCAGGGGGTCGAACAGGCGGGACTTGGAGAGCAGGCCATAGACCCGTTGCGTGCTGTGTCCCTCGAACGGGTTGCGGCCGAACAGTTGCCGGTCGAAGTGGGGGTCGAGTTCCCGGCGCAGGGCGCCGACCTGCCGCCGGTCGAGAGCCCCTTCCAGGATCGCGTAGCCCTTCTGTTCAAGCTCTTCCAGATGGTCCATTGCGAATGAGACTATCCTCCGCATTCCCATGCGATTCTTCGACGCGGCCAGGACGGCCGAACTGCTGCCCTGGGGCGCCGTGGTGGAGGCCCTGGAACGGGGCTTCCACGACGGCTGCGAGATGCCGGTGCGTCACCATCATGGCGTCGCCGCGCCGGCCGGCGATCCCGAGGCGACGCTGCTGCTGATGCCGGCGTGGACCGCAGGCGGCTACCTGGGGGTCAAGGTGGCGACGGTGTTTCCGGGCAACGTCTCCCGCGGTCTCGGGGCGGTGCAGGCCAGCTACATCCTGTGCTCGGCGCTGACTGGTGAACCGCTGGCGTTGATCGACGGCCTGGAGCTGACCCTGCGGCGCACGGCGGCCGCCTCGGCGCTGGCGTCGAAGTTCCTGTCCCGGCCGGATGCCCGGCGCCTGCTGGTGGTCGGCACGGGCAACCTGGCGCCCCACCTGGCGGCCGCGCATGTGGCGGTGCGACCTGACGTCGAGATCGAGTTCTGGGGGCGCCGCCCCGAGAAGGCGCTGGCGGCGTCGCGTTCGTCACTGCTGCAGGGGCTCCGGACCGGCACGGCGGGCGATCTGGAGGCGGCCGTGCGGGCGGCGGACATCGTCAGCACCGCGACCCTGGCGACGGAACCGCTCGTGCTTGGTTCGTGGCTGCAGCCCGGCGTCCATGTGGACCTGGTCGGGGGCTTCACGCCGGCCATGCGCGAGACGGATGACGAGGCGATGCGCCGCACGACCGTCTTCGTCGACACCCGGGCCGGTGCTCTGGTGGAGGCGGGCGACCTGACCCAGCCGATCGAGTCGGGCGCCCTCGCTCCGGAAGATGTCGCCGCCGACCTCTACGAGCTGTGCCGGGGGGAGCACGGCGGGCGCGGGAGCGAAGGTGAGATCACCCTGTTCAAGTCCGTCGGCGCCGCGCTCGAGGATCTCTTCGCGGCCATCCTGCTGTGGGAACGAAGTTGATTCGACCCGCTACACTCCCGCGCCTATGTTCTCCACACCAGCAAGGCCGCCTCAGACCGCCGCAATCGCCTCCGCAGCCCTCCTCGCGGCGGCTCTCGCCGTGACCTCCTGCGCGGCCCCGGCCGCCGGCCCTGGCGAGCCGCCGGTGGCCGCGGCGCGACCGCACGAGCTCGAGATCCACGGCGACGTGCGGGTCGACGAGTACTACTGGCTGCGCGAGCGGGAAGATCCCGAAGTCATCGCGTACCTCGAAGCGGAGAACGCGTATCTCGAAGGCGTCTTGGCGCATACCGGGGAGCTGCAGGAGACCCTGTTCGAGGAGATCCGCGGCCGCATCGTGGAGGACGATTCGTCGGTTCCCTACCGCGACGGCGACTACTGGTACTACACCCGCTACGAGGAGGGGAAGCAGTACCCGATCCACTGCCGCCGCCCGGCCGACGGCGATGTGTTCGGCGGCGCCGCCGGCCCCGACGCGGAGGAAGTCCTTGTCGACGTGAACGAGATCGCCGAGGGCAAGGAGTACACGTCCGTTCGTCCGGCGGTCAGCCCGGACCACCGCATCCTGGCGTACGCCGTCGACGATGTCGGGCGGCGCTTCTACACCGTCCGCTTCAAGGATCTGACGACGGGCGAGACGCTGCCGGACGAGATCCCCGACGTCACCGCGAACCTGGCCTGGGCCGCCGACAGCGCGACCCTGTTCTACGCCCGTCAGGACCCCGACACGCTGCGCTCCTACCAGTTGTTCCGGCACCGGCTGGGCAAGGGCGCCGCGGACGATCTGGTCTACGAAGAGCCGGACGAGACGTTCAGCGTCTTCCTGCAGCGCAGCCAATCCCGCAAGTACCTGATGGCGGTCTCGCGCCACACCCTGCGCACCGAGGTGCGGACGCTGCGGGCCGACGATCCGGATGGCGACTTCGCCGTCTTCGAGCCGCGCGGCGAGCGGCACGAGTACAGCGTCGACCACCTGGGCGACCGGTTCTGGGTGCGCACGAACGACGATGCCCCGAACTTCCGCCTCATGTCGACCGCGGAGGACGACACCGGCCGGGCCGCCTGGCGCGAGGAGACGCCGCACCGCGACGACGTGCTGCTCGAGGGCTTCGAGCTGTTCGATCGCTTCCTGGTGCTGGCCGAACGTCGCGGGGGCCTGAACCAGCTACGGATCAAGCCGATGGGCGCCGGGGCCATGGAGGGGCACGACCTGGACTTCGGTGAGCCGGCCTACTCCGCGGGGCTCGGCGTCAACCCCGATCCCTCGTCGGGAACGCTCCGCTACGTCTACCAGTCGCTGACCACGCCGCGGTCCGTGTTCGACTACGACCCGGCGACGCGGGAGAAGACCCTGCGCAAGCAGGATCAGGTTCTGGGCGGGTTCGACTCGGCGGACTACCGGATCGAGCGGCTCTGGGCGGTCGCCTCGGACGGCACGGAGGTGCCGGTGTCCCTCGTCTACCGGCCCGATCTGCGTGCGGCCGAGGGCGGCAGCCCGCTGCTCCTCTACGGCTACGGCTCCTACGGCGCCAGCATGGACGCGGGATTCAGTTCGTTGCGGCTGAGCCTGCTCGACCGCGGCTTCGTCTATGCGATCGCCCACATCCGCGGCGGCGAGGAGATGGGGCGTTCCTGGTACGAGGACGGCAAGCTCCTGAACAAGAAGAACACGTTCACCGACTTCATCGCCGCGGCCGAGCATCTGGCGGCCGAGGGCTACGCCGATCCCGACCGGATCTACGCGATGGGCGGCAGCGCCGGAGGACTCCTGATGGGCGCCGTGTTCAACCTGCGGCCGGACCTCTGGGGCGGCGTCGTGGCGCAGGTGCCGTTCGTCGATGTCGTGACCACGATGCTCGACGCGAGCATCCCGCTGACGACCTTCGAATGGGACGAGTGGGGGGATCCCAGGGAGCGCGAGTACTACGACTACATGCTCTCCTATTCGCCCTACGACAACGTGGACGTGAAGGACTACCCGCACATGCTGGTGACCACGGGTCTGCACGACTCCCAGGTCCAGTACTGGGAACCGGCGAAGTGGGTGGCCCGGTTGCGCGCGAAGAAGACGGACGACAACCTGCTGCTGCTGAAGACGAACATGAGCGCCGGCCACGGCGGCGCTTCCGGGCGCTTCGACCGCTACCGCGAGACGGCGCTGGTCTACGCCTTTCTGCTCGACCGCGCCGGCGCCGGGGATCCGTAGAGCGGCGGGAACCAGGGAGCGAACGTGGCGATCGACTTCAGCGACCGGCGGAACAAGCTCAGGCGGCAGCAGGCCGGCAGTCTGCGCTTCGTGCGCATCGTGGTGCGGATCGCACTCCTGTTCGCGATCGCGGCGCTGGCGGTGCTCCGGGGTTTCTCGCCGACATCGTGGGTGCTGCTGGGCGTCCTTCTCGCTTGGGGAGCGTCTCTCCCGTTCCTGCTGCGGAGCGTGGTGCGATGGGCCCGAGCGCAGGACCACCTCAAGCGGGGGCATCGCACGGCCCTGATGTGGACCGCGGCGCTGATCCTGATCGGCGGCTTCGCCGTTCTGGCCCGGTACGTGCTGCTGCCTGCTCCGGCGGGCTGAGGCATGAGCGGGGCCGAAGCGGCGCATTGGCGTCGGACGCACCCGCCCGTCTTGGGTCCGGAGGGGTCAGCTCCCAGGTGGCGCGAGCGCTTGAGAGGAGATGGGAGGGGTTGCGCTCGCTCCGCTTCACTCGCTCCGGTTGGTCGTCGGTGAGTGCGATGTCGTCGGGCGTCGCTCGTTCAGAGGCACCTGGGAGCTGACCCCTCCTGACCCGACTGGGCTGGCCGTCGGTGCCAAGGCCGCTGACCAGAATCCACGTAGGGCTCACCGCCGCGAAGCGGAGAGCGCGAACTGCATGAGGTGCGCAGAGTCGTTGTACCCTCTGCCCGCCCATGGACTTCACACTCACCGGAGAGCAGCGCGCCCTGTGCGAGGGGATCGCGCGCACCTGCGCGGCCTTTGACGACGACTATTGGCTCGCGGCCGACAACGAGGTCCGGTTCCCGAACGAGTTCCACCGTGCCATGGCCGAGTGCGGTGCGCTCGGCATCGCCATGCCGGAGGAGTACGGCGGTTCCGGGCTCGGCGTGACCGAAGCCGCCTTGGTGATGCATCAGGTGGCCAGCGCGGGCGGCGGCATGAGCGCGGCCTCGGCGATCCACATCAACATCTTCGGCCCCCACCCGATCGTCGTGTTCGGCACCGAGGACCAGCGTCGGCGCTTCCTGCCCGAGTTGATCGAAGGGCGTGCCAAGACCTGCTTCGCGGTCACCGAGCCCGACGCCGGACTGGAGACGACCGCGATCGCCACCCGAGCCGAGCGCCGCCCCGACGGCAGCTACATCGTCCACGGCCGCAAGATCTGGACCACGACCGCCCAGGAGGCGGACCGGGTCATGCTGCTTGCGCGCACGACGCCCAGAGTCGAGACCGGGAAGGCGACCAAGGGACTTTCATTGTTCTACACGACGCTCGACCGCTCCAGGGTCGAGATCCGGCGCATTCCGAAGATGGGCCGGGCCGCGGTGGACTCGAACGAGCTGTTCATCGACGGACTCGAGATCCCGGCCGAGGACCGCATAGGCGACGAGGGCCGCGGCTTCGAGTACATCCTGCACAGCCTGAACCCGGAGCGGATCCTGATCGGAATCGAGGCGGTCGGTGTCGGCAGGAACGCGCTGGAAAGAGCAGCCGACTACGCCCGTAACAGGCGTGTCTTCGGCCGCCCGATCGGCCAGAACCAGTCGATTCAGCATCCGCTGGCGGAATGTTGGATGGAGCTGGAGGCGGCGTTCCTTATGGCGATGCAGGCAGCATCGCTCTACGACCGCGGAGAGCCGTGCGGCCACTACGCGAACGCCGCGAAGTACCTCGGCGCCGAGGCGGGCTTCAAGGCCTGCACGCAGGCGGTCATGACCCACGGCGGCATGGGGTACGCGAAGGAGTTCCATGTCGAGCGGCTGATGCGCGAGGTGATGATTCCGCGCCTTGCTCCGGTCAGCCCGCAACTCATCCTCTGCCACATCGCTGAAAAGGTCCTCGGTCTGCCGAAGAGCTACTAGGGGGGTTGTAGATCGCCCAGCAGTTCGGCGGCGGTCTTCCGGCGGCCCGGGTGCCAGGTGTACGGGGCGATCTGACAGAGGGGTTCGAGGACGAAGCGGCGGCGATGCATGTGGGGGTGCGGCACGATCAGGCCGGGCGCCTCGATGATGCGGTCGCCGAACAGCAGCAGGTCGAGGTCGATCGTCCTCGGGCCGGCCGGCGTCGTCGTCCGATCCCGGCCGAGACCGGCCTCGATCTCGAGCAGGCCATCGAGCAGGGTCCGGGCGTCGAGGCGGGTCTCGATGCCCGCCGCGGCGTTCAGGAACTCCGGGTCGGTGGCCGCCACGCCGCTTTCCGGTACGGCCCGCGTAGCGTGGAAAGCCGAGACCGCGGTCACGTCACCGAGTGGTCTCAGGCGCTCGATCGCGGCGCGCAGATTGGATCGTCGAGAGCCCAGGTTCGAGCCGAGGGCGACGAAGGCACGCGTCCGGCTCACGGCCGCCAATCGACTTCGGCGCCGACTTCCGCGGCGCCGATCTCGCGTGCGGCGCCGGGCTTCGTCACCCTCACCCGCAGCGATTCGATCCGGCTCCCCGGCGTCGAGCCGGCTGCTGTCTGAGAGGTTTCCCGGCCGACGGTGGCGCCGATCCGCGCCGCCAGGGTCTCGACGAGTCGGTACTCGTCGCGTGCCGCGACCGCTTGCGCGATGGCGGCGAGCTCGACGTAGTCCACGGTCTCGCCCAGGTCGTCGGGCGTTCTGCGTGCCCCGGCCGTCAGGGTCACGTCGATGTCGACCAGGAGTTCCTGCGGCGCGGCACGCTCTTCGGGGGTGACGCCGATCCGGCACCGGCAGACGATGCCGTGCGCGAGAACGCGGCGTTGCGGCGCAGATCGATTGCGGCGCCGCCTCAGGGCGCCGATGCTCTCGGCCAGTTGCCGGTGCTGCTCGACATCGTGTACCCGCAGCACGTCGGCAATGCCCAGTGCCGCCGCCCAGGCGTTGACCGCCAGCGTAGCGGTCAGTCGCTCCCCGACGGGTACGCCGCCGAGCAGCCGGTCGAGGAACGACTTGCGCGACACCCCGAGCACCAGGGGCGCGCCGATCTGCTGCAGTTCGTGCAGGTTCGCGAGCAGGTCGAGGTTGTGCTCGAGCGTCTTGCCGAACCCGATCCCCGGGTCGACGAGCACCTCGACTCCGAGGCGGCGTCCGGCCGCGACCCGCTCGGCGAGGTAGTCGCGGATCTCCGCCACCACGTCGTCGTAGCGAGGCTTGCGCTGCATCGTGCGCGGCCCGCCCTGCATGTGCATGGCGATCACCGGAGCGCCGTGGCGGGCCGCTACCTCGAGCATCGCCTCGCCGGCGCCGGAGATGTCGTTGATCAGGTGGGCGCCGGCAGCGAGCGCACGGTCGGCCACTTCGGGCTTCGCCGTATCGACGCTCAGGGGCACTCCGAGGTCGAGCCGGCCGATGCCCTCGATCACCGGCAGCAGCCGGGCGAGTTCCTCCGCCGACCCCACCGGATCGGCGCCCGGCCGGGTGCTTTCGGCGCCGATGTCGATCAGGTCGGCCCCTTCCGCCGCCATGCGCCGCGCGTGTTCGATCGCGGCCTCGGAAACGTCGAAGCGGCCGCCGTCCGAGAAGCTGTCCGGCGTCACGTTGAGCACCCCCATGACGAGGGGCCGATCGTCCAAGGTCAGGATGTGCGGGCCGCAGACGAGGTCCATGGGCGCAGTCTAAGTCTCTTCCAGCGTGGCCGCGCCAATGGACCTCGTCGGAGTTGTGCGTGATGGCGCAGCGGAATTCCGTCTCAGTCATTGGATAGAGTCGTGGCCGCGCCATCGTGGCGCCGCCGGCTCTGAGGTCGTTCCCGACTTGGACTCTGGGCCCGGAGGTGTTTCGGTGGAGGATGGAATGGAGATGATTCTGCAGACCGCTGGCGTTGTCGTGCCGTGCTTTGCGGCGCTTGGTGGGCTGTTCGCCTGGGGCGTGCGTCGGATTGACCGACGCTTCGAGGAGGCCCGGCAGGAACGGGCGCGGATCGAGGCGAAGTTCGATGCGCGGTGCGACGGGATCGAGGCGAAGTTCGACGCGCGGTGCGACGGGATCGAGGCGAAGTTCGACGCGCGGTGCGACGAGATGGAGGCGAAGTTCGACGCGCGGTGCGACGAGATGGAGGCGAAGTTCGAGGAGCGTTGGTCTCGGCTGGAGGAGAAGATTGACCGGTTGGGAGACCGGCTGGAGGAGCGGAGCGACCGGGTGGCCGAACAACTCTCCGGCCAGATCACGGAGTTGAACCGCGAAGTCGGCAAGCTACAGGGAATCACTGGAGTGGCGCGGATCCTGGACATCGCCTCCCCTTAAGGCGACGGGCGCTTCAAGATGACCTGCGAACCGTTTCCCGGCGGCCGTCGCGCGGTCACCGGATGAGCCGGGACGCTGGCCGTACCTTGTCGGTCGCCCAGGTCGCGACGTTGGCGTGCGCCTTCGTCCTCCCTTGCGCCGCGGCCGCCGGCGAGGATTGCGGCTTCACGTTCACGGAAGTGGCGGCGGAGGCCGGAGTGCACTTCAACCACGACTGGGGCGCCAACGGTGGCCTTCACCTGCCTGAGACGATGGGCGCCGGCGTCGCCTGGATCGACTTCGACGGGGACGGCTGGCTCGATCTCTACCTGGTGCAGTCGGGGGCTTTCCCGCCGCAGGGCGGCGAGGCGTCGGTGGACCGGCTGTTTCGCAACCTGGGGCCCGACGCGGCGGGGAAGATCCGGTTCGAGCCGGCCGATGCCGGCGCCGTAGCCCGCGGCTACGGCCAGGGAGTCGTCGCGGCGGACGTAGACGGCGACCGCGATGTCGACCTGCTGGTGTCGCACTACGGTCCCACAGTGCTCCTGCGCAACGGCGGAGACGGATCGTTCGCCGCGGCGGAACCGCTGCGCGCGGCCGAGCCGGAGGGAGGGGCGGACGAGTTCCCCTGGGGTTCTTCGATGGCGCTGGCGGACGCGGACGGTGACGGCGACCTCGACCTCTACGTCTCCCGGTACCTCGACTACGACCCGGACCATGGCCTGGTCTGCCGGCGGGATGGGCCCGGTTCCGCGCCGGAGGTCTGCGACCCGTCGCTGTTCCAGGGCCAGCGCGACCGTTACTACATGAACCGGGGCGACGGCGCCTTCGAGGACGGGACCGCGGCCGCGGGTCTCGACGGCGCCGACGGCAAGGGTCTCGGGGTGGTCTTCACCGACCTCGACGGAGACGGCCGGCCGGATCTCTACGTGGCCAACGACCTGACCCTGAACCTCCTGTTCCGCAACCGGGGCGACGGCACATTCGAGGATCAGTCGCTGCTCTCGGGCGCCGCGGTGAATCGAAACGGCCGCCCGGAGGCGGGCATGGGGTTGGCAGTTGCCGACTTCGACTCCGACGGCGATCCGGACCTCGCGGTGACCAACTTCGACGTGGAGACGAACACGCTCTATCGCAATGCCGGCGTCGGGGCCGGCCTTCTGTTCGAAGACGTATCCGCCGTCTCGGGCTTTGGCCAGCCCTCCTTCAACTTGCTCGGCTTCGGGATCGTGGCCGAGGACTTCGACCGGGACGGCGCGCTCGACGTGTACGTCGCCAACGGCCACATCTTCACCACGCCGCGGCGCGACAACACGAGCTACCGGCAGCGGAACCTGCTGCTCCGCGGCAAAGCAACGGCCCGCCGGCAGAGCTTCACCGAGGTGCGCTGCGACTGGACGGATCGGGATCCTCTGGTCAGCCGTGGCGCCGCCGTCGCAGACTTCGACAACGACGGCGACGGCGACATTCTGGTGATCGCCAACGACGGTCCGGCGCGGCTCTGGCGGAATGACACGGGGCGGAATGACACGGGGCGGGGCGACACGGGGCGGGGCGACACGGCAGGGCCTCAAGGCGGAGGCTGGTTGGGTGTCGAGTTGCGCGGCGCCGGGTCGAACACGCAGGCCGTGGGCGCCGCCGTGACGCTCGCCGGCGAGCCCGGGAAGCCGCCGGCGCGCCGCTGGGTGCTGCGGGGCGACAGCTACCAGTCGTCGAGCGGGCATCGGTTGCGCTGGGCGGTGGCTGCGTCCGGCGACGAAACGGCGGCCGGCGCCGGGAGCGTTCGCAGGCTCGACGTGCGCTGGCCGTCCGGCGACCGGACCCGGATCGTCGATCCGCCGGCAGGGGTCTACCTGGTGGTCGGGGAACGGCGGTGAGGAGTCATCGCGCCAGCTTCCTCGCCGCTCTGGTTCTTGCCGCGGCGGCGCCTGCGGCGCCCGCGACGTTGCCGGCGGAGCTCCAGCCCGCGCACTTCGAACTGGACAACGGCATGACCTTCCTGGTCGTCGAGCGGCCTGGGAGGCCCCTGGTTTCGGCGGTTTTGGCGGTCCGAGGCGGCTCGGCGGCCGACCCTCCCGGGCAGCGGGGCCTGGCCCACGTCGTGGAGCACCTGCTGTTTGCCGGCAGCCGGACCGTCGGCACCGCGGCCTGGGACGCGGAGGCGCCGCTGCTGAGGGAGTGGGAGCGGCTGTACGAGGATTCCGTGCGCCGGCGCCGCCCGGCGCCGGGACTCGCCCGTCTCGAGGGTCGACTGGCGACCCTGCAGCGGCCGGGCGAGTACTCGGCGGTCTATACGCGTGCCGGCGCCTTCGGCCTCGACGCGGAAACACGCCAGGACTCGACCGCCTTCCAGGTGCTGGTGCCGGCTGAGAAGATCGAACTGTGGTTCTGGATGGAGTCCGACCGCCTGCTCGAGCCCGTGTTCCGTGGTTTCGAGCGCGAGTTGCGGGTGGTCGAGCAGGAGCGGCGCCAGCGCATCGACTCGAGTCCGGCGGGTTCCTGGTTCGAGCTCTTCGACGCCTCCTTCTGGGGCGTCGGCCACTCCTACGCGCACACGCCGGGAGGGGACCGGCTGGAGATCGCGGGCCTTGTGCCGGCGGACGCGCGGGCGCACTTCGAGGCGACCTACGGGCCGGAGCGGCTGGTCGCTGTGTTGGTCGGCGACGTGTCACCGGAACGCGTCGGAGAACTGGCCGAGCGCTACTTCGGCCGTCTGAAGCGCGCGAACGGGTCGGGCCGTGCCGTGCGGGCTGACCGCCGGTCAGAACCGCGTGCCGAGCCGGCTCTCGGATCCCTGGACGGACTCTGCGCCTGCCGCAGCCAGATCGAGATCCGCTATCCGACGGTCCCCTTCGACGCCGCCGGCGACGCGGTCGCGCTCGACGTGCTGGCGGGGGTGTTGAACGGCCGTTCGGGCCGGCTGCATCGCCTGCTCGTGCTCGCGGATGACGCGGTGGCAACGTCGGCTTCGGCTCAGCACGTGTCGCGCGTGCAGGGGGGCTACTTCGCGGTGCGCATCGAAGCTGCCGGCGATACGGAGTTGGCGGAACTGCTCCCGGCGTGGGACCTCTTGCTGGCGCAGCTTCGGGCGGACGGGGCTGAAAGCAGCGAACTGGAGCGGGTGCGGCGCCAACTGGCCACCGACTCCTTCCGCCAGATCGAGACCGACGCCGGGCTCGCCCACCGGCTGGCGGCGGCCGAGGTGCTGGGCGGCTGGCGGAAACTGGATGGGTGGTTCGAGGCAGCCGCGGCCGTTCGCGCTGATGACCTGGAGCGGGTGATCGACGCCTTTCTCGTAGCGGAAGAACGAGCGGTCCTGTTGCTCGAGCGGACCGGGGAGGGTTGAGCGGTGCGGTCGGTCGGTCTGTTCGTCCTGCTCGGCCTGGCCGCGGCGGGAGCAGCAGGAGGCGCCCAGATTCCGCCGCGGCCGGAAGCTCTGCGTTTCCCGCCGTCGTCCTTCGCGCCGCCGGATCCTGCTGGCATGCGCTTCGAGCTGGCCAACGGGCTACCGGTCTACGTCGTGCCGGATCGCAGCCTGCCCCTGGTCGATGTCGTGCTGGCGGTTCCCGTCGGCGATCTGGACGAGCGGCCGGAGGAGGCAGGACTGGCCTCGATGACCGCGGCCATGCTGCGGCGCGGCGGCGCCGGGGACCTGGACCCGGATCGCCTGGACGACGAGATCGACGCTTTGGGCGCCCGGATCCAGACGGTCGGCGCCTCGGCGCGGAGCGTGATCGCTCTCGACTGCGGCTCGGAGGCCTTGGGGCGGGGACTCGAACTGCTTGCTGCCATCGTGCTGGAACCGCGCTTCGACGCGGAGCGCGTGGCCCAGGCGAAGGCCAACCTCGAGGTCGGTCTCGCCGCCCAGGACGACGACCCGCGGGGACTTCTCGAACGGGAGTGGCTGCGCCTGGTGCACGGAGGCAGTACGCAGCGCGGACGGCTTCTGACGCTTGAGATGGTGGCCGCCTTCACGCCGGACGCGCTCGCCGACTTCCATCGCCGCCGCTACGGCCCCGAGGGCGCCGTGATCGCCGTGTCGGGCGACGTGGATGCGGAAGCCGTGGTGGCGCGCCTGAACGAGCTGTTCGGGGACTGGCGGGACCCGCTTCCGGTGGCGGCAGAGGCGAGTGTCTCTGCCGGTGGTCAGGCAGGCCCGCTGCCTGCTGATGCCGCCGCTCCAGGGACCGCCTCCGCCTCCTCGCCCGGCTGGTGGATCATCGACCGACCAGGCGCCCAGGCCGCGATTGCCCTTGGCCATAGGGGAGCAGCTTTCGATTCCTGGGACGACCGCGACCGCTGGGCGCTGCTGCTCATGACCGAGATTCTCGACGGTCCGGGCGCCGTGTCCCGCCTGCGGTCCCGCCTGCAGCTAGGCGAAGGCCTGGTCTATCGGGTGCTCACGACCTTCGACATCGATCCCCCGCGGAGCGGCTGGGGGCCGGAGCACGCGGGCGAATTCCGCGTCTTCCTGGAGACCGCCCCCGAGTCGGCCGCCGAGGCGGCCGGCGCGGTGCTGCAGGAACTGCGGCGGTTGCAACGCGACGTTGTGCCGGCCGCGGAACTCGAGACGGCGAGGCAGTCCGTGCTGGCCCGGTTTCCCCTGCTCTTCGATCGCGCCGAGGCGATCGCCGGCCGGTACGCCGAGGACGAACTGCTGGGCCGCCCTCGCCAGTATTGGTCTCGCTACAGGGACCGGCTAAGTGCCGTGACCGCGGCCGATGTCCGCCGTGCGGCGGAGCGCTTTCTCGACCCGGGCGGCGTGGTGCTGCTGGTGGTCGGGGATTGGAATGCCGTGCGGGGCGGGCGGGGTTTCCAAGAGCTGCGGCGCGCGGTTGGACTGCCGCGGCCCCTCGAGGAACAGTGACTTGCAGGAAGCGGGCGCATTCGGACAGTGTCCTAACATTGCGACCGCAGTGCGCGCACTGCGACTAGTGCCGTGTCACTCGTCAAAAGTCGGATAGAGGCGCTTGAGTTTGACGCGAGCGTCGTCGGTGGTGAAGTGCCAGTTGACCTTGGCTTGGATCCGGTCTCTGGCGGCCTGCCAGGCGCCGACTTCGGCGCGTAGGGTGTCGATGGAGTCGATGCGGCGGTTGAGGCACTGTCGGATCATCACGCTGAGTTCGACCTCGGCGACGTTCAGCCAACTGCCGTGCTTGGGGGTATAGACGAACTCGAAGCGGTCCCACAGCGCCTTGGCCCGGGCCGGGTCGAAGGTCTCGTAGAGCGCGCCGGGGCGGTGGGTGTTGAGGTTGTCCATCACCAGCGTGATTCGGGTGGCGTCGGGATACTGCCCGGCGATGTCTTCCAGGAAACGCGCCCAGTCGGTCTTGGTCCTGCGCTCGGTGACCTTGGTCAGACGCCGCCCGGCCAGCGGTTCGGTCGCCATGAACACGTTGCAGGCGCCGCAGCGTCGGTACTCGTAGTCTTCGCGGACCTCCCGTCCAGGGGCCGGCGGGATGGGCGCCCGTGTCTCGGCGATCAACTGCCGCGGCGTCTCGTCCATGCACACCACCGGGAAGCTCGCGTCGTGCGGACGCCGATAGACGTCGAGCACCCGCTCCATGTTCGCCGCGAAGTCGGCGTTGCATTGCGGCGGAATCACCCAGCCGACGCGGCGCCACGGTTTGAGAGCGTTTTTTTTAGCACCCGCCGCACCGTCTCGTGCGAGACGCTGTCGATATAGCCGAGCTCCACCGCACGGTCCGCCAACAGACGCAGAGACCACTGCGAATGCCCTTCGGGCGGCTCTCCGCAACTGAGCGCGACCAGCCGCGCCTCGAACTCGCCATCCGCCTTGCGCAGGTACTTGGGACGACGCCCCTGCCGACTGCCGAGCGCCGCCTCCAGACCGTCCTCCACAAACCGCCTCTTCACACGATCCACCTTGCGCGCACTGATCCGCAAGACCCCGGCGATCGTCTCGCCGGTCGGCCGACGCCCGTTGAACTCGCCCTCGTCGCAGTTGAGCAGAATCAAGGCGTTGATCACCTTCTGCGACCGATGCGAACCCTTGCGCGTAGTCGTCGCCAACGCCTCGCGCTCCTGCTCCTCCAACTCGACCACATACCGCTTCATGCCAGACTCCTTGCCGTCGTCGCCGTCGTCGAACGGCAAGGAACCTACGATTCATGCGACATAGGACGTGTGACCTGACACTAGCAGCCCGTGGTGGAAGTCCGTGTCGCACCGAGAGCGGTGAGGGGCGCGGCCGACAAGGCGCGACGACTGAAGATATCGGGCCATATCTGACCGAAGCAACGATGTCAGGCGCGATGCATCGCCGCTCGAATGCGAGTGCTTCCCAATAGAGAAGTGAGCGTGAACGGCGCGGGTAGAGAGGGTCGAGCCCGGTCGGTTCGGGGGTAGTTTGTGGAAGCGGCAGACGGTTCCGAACTGTTCCGAACCGTCTGCCGCCTACGGTAGCGCGCTCGGCTGGTCGCGTGGCCTTTTAGCGGTGCTCCCCGGCCTCGAGGCGGCGATTGTGGTCGGTGCAGGGCATTGGCGTACAGCCGTTTCAAGCGCTCCGGCGGCGCCTGGGATCGGACTCCCGGTCGATAAGTTCGAAGAGTCTGGCACGAGCTTGCTTGAGCGCGGTCGCGGCGTCGAGGTCGCTCATGGCCCTGGCTTGGTCTTCGAGTGCACAGAGGGTGAGGCCAGGTCTGAGATGGTGCTGCACGTCGGGGAGGGACTTGAGCTTCTCGAACGGCGTCATCACATCCTGGTAGCGGTAGCGCTTCCTGCTGCGGCCCTTGTGGTCGGTGATCTCGGTGGGAAACAGGCACGGTCGGTGGAAGTTGAGATAGGGCGAGAGGATGTCGCGTGCGAAGGCGTTCACCTCGCGGGCGAACAGCTTGGGGATGTGTCCGTAGCCGAAGTGGCGGCGGATCACGTTGCCGTTCTTGGATTCGACCAGGGCGTTGTCGTTGCTGTGCCGGCTGCGGGACTTGGTGAACTCCGGAATGTGGGGCTGGTTCAGCAACTCAGCGACCCTGTGGTTGATGTACTCGGAGCCGTTGTCGGCGTGGAAGCCCAGCACCTTGAAGGGACAGGACTCGATGAGCTCTTGAAGCACCGGCACGAGGCATCGTTGCGAGATGGCGCGCACGGTCGCCACGTGTTCCCACTGCGTGACCTGGTCGACGACGTTGATGTGGTACACGCCCTTTTCGCCGTCCCGGTCGCCCTGGTGCACCGTGTCGACGCGCAGGAAGCCCGGACGCCCGCGCGGCTGGGGCTTTCGGCGTTCGCCGATGCGCACCGCGGTGGCCCGCGTCTTCTTGAAGCTGGTGCGGCGCCGCCGGTAGGCGGTCGACTTGCGCAGGTTGTAGAACTGACCGTTCGAGATGGTCGCCAAGCGCTCGAAGCGCCCGTCGCCGTACTCCTCGAACATCCGCCGCATGACAGCGCGCGTCGCGTGTCCGCACACTTGGCCGAGCGCTGCATCGACCTCCGCGAGTAGCCCGATGTCGGCCTTCGTGTAGCGACGCCTGAAGGCATGTTGCGGCTCACCACGACGGTCGCGAACGCTGCCGGTCTCCCGGTGCTGCCGGATCAGCCGCGTCACCTGCGACTCGGACTTCCCGACCATCTTCATCAGGTAGCTCCGGATCACGCCCTTGTCGCGCCTCGGAAGCGCCCAGTAGCGGAATCTGACCAGCGTCTCACGGATGAACTCGTAGCTCGATCCGCGGCCCACCAGCACGAAGTCCACCGACTCGTTGCCGGACAGGAAACTGCGGACCTCGACAAGACTCTGAAGTCGGCGTGTCTGGAGCGTCACGATCATCCTCCGATGATCCCCGATCACAACGGCTCACGCTCACCTCTCGTTGGATTGACCCCACACGCTCACGCTCACTTCTCATTGGACAGCGCTGGGAGGTGCGACTTTCACCACGGGCTGCTAGCATTCGCGGCAACATCCACGTGGACCATTCAAGTGGAGAGGGGAGCAACCAGATGAAGTCCATCATCCGCAGTTTCGGCGTGAGCGTCGTAGTGTTGGCCCTGACGTTCGGTACCGGTGCCGCATCCATTTCACACGCGGGGTTTGTCCCCGCGCCGCCCAACACCTGGGTCTACGTTGGCGGCGGGTGCTGGGGGCTGCTTGAAGGCTGGGAGGTCAGCGACCCGCCGTACACGGCCGACAACCCGCCGTACCGCATACCGGTGTACAGCGCTTACGTCTGCGAGTAGCGGAGCGGCTCGGGTCAGCCGTCTGACGACGGTAGACGGTAGCGGCTTTGGCTCATTGGCTAGCCTTTAGGTCCAACCGACGTGGAGATGACCGCGAAGGTGCTGGAGGGTCGCCCGCTGAACGAGAAGTACTGGTTTCTCTATGGCGGGTGTCCGATGTCGAATACACGGTCACGTTGACCGACACGGTAACCGGCGAGTCGAAGGCCTACCGCAACGAGGGGGGCAGTCTGTGCGGCGGCATCGACACGAGCGCCTTACCACTCTAGCTGCGTCGCGGTTCGGGACCGCCCAGCACAGGGGACCGTCGCTTCTACGGGACGGTCGGCTTCCATGACGCGCGCGTGATGGGCTAGACTGATCGATTATGGCTAGATTTGGATTTTCGTCTTCGGGAAACCGTTCTCAACCCGGAGGCCGAGCTTCCGGGAAGATGACTTCTCAGCCCCTTGCGAACTCGCGGCTGTTTTGGCTCCTGCCGTTGTGCCTCCAGCTTCTTCTCGCCGCAACCAGCGCCTCCGGGCAGCGGTTCTTGAACGCAGTCTCTCTCGACGACGACCCGACCTCGGACGGCTGGTCGGTCGAGGTCGATCACGATCTCGTGCGTTCCGGGCCGCAGAGGCTCGAATTCGCCGCGCCGGACGGCCGTGTGCTGGCCGCGGAGATGCGGATCTTCGAAGACCGCGGCGACGGCAACGCGATGTGGACGGGCGGATACCCCGAACTGGGGTACGACAGCGTCGTGCTGACGCTGCAGGACGGTTACCTGCTCGGCCGATTCGGACTGCCGGAAGGGGGCACGTACTGGATTCGAGCCGGCAGCGATGGTTTCGGCCGTTTGACCGAGGGGCAGGGGAGTTCGCAGGGGTTCTGCGGCGGCGGCGTCGTTCCGGAAACGGATCCGCTGATTCCCGCGGTTGAGGCGCAGCGCGCGGATCCGCCGGGACGCGTGAGCAGCGAATCGAACCATGACCGGCTCGACATTCTGATTCTGTACACAGCATCCGCGGCGCAGCGGCTGGAACAAGCCAACTGGGGCACTCCACAGGCTGCGATGCAACATGGCATGGACTACCTGAACCTGGTGTTACGGAACGGGGAGATACCGGTCACCGCGAACATGGTCCACCACGAGCAGGCACCCGGCACCCTGGACGGTGTGAACAGCCCGCTGGGCCCGTTGACGAACAACCAGGATGTCCGTGATCTGCGCGCCGAGCACGACGCGGACCTGGTCCATCTGTTCTTCAACGAAAGCCCCGGTTTCTGCGGTCAGGCCTGGTTGCTTCAACGAAGGCACACCGCCCGGACCTTCTCAGGCAGCGGTTACGGCGTGACGACGGTCGCCGGCGGATGCGTCGACAACGCGAATCTGGTCCGAGACGGCGAGTACGGCAGTCAAATCGAGACCTTCGCGCACGAGGTGGGGCACAACCTGGGAGGCAACCACGATCCGGACAACACGGACGTCGATCCGAGCGACGCGGTGGAGCCCTTCGCCTACGGCCACCACCACTTCGACAGCCAGCCGGAAATCAAGTCGGTGATGAGCTACAGCACCGGCCGGCAGGAGCCCTACTTCTCGACCGTGCGGATCAGGCCCAGGGGTTGGACGCTCGGCGTCGCCGACCAGCGGGAGAACGAGCGCGCTATCCAGCGCACGATCCACATCGCGGTCCAGTACAGCGACTTCCTGACCGGCGGCACGGAGCCTCCGCCGCCTCCCAGTGGCCCCAGGCCGACAGCGCCGGGCAATTTGAAGGTGATGGCGACCAGCGCGGCCAGCGTGAAGCTGACCTGGGTCGACGAGTCGAGCAACGAGGACGGCTTCGAGGTTCAAAACAGGCCTGAGGGCGGCCGCTGGCAGACCGCTATGAGGTTGCCCCACAACACCGAGGCAGCAGACATCGACGGCCTTGTGAGCGGCGGCCGCCACGACTTCCGCGTGCGGGCGTTCAACAGCAACGGAGGTTCGAACAGCAACACGGTGACAATCGTGTTGCCGACAACGGAGTTCTCGGACTGCGTGCCCTCGGCCGCGCAGATCACGTTCGAGCATGGCTACACCGTCAGCATGTGCATCGAGTACGAGAATCAGGACGGCGGGACGGTGAAGGCAGACGCCTGGAACTACGGCCTGGAGTTGAAGGAGTCCGGCATCCTGTACTTCTTCGACCGGGACAATGCTGAGGTGCTGGTCAAGGTTCTGGACACCTGCGCCATCAGCGACTACGTCTGGGTGTACGTGGCGCCGGTGACCGACTTGGCGTTCAATCTCTACGTGGACGAGACCGCGACCGAGAAACGCTGGATGCACCGGAATCCGAGAGGTGGGGCGACTGCGACGACCCGGAGCGATAACCAGGCTTTCCCGTGTGAGGCATCCGGCTCGACGGCAAACGCGACACGCGGCGGCGATGGTGCGCCGGGAGTGGAACTTGTCGACTCCGGCTTCCCGGCGACCTGGGCTGCAGGTGCAGCCTCGGCGTCGGATTCGACGGGGTCGGCACCGAATGGAGTCGCGCAGCCGATTGGCGCGGGCGAGGGGACCGATTGCGAACCTACGCCGGTGACGACACTGGGGGGCGGCTACACCGTAAACATGTGCGTTGAGTACCTTGATTCCGCGACCGGCGAGCCGACGATCAGTGAGGCGCAGGACTACGGGCTCGATTCGCTGCAGTCCGGTCTTCTGTACTTCTTTAACTCGAGCAACGCAGAGGTCCTGATCAAGGTTCTGGATAGCAGCTGCGCCATCAGCGACTATGTCTGGGTGTACGTGGCGCCAGTGACGGACCTTGCGTTCAATCTCACGGTTGTGTCGCCGAACCCCGAAGACGAGGTGTGGAAACACAGCAACGTCCTCAGCCGGACCGCTGCAGCGAAGAGCGACAACCAGGCGTTCCCCTGCAGTAACTGACGGGAGGGAGCCGTGCGCGGTTCTACCCGGCAGACCGCGGTCAGTAGACCGCCGTCTCCGGGTAGAACGCGTACCAACCGAACCAGAAGGCGACGTGGCCCGGAACGCGCGGCAGCAGATCGCCGCCGCCATCGGGGGCCAGACCGTCCTCCCCGATCCACCACGTCGATCCGTCCTCGGCACGGAGTTGTTGGAGCGGTGTCGCTTCAGGCGCTTCGAATCGCCGGCCCTCACGCTCGTAGGCGCGGACGGCGCCGCTGTCCCCGTCGACCACGAGCACGATCGGAACGCCGCCCAACGTGTCGTGAACCAGCCGTTCGGCGCGCAGCTTGTCGAGCGGGTAGGCCTTCGCTTCGCCGTTGATCCGTAACGCGTAGATCCGCGCGTTGCGCTCCAGTGCGTCGCTCTGTCGCCAGACCGGGAACTCGACGCCGGCGCGCGCCTGGTCCGCCGCGCCCTCCACGTAGCGGTAGCCCGTTTGCCGCGCCGCAGCCGGATCGGGGACCATGACGGTCGTGTCCGGATGCCGCTGCCGCCATGCGTCCCAGCGAGTCAGCGTCATCGGCAGCATGGTGAGCTGTGAGCCTTGAGCGGCGCGTTCCCCGACTACGGCTTCGCCGGTCAGGTTGCTCCACAGGCTGAGCGTGGCGCGGTCGAACATCAGCTTGTTCGAGCGGTAGAGCAGGCCGGAGGTGCCGAACATGAGCCGGGCGCCCTCCTCGTCGACCGCCGAGTACAGGATCCCCGAGCCGCACAGGGTGCAGAACGAGAGCGTGATCGGCTGACCGCCGACGGTGTCGTTCAGGAGTTCGTGCCAACTGAGCACCTTGACCGGATAGGCGCGATGCTCGCCGCCGATCCGGACGCCGAACACCGTGTCCGTGTCGCGCATGAAGCGGGCGGTGTCGGCGGGAACGGATCCGGGGTCGTCGATGGCGGGGATTCCATCGAGCGGTACGCCGCCCCACTGGACTTCCCGAAGGCGGAGACGCACCTCGGTTCCGGGGGCCAGGATCCGCTGGTACACGGGATCGATGCGCGAGAAGACCTCGCCTTTCCAGCCGACGTAGCCGGGCGGCGGGGTCAGATCGTCGCGGCCGGCAACGTACAGGAACCAGTCCCGGTAGCGGCCGCCGAGTCGTTCACCCGACAGGTCCTCCAGCAGTTGCCTGGCATCCGCCCGAGCCTCGTTGGGCATGAAGAAGTAGGCGTCCACCAGGGGGACGAGGGTTGCGGCGTCGGCCTTTGCCAGCGCCTTCACGGCCCCGCGCCTCGCCTTCTGCTTGTCCGACGCCAACCGCCGCAGACGGTCGTAGATGGCACTGTCGCCGCCGGAGTCCACGGTGGGGTAACCGGGCGTGTCCGCCGGCGGATCGTCGGAATCTCGGGATTGCGCCGGTAGGACGGCCGAGCCGATTAGCGCCAGACACGCGATTGCGGCAGAGAGTTGGAGCGGGGAATGAAAGGCCATGGTCGTGGGTTTCCCACCGGTAGTATGCATGCCGTGTTGAACGCGGCGTCTCGTACCGGAGCTTCCGGTGGAAGAAACACGTCACGGCGCCGGTCAGTCCGGTCACCGATCGTCAGCGGATGGTCCGTCGCCGTGCTGCTCGCCGTCACCGCGGTCGCTGCGGAGGATCAGCCGGAAGTCGTCCTGTCGGGCATCGCGGTGGCGCCAACCGCGCCCGGCGCCGAGACGCTCTGCAAGCTGACGGCGACGATCGAGAACGCCGGCAGCCGGGCCGTGTACAGCTTCGGCTTCGATGTCGAGTTGAACGGGCATTCCTTGCCGGTGTACGAGAAGCAGCTCTTCCTGCAGGTGATCGAAGCGGGCCAATCGGAGGATGTTGCGCTCTACAACTTCTGGACCTCGGAGAGCGGCCGCCCGGCGCCGGCGGACGGCAAGCTCGAGGTGCTGGTCCGGCTGCGTGAGGCGCGTTGGGTGGAGGTGTCCGAGGTCGAAGAGGACGGTGAGACGGTCGAAGTGTGGACGCCGGTCGGCGATGTCTCCGGTCTGCCGCAGACGGTCATCCGGACGCTCGAACTGAAGTGAGTTCTCTGCGCGCTTCCGCGTCGCGGCTTGCCGGCGCTGCTGCGGCGGCCGCGTTGGCCTGCACTCCGTCTCCGCCGCCGGGCGCGGAGACGGCCGGGGATACGGCCCTCTCGCCGATCGTTCTGATCTCCGTCGACACCCTGCGCTCGGACCGGCTCCCGGCCTACGGCTACGACGGCGTGGACACGCCCGCGATCGACCGCCTCGCTGCCGAGGGCGTGCTGTTCGAGCACGCCTACACCCACGTCAACGTCACCCTGGCTTCCCATGCCAGCGTGTTCACCGGCCTCCTGCCGCCGGAGCACGGGGTGCGTGACAACGCCGGCTACCCCTTGGACGAGGGGATCCCGACTCTGGCCGCCGAACTCGGGCGGAGCGGCTACGCGACCGGAGGGTTCGTCTCGTCCTACGTTCTGCGCGCCACGACCGGGATCGGCCGGGGCTTCGACGTCTACGACGACGGCGTCGGGTTCGAGACCGGGCGGCAGTTGGGGCAACTTCAGCGTCCCGGTACGGAGACTCTGGCCGCGGCCTCGGACTGGCTCGCCGGGGTGGCGGACTCGCCCTTCTTCCTGTTTCTGCACCTGTACGAGCCGCACGCCCCGTACGAGGCGCCGGCGCCGTTCGCCGGGCGCTATGGGAATCCCTACGACGGCGAGGTGGCGGCCGCGGACGCCGTGGTCGGCGAGTTGATCCGGCGCCTGGAGGAGCTTGGGGTCTACGACGAAGCGCTGGTCATCCTGCTTTCGGACCACGGGGAGGGCCTGATGGACCACGGCGAGATGGACCACCTGATCCTCCTCTACCGGGAAGTGCTCCAGGTGCCTCTGATCGTCAAGCTGCCGGGAGGAGAGCGCGCCGGCGAGCGGGTCGCGGTCGGGGCCCAGCTCAGCGATGTCGCTCCAACGGTCTACTCGTTTGCGGGGCTGCAATCGCCCGCTGGGCTGGCCGGGCTGGATCTGCTTGGGCTGGACGCGACGTCTTCGGGCGGCGCGCCGCGCCAGATCGTGTCCGAGAGCGTCTACCCCCGAATCCACTTCGGTTGGAGCGATCTTGCCTCGATCGTCGAAGGCGACCTGCACTTCATCGAGTCGCCCGCTCCGGAGCTCTACCGTCTGTCCGAAGACCCGGCGGAGCGGTCGAATGTGATCCAGGAGGAGCGGGCTGCCGCGCGGCGGATGCGCGCTGCCCTGCAGGAGATCGACCGCACGCTGACTTCGCCGGCCGAGGACGATCCCGAGACCCGGAAGCGCCTGGAGTCGCTCGGGTACCTGTCTGGCGGCGCGCGCGCGGGCGATGACGCGCTGGCGGACCCGAAGAGCCGGATTGCCGTGGTCGCCGACCTGGGCCGGGCCTCGCGGCTGATCGACGGCGACGATCTGCCGGAGGCCGAATCGGCGCTGCGGGCGGTGCTCGCCAGCGAACCGCAGCTCGTCCTGGCGTGGCAGCAGTTGGGCGATGTCCTGGAGCGCCGGCGCCGGCCCAGACAGGCGCTCCAGGCGTACCGCAAGGCGTTCGAGGCGTCGGCGGGCGGCGCGGCCAGCGCCGGGCTCAAGGTGGCGGAGTTGCTGTTGCTGGAGGGCCGGGTCGACGAGGCTCGGGAACACGCTCTGGCGGTCGTCGATCGCGCGCCCATGGCGCACGACGTGCTGGCCCAGGCGGCGCTGTTTGAGGACGACCTGAACGCGGCGAAGGAGTACCTGGACCGGGCGATCGCCGAGCGCGGCCCCCAGGTCATGCCGCTGATCACGAGGACGGCCTGGCTGAACAAGCAGCAGCGCTTCGAGGAGGCTCTGACCCAGAGCGACGAGGTGTTGGCTGAGTTCGGCGACCGCGGCGACCGGGAGATCCTCGGACACCTGTACCTCTACCGCGGCACGGCGCTGGCTGCTTTGGGTCGCGACGGCGAGGCCGAGAGCGCCTACCGGGAGGCGATGGAGCTGCGGCGGGATTTGTTGGGGGCGTACTCCTCCCTGGCCTTTCTCCAGGCGCTGACGGGGCGGGTTGGCGAGGTCGGTCGCACCCTGCAGGAGATGGTCACCGTGAATCCGAATCCGGCGGCGTACGCCGAGGCGGTGCGGGCACTGAGGGCGATGAACGATCAGCGCTCGGCGAACGGAGTGCTCGGCGAGGCCCTGCGGCGATGGCCGGAGGCTGGAGAACTGCGGCTGCTCGCCGGCTCGCGGTAGTTCCGGCGCAGGGCACGCGGGCGTCTTGCCCGCATCTGAGGGCAAACGGGTTAGTCTGTCCCCATGGCGTTGACGACCCAGACCTCCTTGGTCCGTTCGGGCGGTCCTTCGGCGGTGCTTTCCGTATTCGTCCTGCTGTGCGCGGCGCTGACGCCTCCCGCGGCGGCCCAGCCTGACTCCCCGCCCGCGCCGTCCGGTCCCGGCTTCACGGAGGTCGTCAACGTTGAAGTCGTGAACATCGACGTCTACGTCACGGGCTCTGACGGGAAGCCCGTGCTCGGTCTCGGGCCCGACGATTTCGACCTCCGGGTCGACGGCAGACCGGTTCAGATCAGCAACTTCTATGCCGTGGAACTCCGTGACGACGAGCTGTTCGTCCGTCGCGGCGGCGACGTCGAGGCCCAGCCGCTCGTACCGCCTCCACCTGCGGACCCGCGGGAAGCGGACCGGGCGCGCCGGGCGCCGGCGCCGATACCGGCAGAGCAGGCGCTTCATGTGGCCGTCTACATCGACAACTACAACCTGACGCCGTTCAATCGCAACCGGGTCCTGCGCGAACTCCGGGTTTTCATCCGCGAGCAACTGCGGCCCGAGGACCAGGTCATGCTGGCGAGCTTCGACCCGGCTCTCAATCTCCGGTTGCCGTTCACCAACGATCGGGAGTCGCTGAACCGCGCGCTGCTCGAGTTGGAAGAGGTCTCCGCCCAGCGCCTCCATCGCAACAACGAGCGCCGCGACCTGATCGCGAACATCAACGACGTGAACAACGAGACCTCGAATGAGGGCAGGCCCGGATTAGCGGCCGCCGAGCGGGCCGGGCTCACGGTGGGCGGCGGCGCCAGCTACGCCCGCACCGAACTCATGGCCTACGCGGGGTCGGTACGCAACGATACGAACCTGGCGATCAACGGCCTGACGCGGGTGGTGGAGAACCTCTCCGCGGCGCCCGGCCGCAAGGCGATCATCTACGTGGCCGACGGCATTCCGATGATCGCCGGCGAGGACGTCTTCTACTTCGTCGAACAGCTCTACGAGCGGTCCGTGTCCCTGATCGAGATGGCGGAGTACGACCTGTCGAGGCGATTCCAGCAGCTCGCGGCGGGGGCCAACGCCAACCGCACGAGCTTCTACACGATCGACGCCCGGGGACTGACCGTCCTGTCGCAGAGTTCGGTCCAGAACCAGGTCGCGGGGGCGCCCGGGCAGGCGTCGCTGATCGATCAGATCCTGATGACCAACCTCCAGGCGCCGCTTCAGCTCATGGCCGAGGAGACGGGGGGGCGCTCGGTGATCAACGCAAACCGCATCATGCCCGACCTGCTGAAGATCGCGGACGACTTCCGCAACTACTACGCCCTCGGCTACATGCCGCTGGCGAGGGTCGGTTCGGGGCGCTACCACTCGATCGAGGTCCGCTGGAAGAACAGACCCCGCGGCGCCAGTGTCCGGTTCCGCAAGGGCTACCGGGACAAGACGGTCGAATCGCGGATGATCGAGGGCACTCTGTCGGCGCTCAACCTGAACATGCAGGAGAACCCGCTAGGCGTTCGGGTCGACAGCCTGCCTGCGAAGCGGCGTTCAGACGGCAACTACGACGTGCCGGTGGTGATCGAGGTCGCCTGGAAGGAACTCACGCTGATCCCGCGGGACGGCGCCCACCATGGCCGCATCCGGCTCTGGTTGGCGGCAAAGGACGAGCGCGACCGCGCGACCGAGCCACAGTTGACGGAGCTGACGATCGCGGTCCCCCAGGATCGGATCGCCGAGATCGAGAACGGGTCCTGGCGCTACGGCCTGGAGGTCACCCTGGAGGGCGGCTACCACGACATCGGCGTCGGCCTGCGCGACGACATCGGCGGCCGCCAGTCGTTCCTGCGCGGCGGCATCGACGTCCGCTAGCGCACTGAGAACGGTACAGGTGCGCCGGCCTTCCGGCCGGGCTCCTTACAGCACCCGGATCGTGGTCGAGGACGCGTGCTCCTGGTTCTCCTGGTCTGTAACGACAACGGAGAGGGTGTAGTCGCCGGCGGTCAGCTTCCGGCCGGCGACGAACACGCCGGAGAGCTGGGAGAGACCTGAACCGGCCTGATCTCCGGGAGCGAGGACGATCTCGCCTCCGTCGTCTACCTGCTCGCCGTCCGGCCGGAACACCTGCGTCCGGACGGAGACCGGACCGGCCCCGAGATTCATGCCCACGAGGCTGATCGGCGTCTCGCCGCCGGCGGCGACCTCGGGCCGCGCCGCCGGGATGAAGGGGTTGCCGCTGCGCAGGAAGGGGAAGGCGACATCGCTTCGCTGCTCGGACTCGTCCTCACGAAGGAGGACCCACTTGCCTGGCTGCTCCGGGAACAGCGGCGGCTGCAGCGTTGGCGCCTCACCGGGAACCTGGAGCAAGGACGTGGTCAGCGCCCGACGGCCGGTGGCGTCGTTGCGGATAAGCACCCGCACGGAGTAGGCGCCCGGGTTCAGGTCGAAGTGACCCCAGTACTTGAGCCCGGTCTGGCGGAGCGCGGGGCCGGCCTGGGTCGAGTCCAGCCTCAGCCGGCTGGCGAAGAAGTCGCGCACGACGCCGTTGTCGTCCAGGGCGTAGGCGTAGATCTCAAGCGGAACGGTGGCGCCCTCCAGGCCGGCCAGAAGATCCTCGCCCTTCACCTCGATCAGCACCGGCGCGTACGGTTTGCCGCTGTCGGCGGGGAAGGCCGCGGCGAGTACCGAAGCATCGATCTCGCCCGTTTCGACACCGCCCATCACCTGCTGCGCGGAATCCAGGGACCGTTCGAAGGGGCTCGTTTGGGCGTAGGGCTTCGGTGCGTAGTAGCCGGGTCGGTGGACGACCTGGGTTCCGCGGGGAGCGTTCTTGAGCCGTACCCGCAGTTTGTGGAAGCGGCCGTCGTACCGCAGGTCCTCCGGCTGGAAGGCAAGCAGGTAGGTGACGCTGGTGCGCTCCAGCATCTCGGACATCGCGTCGCCCAGGTCGGTGAAGTTGGCGAACAGCTCGCCGCCGCTGTCCTTGGACATCATGAACAGCGAGTCCCGGTTGCTGGCGCTCTCGGCAAGAACCTCACCGCTCACGTCCACGGTCTGGATGGCGCAGTTCGCCTCGCGGAACTTGGCCAACATCCGGGTCATTTGGCTCTGGGCGGCGCTGCTGCCGAAGAGCTCCTCGTTGTCGACTTCCCCGAGCCGACCGCTTGAGACCGCGTCCTGCCTTTCCAGGATCGCGTCCTGTTCCTCACTCGTTTGACCGCGGTTGCCGACCAGGATCCTGCTGTCGAAGCCCTCGGACAGGAAGACGACGTGCTTGCGGCCCTCGATCGATTGCATCCAGGCGGCGAGTTCGCTCATGCCGCTGGTTAGGGCGGCGACTTTGGCGGCCGCTCTGCCGCGGTCGGCGGCGCCCTGAAGGGCTCGCAGCTCTCGCTGAGTCTGGATGGCCTCGAGATCGGCATCGGCAGTAGCTCGGCCGCCGATGTCGCCCAGGTTGGAGTCGGTCGGCTGTGGGGCGCTGAGGTCGCCGATTACCAGACCGAGTGGGTCGCGAATCGCTTCGCCGGTCTCAATCTTGCCCAGGGTCCGGATTGCCTGCCGGAGTTGGCTGCGGTCGGATGTGAAACCAAGCACCAGCCGGGGGCGGGTGTCGAAGATCGCCAGCGCCACCAGGTCGGTGGGGTGGAGCTGGCGCAACACCAGGTCGGCGGCTGCCTGCTGGGCGCGGCCGATGGCGTCGGGAGTGGTGAAGAAGAGGTCGAACAGCAACAGGAAGTGCCGGCGTGCGGCGACCGGTACGGCTTTCTCCGTGGCCTTGCCTTCCACTGTCGACAGATCGACCATCTCGAAGCCGGTGATCCGGACCGGCTTGCGACCGTCGAGCAGTTCGAAGTCCTCCGGGCCGAGATCGCGTAGCGGATTGCCGCCGCTGCTGACCTGGACCGGCACTTCGACCACGGTGACGGTGGTCGAACCGCTGAACTGGGCCTTCTTCTGCTTGCGGCCACGCTGTGCCTCGGCCGCGGCGGCAGTGGTCAACAGCAGGGCGGCGGCGCACAGGGCGGCGGTGAAAGTCGTCGACGGATTGTCGGGGGGCCTGCGGTTCTTCATTCCAAGGGCTCCTTGTCCAAAGGGGCAGAGCTTTGATGGTCGGATCCGATGAACCCGATTCGGCTCGGATTCAGTTCAGCACCTTCAGCGGGATCGAGTTGACCGGCCGGGCCAGAGTCGCCGGGTCGGTCACGGCAACTCTCAGAGTGTAGTCGCCCGCCGGAAGATCGGTGGGCTTGAAGGCGGCGACGATCTTGTCGAGTCCGGGAATTCCGGTCACGGTGCGCTCGAGCAGACTGAGCGCGCCTCCCGCCATCGTTTCCCCGCTCAGGTCCGTCACCGTGGCCTCCAGGTTCAGGTCGCCGCGGCCCAGGTTGTAGCCAACCAGGCAGATCTCGGCTCCGTGGTCGCCGCTCCGCTGCACCAGGGGCGCCGCGGACGGCACGTAGGGCTCGCCGTTCACCGTGAACGGGTAGACCGTGGTCTTTGCGTATCGATCGGCCGCCTGCTCGCGGACCAGGAACCAGCTTCCGGGTTCCTCGAGGAAGAAGGGTGGCAGCAGGGCCGGCTCGCCGGTCTCGAAGGTCGGAACCCGCAGCTCGACCATTCGGACGCCGGTGCTGCCGGTGACGCCGTTGCGGGCCAGGACGCGCAGCAGATAGTCGCCCGGTTCAAGTTCGAGATGGCCGTAGTACTTGAGGCCGGTGTTGGCGAAGGCGTCCTCCCGGCCGGCGAGGTCGAGGGTGACGATCTGACTGAAGAAGTCCCGCATCTGTGCCTTGCCGTCGGTGACGTAGGCGTAGAGTTCGACCGGCAACTGCGCCGGCTGGTGGCCGGCGAGCAGTCCTTCGCCGCCGATCTCGACGATCACCGGGATGTATGCCCGGTCGCTGCCGCCGCGGAATGGCGCCGCCAACACGTCGATCTTGAGATCGTTCTTCGCGGTGGCGGCGGCGATCAGATCGGAGGCCAGAAGGCGCTTCTCCATCGGATGCAGGTCGCCGAAGGGCCGTGGCGTGTAGTAGCCCATGCGGTGGGAGATCTGCGCGCCCTTCGGGGCCCGCGCGCGCACCTTGATCCGCCGTAGTTCGCCGGGTTCGCCGGGTTCGGAAGGCTGGAAGGCCAGAAGATAGGTGACCGTCGAGGACTCCAGCACCTTGCCTAGTTCGGCGCCGAAGTCGTTTGCATCCTCGTGCAGGCGGCCGCCGGTTTCGTTGGCGAGGTAGAACAGCGCGTCGCGCCCCACGGTGCGCCTCCGGTTCTCCTCCGGCAGATCCGCCCGCAGGCCCGAGATATCGACGGCGTGGATCACGGCGTTCGCCCGCTTGAACTCGTTCAGCATCAAGTTGACCTGCGTCTGGAGTTGGGTGTTGCCGAAGCGGTTGTCGGTGTCGACCTGGGCGAAGTTGCCCGTCTCGATCGCCTGGTTTTCGCGCTGCATGTCCTGGTCGAAGAAGTCCGGTTGGCGACCGAACAGCAGCCGGCCGTCGAAGCCCTCCGAGAACAGAACCACGTGCTTGCGCCCCTCGACGCTGGAGAGAATGCGCGCCATCTGCCTCAGAGAGTGCGTCCAGGACGAGATCTGGCCGCGGGCGTGGCTCCTCTCGTACTTGGCCATCTCGTTGCCGATCACTCGCAGGTAGGCGTCCACATCGCGCTCCATGTCGATGATCTCCTGGTTGACGCCGCCGGTGTCGAGAACCGCCGAGGCGCTCGGTCCCGGAGCGTCGATCATGAAGCCCAGCGGGTCCTTCGTTGCCAGGTTCAGGAGCCGGGGGTTGCCCAGAATGGCGATGGCGCGGGCCAACTGCGTCCGGTCGGGAGTGAAGGTGATCAGCAACTGCGGTCCGGACTCGACGGTGTGGACCGCGATCGCCGCCAAGTCTGTTGGGTGCATCTCCGTGAGCACGAAGTCCTGAGCGGCGGCGCGCGCCTTGGCGACAGCGGTCGGCGACGAGAACGAGAGGTCGAACAGGAACAGGAAGTGTCGGCGGGCCGCGGGCGGGATGCCGTAGTCGGTCTCGATCACGCGGCGCTCGTCCGGCGCGAGCAGTTCAAGATCGACGACCCGGAAGCCCGTGATGTCCTGGACGTTGCCGTCGTCGAGGATTTGGAAGTCCGCTCGACTCAGACCCCGGATCGCCTCGCCGCTGCGGGCGACGACATTGACCGGCACCTGCACTTCGAACACGAACGCGCGGTCCTCGAACTGCCGCAGGTCCTGCGGTTCCTGGGCGGCCGCCTGCGTTGCCGCTGGCGGCAGAGCGGCGAGCGCCAGCGTCGTGGCGCACGCGAGCATGGCCCGTGTGAGCCGGTTGGGGCCGATCGGACAAAGGGGAGGAAACGTCGGTGCGGGTGTCATGACCTTGGTTGTCCTGTCCCGTGGCATCGTTGGCAGTAAGGCTAACAGGCGCCTACGGCGCTCCACGTTCGATCAGCGCCGCGTACTTGCGCGCTTCCTGGTGGGTGGCGTCGAGCGTCAGCGCCCGCTCGACATGGTGCTTCGCTTCGCGCACCTTGCCGGTCGCCAGGTAGACCCGGGCCAGCCCGACATGGACCTCGGGAATCTCGGAGTCGACGCGCAGCGCGCGGCGCATGTAGTCAAGCGCGGTGACCGCATCGTCCGCCGCCAGCGCGGCGTCGCCCCGATAGACATAGAAGAACGGACTGGCCTGGTTCATGCTCTCCAGGGTGTCCAACAGCTCGCCAGCGCGTTCGTTTTCGCCCTGAAGCTGGTAGGCGCGGACCAGGTTCGTCAGCAGCGGCACGTTCTCCGGATGGAGTTCCAGGCCCTGTTCATAGACGCGCACCGCCTCGCCGAGACGGTCGCGGCGGAGCAGAACGATGCCGTGGTTGTTGATCGCCTTGTCGAAGTCCGGCGTCAGCCGGATGGCGATCTCAAGCCAGCGCTCGGCGGCGTCCAGATCGTCCGCCATCAGCGCCTCGGCGCCGAGGTTGTTGTAGTAGTGGCCGGTGGCGGCGAGGTCGGTGATCGGCTGGAAGTCGCGGTAGGACTTCGGCCGGTAGGGCAGGAAGTCGTAGGTGGCCAGTTGGCCGTCGACGTACATGCCGGCGACGATGTGGCCGCGGCTCACCACCACGCCGTTCTGGTAGTTCCAGCGCTGGTAATCCTCGACCTCGACGAAGAAAGGGTTCAGCCGCCGCTCGCGACCGACCGCCACGAACAGGTTGACGAAGGAGAGGCAGTTGCCGCGGGCGGCGACGAAGGTCTGCGCCGCGGTTCGGGTCGGAGTCAGTTCGTACTGCAGGTCCACCGATCCGAAGACGAAGTCGAGCACCGCGTCGCGCCGGCGGCCCTGACTGCCGGCTGGGTTGACTCGCTGGTCTACCGCCTCGCGCAGTTGCTCGTCGATGGCGAAGGGGACAACCACCTGATCCTGCCAGCCACCGCCCAAGCGGCGCTCGAACTCGGGCGCCAAGGCTTGGGCGCCGTCGAAGGGCACAAAGCCGCTGCAGGCCGCGGTCAGGGCAAGCAGCGCCGCTGGCAGCAGCGCCACCGGCGGCACAGCCAGGGTGCGCCCGAAACGTCCGTATCTGGTCGATTGGGAAGCTGGAGAGTGCCGGTTCATGAGCCGCTACAGGCGAACTGGGATGCCGGCGTCGCGCGGATCCGTGGACATCCTGGTCAATCTACTGTACGGTTCATGGACTCGACAGGTTGATCTGGAGTTTGCACTCGTCACGGTCAGGTTAGGCCGGCGGCAGCCCGCTGGTCATGTCTGATCCTCTTTTGGGTGTTCGCCGTCGGATCGTTCATGTCGCCACCCGGCAGATGACAGTCTGACGACGAGTCACGGCGGGGACACGGAAAGCCCAAGAGCCAAGGGCAGCGTGGGGAGCATATTCGTAATAATGGATACGGAGCAGTTTTTTGGATTCGCTCGCAAGCGTCGTCGCGCCGTTTTGGCGTTGTGCGCGCTCGGGACATCCAGATCGTCTCGTATCGACGCGGGTTTGCGCCTACCGCCGGCATTGGCCGACTCGAAGCCGTTTTGGCACATGCCTTGCGGTGAGGAGATAATAGGTTAGGCATAGGTAGTTGTTGGGGAGCCCTACAGGCTCCTTGAGACCAGCGCAGGTCGCCAGACGCGGTGTGAGCCGCACCCGGACCTCGCAAAATCACCTCGGAGGGAGAATCGAAGAATATGAGCAGACGCCTCGTTTTGACGCTCAGCGTCGTTAGTCTGCTCGTCGGAGGCTTGGCTTGGGGCCAATCGCCGACGGGCAACCTTTATGGCACGGTGACGGATGAATCCGGCGCCGCACTGCCAGGCGTGAAGATCACCGTTAGCGGGATCGGCGCGGTTCGCGAACAGTTCACGGATGGCCAGGGCGCCTTCCGCTTCCTCGCCCTCGATCCCGGCGCCTACAACGTGGCGGCGGAGCTCGACGGCTTCGGCGGCCTCGAGTTTCCAGATGCCGTGGTCGGCCTTGGCCGCAACACCAACCTTCCCCTGGTTCTGGGCGGGGCGCTCGAGGAGACGATCACCGTCACCTCGGAGAGTCCCCTGCTCGACGAGCGCAAGCTCTCCACGGGCACCAACGTCAGCCAGGTCGAGTTGGAGAAGATTCCGACTGCGCGCGATCCCTGGGCTCTGGTATCGCAGACGCCAGGCGTGCTGGTCGACCGGGTGAATGTCGGCGGTTCCGAGTCGGGCCAACAGGCCGAGTTCCGTGCCGCGGGAGTCAGTGACAACCAGAATGACTTCCAGTTGGACGGCACATCGATCACCGACATGGCCGCCACCGGCGCTTCGCCTACCTACTACGACTTCGACCAGTTCGCGGAGATGTCCTTCACCACCGGCGGCACGGACATCACGAAGAACACCGCTGGCGTGCAGGTGAACTTGGTGACCAAGCGGGGCAGCAACGAGTTCCGCGGTTCCGCCCGGTTCTACAACACCCAGGCCAACGGCTACTTCGGAGGCGCACTCAAAGCGTCGCAGCCGAACATTGAGGGCGAACTCTACAAGACCAACTTCCAGACTTCGCTGGCCGGCGCTCGGGTGCGCAAGATTGAGGACATCGGCTTTGAGGCCGGGGGCGCGGCGATTCAGGACCGTCTCTTCTTCTGGGGAAGCTGGGGTCAGAACGACATCCGGCAGAACAATGCCACCGGCACCGCCGACGACACGATCCTGGAGAACACGGCGCTCAAGGCGAACGGTCAGTTGGCGGCGTCGAACTCGATCGTCGGCTCGTTCAACAACGGCGACAAGCTGAAGTTCGGGCGCGGTGGGGCCACCAATCGGCCGCCTCACACGACCTGGAATCAGCGCGGTCCTTCGGCGCAGTACCGGTTGGAGGACACACACGTGTTCTCGTCGAACTTTTTCCTGACCGGCACCTATTCACACGGCGACTTCGGTTTCGCTCTGCTGGCCCTTGGTAATCTGTCGAATCTGAACGGACTCGATCCGGACGCACTCGATCCGAGGTACGACTCCGGCGTATGGCAGGACAACTTCCTCTCGGGTGGCAGTTCGCGACCGTTCGACTCCTACCAGGTCGACACGTCGTACTTCTTCACCACGGGCGCCGCGGTGAACCACGAGCTAAAGATCGGTGGTCGCTTCCGCGAGTTCGTGCAGAACTCGGACTTCGCCTGGGGGCCGCGCGATGTGTTCCATACCAGCTGGGGTCAGTCGGTAGCTCACCGCGGCCAGACTGGCGTTGCGGTTTCCGAGTACACGGCTCTCTGGGCTCAGGACACGATTAGCCTGGGCCAGGTGACGGTGAACGTCGGTCTTCGCTACGACGACCAGAGCGGCCGTAACGATCCGTTCAAGCGGCCCGCGCATCCTGTGGCGACCTACCAGAATCTCTTCCCTGAGAACAACTTCTCCGGTTCCGAAGGCGGCTTCAGTTGGAGCACAGTGGTGCCGAGGCTTGGTGCTACTTACGCCATCGGTGAGGGTCGGAAGACCTTGGTCCGCGCCAGCATCTCACAGTTCTCCGACCAACTAGGTTCGGGATGGGTGACCAGGAACTCGCCGTTCGGTGACGTTTACGCGTACTTCGATTCGGTCACCGGTGCATTCCAACAGGCCAGCGGCTTCGACCCGAACGACCCGTTGGCAGTCGTCGACCGTACCGATGCAGGCTTGAAGCCCCCCAACACACGCGAGATCCTGGCAGCGGTGGAACATGCCTTCCTACCGGAGTTCGTAGTTGCCTTCACCGTTACGTCGCGGAATGTCTCGGACCTTCTCGACGGGTTCCTGCTCCTCGACGACGGCAGCACGGTACGGATTCCGAACCGCAGCGACTATTCACACCTCGGTAACCTGACGGGCACGTTGCCACGGACGAACACGTCGTACAGCTCTCCGTACTACGGGCTGACTACCCCCGGCCTGAGCTGGACTGGCGGCGACTATGTCACCAACGGCGACCGGGAGCGCGACTACTTGGGCTACTCGATCAGCTTCACCAAGAGGCTCGCGAACCGCTGGATGGCTCGGGGGTTCTACCAGTACGGTAATGCGGAATGGAATGTGCCGAGGTCCTTCTATGATCACGCCAATCCGACGATTTTTCGCGGCGGCGGGGCAGACGGCGACCTCTACCTGACGATCGGGGGCGGCTCCGGCAAGTCCGGGAGGATCCTGCAGTCGACATGGGCGTACAGCCTGAACGGGATGTACCAGGTGGCACCGGATCGCTCGTGGGGCTTCAATATTTCTGCGAACCTCACTGGGCGGCAAGGTTCCCCCCTCGCCTACTTCCAGCGAACCAGCTTCCCTCTGACCGGAAACGGCGACGTCAACGTGACGCCGGACCTCGACGCCATTCGGCTAAATGACGTCCAGACCGTCGATTTTCGGATCGAGAAGGAAATCGCCCTTCAGGGTCCGGTCAACATGACCTTCGGCATCGATGCCTTCAACCTCACGAACGAGGGCACGGGACTGTACTACCTGCCCCGGGTTGGCGTGCCGAACGCCGGCAACCTGGACGACAACATTGCACCGCGAATCTACAGATTCGGTGTGCGCCTGAACTGGAAGTAGGCTAAAGAGAAATGAGAAAGCGTACGATTTTCCTGACCCTTCTTGGCGGCTTTGTCCTATTGCTGTGCTTCAGCGGGAGTGCAGCGGCACACGAAGGCTCTCATGGTCAGGATAGTCGCGACTGTTACCGATACCATCACGAGTCGGACTGTGGGCCAAGCACGACTGGTGGCCCGTCGTCGGGCCCCTACTGTGGGGAGGAGGGCAATCCTTGTCCGCCCCCCGACTGTGAGGTCAACGGTAGGCCTGACCCCGATTGTAGAGTCCGAGAGACGTGCACACACGAATGGGTACTTCCCAATGGCGAAGTGCTTTGTGTCAGGCTGAATCCGTTCCGCGGTTGGGGGAGGCCAGGGGCAAGGAGTAGCCCTGCCAAGACGGCGTCTAGAGTCGACGTTCTCTTGATAGGTCGGCTGCCACCCATACCGCGAATCCGGAGGGTCCGTGGTGAGAACCGCTAGGCTTGTGGACTGAGGCAGACACCGAGGGCCGGGGACGAACTCCCCGGCCCTCGGTTCTTGTCTCGCGGGGCCGAACATAGAAGAGAGAAAGAGCGATGCTGGACGGTCCAATCGTAGACGTCCAGTTGGCTACCCTGACGCGATCTGCAAGTACTTCCAGGACGTCGGCTTTCAGGCCCTATACTTGGCGGCGATGGCGTCAAGGAGGCCATGTCGACTCCGCCGCTCGCGGGACTAGCTAGTGTCCGCCAGAAAACCTCGGTTCCGGCGCGTTCTTTGGCGATTGCGGCTGGTACGGCAGCTCGTTTCGGGGTTGGACACGAGGGCGCCTGCTGGTGGACAGGGTTGTGGGCGGGGATTGCGGCGGATTCGGGAGGGCTCAGCCACGGCGGCGCCTTCCGTCCGGTGACGGTCAGGCGGAGAGGGCTGTGCGGACCGCGGTGACGGTCAGGCGGCGCGTCGTCGTCGTCGCTTGCGCTCGCGCCTCTGCAGGAGCAGACCGAGCCGATGCAGGTTGGCCGCGAGCATTGAGAGGGCGACAGTGCGTTCGAAGCCGTCGGCGCCGCGGCTTCTGACGCGGTCCAGCCCCCGATGCTCCAGTGCGTTGATGGCGGACTCGACTGCCGGATGCGCGCGCCGCGCGGCCGCGAAGGGCTTGTCGGCCTCACGCTCCCGGTCGGCGACCGACAGGTATCCCTTCTTCGGCAGCACGTTGAGGTCGAGAAGCTCGTCGAGCCGGACGCGGTTCTCCGGACTGTGGAAGCCTCGGTCGAAGCTGCACGCCCGCAGGTCCGGGAACCGCTCCTGGGCCGCTCTGACCAGCGGCGCCGCCGCATCGACGTCCTCGCCGTGCCACAGCACCTCGTGGTGAAGGATGAACCCATACTGGTCCTCGATCAGCGCCACCGGGACTCCGAGCTCCACCGGCGTGCCCGCCTTGCCCTTCGAGACCCAGCGCGTGTGCGGCTCAAAGATCGAGAAGACCTTCTCCTGGTGAGGAATCGTCTCGCCCAGCAGCAGCCGGCGCTCGACCTGGTCCATCTGACGCCGAGCATGAACGATGAAGCCCTCGATCGTCTCGCAGGCGGCTTCGGCGCCCGCGGCCCGCAGCGCCTCGACAGTGGGCGTCGCCCGTGCCACCAGCTCGCCGCAATGCGCCAGGTACGCCCTCACACGGGCCGGAAACCGCTTCGCCCGCCGCGTCCCACGCACCTTGTGGAACAGCCTGCGCACCAACCTCGACTGATGCCGCCACTGACGCCAGCCGCCGATCCCGTGCCTCCCTGCCGATCGACCGGTCTCCCGCACAAGGCACCGCATCGCGTCCCACAGCAGGTTGACGTCCGTCGGGTAGTGCACGTCCGTCTCGACCACGAACGAGTCACACCGCCCGCGCAACGGCGCGCCAGGCCTTTTTCGTGCGACCGCATGGCCGCTTTCCACCACCAATCTCCCGACCGCCGACAACAACTCCGGCGTCAACAGCCACACGTTGTCGACCACCGTCTGGTACTCGTAGTACGTCTTGTCGCCGAACTCGCTGTGGCCGAGGAACGCCCGCACCGTCGCGTGATGATTCGACAGGTCGTGAAGCCGGTCGAAGTCGCAGCCCAGACCCTGCTTCAGCACGCTCAACACCAGAATCCGCCACAACTCCATGCCCGGACGACCCACGGTACGGTCGGTCCCCGGCAGCACATGCTCATCCAGCAGATCGAACAGACGAGCCCGCAACTCCTCGTCACACCAGATGTGCTGAAGACCCTTCAACACCGCCGGAATGTCGTCCCGAGACTTCGGGTCGATCCAGATCTCGCCAATCGGCGTCTGGCCCAGCTCGAACTGCCGACGATGGACTTCCCGCATCCCTAAAACCTCCGAAGATCACGCCAAAACCGCCCCAAAACCCCGATTCAAGCCCGTAGACTACGACATCAACTCCATCTTCGCACCCGCAGATCCGCCACAAGCCCTTGTAGAATCAACGGTTTCTGGATTCTCTGGCAGACACTAGCTAGTGTCCGCCAGAAAACCCCCGTTCCGCTGGGTTTTGAGCGTTTCGGATTGGTACGGAGGTTGTTTCCGGGCGGGAATAGTCGGCTACGGGGCTTCTGAGGGTCGGCGCAGGCGGCATCAGCAGGTCAGCAGCCGGGATTCGCGCCGGATTCGGAGGGTTGAGGCACGGCGGCGCCTCCCGTTTCGAGCGGGAAGGCGGCGCCGCGCGTTGTGCAAGCTACCGTGGCGGTCAGGCGGCGCGCCGTCGTCGTTTGCGTTCGCGTGCTTGCAGCATTCGGCCGAGGCGGTGCAGGTTGGCCGCGAGCACCGAAAGGGCGACTGTGCGCTCGAAGCCATCGGCGCCGCGGCTTCGGACACGGTCGAGGCCGCGATGCTCCAGTGCGTTGATAGCCGATTCGACTGCCGGATGCGTACGCCGGGCGGCGGCGAACGCTTCGCCGTTCTCACGTTCCCGATCGGCGCGAGACAGGTACCCCTTCTTCGGCAGGACGTTGAGGTCAAGAATCTGGTCAAGCCGGATGCGGTTCTCCGGACTGTGGAAACCGCGGTCGAAGCTGCACGCCCGCAGGTCCGGGAACCGCTCCTGGGCCGCCCTCACCAGCGGCACAGCCGCATCGACGTCCTCGCCGTGCCACAGCACCTCGTGATGAAGGATGAACCGGTACTGGTCCTCGATCAACGCCACCGGCACCGCGAGCTCCACCGGCGTGCCCGCCTTCCCCTTCGAGACCCAGCGCGTGTGCGGCTCGAAGATCGAGAAGACGTACCTGGCGCAGTGCTGCACGCTGGTGGCCGCCACTGACGCCAACCGCCGACCCCGTGCTGCGGCGCCGCCCGTCCGGTCTCCCGCAGCAGGCACCGCATCGCGTCCCACAACAGGTTCGTCCGTCGGATAGTGCACGTCGGTCTCGACCACGAACGAGTCATATCTGGAGGCATCGCTCGGAAACTGAGCCACTCAACGGGCAGAAAGTGATCCACCCTCGGCCCTTGGCCGGTAGCTTGGTCTTGTACGGGAGACCAACGCGATCGGAGGAAGGACTTGCTGAGGATGGATCAGGTACATGTTGTTCGGCACCAGGTGCTGGTGGAGGGTCGGAGCCAGCGCTCGGTGGCCCGCAGGCACGGTGTGAGCCGCAATACGGTGTGCAAGTACATGGATCAGAGCGAGCCGCGGCGGGTGGAGAGCAAGCCGCGGCGTCGCTGGGTGACGGAGCGGATGGCGCCTCGTCTGGAGGAGTTGCTGAGCAGGTGGTCTCGGCGGACGACGGCGAAGCAGCGTCTGACTGCTACGCGCCTTCATCGGCAGTTGGTGGAGGATGGCTACGAGGTGGGGATCACGACGGTTCGCAGCTACGTTCGGGAATGGAAGCGTCAGCGGCAGGAGACGTTCATTCCGCTGGTGCACCGTGCCGGCGAGTGTGGCCAGGTGGACTTCTTCGAGGTGACGGTGGAGGAAGACGGCGTGGCGCACCGGGTGTGGAAGTTTCTGATGCACCTGCCGTACTCGGGCCGTTCGTTCGTGTGGCTGTACGACCGTTGCGACCAGGTGGCGTTTCTCGACGGCCATGTGCGGGCGTTCGCTCACTTCGGCGGCGTGCCGCTACGGTTGGTCTACGACAATCTGAGCGCGGCGGTGCGTCGCCGGGTCGGCGGCGAGCGTCAGTTGACGGCTCGATTCCAGGCGCTGGTGAGCCACTTCCTGTTTGAGCCGTGCTTCGCCCGCCCCGGCGAGGGGCACGACAAAGGCAGTGTGGAGTCGCGCGGCAATGGAGTCCGTCTGGCGCACATGAGTCCGGTGCCTCAAGGGCGCAGTCTGGAGGAGATCGCACGGGGCGTGCTGACCTCGGTCGACACGGCGCACGGTAACCGTGCGCGGTGGCAGGAGGAGCAGGCAGCTCTGCGCGAGCTACCGCCTACCGCGTTCGAGGCGCGGAAGCTCAGGATCGTGCGAGTGTCGAGGCAGGCGACGGTGCAGTTGGGCGGTGCGACCTACTCGGTGCCGTCGCGGTGGAAGAGCCTCCAGGTCCATGCCCTTGTCGGCGCCAAGGAGATCACCTTCACCTGCCGCAGCAAGGAGTGCCGCTGCGACCTGGTGCGGCCGGGACAGCGCCTGGTGCGTTACGCGCACTACTTCGAGGAGCTGTCTCGGAAGCCTCAGGCGGTGCGGCAAGTCGCTCCGGAGCTGCTCGCAGAGCTCGGTCCTGCGTACCGCAAGCTGCGGGGAATGCTCCAGGCGCGCCACGGGGCGCTGGAGACGGCGCGGCTCTTCGCCAAGCTGCTGAGCGTGGTCACAGACCACGGCAGCGAGGAGGTCGCCTCCGCTCTTGAGGAAGCCCTGGCCGCCGGCCGCTTCGACCTGCTGGGACTTGTCGAGCGGAGTTCTGCGCCCCGGATGGAAGTGCCCGAGACGCTCCGGCGCCACGAGATCGAGAGCGCCAGAGCCGCCGACTTCGACGTGCTGCTTCAGGAGGCGGCTTCGTGAGCCAGGCCGCGCGCAGAGCCGTCATCAAGGAGGGCCTCAAGACGCTCAAGATGCCTTCCGTGTTGCGCGACTACGAGCAGCGGGCGCGTCAGGCCCAGGACGCGCAGTGGGACTACGAGGACTACCTCTGGCAACCGCTCGAAACCGAGATCCGGGACCGTGAGGCCAGGACCGTTGCGCGCCGACTGCGGGCGGCCCGCTTCCCCGACCACAAGACGCTCGAGCAGATCGACTTCAAGGCGCTACAGGGAGTCTCCAAGCCGAAACTGCGCGAGCTGGCCTGCTGCGACTACATCGACCGCGGCGACGACGTCGTCCTGGTCGGCCCGATCGGCACCGGCAAGACGCATCTCGCGATCGCGCTGGGTATCGAGGCCGCGAAGCGCCGCTACCGGGTCTGGTTTCGCAAGGCCTCCGACCTCGTCCGCGACCTCCTCGAAGCCCGCGATCAACGGGAGTTGGGGCGCCTGCAGCAGCGGCTTCAGCGGGTGGATCTCCTGATCTGCGACGAGCTCGGCTTCGTCCCATTCGACCGCGCCGGCGGCGAGTTGCTCTTCAACATCTTCGCCGACCGCTACGAGCGCCGCTCGACCATCGTCACCTCCAATCTCGCCTTCTCCGAATGGGTAAGGGTCTTCGGCGACGAGAAGCTCACCACCGCTCTGCTCGACCGCCTGTCGCACCATGCCCACATCCTCGCCACCAAGGGGTCCTCCTATCGGACACGGCTGCGGACCAAGGCGTCATGAGCCTGAAGGGCGAGATACGCACAGCCAACGACTCCAAATCGGCTTCCCCGGCGCCGCTGAGCGAGCTGGCCCGGTGCGATCGGCTGCGGAATCTGCCGGTCCGGCGGAAAACGGCAGACCGTTTCCCGCCAGACCTTGGAAAACCGGCAGACCGGTTTCCCACAGCTACCGCAGCCGCGGCGGCTACTCACTGAAGGAGACCCAAAAGGGCACACTCGCGTACACTCGAAACACGGCCGAGGTGGCTCACTTTCAGATCGCTGATTGGCTCACTTTCCGATCGTCGCCAACACCGTAGTACCATGGCCGGCAGATTGGCGGTCTCAGGACGAGGGGAGGTCTGATGAACTATCGAACTCGTGTAGCCGGTGCAACGCTGTCAGTCGTTCTTTTCGCTGCGGCGGCTTCCGCCCAGGTTTGGGCCGGACGGGGGCGTCTCAGTGGCACCGTTCAGGATCCGGACGGCAACCCGGTCGAGGAAGCGAGCGTCAAGTTGACGCTGGACGGCGCCGGTCCGGAAGAGTCGCTGACGAACCGGAAGGGGAACTGGGCCCGCGCCGGCCTCACTGGCGGCAGTTGGGATGTGGTCGTGTCGAAGGCGGGCTATCTATCCACGACGCACACTGCTCAGGTCCAGGAGTATGGCTCGCCTTCCGACCGGGTCTTCTTGAAGACGACCCTCGAAGCGGGTCAGGCCTCAGCGACCGACGGCTCGGCCGCTGCGCTGGAGGACGACGAGGCGGCCCAAGCTGCGAGGGAACAGTTGGAGCTTGGCAACACGCTGCTAGGGTCGGAGGACTTCGAAGGGGCGATTCAGGTATTCACCGAGGCTCTACCGGCGCTGCCGGACGGCGCCAAGGCGGCGGTGCTCGTCGCGGTCGCCCAGGCGCAAGTGCAGTTGGAGCGTGACGACGAGGCGTTGGCGAGTCTGGAACGGGCCCTGAGCTACGCACCTTCGAATGTTGACGCACTGCGCCTGATGAGCCGGAGGCTGGTGGTTCTGGGTCGGGCGGATGAGGCCCAGGCGTATCTCGAGCGGATGCCCGAAGATCAGCGCGCGGATCCGGAGATCCTCGTGCGCGAAGGGGTCGATCTCTACAACCAGGACGACTTCGAGGGCGCCCTGGCCAAGCTCGACGCGGCGATCGAGGCAGCGCCCGATTGGGCGGACTCGTACTACTTCCGCGGCCTTTCGAACATGGCCGCGGGCCGGAACGCCGCTGCCGCGGCCGATTTCCGGCGGCTGCTCGAACTCGAGCCGGAGGGCGAGCGGGCCGAGGAGGCGAAGCAGTTCGCGGAGTACCTGGAATCGCTCTGAGGGAGCGGTCCCGGCAGGCAGCGGCCGCCCTGCTGTTGACGGTTCCGACCCTGGCGGCCTGCCAGCCGGGGCACCGCGAAGAGCCAGCGGTGGTTCGGGAGGCTGCTCCCTGGCCTGAGGCGCCCGCGCCCGGCTTCGCGCGCGATGTCGTCCTGGTGACGATTGACACCCTCCGTGCGGACGCGCCCGGTTTCGCCGGCAACGCCGCGGCGGAGACCCCTCATCTGGACGGCCTGGCTGAGAGCGGCTGGGTCTTCGACCGTGCGCGTGCGCACAGCGTGATGACGCTGCCGTCGCACGCGAACCTGCTCACGGGCCGGTTGCCCTATGAGCATGGAGTGCGCGACAACGCCGGCTTCGTGCTGCCGGAATCCGTCCCGACCGCGGCAGCGGCGTTTGCCGACGCCGGCTTCCGGACGGCCGCATTCGTCGCCGCGTTCCCGCTCGACGCCCGCTACGGGTTGGGCCGGGGCTTCGAGGTCTACGACGATTCGTATCCGGAGGGGTCTACACGCGGGTTCGCCGTCGCCGAGCGCAGTGGCGCCGAGGTTGTTGCCGCGGCGACCGCCTGGTGGGGGCTGCACGAGGGCGAACGCCGGCTCCTATGGGTCCACCTGTACGAGCCCCATGTCCCGTACGAGCCGCCTGCGCCGTTCTCGGCCCGCTTCGCCGAAGAGCCCTATCTGGGCGAAGTCGCGGCGGCCGACGACTACGTGGGCCGGTTGGTGCAGGCGGTGGCGTCCCGCGAAGGGCGCCCAGACGTGCTCGTCGTCGTCACCTCGGATCACGGCGAGGGTCTGGGGGATCACGGTGAAGAGACGCATGGACTCTTCGCGTACGAGGCCACGCTTGCCGTGCCCCTCGTCTTGTGGGCCGAAACGCTGACCGCCGCCCGGATCGATGCGCCGGTGCGCCATGTCGACGTGTTGCCTACGATGCTGGAAGCGGCAGGAGTCGAAGCCTCCGCGATCCCTGGTATGGCGGGCCGCAGTCTCTGGCGGGCGCCGGGCGACGGCGGTGGACCGAAGGCGCCTGACGTGACCTACTTCGAGGCGCTGCGCTCCAACCTTCAGCGTGGTTGGGCGCCTCTGCGCGGCGTGATTGTCGAGCGCAAGGCCGGGACCGGCGGTGAGGGCGGCGCCCGCATACTCAAGTACATCTCGCTGCCGCGCCCCGAACTCTACGATCTCGCTGCCGACCCGGCGGAGGTCAGAAACCTCCATGCCGCGGAGGCATCGGCAGCGGCCGAGTTCGCGGCTCTGTTGCCGGTCGAATCCGAGTGGCCGCCGCTGGCTGGCATGGTCAGCGAGGACGAGCGGCGGGCGCTCCAGAGTCTTGGCTACCTGAGTTCCTCGGGCGGCAGCCTCCTGCCGGAGTCATACGGTGAAGAGGACGACCCCAAGAACCTCGTGGACCTCGATCGGTTGATCCAGGACTACTCGGAGGCGTACCAGGATGGACGCCTGGAGCAGGCTGAGGACCTCGCCCGGCGGACGATCCAACGCCGGCCGCAGATGGGTCTCGGATACTCCAACCTGGCCCAGGTTCTGCTCGACCAGGGGCGAATCGAGGAAGCGTTGCGCCTGATGATCGACGCCGAGCGCCGGGGCCTGGCGTCAGCCTTCCTGCAACGGCAGTTGGCGTTGACTCTGGCCCAGGTGGGGCAAGCGCAGGACGCGGTGCGGTTGATGGAGCGCCATGCCGGATCGAGAGATCCGGACGCGCTGAACGTCCTTGGCCTGGTGCTTGCCGAGTCGGGGGAGACCGGTCGTGCCAGGGACATCCTGCTGCGGTCCCTCGAGCTCGACGAGAGGAACCCGCAGGCGCGGCAGAATCTGGCGCTTGCGGCTCTCCACGCCGCGGACTGGCCGCTTTGCGAGCGTGAGGCGCGCGAAGCGCTTGCACTCAACCGGGCGTTGCCTCTGGCCTGGAACTACTTGGGGATCGCACTGTTCAACCAACGACGGATGGACGAGGCGATCGAGGCCTGGGAGCAGTCCGTGGCGCTCGACCCGCGTGACCTCGGCGTGTTGTTCAACCTGGGCAGCGTGGCTGCGCGAGCCGGACGCCAGAAGATCGCCAGGCCGGCGCTGGAGCGGTTTGTGCGGGAGGCGTCCGCGCCGGCTCTTGCCGGGCGCCATGCAGCGGATCTTGGGGTGGCGCGGTCGCTGCTGCGAGGCCTCTAGCAGCTAGTGGGTTAGCCGTCCTCCGGGGGCTCTGCCGCCTCCAGTCCACCCTCGCGGGTGTCCTCCTGGTCGTTGCGGTAGAGCTGCTGGTAGCGCTCGATCTCGGTTGCCGCCTCTTCGTTCCGGCCGAGGCGCCTGAGTACCTGGGCCAGACCGTAGGCGGCCTCGCTGTGCTCGGGCGCCAGGCCAACCGCTCGACGGTAAGCAGCTTCAGCCCGCGTGAGGCGGTCTTGTCCTTCGGAGGCTGTTGCCTCGCCGGCGCCGCTGCCCCAGGCGCGGCCCAGTTCGATCAGCAGGGCTGCGTCCGGCTCGGTCAGCGTCGCCGCGCGCTCCAGGGACTCAGCCGCCTTCAGGTGTGCGCCGCGCCAGAGGAGCAGACCGCCGAGCAGCCGGTGCGCTGCCGCGGACGAAGGCAGGAGAGCGACCGCTTCGCGTGCCTGCAACTCAGCCTCGGCCAGCTTGTTGTTCTCCCAGAGCGTGGACGCGAGGTCGAGGCGCAGGGAGGCGTCGACGGGATCGAGAGAAACGGCGCGTTGGAGCGGCTCTTCCGCCGCCTGGAAGTTGCGGCCGCGCATCTGCTCCCGCCCGATCCGCGCCCAGGCGCGTTCCTCGTTCGCCTCAGCCTCCTTCGCGTTCGGAGCGCCGCCGATTCGTTCGAGATGGCCTCGCGCCGGCGCGTCGTCGGGCCGGACCTCGAGCAACCTTTCGAGGAGTCCACGTGCTTCCTCGTTGCGGTCGATGCTCATCAGCAGGACGGCGTAGTCGGCCAGCACCGCGGGATGGCCGGGTTGATCTTCGAGGGCTTGACGGAACATCTCCTCGGCCTCGACCAGACGCTCGAGTGACATCAGCACGGCCCCCCGCTGGTAGAGACCGTCGGCACGCCCCGGCGCCGCGATGAGCGCCTGGTCGGCGGCGGTCAGCGCCTCATAGCCGCGGCCGGCGCCCAGCAGAATGGAGGATGCGGCATAGGCGGGCCGGGGGTCGGTCGGCGCCAACTGCGCCTCCCGGGCGAGGATGCCGAGTGCCGCCTCGACATCGCCGGCGGTGGCCAGTTCCAGGGCTTCCCGCACCTCGCGGCCGGTCGGGTCGGCGATGTCGCGCCGCATCTGGTCGACCGAGGCGACCTCGTCGCCGGCTTCCCGCGACAGCGTCTGAAAGCGCTCCAGCACCCCCCTTGCCTGTTCGCGGTCGCCGCTCGCGGCAAGCGCCTGTCCGAGCGCCTGGTAGGCGTCCGGGGCATCCGGCTCGAGTTCGGTGGCCAAGCGCAGGAAGGGCACGGCGCGTTCGGCCTCGCCGGCCGAATGGAGGTAGCGGCCGTACTCGAGCACGACATCCCGGGCCACGGGAGAAGGATTCTCTGGTGGCGGACTGTTGGACAGTGGCTCGGCGAACGGCGCCAGTATCTTGATCGCTTCGTCGAGCCGACCAGCCTGGAAGTATGCGCTTGCCAGCAGGACCGCATCCTCGGGGCCGCTGGTCTCGACAGCCTCGATGTGTTCGAGAGCGGCATCGGCGTCACCGACCACAAGGTAGGCACGGGCGAGAGTGCGCCGGATGGCGCCGTCGATGCCGGAAGGCGCCTCGTCGGCCAAGAGACGCAGTTCGTTGACCGCACCCCACGGGTCCGCTCGTTGAAGCAGGACCTGCGCTCGGAGCAGCTTCAGGCCGGGATCGTTGCCGCTCAGTCCTTCGAGCAACGCCTCGGCTTCGGGCGTCCGCTCGAGGGCGATTGCGCCTGCCGCCGCCGCCATGCGGGCCTCGCGGTCCTGTGGGTTGGTCGCGGTCCAGGGTTGCAGGAAGGCGTAGGCCTCGGCCGGTCGTCCGGCGCGCCCCAGCAGCATGCCGAGCGAGCGCAGCGCGGGCGAGCGGGGCTGGATTGCCAGCGAGCGGCGGTAGTAGAGAGCCGCTTTCTGGAACTGTCCGAGTCCTTCGGCGGCGCGACCCACGTTGTAGAGCACGCCCGGATCGGCCGGGTCGGAGGCCGCAAGCGGCGTCAGGATATCGATCGCTTTCTCCATGTTGCCCGCCTCGACGTGGAGACTGCCGAGCAGGCCGAAGGCCGCGTCAGGTGCGTCGTCCTCGGCGCAGAGCGCCTCTACCAGGGAGATGGCGCCGGCCAGGTCTCCGGCGCCGGCGAACTCCAGAGCCTTGGCCATGGCGGGAGGGAGCTCTGGGACGGTGGCCGTCTGTTGAGCAGGACGTGGCGCTGCTATCCCCGTCGCGGCGTGTGACGCCAAGACGACAAAGGCGGCGACAAGGACGGGAGGGTTCATGCCGCGATGCTATCTCTGCAGCCGGACGCGCCGGTTGGCCGGCAGGTCCCGCAGGACGAGTGCTTTCTCCGCGGGAGGTTGGCGCACGGTCAGGCGTTCGACCCGTTCTTCCTCCCCGAGTCCGAAGAAGACGGTCAATGTGCTCTGAGACAGGTAGGACGAGCCGGCCCGCACTTCACGAACCTGCGTCCGTGCGTCCGACACGAGGACCACGCGGGCACCGATTGCTCCATGGCCGAACGCTAGCCACCGCCCGGCAGTCCGGTTCTCGTACGTCTCGGAGAACTGATTCGAGTTGACGACGACGAGGTCCAGGTCCCCGTCGAGATCCAGATCGGCGACGGCCGATCCGCGGCTGGTCCGTACCTCGTCGAGGCCGATGTCGGGTCGCTCCCGGAAGCGCCCGCCGCCCAGGTTCTCGAACAGTTGGTTTGGTTGCTCGTAGGCGCCGACTTCGCCGATGCGCGCTGCCTCCGGCTGGATGTGGCCGTTGGCCACGAACAGATCGAGGTCACCGTCGAGGTCGGCGTCCAATGCGTTGACGCCGAAGGCCAGGCGCTGCAGGGACGGTTGGGCCAGACCGGACGGGAAGCGCTGATCCAGAAAGATGCCGCCGCCGGCGTTGCGGTAGAAGGCGTTCGTTTCGAGCGCGAAGTTCGTCACCACCAGGTCCTGCCGCCCGTCGCCGTCGAGATCGGCCAGTTCGACGCCCATTCCGGCCTCCGCGTTGCCGCTTCGGTCATAGGCGGTGCCCGAGAGCAGGGATTCGTCCTCGAAACGGCCGCCGCCCACGTTGCGGAAGAGCAGGTTCGGATCCTTGTCGTTGGCCACGTAGAGGTCGGGCCAGCGGTCGCCGTCGAGATCGCCGATCACCACGCCGAGGCCGGCCTCCGCGACGGTGTCGAGGCCGCTTGCGGCGGTGCCATCGACGAAGTATCCGTTGCCCTCGTTGAGGTAGAGACGGTCCGACACGCCGTTGTACATGTCCGGGTGGCAGTAGCCGCGCTCGGGCTTGCCGGTGGCCCCGTCCGCGCTCTTGTTTGAGGCGCCAAGGCCGCAGACCTTGTGGTTCGCGACCGAGAAGTCGGTGTAGTTCGCCACGTAGAGGTCGAGGTCGCCGTCCAGGTCGACGTCCCCTAAGGCGGCCGAAGCGCTCCAGCGGGGATCGTCGACGCCTCGTTCCGTGCCGGCGGCCCGGAAGCTGCCGTCGCCCAGGTTCAGAAAGAGCTCATTGCTGCCGAAGGCAGTGACGTAGAGGTCGAAGTCGCCGTCGCCGTCGATGTCGCCCGCGGCACCGCCGACGCCGTAGCCGCCGAAGTCGATTCCTGCTCCGTCTGTCACGTCGACGAAGCGCGGGGAATCGTTGCCGGCGTCGTTGCGCAACAGCCGCGAGCGCGGCGGAGGACCTTCGTACCCGGGAAGGACTCCGCCGTCGACGAAGAAGGCGTCGTCGTCGCCGTCGCCGTCGTAGTCGAAGAGCACGACACCGCCTGCCATCGTCTCGACCATGTACATTCGGCCCGTAACCCCGGCGTTGTGCCTGAAATCGAGGCCCCAAGCGGCGCTGACCTCTCGGAAGGCGATGTCGCCGCCGGCTGAGGAAGTTGCCAGCGCCGCGATGCCGAACAGGCTGGCCGCTGCCAGACGCGCCGTCCGGGCGATCCGCATGCCTTCGCCGGGCGTGTTCAACGGACTACTCGCACGCGCTGTCCGAGCGGCAGGTCCGGCAGCCGCAGGCTGCCCTGCCTGGGCCAGCGAATCCGGAGCTCGGCTGCTGCTGCTGGGACGGTGTCCGCGGCCCCGTCCGTGGCGTCCGAGGCCGGCACGCCGAACGTCTGCGTGAGCGAGTTCTGGGACAGGTAGGACGAACCGGCCCGCACTTCGCGACGCTGGACCGTTGCGCTCGAACGGAGCTCGAGCACAGCGCCGACGGCGCGCCGATTGGACGCCTGCCGGTTGAGCAGGTCGACCTGGAGAACCGCGCCGCGGCGGTCGCCCTCGTTGCGGTAGGCCTCCGCGTGGTCATTGCAGTTCGAGATGATGAGGTCGAGGTCGCCGTCGAGGTCGAAGTCCGCGGTGGCCAGCCCGCGACTCACCCGGACCGCGTCGATGCCGCTGTTCTCGACCTCGACGAAACGGCCCTCGATGTTCTCGAACAACTGGTTCGGCTGGGCGTATGCGGCGCCGCTGTAGCCCTCATGTTCGGAGATGTTGTGTATCACGTGGCCGTTCGCGACCGCGAGGTCGAGGTCGGCGTCGAGATCGAAGTCGGCCAGGTCGACGCCGAAACCGACCCAAGGCATGGATGGCTCGGCGATGCCTGCGGCGAACCGGCGCTCGAGGAAGAGACCGTCGCCCCGGTTTGAGTAGAGGGCGTTGGTCTGCCGGTCGAGGTGGGTGACGATCAGGTCCTCGAAACCGTTGCCGTCGATGTCGCCGACGGCGATACCCATGCCGGCCTCGGCCTCCCCGCGGTCCGACAGGGCGGTGCCGGCGAGAAGAGCATCGTCCTCGAAGCGTGGACCCTCCGAGGTGGACCGGTTCACGAAGTGCAGGTTCGGGTCCAAGTCGTTGGCGACATAGATGTCGGGCCTCCGGTCGTCGTCGAAGTCCGTGATGACGACGCCCAGGCCGGCGCTTCGCGCGTCGCCCAGGCCCAGTTCCACCGTTGCGTCGACGAGGATCGGCGTCCCCTGATGGCCCGAGTCGTTGCGGTAGAAGCGATCCGCCAGACCGTCGTACACATCCGGGTGGCAGTAGGAACGAATGCCTCGCTCGGGCTGCCCGCAGAGTTGGTTGTTGTCGTAGCTGAAGTCGACGTAGTTCGCCACGTACAGGTCCAGGTCGCCGTCGAGGTCCACGTCGCCGAAGGCCGCCGAGGTGCTCCAGGAGGGATCGGCGGCGGTCTCCGGTGGCGCCGCGCGGAAGGAGCCGTCGCCGCGGTTCAACCAGAGGCGGTTGGGGCCGAAAGCGGTCAGGTACAGATCGGGAGTGCCGTCGCCGTCGACATCACCGGTTACGGCGCCCATGCCGTAACTGTCGAGGAGGATGCCCGAGGCGTTCGTTACGTCGACGAAACGGCCACCTTCGCTGCCCAGGTCGTTTCGCAGCAGGGTCGTCCGACCCGGTTTGCCGCCGTGGGGCGTCGGCTCGCCACTGTCCACGAAGAGGAGGTCGTCGTCGCCGTCGCCGTCGTAGTCGAACGCCACCACGCCGCTGCCCACCGTCTCGATCATGTAGTAGTCGCCCTGCCCGCCATGGTGGTGACGGAAGTCGATGCCCCAGACTTCGGAGGCGTCGACGAAGCGGAGGCCCTTGACGCCTGTCGCCTCCTCGGCCGCAGCCATCCCGAGCGCGGCCGCGAGGGTCGGGATCAGGGCGAGAACCACGGTTCGCGCACCGGTTCGTTGTTCTGGTACGAGCGGAGACGAAGCTCCTGCCCCGGGGTCGGCGAGCTGCCGCGACTCCTGACTTCCTCAAGGACTTGCCTCTGCAGGGCCGTCGCGCGCTCGAAGTCGCCGACTTCCGCGAGCGCCATCGCGAGCGTCTCACCGTGCTCCAGAGTCGGCCGCTCCGACATCAGGCGCTGGGCGATGGCGAGCGCCTCGCGGCCGTTGCGGACGCCCGGGTCGGGGCTCCCTGCCAGCAGCCGCGCCAGCAGTGTGTCCAGATGGTCCACCGCACGGGTGTCTCGTCCTCCAGCGCTCGCCAGGGCGTTGCGACCGCTGGCCAGGGCCCCGCGGGCCGATGCGTAGCGCTTGCCGAGAATGAGAGCCATGGCGCGGGCGCCGTGCCAGGTCCCGTTCGTCGGATCGCGGGCCAGTGCTCGAGCGAAGTGGCCGGCGGCTTCCGGGTAGCGCTCCCGTTGCGCCAGCAGGCGTCCGAGCAGGGCGTGGGCCTCGGCGAAGTCGGGATCGAGATCGACCGCCTTCTCCAGGTGAGAGGCGGGGTGGCGGGCGTCTTCATGCGTGGCCCCTTGGTTGGGCGAGGTAGCGCTTGCCTCGGTCTCGGCGAGAACCGCCAGACGGTAGTGGGCTTCGGCCCGCTCCCGCGGTGCGCCCGGGGCGGCCTCGAGCACGTCGAGCAGGGCGATCCTGGCCGCCTCCGGATCTCCCGCGGCCTGGTGCGCGGCGCCCAGGGCCAACTGGGCGATGGGCATCGCCGCGTCCTTTTTCAGTACGTCACCCAACAGCGCGATCGCCTCCGGCGTCCTGCCAAGTCGAGTCAGTACGTCGGCGTGCCGGACCCGTGCCTCCAAGTCGTCGGGATCGATCTCGACTGCCCGCCGGAAGTGGCGTTCGGCGCCCTCCAGGTCGCCCCGCTCGGCCAGGATCAGCGCCAGGTTGTAGTGCGGTTCGCGGTAGCTGTCGTCGATCTCGATCGCGCGGCGCATGCGCTCTTCAGCCAGTGCCTTGTCGCCGAGTTCGATCAGCGCCATGCCGACGTTGAACAAGGTGACGGGGTCGTCGGGCAGGGCCTCGAGTACGGCTTCAAAGGCGCTTAGCGCGGTTTGAGCGTCGCCTCGGCGCATGGCGTCGGTGCCGCGCTTGAAGTGCGCCTCGCGACTCGCGTTCAGCGGCTGCAAGGCGGCGAACAGCGGGTCGGGGAAACCGACGCGAACATGCCGATTCCGCTCCAGGTGGAGCGCCGCCTCGTCGCGCCGGCCCAGCCGTCGGAGCGCCAACCCGATGTGGTGGTGAATGGCGGACCCGTCGGGTTGTCCGGCTAGCGCCGTTTCGAAGTGTTTAGCCGCGCGCTCGAACTCTCCGCGTTCGTAGTCGAGGCGGCCGAGGCCGAAGCGGGCGGCGGAGTGGTTCGGATCAAGTTCCAGGATTCGCGCGTAGTCGCGCTCGGCGTCGTCGAAGCGTCCGAGCTCGAGCAGGGCGTCGCCACGGCGGGTTCGTGCCGCGAGGTCGCGGGGTTCCAGTGCTAGAACCCGATCGAGTGCGGCGACCGTCCCCTCGACGTTGCCTTCGAACGTCTCGTGAACGGCCAGAAAGTAGGGCCAGCGCGGGTCGGCGGGAGCTAGCGTCTCGGCGTTGCGCAAAGCGGCGGCGGCGGGCCCCATGAAGTCGTACAGGAGGTAGAGCTGACCGAGCAGGCCGAAGGCTGCTGCCATTACAGCTTCGTCCGGCTCGGGCGCTTCGAGCAGGCTGTCGACCCGGGTTCGCGCGGCTGTCAGTTGATCCTGGACGGACGGCTCGTAGTGGTCGATCCGTGGTCGATCGAGGGGCTCCAGGGCGGGCTGCGCGAGGGCCTGCTGAGGCGTCAGAGTGAGCGTCAGAGTCGCGACGAGCGTGGCCAGGGTGGCCGCCTGTGCTGGTTGTGCGGCCTTCACCGCGATGCACCTGTTGTCGCGCCGTCGGCTTCGCCGAGGCCTCGGACCAGGGTGAAGTACCGGCCCAGGCCGCCAGGTGTGAAAACCTCGCGACCGCCGTCAGGCCAGGAGACGACAACGGTCGGAGCCGCGCCGGCGGCAACGATGGGGATGCGGGGATCGTTGGACGCCGCATAGGAACCGTCGGTGTGGACGCGGCGCCAGCGGCGTACTTCGTCACTCCCGGCGTCGCGTACGCCGACCCAGGCGCCGAGGGCGCGGCGTCCGTGTGTGCTCTCGTCTTCGCCCGCGAGCCGCAGATCGACCCCGGCCCAGTGTTGCGAGTCCGGCCGGAGTTGGTTGACGAGAACGCGCGCCGGGCTGTTGTTGTTGGCGACCACCAGGTCCCGGTCGCCGTCGTTGTCCAAGTCGCCCGCGGCCAACCCCCGGCTCACTTCGGGGACGGTGGGGCTCTCGAAGTCCCGGACTTCTTCGAAGCGGCCGTTGCCGAGACCTCGGAACAGTTGATTCGTCTGTCGCAGTGGGAGCGATTCGCCGCCCCGGAACTGTTCCTCGATCCGCTTGACGGCGCCGTTGGCGACGTAGATGTCGAGCTCTCCGTCCAGGTCGTAGTCGAGCGCCGCAGTGCCGAAGCCGGTATAGGAGAAGCTGGGGCTGCCCAGACCGCTGGTGCGTGTGATGTCGTCCCAGATGCCGTCGCCGAGGTTCACATAGAGGGTGTTCGTTTCGCGGCGGAGATGGGTCATGAAGAGGTCGACCAGACCGTCTCCGTTGAAGTCCTCGGCAAGCACGCCCATGCTCGCCTGTGGTTGGCCCGACGCACTGACGGCCGTGCCGGCCATGACCGCGTCGTCGACGAAGGAGGCGCCTTCGCGATTGAGCAGCAGGGCATTGGCCTCCTGGTCGTTGGCGACGTAGACGTCGATCAGGCCGTCGCCGTCGAAGTCGGATGCGATCGTTCCCAGGGTTGGTCGGGCGAAGTCGGCCAGACCGAGGCGTGCCGTCCAGTCCTCGAACACGCCTCCGCCGCGATTCCTCAACACGCGGTTCGCCTCGGCGCGATAGGCCTTCGGCCCGCAGTAGTCCAGCACGCCCTCGGCCGAGGCGCACTGCTTGTGGATGGCGAGCCGGAACTCGACGTAGTTGCCAACGAACAGGTCGAGCAGGCCGTCGCCGTCGAAGTCGAAGAAGCTGGCGGCGGCGCTCCACCGGGGGTCGCCGGTGCTGCTGCCGTCTGTGATGTTGGTGAAGCGGGGCGCGCCGGGCGCCGAGTCGTTGCGCCAGAGTTCGTTGGCGCCCAGGTTCAGGATGTAAAGGTCGGGGTCGCCGTCGTTGTCGATGTCGCCGACTGCAACGCCCATGGCGTAGCCACGGGCGTCGAGACCGCTTTCGGCCGTGACGTCCGTGAATCGAAGTTCGCCGGCATCGAGGTCGTTGCGGAACAGCCGGTCGCGCAGGATTGAGTCGCTGGCGTTTCCGGAGGCGGGCGAGACGCCTCCGTTCCCAGGTGGCGCCAACGGATGCCCCTGGCCGAGGTAGAGGTCGAGGTCGCCGTCGCCGTCGAAGTCCGACAGGGCGACGGCGCCCCCCATGTGCTCGGCGAAGTAGAGCTCGCCGGTCATGCCGTTGAAGTGAGTGAAGTCGACTCCGAGTTCGGCGGCGCCGTCGACGAAGGCCGGAGGAGAGTCGTCTGCGGCGATAAGGGCAGATGCGAAGAGGCTCAGCAGCAACGTCACGTGCGGGTAGATCACGGCTAGCGATTGGCAGCTTCGTAACACGGATTCCCTCAGGCCAGCGGCACCGGCGACGCGGTCCGCGGCGGGCCGACGCGCGCCGTTCGCCCGTAGCCCAGGTTGTGGAGCACGTCCTCGGTCGTATGCCCCGGCACGATGTCGCAGACGAAGCCGCCGTCGGCGTCCTCGTCGATCAGGAGTTCGGTCGCTTCAGGCAGCACGCAGTGCTTGCTTCCGCGCACGCCGCCGAGCATCTCCTGGTAGGCGCCGACCGAGAAGAAGCCCACATGGAGTGGGGTCTCGTGCAGGTCCGCGGGGTCCAGGTCGGGCAGGAAGAGGGGCGCCGTGCTGCCGCGGGGCGGATACACGTCGTCGCGGTCGCAGGTGATGCCGCCCAGCCGCACACGGTGGAAGGGCCGGTCGAGGTGGTTGAGAGGCAGGCAGATGAAGTGCTCGCCCAGGGCCCACGTGTCCGGGAAGGAGGTCATGATCGAGCCGTCGACCAGGTACCAGGGAAGCCCGGGGCTGTTCGGCTTGACCGAGATGACCCGGAACAGGTGGGCCGCGTGCTCGGCGACGGTGTAGCGCCCGAACTCGCCGATCAGCGCCGGCGGCCTGACGCCATGGACGGCGCAGCGCGCGGTCGCGCTCTCGAGCAGCCGGCGGGCGAAGAGGTCGTAGTCGAAGCTGCTGTCGAGTGTGGTCCTTCCGGGCACCCCGCCGCCGAAGTCGAAGAAGCGGAGTTCCCGGTGGTGGCGGCCGAGGCGAGCGTAGAGATCGAGCGCCGGTTCGAGAGCCGTGACGAACTCCTCCTCGTCGCTGCTTGCCGAACCGAACATCGCGTGCAGGAGGACGAAGCGCGTTGCGGGCGTCCGGTCGATCTCGGTTGCGAGGCGCTCGGACTCGGCGGCATCGACGCCGAAACGCGAGTCGCGATCGGCCAGCCGCGTACCGTCGAGCCAGGCGGCGGCGCCGACCTTCGGGCCCCGCAGCCTGAGGCGGACTCCGAGTTCGAAGGCCAGGCCGCTGCCGGCGAAGGTCTCCAGCTCGGACGCGTCCTCGAGGATGGGGATCGTGCGGGGGTGTTCCTGCCGGAGAGCGACCAGGTTCTGCGCGTAGTCGCTTCCCGGACCCTTGAAGCCGTTCGCGAGCACGATGCGGTCTTCCGGCAGCCGAGCCGATCGGATCATGCGCCGCGCGATCTCGACGTCGACGTTGGACGACATCTCGTGGTGGGCGCCGGCTGCCAGGGTCGATCGGACGATCTCCTCGGCTGTGTTCGCCTTCGAGGCGAAGGCGAAGTGGAACGGGGCGGGGTAGCCGACCAGGTCGATCGCGCGCTGGAAACAGCGTTCCATCGTCCTCACCTGGGTGCGGATGTTCGGCAGGAAGGCGATCTCCAGTGGACTCGGCATCGCGGCCGTGGGCAGCCCGGTCGCCGGCGCCTGCCCCCGCTCGAAGAAGGCAGCGAGGTCCAGCCCGTGCGCCAGCAGCCGGCTGCCCTTCGCTTCGAGAAAATCGTTGAAGCGATGGCCATCGGGGACCGGCGCCGGGGACTCCCAGCCGATCCTGCAGGCTACAGAAGGCGGCGCTTGATTGGAATCCATGGCGGCACCCCGTGTCGGGTCGTTCATTCTACCGGCGGGTGGGGTGGTTCACGAACGGCCGTCTCGGCGGCACGAGTGGCCCAAGCCGCTTCAGCCCAGCCGGTGGTCGAACCGGAACGTGCGAATCTCGCCGGACTTCACCGCGCCGAACCTTGGGTGCAGCGGGTTGATCACGATGTTCCTTTCCAGCGGGTTCACCACGCTGGGCACGGCGAAGGCGAGATGCTCCTTCAGTGCTGCCGCGCCGGCTTTCTGGCCGTTTCGAGCGGCTTCGTCGGCGGGCAGTTCGACCACGTCGTCGTCCGGGATCGTCAGGTCCAGGATCCCGAAGGTCGGAGAGTTCGGGAGACCCTTGGTGCGCGCGAGGGTTTCGAGCATTGCCAGAGAAGATGTCTCGCTGCAGTAGACAGCGGGCATTCCGGGCGGATTCCAACGGCCCCCGTGGAGCGCGGCCCCCAAGCCGCTCAACATCGTCGGCGCGTCGGTAGCGTGGATCGCTTGGGCGATTCTCCAGGTCCTCATCGCGCTTCACGTTGTTGTAGGGCAGCGGACGCATCGCGACCGAGGCAGTCGGCTGGAAAGGTCAGAGTGGGATGCCGTGCTCGATCCGGTGGAGGAGCACGACGACGTCGTTCGCGCCGGTGACGGTATCGGCGTGTTCCAGGGGTGTTTCTCCGTCAAGGCCGGGGTTGGGCAGGTTCATCCACCGGAGGGCTGACTCGTGCTTGTGGTCGAAGAAGTCGAGCGCTTTGTTGTAGGCCTTGGCGATCGCGACAACCCGGTCTGCTTCGTGGCGCTTGAGAGTTCCGTTCTGCAGACGGCGCAGCATGGTCTGGCGCGGGATGCCGACGATGCCCGCCAGTTCGATGTCAGACAGCTCCAGCGCGGCCTTCAACTCGCGCAACAGGCCTGCGGAGCACGATCCTCCGCGGATCTCGTCCATGGCGGGGATGCTCAGCTCCTCGCGAGTGTCTCGACTGTTCATCCGGTGTCTCCGCGGAAATCCGATCTGGTGCAATGGAAAGTACCAAATGGGCGGTTGGAGCGCAAGGACTTTGCCGGCTCTCGCCGTATCCTTGGCGCGTGATCGAGGCATTCCGACAGCGGGCGGAGGAGATCTTCCACGCGGGCGTGGCGGCGGCCGACCCGGTGGCGTCGACCGCCTCGGCGCTTGGCGAACTCGACCTGCGCGTTGAAGCGTACGGCCGCACCGCCGTGCTGGCGGTCGGGAAGGCCGCGTTCGGCATGGCAGAGGCGGCAGTGCGGGCCTTCGGGGACCGACTCCGGCCGTCCGACGTGCAGCTCGTGACCCACGACGAGGCCGTGGGACCGGCACGGTTCGAGGCGCTCCGTTCGGGACACCCGCTACCGGACGAGCGCGGTTTCGCCGCGGCCAGAGAGTTCGAGCGGCGTGCGGCAGCACTCGGTGCGGACGACCTGGCGCTGGTGCTGATCTCGGGTGGGGCTTCGGCGCTGCTGCCGGCGCCCGCGCCGGGCATAGGGCTTGGGGAGAAGCTGCAGGTGACGCGTCAACTGCTCCGCGGCGGCGCCACGATCCACGAGTTGAACGCGGTGCGCAAGCACTTGTCGACGACCAAGGGCGGAGGTCTCCTGCGCCGGTTGCGACCCGCGCGGGCGATCACTCTCGCCCTCTCCGACGTGATTGACGACGATCCGTCAGTGATCGGCAGCGGGCCGACGGCGCCCGATCCGTCGACGTTCGGGGACGCATACGCCGTGCTCGATCGCTGTGGAGTGCTGCAGGCCATTCCGGGTTCCGTTCGAGACCGGTTCGAGGCGGGCGTTCGCGGAGATGTCGAGGAAACGCCCAAGCCCGGAGACCCCGTCTTCGACGACGCGATCTACCGGGTCGTCGGCGGCAATCGGACCAGCGTCAGGGCGATGGCTGCGGCGTGTGGAACCGGCGCCGAGGTCGGACCAGAGCCGCTGGAGGGCGAGGCGCGCGAAGTCGGGGTGGCGCTGGCGAGGCGCTTCGCGGCGGCGCCTCCGGCTGCCTACGTCGCCGGCGGCGAGACGACGGTTACCGTTCGCGGCGGCGGCAGGGGCGGCCGCAGCCAGGAGATGGCGCTCGCATTCGCGCTCGAAGCGGTAGAAGGCCCGCTGGCCGACCGTGACGACTGGGTCTTGCTGGCCGCAGGCACCGACGGCCGCGACGGGCCCACCGATGCTGCCGGCGCCATCGTCGACGCATCGACCGTCGCCCGCATCCGCAGGGCCGGAATCGACCCGCGCGCCGCCCTCGACGACAACGACTCCTACCAGGCCCTTGACGCCGCGGGCGCACTGCTGCGCACTGGCGCCACCGGTACGAACGTCGCGGACCTCGTCGTGTTCCTCTTGAACTATAGTTCGAGCCCCGCAAGATTAGGGGGAAAGAAGAGGAGTCCCGGGGGTGAACGCGAACGCAGCCAGCCAGGCCGGTCCGCGCGCCCGCAAATGGTCCGTGCGATTCCCCTGGATCCTGTTCGGCTGTTCGTTGGCGGCGTGCCTGACCGCGGCGCCGGCGGACGGGCTCATCTACGTCGTGCCCGGCGACGACGTGATGGTGGACCGGACGCCGCTCATCGTATTCGGTGAAGTGCGTGCGGTGATGCCGGCTTCGGGGGCGCGACGGCCGTCCACCGACGTTCTCTTTGAAGTGGAGGAGGTACTGAAGGGGTTCGTTCCCGGCGGCACGATCGTCGTCCGGCAACCCGGAGGTGTGAGTGAGGACGGCGTGGTCTCGGGCATCTTCGGCCTGCCGATGATGGCGGAAGGCGACCGGATGCTGCTCTTCCTCGACGAGGTGCCGGATGCAGGAACCGGCGCCGTCTACCGCGCGGTGGAGTTGTCGCTAGGCATGTTCTTCGAGGCGAAATCGGCCACGGGCGATCTGCTCGTGCGCGAGACAGCGCTTCACGACGAGGTGCCGGTACCGGACGACGGACTGGCGAGCCGCCACCGGCCCCGAAGCGGCGATGGCTTTCGCCGTTGGATCGGTGACCGGGTTCGCGGGGTGGAGCGTGAGGCGGACTACTTCACGGCGGCCGCCTCGGCCGAGGGGCCGGTCTCACGGATCTCCCCCTACCGGCTGCTTACGTCTCGCTCTTCGTGCGACGTACCTGCCCTCTTGCTCCGTTGGCCGCAGTTCGACCGGAAGCGCGGCGTCGGGTTCACGATCCAGGCCGCTGGACAGGCCGGAGTTCCGGGCGGAGGAATCGGTGAAGTGGTCCGGGCGATGCGCGCCTGGAACGACGATCCGGAGAGCCGCGTCCAGATCGTGAATCTGGGCGCAACGGACAAGAAGGCCGGGATCGCCCGGCGCGACGGTGTCAACTCGATCCTGTTCGAGGACCCGCACGACGAGATTCCGGGCTACTTCCAGATGAGTACCGGAGGCATCCTGGCGATCACCAGGTACTGGTTCTCGTGTGCGGACGGGGGCCGCCACAGGATTCCCGGCAACAGTTGGCAGGAGGCGCTTCCGTTCATCGAGACCGACATCCTGACCCAGGACGGCTACGGCCGGGGCTGGGCGGCACGGAGCCTCAGCGCGAGCAAGGTGCATGAGTACGTGATGGCTCACGAGTTGGGCCATGCGATCGGCCTCGCTCATTCGTGCGCTCAGGGGTTTGCCGATACCTGCAGCGCCTTGACCAGCAGTTCCCTGATGCGGGCGTCGGCCAGAGGCAGGCAGATCTACGGTGGTGGTCGGCCCAGCCCCGACGATCTGGCGGCGGTGCGCTTTCTGTACCCGGCGCACGGTGGACCGGCCAGTCCATCCGATCTGACCGCCAAGCCTCTCGATCAGCACAGCGTGGAACTCCACTGGCAGGACAACTCGAACGACGAAACGGCATTCCACATCTTCGAGCGCACCGTCAGCGAGACGGACTTCACTCTGATCGCCGGTGTCGGGAGCGACACGACCACCTTCGTCGTCGAAGGACTGCAGCCGGCGACCTATCGTTCCTACCGGGTGGCCTCCAGCAACGCCGGAGGACGTTCCTCGGCGACCGACGAGGCCAGCGCGGTGACGTTCGGCGAAGTGCGGGCATGCGCCGGGGATGACCGGACTCTGTGCCTGAACGAAGGCAGGTTCCAGGTCACCGCGGAGTGGGCGACCGCCGGCGGCGCCGTCGGCCGGGGCGTCGCCATGCCGCTGACCGCGGACACCGGCGCCTTCTGGTTCTTCGATTCAGCCAACGTCGAGATGGTCGTCAAGCTGCTCGACGGTTGCGGTCTGAACCAGCACTTCTGGGTTTTCGCCGGTGGTCTGACCGACACCGAGGTTCAGTTGACGGTGGTCGATACGGAGACCGGCATCGCCGAAACCTGGTTCAACCCGGAGGGGACGCTGTTCACGCCGGTGCAGGACGTGACCGCGTTCGAGACCTGTGCGCCGAGCGGGAGCATGGCCTCGGTAGATCGGCCCGGGCGGGCGAAGCCCCTGCCATTGCCGAGACGCCTGTTGGACCCGGAACGGGAGGTCGAACTCGCGCTGGAGCGCTATCGCGGCGCTCACGTTGAAGCGCCTCAGGCCGCGCCCGGCGAGTGCATCGCCGGCGACAAGACGCTCTGCCTGGAGAACGGCCGCTTTCGCGTGCACCTGAACTGGAAAACCGAAGACGAGGAGAAGGGCGCCGGCAAGGCGAGGCCGCTCAGCGGCGACACCGGGCTGTTCTGGTTTTTCGATCCCGCCAACATCGAGATCGTGGTCAAGGTGCTCGACGGCTGTACGGTGAACGGGAAACGTTGGGTGTTCGCCGGAGGTCTGACTGACGTGGCGGTCGAGATGACGGTGGTCGACACCCGGACCGGGGCGACGCGCATCTATACCAACCGCCTCGGTAGCCCGTTGCGGCCCGTGAAGGACACAACCTTCTTCTCGTGTGCCGCCACGGACGACCACGGCGATTCCCGCGCGGAGGCGACGGACATTCCGCTGGAACGCGCGCTGGCCGGCTTCCTGGGGACCGGCGACACCGACTTCTTCGTGTTCCAGGTTCCCCGGACCGGCAGGGTGCAGCTTCGGACGACGGGCTTGACCGATACCGAGGGCGCGCTGATGAACGCAGCCGGATCGGTCCTGGCCAGCGACTCGGACTCCGGCGCCGAGAAGAACTTCCGCATCGCCGCCCCGGTTGGGCCGGGGACGTACTACGCACGTGTGACCGTCGCGGATGGCGAGACGACCGGCGCCTACACGCTGCACGCCGGGTTCTCGCCCACGACCGTCATCTCCAAGCGGGACCGCAACGCCCTGATCGCGCTCTATCGGGCGACCGATGGCGACAACTGGACCAACAAGGAGAACTGGCTGAGCAACCGCCCGCTCGATGAGTGGTACGGCGTGGCCACCGACTCGGCCGGCCGCGTGACCTGGATCGAACTGGGCAATAACGGGCTGAGAGGTGAGCTTCCACCGGCGATCGGCGACCTGGACCGGCTTCTCGTGCTCGTGTTGAGCGACAACCAGTTGACTGGGTCGATCCCCCGCGAACTCGGCAATCTCCGCGACCTCGTGTGGCTGTTCGTGCAGTCGAACGAGTTGACCGGCGAGATTCCGCCGGAGCTGGGGCGCCTCCCCAACCTGGTCTACCTGTACCTGTACTCGAACGAGTTGACCGGCGAGATTCCCGCGGAGCTGGGGCGCCTCCGAGACCTGGCCTACCTGCGGTTGGGCTTCAATCAACTGACCGGCGGGCTTCCCGCCTCGCTGGGGAACCTGACAGGGCTGCACCTGGTGGAGGTTCGAGCCAACCAGTTGACCGGCGAGATTCCCTCCTGGCTGGGCGAACTGACGGACATGAGATGGCTCTGGCTCGGGGACAACGAGTTCTCGGGCGGCATACCGCCGGCGCTCGGCAATCTGACCGATCTGGTGGCGTTGCGTTTGTGGTTCAACAACTTGACCGGTCCGGTGCCGCCCGAGATCGGTCGCCTCACGGCGCTAACTGAAATCTACATCCACGGCACAGAGCTGTCGGGCCCCCTTCCGGACGAACTTCTCGACATCCCTGAACTCGCGGTGTTCTGGTTCAATGCCAGCAGCCTGTGCGCTCCGGCAACCATCGAGTTCGACGAGTGGCTCGAAGGCATCGAAGACTGGCGGGGCGCCCGGTGCGACTAGCGGTGCTTCGGACGGGCTATCCGGTTGGCTTGGTATGCGGGAAAGCGTCGAGGCCAGGATAGACGGCGCGTCCGCCGAGCTGCTCCTCGATGCGGAGGAGCTGGTTGTACTTGGCGACGCGGTCGCTACGGGCGGGGGCGCCGGTCTTGATCTGGCCGGTGTTCCAGGCCACGGCCAGGTCCGCGATCGTCACATCTTCCGTTTCGCCCGAACGGTGGCTCATGACGACGCCCCAGCCGGCGCCGCGGCTCCGTTCGACCGCGGCCGCGCTCTCGGTCAGGGAGCCGATCTGGTTCACCTTGCACAGCAAAGCGTTGCAGGAGCGCTCTTCGATGGCGCGGTGGATGCGCTCGATGTTCGTCACCAGCAGGTCGTCGCCGACCAGTTGCACGTCGCTGCCGAGCCGTTCGCACAGTGCCTGCCAGCCAGCCCAGTCGTCCTCGGCCAGACCGTCCTCGATGCTGATGATCGGGTACTTGCGGCACCAGTCCGCCCAGAGGTCGACGAGTTCGCCGCTCTCGAGTTCGCGGCCTTCTATCGGTAGGCGGTAGCGGCCGGTTGCCTCGTCGTAGAGCTCGCTCGTGGCCGGGTCGAGCGCGATCCGGATGTCCTCGCCGGGGCGGCGTCCGGCGGCCTCGATCGCCTCCAGGATGACCTCGATGGCGCGTTCGTTGCCGCCCAGGGCGGGCGCGAAACCGCCCTCGTCGCCGACCGCGACGGAGAAGCCGCGGTCGTGGAGGATCGCGCGCAGCCGGTGGTAGATCTCGACGCCCCAGCGCAGACCCTCGGTGAACGAGCCGGCGCCGGTCGGCATGACCATGAACTCCTGGAAGTCGGTCGAGCCCGCGGCGTGCTGGCCGCCATTCAGGATGTTCAACATCGGCACCGGCAGGGTGCAGGCGTCGGGGCCCCCGACCGAGGCGTAGAGCGGCAGGCCGCGGTCAGCAGCGGTGGCGTGCGCGGCCGCCAGGCTGACCCCCAGCACCGCGTTCGCGCCGAGACGGCCCTTGTTCGGCGTGCCGTCGAGCGCCAGAAGCACGCGGTCGAGTTCCGGCTGATCGGCTGCGTCGAGCCCTCGGACCGCCTCGGCGATCTCACCGTTCACGTGGCCGACGGCCATCGTCGTGCCCTTGCCGCCGTAGCGGGCAGAGTCGCCGTCGCGCAGTTCCACGGCTTCGTGACGGCCGGTGCTGGCGCCGCTGGGGACGATGGCGCGGCCAGAGGCGCCGCCTTCGAGGGCCACTTCGACTTCGACGGTCGGGTTGCCGCGGCTGTCGAGCACTTCGCGGCCGGTGAGGTTGTAGATGCTGGTGGAGTTGGCCGTCACGACGGCGGAGGTTACTACCGGACGCTGATCCGGGGCCTGGCGCGCCACGCTGTGTGACCTGGGCGGCATCATTCCGGGTGCCGTACGTCTCGCGCCGGATGCGGGCTGGCGGATCGTGTTGCTCCGCGGTCCGCGTGGTACAATCCGGTATCCCATACGGACGATTCCGGTCCGTTGCATCGAGTTCGCTGGAAGGGAGAATCCGATGGCTACGCGAATCGAGCTTCTCGGTCTGCCGACACTGGAGGAGATCAGGGGTGGGGCATCCGCCGAGCTACTCGCTGATTTGAAGGGCACGCTCGGGCTGTCGGACAGTGCGCTGTCCAGAACGGTGGGTATTCCGCGTCAGACGATGTTGCGCCGGCTCTCCCAGGGAACCCTGAGTCGCCACGAGGGGGACCGGGCCGCGCTCGTCGCTCGGGTGGTCAACACGGCGATCGAGTACTTCGATGGGGATCGGCAGAGCGCGGTGGAGTGGTTGAAGTCCCCGGCGTTGGCCTTCGATGGAGAGACGCCGCTCGAACGGTCGCGAACGATTCTGGGCGCGAACGAGGTCATCGACCTGCTCGGTCGTCTCGCCCATGGCATTCCGACGTGAAGATCTGGCGGATCGCCAAGGCGGAACATGCAGTTGACGTAGCTGGAATGCTGAACGGCCTCGGCGCCGCCCGCCACGGAGGGCGCTGGAATCGGCGAGGGCGCCGCGCCGTCTACTGCAGTGAGACGTCGTCGCTGGCGATGCTGGAGATTCTCGTCCATCATCGGCGCCTGAGCGCGTTGCCGGTGCACCGGATTCTCGATCTCGAGGTTCCGAACGACGAGATTGTCGACCTCGGGAGCGGCGCCTTGAAGCTGGGCGAAGTGGCCGCCGCGTTCGGCGAGCACCTGGCGGTCGCCGTGCCGAGCACGGTGAATCCGCTCGAACGCAACGTGGTGATCGATCCGCTTCATCCGAGCTTCGACCGCATCCGGCCGGGGGCGATCCAGCCCTTCTGGTTCGATCCTCGACTCCGTCCGAGGCCGATGGCGCCCTGACGGCCGGCGCGAGCTAGGATCGCGCGACATTCCTGCTGACGATGAGGTGAACCGATGCGCGGCGCTTGCGGCGCGCGCTGAAGGTGGAGGGAGAGTTGCAACATGTCGAGGCGCGCTTCGTGGATCACAACCGCCGGGCCCTGGGGCCTGGCGCTCGTCTTGGCCCTGCCCGCGCTGGCTCAGCGAGGCACGGAAGGTGGGGAGTGGCCGCACTTCGCCGGCGACAGCGGCTCGACCCGGTACTCGCCCCTGGACCAGATCGACCGGGACAACTTCGATCAGTTGGAGGTCGCCTGGCGGTGGGAGTCAGCCGATGTCCTGCTGAAGGACTTGACCGACAAGATGCCCGGGTCGTACCGGAGCATGCCGCTGATGATCGACGGCGTCGTCTACATCGCGAGCAACCTGGGTCAGGTCGCGGCGCTCGATCCGGCGACCGGCGAGACGCTCTGGCGGCACGATCCGAGAGACTGGGAGGTCGAGCAACGCGGTTCGCTGATCCAGATCCGCGGCATCGAGTTCTGGACCGACGGTGAAGCGGAGCGCGTCCTGGTCGCGACCCGCGGCGGGCGGCTGGTGTCGATCGACACGGAAACCGGCCGGCCGGACCCCGGGTTCGGCGAGGAGGGCGTGGTCGACCTGATGCAGGGCCTTCTGCCGGGTCGCGCGAACCGCAACATGAATTGGACGGCGCCCGTGACCGTCGTGGCCGACACGATCGTCATCGGCGGCACGGTCTTCGACTTCCCACTCCGCAACAACAATCCGCCCGGGGATGTGCGCGGTTTCGACGTTCGCACCGGCAAGCTGAAGTGGACGTTCCACGCCGTTCCCCGCGAGGGCGAACCGTACATCGAGACGTGGGAGAACGAGTCCTGGCGGAAGATGGGCAACACGAACGTGTGGTCGATGATGAGCGCCGACCAGGAGCTCGGCACCGTCTACCTGCCCTTCGGCACGCCGACCAACGACTATTACGGCGGCGACCGGCACGGCGACAACGTCTACGCCGAGTCGATCGTCTGCCTCGACGCGCGCACCGGCGAGGTCGTGTGGCACTTCCAGACCATCCACCACGGCGTCTGGGACTACGATCTGGCGTCGGCGCCGAACCTGATCGACATCACGGTCGAAGGCAAGGACATCAAGGCGGTGGCGGTGGTTTCGAAGGTCGCGATGACCTACGTCTTCGACCGGGCGACCGGGGAACCAGTGTGGCCGATCGTCGAGACGCCGGTCGACTATCACTCGCGGGTTCCGGGCGAGAAACTCTCGCGCACGCAGCCGTTCACCACCCGACCGCCGCCGTTCGAGACCCTCGGCATCGACTACGAGGACCTGATCGACTTCACGCCGGAGTTGCGGGCGGAGGCCCTCAAGGTGATCCGCGACTACGTGATCGGCCCGGTCTTCACGCCGCCGATCATCCACGGCGAGGACGGCAAGCGCGCCTACGTCCAGAACCCGGGGCCCGGCGGCGGCGCGAACTGGACCGGCGCCTCCTTCGATCCGGAGACGAACATCCTCTACGTGCCCTCGCTGACGCGGCCCGGCGCCATCTCGCTCTCGGCGCCCGACCCGGCGCGGTCCGACTGGCGTTACTCGATCAACCGCCGGCCCACGCCGACGGTCCAGGGCCTGCCCCTGCTCAAGCCGCCCTACCGGCGGATCACCGCGTTCGACATGAACCGCGGCGAGATGCTGTGGCAGGTTCCGCTGGGGGAGGGGCCCCGTGACCACCCCGCGATCAAGCACCTGAACCTGGGCCGTCTGGGTACACCGCCGCAGGACGGCGTCGTGACCGAAGGCGGCGTCCTGGTGACGAAGACTCTCGTCATCTCCATCGAACCGATCGTAGACGAACCCGGCTTGCGAGGGAACGAGCAAGACGCGAACCAGTCCGATCGCCCGTCCGCGGGCGGTCGGATGGAACTGGGAGACCGGTCCGCCAACGGCAGCTACGTCGTCGCCTTCGACAAGGCGACCGGCGAACTCCTCGCCCAGGTCGAAGTCGACCGCAGTCTCCACGGCGGCCCGATGACCTACATGCACGAAGGCCGCCAGTACATCCTGATAGCCGGCGGCGGCGAACGGCCCGGCCCCGGCACCCCCATCGAAGCGACTGCCGTCGCGGACGCACCGGCGCGGCCCACACGCCAACCGCCCCGCAAGTCCGAACTGCTCGCCTTCGCCCTGCCCGACTAGTAGCTCCGCCGCCGCCGCTCCGCGTCGTGCGCGTCGTGCGGCCGCCGCGTCGCCGCTACGCCGTGAGGCCTGCCAGTGGGCCGATGAGGTCGATGTAGTCGCCGCGCTGGCCGTAGGTGTGGCTGAGGCCGACGCGGTCGGTGTCGAGGCCCATGGCGCGGGCGACGCTGACGAGGAGTCGTTGGTGGGGGATGCCGGCGAATTTCGTTGTGCCGCCGGGCATGAGCTGGATGGGGACCCGCATCTCGGCGGGTGTGTCGTGGGGCCAGTGCATGTAGCGGCCGGTCTTGAAGGCCCAGGCGCCGCCGATGAGCACGGGGCAGTAGTGGCGGTAGCCGTGCCAGCCGTCGCCGAGTTCGGAGCCCCAGACAATCAGGGTGTTGTCCATCAGTGAGCCGCCGCCGGCGTCGGGTGTGGCTTCGAGGGTGCTGACGAGCCGCGCGACCTGTTCGGCGTGGAACTGCACGTAGTCCGTCATCGCGGCGTGCTTGCGCGCGTCGTCGTGGATGTAGTGGGCGATGCCCTTGTGCACCTTGTCGCTGATGTGGTCGGCGCCGAACTCGGCGGTCGGCATTTCGCCCAGGGAGAACGAGACGACGCGGGTGATGTCGCAACTGAAGGCCGCGGCGATGGTGTCGACGAAGGCGTCGAATTGCAGGTCGTAGCGGTCGAACGAGGCGGCCGGCCGGGGCGGCGCCTCGCAGGAGAGAGTCGCGAGGCCCTCGAGCCGTCGCCCGAGCCGGTCGACGAGCCCGAAGTGGGATTCGAGCCGGTCGCGGTCGTTGGCGTCGAAGCGCGCGGCCACGGCACGGTACTCCTGGTAGGCGAAGTCGAGCGTGCTGCGGCGGTAGGCGCCGACCTTGTCGCCGGATGAGGCCGGCCCGAACACCCGGTTCCAGGCTCGGATCGGCGTGCTCTCAGCCGGCAGGCGGACGCCGCCGCTGTTGTAGCTGACCGGCCGACCCGATTCGAGCGCCGAATCGACGCTGACTTCCAGCGAAGGCAGCCGGTCGGGCCGCGCGATGTGCGCCGCGACGAGCTGGTCAAGCGAGGCGGAGGTGGCGCGGGTGTCGCGTCCGGAGAAGTTGGCGGTGTTGCCGGTCCAGGCGTGAACCCAGCCGCGGTCATGCCGGTTGCCGCCGGCGTCGAGCTCGGCGGTTGCCAGGGAGAGGCCGTCGAGTGCGAGGACGCGGCGCCGGTGCTCGTAGAGCGGCGCCAGCGGCTTGCTGAACTCGGACTTGGCGAGCGGTTCCAGGTCAAGCGTCCAGGGCTCCGCTTCGGAAGCGCCCTCCGGACGCATCCTCCAGGTGGCGTAGGGCCAGCCGTGGCAGTGGCTGATCAGGATCAGCCGCCGCGTCTGTTCGGGGCTCTGTGCGAGGGCGCGGAGCGCGCCGCCGGGCCATCCGGCGCCAAGCGCGGTGAGCCCGCCGAGCTGCAGCAGGTGACGTCGCGAAATCATCGGTTCCTTCCTGAGACGTGTTCTGCGGTTCCGTGCGCGGTTTGGTCTTGCCGGAGCGCGAGGCCGAGTTCGCTGCGGATCGTCGAGAAGTCGAACGGCGCGTCATCACCGGCGCGTTGCTCCATGTTCTCCATGTGCTTCAGCACCAGATCGACCGCCTCGCGTCCCTCGGGGGTCCGCGCGCACTCGCGCGGCGTTTTCTGGTTCAGCGCCGGCAGCGGCACGTCGGGCCACCCGGCGTAGTGGCGGGCCTTGAACTCCGCCGCCAGACTCTGCTGCTCGGGTGGGGGCGGAACCGGTGCCGGCGAGGGCTTTCCGGGTCTCTTGCCGACCGCGAATGGATCCGCGTGCTCACGTGCGCGGTGTTGTATGTGGGCGCCGCAGGCTGCCTCGACTCGTTCCCGCAGCGCGTCGGCACGCGCCTGCGAGGTCGTTGTGATCTGGAGCGCCTCGGGTTTCAGCTCGAGCCAGCCGAGGACCGTACTCTCGCCCTCCGGCCGCGTCACGTCCTTGGGGCGCAGGAACACGTAGGCCGACGAGTCCTCGGGAGTGTCCTCCCGGCGGGCGCCCTCGATCTCGGCCACCAGGGCTTCGACGCCGGCCATCGAGCCGGGCGTGACCTCGAACCGGTCCACGGTGAGCAACAAAGGGTCGCCGTCCGCGTTGCGCAGATCCGGCGGTAGCGCGTACCGAGAATCGAGAACTTCGACGGCTTCTTCCCAGTAGCGGATCAGGTTGCGGCCAAAGGCCGCGTCTTGAAGACGCTCCACCGGCACAACCCGCTTGCGGCGCAGGCGGGCCCGCGCCCGGCGGACGACCTCGTCGGCGTCAAGAGGGGGCAGCGGGCGCAGGTGTGCGCCGGCGAGCAACGAGACCCCGTCGTGGTCGATGACGCGCGCCAGTAGCGCGTCACGCGACACGAGCGACATCGAGGCGCGCGTCTCGAGCACCGTACGTCGTTCGTCGGACAGCAGATCGCGCAGGGTCAAGGTCCTCCCGGGATCGACGGCCTCGACTTCCCACACCGAGAGCCACGCGGCGCGTTGCGCGTCCAGCCAGCGCCGTTCCTTCCGTGAGCAGCGGCGCCCATGGGCCTTGAGGTAGGCGTCGACGACGGTCTTCCCGTTGACTTCGAAGCCGTAGACGGACCAGGGGCATGCGAGCTCTGACGATTCGCGGGGATCGACGAAGTGGTTCTCGAAGGCTCGCCATGCCGTGCCGAATTCGCGGTGCGCGAACTCCATCAGACGGCTGACCAGCCGTGCGTCCATCCGATGCGCCGCAATCGCGCGCCGGCCCTCGCTGTGCCGGGCCTCGTCGGGCCTCAAGTGGCACTTCTTGTACTTGCGGCCGCTGCCGCACGGACAGGGTTCATTGCGGCCTGCCCGCGGCCGGAACGGTTCTGTCGGCGGCGGTTCGAAGTCCTCGTATTGCTCCAGGTCGGTGTCGGTCAGGTCGGAGTCCGCGAGCGCCTCGTAGGGAACGGTCAACCGCACCTCCCGGTCGTCGTCGTCGAAGTACGACTCGCAGGTGGGGGTGTAGGTTTCCGACGCGAGAAGCGCCGCATTCCTTTGGAGGAACGGGATCAACGAGCGCGCGCAGGCTGTGGCGATCTCGACGTCGCGCTCGACGAGCGGACGCGGTACTCCGTCCGGATCGCGACGTTCCACGAGCGGATAGGCGTCCGGGCTCGCCACCGGCCATCCGCGAGCCATCGCCTCGCGCCGCATCGACGGCGGCAGCTCGGCGGCGGATTCGAAGGTGAGGGCGAGCACTTCTGCACCCAGCCTGAGCGGGCCGTTTCCGGCGGCGCTCGCTTCGGTCGCGGCGGCGAACTCGTGGAAGTCGTCGAGCGACCCGAGGATCAGTACGCCGCGAGCATCGCCGAATTGGCCGATGGTCGAGACGCAGGCGCCGTCGACGCCGAAAGCGGGGATGTCCATCCGCAGGACCTGCCCGTTGTCGGCGATGGTCCATGGCTTGAGTGCGAACAGCAGACTGGCGGCCCTGAACAGTTCCTCTACCGCCCCGGCGGACACGCGGCCCCCCGCCAGGTAGCTCGCTTCGTCCTCCGCCTCCTCTTCCGACAACGAGGCGATCATCTGCTCGAAGATCTCATCGAGTTCGGGGGTCGGGGCGATGATGACCGGTGTGCTCTTCCCGATCTGCTCGCGCACGTCGGCGGCTGTTGCTGCGTCGGCGACACGGATGGCGTCGGGCTTGCGCGGCATCCTGATCGCGGGCTGGGTCAAGGCGCCGCGCAGCGTGCGGGCGACGGCGCCCTTGGCTTCCTCCGGCTTGAAGATCGCCTGGCCGACGACGAAGCCGTCCGGCAGTTCGAGCCAGATCGCGATGCCCGGGCGGTAGGGCTCGGCTCCCTCCTGGACGAAGAAGGGTGCGGAGAAGCTGCCGCCGACCCACTCGCGGGCGGATGACGAGGGCGCGGAGCCGCGGTTCCGCCTCGGTGCGGCGCGCCGGGGCCTCACGCTACGGCCCTGCCAGCCACGGCGCCCGACTGTCGAACGTGACGTCGCGAGATCATGACTTGTGGACTCCCGAATTACCCCGACCTGGTGCGGAAAAGGTCGCTGGCGGCGATCGAGACCAGCAGCTCCTTGATGGAGTCGTCCTCGCGGAAACTCTGCTGGATCGACTCGATGCCGGGCGCTGTCCGCTCCAGATGGTTGCCGAGAGCGTAGCGCGTCCAGTGGAGCGCGTAGCAGTCCCGCACGCGATTGCTGGCCGCGAGCTGGTGTGCGAAATCGACGCCGTCGGTGAAGACGAGCTCCTCGGCGCCGGGCAGTCGAAGGGAGCCGCTGGCGTCGACCGGCTGCCCGTTGTCCTCGGCTCGCCACGCGCCCATCGCGTCGTAGTGCTCGAAGGCGAAACCGGCCGGATTGATCCGCCGGTGGCAGGAGTTGCAGGTCCGCGGCTTGGTGGCGGCCGCGGTCCGCTCGCGATTCGTGCTCTCGGCGCTCAAGGTGTCCGGCGGCAGGGCGGTTTCCGCGCCTTCCGTGGGCTCGCCCAGTTCCATGCAGGCCACCCGTTCCAGGATCCGCACTCCCCTCGGGATCGGCCCCGGCTGGACCGCGTAGGCGCCGATTGCCAGCACGGAAGGCAGCGTCAGGAGACCGGCGCGGCGGTCGGAGTCGAACTCGGCCGGATAGAGCGTGAGCGGCGCCTTGCGTCCGATCGAAGCGGAGACGTACTCGATCTGCCGCGTGACGCTGGGGCGGCCGTCGACGCGGGTTGCACCGGCGCCGTAGATCGGCGCCGTGGCGTCCGACATGTAGCCGTGGTTGCCGGTCATGAGCGCCGTGAAGGTCCCCTCGCCGTCGAAGATCGCCTCTTCCACGAACAGTTCCGTCTCCAGCTTCATCGAGTGGCGGATCGGACCCATGAGGGCCGGCCACTTCGTGTCGTCGTCGCGCGGGTTCTTGACTTCCCGAGTGAGGCCGAAGCGGGGACCGAAGGCGCGGCGCGCAGGGGCGATCAAGAGCACCTGGTCGGTGCCCAGCCACTGGTGATGAAAGTGGACGAGGGCGGGCCGGGCCTTCTTGTCCTCGAGCATCCGGCGCGCCTGCCGTTCGATGCCTTCCCTGGTCTCGAGGTCGCCGGAACGGGCGGCTTCGAACAGCTCGTCGTCGGGCATCGAGTCCCAGAGGAAGTAGGACAGGCGCGTGGCAAGTTCCCACGGGCCGAGCCGGCCCTCCGCGACGGCTGTCGAGGCTCCATCCGGCTCCAGCTTGAAGTGGAACGGGGGGGCCTGCAGGATGCCGGCGACAGTGAGCGCCACGGCCTCGTCTCGTGGCCCGGCCTCGAGGTTCGCTCGCCAGAAGGCCTTGGTCCGGTCGCGCTCTTCGATGCGCAGTGGCCGGCGGTACGCGCGCTCGGCGAAACGGACGATGCTTGTTTGGGCGCAGGTCTCCTGCTCTTCGGGCGGCAGGCCGACCCAGTCGGAGCAGGTGAAGAAGGTCGGGGAGAGGAGGGCGAAGGAACCGAAGTGCATCGCCGCGAGGTGGAGTTCCTCGACCTGGTACGAGGATGGGCTCTGGCCCTGCGCGATGCCCTCGAAGCCGTCGGATCCGGGCTCGGCGGGAAAGCGCCACGGCCACACCGGCGGTGGCGGCGGCGGGCTGAACACGCCCTTGCTCGCGGCGCGACGCGGGCTCAACCGGTCGGCGATGGGCGGGCGCTCGGGCCACTGGTCGCCGTCGCGCGGAAAGCCGAGCAGGTCGGCGATCGTGTTGTTGTATTCAGCCGGCGTCAGAGCCAGGGGCGCTGTCTCGTGCGCTTCGCTAGACTCTGGCGACGCGCTCGCAGTCGACAGAGTGAAGCCGGCGGTGCAGAGGAGCGCCAGGATCGTCCTGAGGTCGAGCTTCATGGCGGATGGCGTAAGGCTAGGGACTCCGGTGCGAGACGAACTTGTAACACTGTATCAGGCGTCGCGTCGGTACGCGGCCGCGGCGTTTCGCCATAGGTGAGTTGCTACTCGGGGTCTCGCGCGGCGCTGCCCGAGGTGCGCAGGATGAAGCCGTCGAGCGTTTCCTTCCACTGCGGCAGCAGAGACTGCTCCACGTACATCATGTGCCCGGCGGCGAAGTCCTCACGCTGGATGTTGGCCCTGAGTTCCGGCGGCAGACCCATGTGGTCCAGCGTCCAGACAGCCGCGAAGTAGGGCGTCGCCAGGTCGTACAGGCCGTTGATCAGGAGCACTTCGAGCTCTGGATTCCGGCGCATGGCGGCGGCAAGGTCGGGGGCGACGTTCGGTGTACCGTCGCCGCGCGAGAAGCGGCCTGCGTTCACCCGGCCCCAGTTCCAGTCGCGGACGGCGCCGCTCGGAACATACTCGCGGTCGCCGTCGTAGCCGAGCTCGCTCCGCAGGTAGCTGTTGAACGCCGACGTGTAGGCCGAGCTGATCGCCGTGGACTGCGGATCGTGGGAAGGCCGGGCCTCCAGCGCATCCCCCGCCGGGCCGGTGAAGCGCGCGTCCAGGCGTTGTCCTCGAGAGGGTAGGGCGGCGCTCCCTGCGGGCCGACATCGGGGGTCACGACCCGCCGCGGCCCCATGATCCCCATGTGCAGCCAGAAGGACGCGGAGCCGGGGCCTCCGTTGTAGGAGAACACCAGGGGGCGCTCCTGCGGCGCCGCGCCGTTCGTCCGGAAGTACGCCGTGTACCAGAGATGTGCGGCCGGGACGCCGTCGTCGTTGTCGAGCTGGATTCCGGTGACGACAGCGGCGACGCAGATCAGGGCGAGGGCCGGTCTGGCTGCCGCGAGCCGCGGGAGGACGGATAACGCCATCGGGTTGGCGTATTGTAGCGTCCCGCCGGAAGTCGGCGGACCACGAGAGGGAGGATCCATGAGACACGTTGGACTGACGATTCGTGCCGCGCTCGCCGCGGCCACAGTGTTTGCGGCGGGTTCGCTGTGGGCGCAGGAGTGGACCACGACCACGGACACCCACCGCTTCATGGAGGTCCGGAACGGCATCTACCTCACCCAGACCACGGCGCAGGTGTTCAACAGCAACTCGCTGGTGATCGTCAACGACGAGGATGTCGTCATCGTCGATTCCCACGTCACGCCGTCCAAGGCCCGCGACCTGATCGCTTCGATCCCGGCCATTACCGACAAGCCCGTGACGGCGCTGATCAACTCCCACTACCACTGGGACCACGCCCACGGCAACCAGGAGTTCGCCGACATCCCGATCATCGGCCACGAGTACACGCGGATGAAGCTGGCAACCGCCGCTCACGAGGAGCCGACCTACCTGAGTGGGCTGGCCGGGAACGCAGCGACCCTGGAGCAGCTCGCGGCGCAGATCGAGGCGGCCGAGGACGACGAGGAGCGCGAAGGGCTTGAGACCTATCGCGCAATGTTCGCCGCCCACGCCGCGGACTTCGACGAGATCGCTCCGCTGGCGCCCGACGTGACGATGAACGACCGGTTGACCCTGTTCCGGGGCGGCCGTGAGATCCAGATCATCTTCCTGGGCCGCGCCCATACCGGTGGCGACGTGGCGGTCTACTTCCCGCAGGACAAGCTCGTGTTCACAGGCGACATCCTGTTCGGCGGACCGTCGTTTCTCGGCGACGGCTATGTCGACGACTGGCCCGGGACGTTGGAGAACCTCAAGGCGCTGGACTTCGACATCGTCGTTCCCGGACATGGCCCGCCGATGACCGACCTGAGTCCGATCGAGAAGTCGCAGGAGTACTACCGCGTTCTGTGGCAGAGAACGGCCGAGCAGCATGCAGCCGGGGTCTCGGCTGCTGAGGCGACAGGGATGATCGACATGTCGGACACCGGCTTCCGGAATCCCTCCGAAGTGGAGGTGCAGCGGATGTACCACCGCTTCGAGAACCCTGACTAGGGCGCCCCACTGGGTGCGCCGGCCTGCCATCTGTGCGCCCGATGACGGGCGCACAGAGTGGTTCGCGGGTGGCGCGGCTCGCGCCACCCGGGTTCTGGCCGGCATTCGGCGCGAAGCGTCGCTACGCGGTAGACGCTAGCCGCGCGACTGTGCGAACCTCCACAGTTCGATGAAGCGCATAGGCATCAGCACCGGCGGCGGCGACGCACCCGGCCTCAACGCGGTGATCCGGGCCGTCACGCTGGCCTCGATTCGCCGCGGCTGGGAGGTCGTCGGCCTCCTGCGCGGCTACGGCGCCTTCTTCGATCCCAGCCAGATCCGCATCCTCGACCGCGACGCGGTGCGCGGCACGACCCACCTCGGCGGCACGATCCTCGGCACGCGCAGCGGCGGGAACCCGTTCGAGCGCCGGGTCGAACAGGACGACGGCTCGGTCGTCGTAGAGGACCTCACGGAGGAAGCGATCGCCGGTTTCCATCGTCTCGGCTTGGACGCCCTGGTGGCGGTCGGCGGCGACGGCTCGATGCGGCTCGCGCTCAAGCTGTACGGGCTCGGCGTGCCGGTGGTCGGGGTGCCGAAGACGATCGACAACGATCTCGCCGGCACCAACGTCACCTTCGGCTTCCACACCGCGGTCGACGTGGCGACGGCGGCGATCGAACGTCTGCACTCGACCGCCGAGGCGCACGACCGCATTTTCGTCGTCGAGCTGATGGGCCGCTACGCCGGCTGGATCGCCCTGTTCGCCGGCGTCGCGGCGACGGCCCAGGTCATCCTGATCCCCGAGATCCCCTACGACATGGACGAAGTCTGCGATCACCTGATGGCTCGTGAGAGACGCGGCCGGCGCTCGGCGGTGGTCGTGGCCGCGGAGGGCGCCCGGCCGGTCGGCGGCGACTTCACGTGGTCGAAGGGCCTCGGAGGCGGCCCGGTTGAGCGCCTGGGCGGCGTCGCCGAGCGCGTAGCCGCCGAGATTCACGACCGTACCGGCAAGGAGACGCGGACGGTGACCCTGGGCCACCTCCAGCGCGGCGGCCAGCCGATTCCCTACGACCGCCTGATCGCGCTGCGCTTCGGCGCCGCCGCCGTCCGTCAGATCGAAGAGGGAAAGTTCGGCGTCATGGTCGCTCTCGATCCGCCCACGGTACGCGCCGTGCCGCTGGAACTCGCCGTGGGCCGCATGAAGAGCGTCCCCCTCGAAGCCGACGTCGTCGCCACCGCCCGCGACCTCGGCATCTGCCTCGGCGAGTAGCGAAGGCCATCTGATACATTCCTCTGCACCATATGGTCCAGACGGACCGGAGGAGATGCAGGACGAGATGGTCAGACCAGAGCACGCACAACCCCTCAGCGTGCCCGATCTCGAGGAGATCCGCGGCGGCGCTTCCGCCAACATCCTCGCCGAGTTGAAGCGGTTGCTCTCGATCTCCGACCTGGAGCTCGTGGCGATTGTCGGCATACCCCGCCAGACCATGCTCCGGCGATTGAAAAAGGGCCGGCTCAACCGACACGAGAGCGACCGCGCGGCTCGGCTGGCCAGGGTCTACAACGGGGCGCTCGAGTTCTTCGACTACAACCACGAGAGCGCGGTTCGTTGGCTGAAACACGCCAATCCCGCCCTGCGTGGCGAAACGCCCCTGGAACATTCGGACACCGAAATGGGAGCGGAAGAGGTGCTCACGGTTCTTCATCGCCTTACCCACGGCATCCCTCTGTGAGTCTCCGGTGAGGATTTGGCGACTCGCCAGGACGCAGTGGGCGCCGGATGTGCCGACGATCCTGAACGGCGCAGGCGCAGCCGTCCGAGGCGGCAGGTGGAGCCCACCGGGGATGCGGGCCGTGTACTGCAGCGAAACCTCGTCCCTCGCCTTCCTTGAGGTCCTGGTCGGCTTACCGTTCGGAGTGGAACACCCGGCCTATCGCATTGTCGATCTCGTTGTCCCGGACGATCAGATTGACAGCCTCGAGGTCGAACCGGACGACCCCGAAAGTCAGCGGCTCGGCGAAGCCGCCTTGGACCGCCAGCTAGCGATCGCCGTTCCGAGCGTCGTCAACCCGCTGGAGCGGAACGTTGTGATCAACCCACTTCATCCGGACTTCGACCAAGTGAAGCCGGGCACGATGCGCCGGGTCCGGATTGACTCGAGGTCGGCTGACCGTCGGAGCACTTGGCCGCCGCGTGTGGGTGGGTCGTCGGGCGGCTACACTCACGGGGCCATGAACGAGCGAGCAGTCCGTACCGTAGCGCCGGCAAGCGCGGCCCATCGGTCTGGGGAATGAGGGGCGCTCGTGAGGGCACGTGAAGGCGACTATCTCAGGATTCTGGTTGACTGTGTTCGGTCCTGCGCCGACTACCGACCGAAGTTTGGCCAGGGCGGGACTGCTGGCTTGACTCTCTCTGAGTTCCGTGACCTCTATCGGGCGGATCCCTTCTATGCGTGGCTTGGTCTCGACGATCCGAAGCTGTACACGGCCCATCGCTCCGCAGGCGGGATGACGAGCATCTACAGGCAGATCGGTATTGCCTGTGAGCGGGTGTTCCGGGAGATTCTCCAAGACGCGCTCGGCCTGTCTGCGGAGGAAGTGCTTTGGTCCTACGAGATTCCGGTCTCAGGCGGCAAGCGGCGGCGCCTATCCTTGGACGGCCGAGTGTCTTTTGGCGCGGTGCGCGACAAATCTGCGAGAGCTCGGTTACAGCGATGGGCTGTCCAAGCTGCGGAGGCTGCCGGTGTAGACGCCTCACTCCTGGCTTCGCTGAAGGGAGCGGTGTTCGAGGTGCGGCAGGGGTACAAGAGCAAGGACAGCAAACGTCAGCAGGCGGACTTGGCGAACGCCCTAGCCGCATACACGAGCGGGTATCTGCCTTGCCTTCTGGTCCTGTCAAATCAGATCGATAGAGATGTGCTTCTGCGTTACAGGGCCGCGCGGTGGATTGTGCTGACTGGCGAGATCAGGAGCGGCGATCCTCTGACTTCGACGTATGACTTCATGGCCGAGATCATTGGCTACGATTTGGCTGGCTTTCTCGCCCGTCACGCCGAAACGCTTCGCTGCGAAGTAGGCAACGTTCTGAGAACACTACTGGGGAGCCACGAATGAGCGGATCCACGGCCGCCAAGCTCCGGCAACGAGCAGAGTACACGCATCGGTACAACACCGGGCTGGGCCGGCACGGCTGGCTACGGCTGACGCCGGCGTACTCGCTGAGGATCGTCGAGGAGTTGATGGCCGGCTGCGGTCCGCATCTTCGCGTGCTCGATCCGTTCTGCGGCGCCGGCACGACGGCGCTGGCTGCGGCCAACCGCGGGCACGAGGCGGGCACCGTGGACATCAACCCGTTCCTCGTATGGTTCACCCGGGCCAAGACGGCTAGGTACAGCTCTCGAGAAACCAGCGAAGCTAAGGCAGCGGGCGAGACGGTGCTTCAGAAGGCTCTCCAGCGCAAGATCGATCCCGCCGAGGAGCCGCCCATGCACCGAATCGAACGGTGGTGGCCGAGTTCGGATCGCATGTACCTCCGTTACCTGAAAGCGGCCATCGAAGACGTTTCACAGAACGACCACGTTCGGGACTTGCTGAACGTGGCCTTCTGCCGGCTGGTGATTCGGCTGTCCGCCGCGGCGTTCAACCACCAGTCCATGTCGTTCCGGGATTCGGCTCAGAGCAAGCTGGATCTTGCCGTAGACGAGAAGGAGCTGTTTCGACACGAGCTCCGCTTCGTGACTGAGGGCGCTTCATACAACCCAACGGGCAAGGTGTCCGTGGTGCTCGGCGACTCCCGCGCCGTGCAGCACTGCTTTGAAGAGTTGTTCGACGTGGTCGTCACCTCGCCGCCGTATGCGAACCGCATGTCGTACATCCGGGAACTGCGCCCGTACATGTACTGGCTCGGCTACCTCCAGAACGGTCGAGAAGCCGGGGATCTCGATTGGCAGGCGATCGGTGGCACATGGGGCGTAGCGACCAGCAGGCTCGGCAAGTGGCAGCGCGCTGCGGATGTCCGTTTGCCGGACCAGCTGCTTGAGGCCGTAGGACAGATCGCTGAGAGCGGACGGTCGAACGGTTCGGTCCTCGCCGCCTATGTGGAGAAATACGGAGAGGATGTGGCGCAGCATCTGGCCAGCGTGGGCGGTGTGCTCAGACCCGGCGCTCGCGCCCACTACATCGTCGGCAACTCAGTCTTCTACGGCGTACTGGTGCCGATCGAGCAGGTGTACGCCGAACTCATGCGCCAAGCCGGCTTCGAGCAGGTTGGCGTGCGGCCGATTCGGAAGCGCAACTCAAAGAAGGAACTCGTTGAGTTCTGCGTTTCTGGAAGGTGGGCGGCGTAGTCGCACATGGCAAAGCTGGTGCCTTCGAGCCCCGATGTGCGGCAACCCAACCAGGCTTGCTAGGTCGGAGTAGAGTTCTGGTCGACTCGGAGTGTCCGTCTTGCGCACTCTCTTCGAACGCTGTGCTTGAACAGTGCTGGAGTCGCTCCGGTTTCGTGGACAGTCTCAGTCTAGTGAGCACCTAGTCCGAAGTGGCGTTTCTCCAAGTTGACAGGTAGAAGCGGGACGTCCCGAACTGCTGCTCCGGGCAGCACGCGAATCTCGCCAACTCCGTCATCTCGTCGCGGACGCGGGCGGCTACGGCGACGCTGCTCTCGGTGCGACGGGCTCTCCCTCTTCCACGGAGCCGTGTCCACGAGGCCAAGTTGAGTTGAACCCGCTCTCTATTGCTGTTCAGTGTGACCGCAGACTAGAGGCCTGGGGCATAGATGACTTAGGAAACCTCTTGCGTAGCCGTCGCGCCAGAGTGCCGAGTTCATCCGCTCGTTCCACGCTCAACTCGACCAGCAATGCGGCGGTGCGTCGAGGACCTCCGCGCTCGCGAAGAGCCGCTGACCAACCCCTCTCGGCCCCCTCTACTGCGACGGTATCCAACACTCGGCAAAGAAGACTCGGCGCTAGCCTCCATAGGAGCTCGATGTTGGCGACGATCGGAAAGTGAGCCAATCAGCGATCTGAAAGTGAGCCACTTCGGCCGTGTTTCGAGTGTACGCGAGTCTGCCCTTTTGGGTCTCCTTCAGTGAGTAGCCGCCGCGGCTGCGGTAGCTGTGGGAAACCGGTCTGCCGGTTTTCCAAGGTCTGGCGGGAAACGGTCTGCCGTTTTCCGCCGGACCGGCAGATTCCGCAGCCGATCGCATCGGGGCAGGTCGCTCAGCGGCGGCGGGGAAGGCGACTTGGGGTCGTAGGCTGTCCGTATCTCGCCCTTGAGGCTCATGACGCCTTGCTCCGCAGCCGTGTCCGATAGGAGGAGCCCTTGGTGGCAAGGATGTGGGCGTGGTGGGAGAGGCGGTCGAGCAGAGCGGTGGTCAGCTTCTCGTCGCCGAAGACCCGGACCCATTCGGAGAAGGCGAGGTTGGAGGTGACGATGGTCGAGCGGCGCTCGTAGCGGTCGGCGAAGACGTTGAAGAGCAACTCGCCGCCGGCGCGGTCGAAGGGCACGAAGCCGAGCTCGTCGCAGATCAGGAGATCCACCCGCTGAAGCCGCTGCTGCAGGCGCCCCAGCTCCCGCTGATCGCGGGCTTCGATCAGATCGCGGACGAGATCGGAGGCCTTGCGAAACCAGACCCGGTAGCGGCGCTTCGCGGCCTCGATACCGAGGGCGATCGCGAGATGCGTCTTGCCGGTGCCGATGGGTCCGACCAGGACGACGTCATCGCCGCGGTCGATGTAGTCGCAGCAGGCCAGCTCGCGCAGTTTCGGCTTGGACACTCCCTGTAGCGCCTTGAAGTCGATCTGTTCGAGCGTCTTGTGGTCGGGGAAGCGGGCCGCTCGCAACCGGCGCTCGACGGTGCGGGCCTCACGATCCCGGATCTCGGCCTCGAGCAGTTGCCACAGGTAGTCCTCGTAGTCCCACTGTGCGTCCTGGGCCTGACGGGCCCTCTGCTCGTAGTCGCGCAGCACGGAAGGCATCTTGAGCGTCTTGAGGCCCTCGGCGATGACGGCCCTGCGTGCGGCCCGGCTCACGATGCCGCCTCCTGAAGCAGCACGTCGAAGTCGGCGGCTCTGGCGCTCTCGACCTCGTGGCGCCGGAGCGGCTCCGGCACCTCGATCACGGCGGCAGGACGCCGCTCGACGAGCCCCAGCAGGTCGAAGCGGCCGGCGGTCAGGGCCTCCTCCAGTGCGGCGGCGACCTCCTCGCTGCCGTGGTCTGTGACCACACTCAACAGCTTGGCGAAGAGCCGCGCCGTCTCCAGGGCGCCGTGCCGCAACTCCAGCATTCTCCATAGCTTGCGGTACGCAGGACCGAGCTCTGCGAGCAACTCCGGGGCCACCTGGCGCACCGCCTGAGGCTTCCTGGACAGCTCCTCGAAGTAGTGCGCGTAGCGCACCAGGCGCTGTCCCGGCCGCACAAGGTCGCAGCGGTACTCCTCGTCGCGGCAGGTGAAGGTGATGTCGCTGGCGCCGACGAGGGCGTGGATATCGAGGCTCTTCCAGCGCGAGGGAACCGAGTAGGTCGCACCGCCCAACTGCACCGTCGCCTGGCGCGACGCCCGCACGATCTTGAGCTTCCTTGGCTCGAAGCCGGCCGCCGGCAGCTCTCGCAGTGCCTCCTGCTCCTCCTCCCACCGGGCGCGCTCACTGTGTGCCGCGTCGACCAAAGCCAGCACCTCGCCTGCGATCTGCTCCAGAGTGCGCCCTTGGGGCACCGGACTCATGTGCGCCAGGCGGATCCCCTTGCCCCGCGACTCCACACTGCCCTTGTCGTGGCCCTCGCCGGGGCGGGCGAAGCACGGCTCGAACAGATAATGGCTCACCAGCGCCTGGAATCGAGCCGTCAACTGACGCTCGCCGCCGACCCGGCGACGCACCGCCGCGCTCAGATTATCGTAGACCAGACGCAGCGGCACGCCGCCGAAGTGAGCGAACGCCCGCACGTGGCCGTCGAGGAATGCCACCTGGTCGCACCGGTCGTACAGCCACACGAACGAACGGCCCGAGTACGGCAGGTGCAGCAGGAACTTCCACACTCGGTGCGCCACGCCGTCCTCCTCCACCGTCACCTCGAAGAAGTCCACCTGGCCGCACTCGCCGGCACGGTGCACCAGCGGAATGAACGTCTCCTGCCGCTGACGCTTCCACTCCCGAACGTAGCTGCGCACCGTCGTGACCCCGACCTCGTAGCCATCCTCCAGCAACTGGCGATGAAGACGCGTTGCCGTCAGGCGCTGCTTCGCCGTCGTCCGGCGAGACCACCTGCTCAGCAACTCCTCCAGACGCGGCGCCATCCGCTCCGTCACCCAGCGACGCCGGGGCTTGCTCTCCACCCGCCTCGGCTCGCTCTGATCCAGGTACTTGCGCACCGTGTTGCGGCTCACACCGTGCTCGCGGGCCACCGAGCGCTGGCTCCGACCCTCCCTCAGCACCTGGTACCGAATAACATGAACCTGATCCATCCTCAGCAAGTCCTTCCTCCGATCGCGTTGGTCTCCTGTACAAGACCAAGCTACCGGCCAAGGGCCGAGGGTGGATCACTTTCCGAGCGATGAGTGGCTCAGTTTCCGAGCGATGCCTCCAAGCTCGACGTAGCCTGCCGCCTCTCTGTACCACGTCGAACTAGGCTGAGAGAAGCAGCGAGCGGTGGCAGGCAGCGACGGCTCGAGGAGAGAGGTCAAGAGCTCGGGATGTTCTTGGGCAAACCATGCCATCATGGGCACACCGTAGTACCAATCCACATGACCATGGCGCGCGATCGGGATGAGGCCACCTCGTTGTAGGTGGTCGACGGCCACGTCTGGCGCGAACAACACGAGCCTAGGGGGAAAGGCCTCGATTCGGTCCAAGTTACTCCTTACGACTAGGGCGATCTCGTCACGGCTTGTTGGCGACTGAGCAGCCACTTGGAGTAGGACTTCTACATCGTGCGGAAGGTCTTTCCACTCGTCACCGATTGTCCTTCCGATACGTTCCCAGTCGATTGCATCGGAGACTGATCTGAACTTGGCCGGAGCCACCTCTCGGACGAGTTCTAGCAGGTAGCCGGTTTGCTGGAAGTCCCGAAGCCTACTGGCCGAGAGTCGTTCCGCGAGGAACCGATTGTCTAGTTCCTTTAGGATGCTTCGCGCCAGTTGGCGATGTTGCGCCGTAGGTGCCCGTTTCCCCTTGTAGACGCCGAGAATATCTAACAGACGGAGCACGCGCATGAACACGTCTCGCAGGTCGCGAAAGGCCGAGATCGGATCGGCAGACAGGAGGGTGCGCGCCAATGGTGCGAAGCCTTCGACCATCTTGAGGGCGAGCGCGGTGTCGACGTCGGCGATTGCTTTGCAGAGGTTGGCGAACGCCCAAGCCGGAGAGGAAAGAGGCCAGTCCTTCGCAAAGCCAACGAGCCTCTTGCGGTCCAAGGAAGTCAGTAGCGTTCGTCCCCATGGCGTCAGAGGACTTGGGTGGAGTGCGCTCAACAACTCGCCTAGATTGTAGGCGGTCTTGGGTGTGGCAGAGGAGATTGCTTCCGCTACCCGTCGCCCACTTGATGCCTCTACTAGGGACTTAGCACACTCCTCGTCCTTGTTCCGCACGGCGTGAAGTGCGCGGGCGAGGCCATAGCAGCCCGTGGTGAAAGTCGGTTCTCTGCGCTCGCGTAGGATAGAAGCATGTCTATGGGCAAGAAGAGTAGAAGCAGCGGTCAGGAGCCTCTGTGGGTGTCGGCAGGTGATCTGCCTCGAAGCGCGGGGCACCCGTTCTACGAGCGGTTGAACGGGATTCTGGAATCCAGCGGGTTCGACGAGTTCGCGGAGTCGGAGTGTTCGCGGTTCTATGCGGAGCGCATAGGGCGTCCGAGTCTGGCGCCGGGGCGGTACTTTCGCTTGCTGCTGTTGGGGTACTTCGAGGGTTTGGATTCGGAGCGCGCGATCGCCTGGCGGGCTCAGGATTCTCTGAGCATTCGCCGCTTCCTGGGATTGGGCCTGAGTGAGGCGGCGCCGGATCATTCGACGATTTCGCGGACGCGCCGGCGCATCGATGTGGAGTCTCACCGGCGTGTGTTTTCATGGGTGCTTCGTCGTCTGGCGGAGTCGGGTCTGTTGTCGGGCAAGACGGTGGGCGTGGACGCGACGACGCTGGAGGCGAACGCGGCGTTGCGTAGCATCGTGCGTCGCGACAGCGGCGACGACTACGAGACGTTCGTGCGCGGTCTGGCGGAGGCGTCGGGGGTAGAGACGCCGACGCGGGCCGAGCTGGCCCGTTTCGACCGCAAGCGCAAGAAGAAGCTGTCGAACGAGGAGTGGGAGAATCCGCACGACCCGGATGCGCAGATCACCAAGATGAAGGATGGCCGCACGCACCTTGCCTACAAGGCGGAGCAGGCGGTGGACCTCGAGCACGGGACGATCGTGGGGGTGTCGGTTCAGGGCGGAGCGAAGGGCGACACGGAGTCGTTTCACGAAACGCTGGAGGAGGCCTTCGAGCAGGTGTCGTCCGTGACCGCGGACGAAGCCGCGATCGAGGAGGTCGTTGCCGACAAGGGGTACCACAGCAACGACGTTCTCGCGGACATCGACGAACTGGGCCTTCGCAGCTACATCGCGGAACCGGACCGCGGTCGCCGTCGCTGGAAGGGCAAGAAGGAGCTGCAGGCCATCGTGTACGCGAACCGCCGCCGGATCCGAGGCAATCGCGGCAAGCGGATGCAGCGCCAGCGAGGGGAACGGCTCGAGCGGCCCTTCGCTCACCAGTACGAGACCGGCGGCATGCGCCGCGTGCATCTGCGCGGTCGCTCGAACATCCTCAAGCGAGTGCTCCTTCACGCCAGCGCGTGCAACCTCGGGCTCTTGATGCGCCACATCGTCGGCTTCGGCACTCCTCGAAGCCTCCAAAGCAGGCGCCAGACCCTGCTCGCCCTGCTTCGCCGCTTCCGGCTGCGTCTGAGCGCTCTCGGAACCCGCCTGATGGCGAAACAGCACCCCAATTTGGCCATCTGAACCCAATCGCCATTCCTCTACTTGATCGAGCTACCTCCCAGCGCCGACCCCGTCGCGCACCGCGAACATCCCCGAACCGGGACTTCCGCCACGGGCTGCTAGGACATCCACGGTGAAGCGGCCCGCAGCCGTACGGATCGTCGAGAGCCTTCGGGCCTCGTTCTGAAGCTCAGCGTCGACTGGGCTAGTTGTGGCGAGGATCCAACGCTCGAGCGGCGGCTCGAAGTGCTCCGCTTTTGCGACTTCCTGGCGGAGTTCCTCGGCGGAAAGCTCACTGCCGAGGTCGGCTTGCTTGGTCTTACATTGGACGCCCCAATAGGTGCCGGGCCGGTGCTCAGGCGAGCCGTAGATGTCGACCCCGTGCTGAGCTTGGCCACGCCGTCCGTGTTTTTGTGTTAGAGGATCGCGGAAGATCGCCTTGAAGAGCCGGTGGCATAGGTCTTCGAACTTCTCCCAAGATTTGGGTGGCGGGAAGAGTTTGTCGCGGTCGTCCATACTCAGTGTCTCGGAAAGCGCATCGTGGTGCGCTCGTCTTGCCGCGGCGGCTTGAGAGTCGAGGGCCCTTGGCGTTGGCCTTGGTCTTGCCTCTGTCTTCTTGGGAACCGTACGCTACTAGACCTCGTCGCCACAGTCGGCCGCGAATAGCCGGCTCAGAGCGGACAGCTCGCGCGCGGCCCTTTACTCTTGGTTCTTCGTCCACATGTTGGAGAAGTCGCTCTGCGCGCCCAATCTGGTTCCTCCCAGAGGAGACACTAGCTTCGAGCCGCTGCTCTGGTTGAGAGGCCTACGACAGCGCCTCCACCACCTTCGTCAACGTGTCCTTCGCATCCCCAAACGTCAGCACCGTATTCGGCGCGAAGAACAGCTCGTTCTCGATGCCGGCAAACCCGGGCCGCATCGACCGCTTGAGCACGATGCAGGACCTTGCCAGATCGGCGTTCAGGACCGGCATGCCGTAGATCGAACTGGAGGGGTTGTGCTTGGCCGCGGGGTTGACGACGTCGTTGGCGCCGACGACGAGGGCGACGTCGGTGTTCTTGAAGTCGTCGTTGATTTCCTCGAGTTCGCACAGCGTGGTGTAGGGGATCTTCGCTTCGGCCAGCAGCACGTTCATGTGGCCGGGCATGCGGCCCGCGACCGGGTGGATCGCGTAGCGGACCTGGGTGCCGTTTGCCTCCAGGATCTCGGCGAGTTCGCTGACGACGTGCTGGGCCTGGGCCACGGCCATGCCGTAGCCGGGGCAGACGATGACGGAGTTGGCGCCGGAGAGGAGCATCGCGGCATCGCCGACCGAGGCTTCCTGGACCCGTTCGCCTCCGGCAGCAGCGCGGGCGGCGTCGTCTTCGTCGACCTTGCCGAAGGCGCCGAACAGCACATTGCGGAAGGAGCGGTTCATCGCCTTGCTCATCACGAGCGAGAGGATGAAGCCGGAAGCGCCGTCGAGCGCCCCGGCGATGATCAGGACGTTGTTGTCGAGGGCGAACCCGGTTGCCGAGGCGGCGAGGCCGGCGTAGGAGTTGAGCAGCGTGATGACGACCGGCATGTCGGCGCCGCCGATGGGCGCCACGAACAGGATTCCCAGGAGCAGGGGCATCGCGGCCATGGCGTAGAAGAGGACCTGGTTCGACGGGTCGATCGTGATCAGCACCAGGAGCACGAAGGTGCCGCCGAACATCAGGATGTTGGTCTGGTTCTGGAGCGGCCAGGTGATGTTCCTGCCCGGGATGAGCCCCGAGAGCTTGCCGAAGGCCATCAGGGAGCCGGTGAAGGTGAGGCCGCCGAAGAGCACTTCGAAGCCGATCGCGCCCATCGTCGTGTGGTCGATGTGCTCGGCGTGACGGTAGTACTCGGAGACGCCGACCAGAGCGGCCGCCAGGCCGCCGAAGGCGTGGGAGAGGGCGATCCGCTCGGGCATCCGGGTCATCGGGATGAGCGCCGAGATGGCGATGCCGATCGCGCTGCCGATGAAGACCGTGAGCAGGATCCACTTGTAGGTCTGGAAGAAGCCGACCTGTTCGAACCGCGCGCCGATGTCCGGGTGCAGCAGGGTGCCCCAGACCGCGAACACCATGCCGAGTTCGGCGAGGATCAGGCCGCGGCGGGCGGTATGCGCCGCGGTCAGGCCGCGCAGCCCGAGGATGAACAGGAACGACGCGATCAGGTAGAGCGTCTCGACCTGGCTGATCACGACTGGGTGTCTCCCGCCGTTTCAGCTTTCTGGTCCGGCCTCTTGAACATGCGCAGCATGCGGTCGGTGATCCAGAAGCCGCCGACGACATTGATCGTGGCGCAGAGCACGGCGATGGCGCCGAGCACGGTGCTCACGTCGTTGTAGTGAGCGCCGGCGGCAACCAGGGAGCCGACCAGGGAAATGCCGGAGATGGCGTTGGTGAACGCCATCAGCGGAGTGTGGAGGAGGGCCGGTACACCCTTGATCACGCCGTAACCGACGAACGCGGCGAGCATGAAGATGTACAGCCCAAGGAAGATCTCTAGCATCTGTGTGGTCCTCCTTGCGCGGGCGCTGGCCGGTGGGCTCAGGCCAGGGCTTCAGCGACCTGTTGGTCGACGATCTCGCCGCCGTGGGTGACGACGCAGCCCTTGACGATCTCGTTGTCGAAGTCGAATCTCAACTCGCCGTCGGTCAGCAGGTAGAGCACGAGCTTCTCGGCGTTGCGCGAGAACATGCGGCTGGCGTCGGTGGCCAGATCGCTGGCCAGGTTGAGCGGTCCGAGCACGGTGACGCCGTTCACCGTGACTTCCTCGCCTGGCTTCGTCAACTCGCAGTTGCCGCCCTGCTCGGCGGCCAGGTCGACGACCAGGGAGCCGTTCGGCATCCCCTCGACCATCTCGGCCGTGATCAGGCGCGGCGCGGGACGACCCGGAATCAGCGCCGTCGTGATGCAGGCGTCGGTCGAACGCAGATGCTCGGCGATCACCTCGTTCGCCCGTCGCTGGCTCTCCTCGGAGACTTCGCGGGCATAGCCGCCCTCGGTCTCAGCGTCCTCGATCGCCGGGACCTCGACGAAGCTGGCGCCCAGGCTTTCGACCTGCTCCTTGACCACGGCGCGGACATCGTAGGCCTCGACCACCGCGCCCAGCCGGTGGGCGGTGGCGATCGCCTGCAGACCGGCAACGCCGGCGCCGAGGACGAGGACGCGGGCCGGGTTGATGCGCCCGGCGGCGGTCATCAGCAGCGGGAAGAACTGGGGCAGGCGGTAGGCGGCGAGCACGGCGGCGCGGTAGCCGGCGACGGTGCTCTGGGAACTCAGGACATCCATCGACTGCGCAAGTGTGACGCGGGGAATCCGGTCGAGCGCGATCGCCGTGAGCTGCGCGTCGCGTAGCTGCCGCACCATCGGGCCGGCGGTCAGGGGGAAGAGCAGGCCGACGACCGACGCCCCCGGCTTCGACGCCTCGATTTCGCCAGGTTCGGGCGCCTGGACGCGGACTACGAGGTCGGCATTGCCAAGAACCTCGTCGGCAGTCGCCGCGAGCTCGGCGCCGGCTTCGCGATACGCGTCGTCGTCGAAGCCCGCCTCGGCGCCGGCGCCCTGCTCGACCAGGAAGTCCACGCCCTTGGCGTGAATGCGGGCGACGCTTTCGGGTACGAGCGCAACCCGGCGCTCTCCCGGGTGTGTCTCGCGTACGACTCCGGCCTTCATGTTCGCGGGCGAAGGTTATGTCCGGGGGGGCGGTGGGCGCAAACGGATGGGAAGCTCGGGCTCTCGGACCGGGCGTCAGGAGACCTGGAAGCCGGCACCCTGGACGGCTGCCTTGAGAGCGCTCAGAGGGGCGGCGCCCCAGACGGTCGCGCTACCGCCGTTGAGGTCGACGCGGGCCATCTCCACGCCCGGTGCGGAAAGCAGGGCGGTCTCGACCGCTTCCGCGCAGTTACCGCAGGTCATGCCGCCGACGGCGATTTCGATGGCTGCTGCAGCGGAGCCCGTTGCGGCCGCGTCTGTTTGTCGGGTCGCCGCGATCCTCTTGTTGGCGGCCGCCTGCCGACGCCAGCGCCGGAACTCCTGGAGACCAAACCAGCCGAACATCAGGATCAGCAGGATCGCGGACGTGGCGGCCCACCAAGGTACGCCGTGTTCGTGTGCGTGCCCGACCTGGAGCGCGGCGCCGCCGATCAGGGTCTCGAACAGCATGGCGAAGCCGACGCTGCCGGCGATGACGGTCGTCATGTACACCGCGGTCACCTGCCGGCCGAACGCCCGGTAGACGGCGCCGACGGTGGCGACGTTGGTGGCCGGGCCGGCCATCAGGAAGACCAGGGCGGCGCCCAGGGGCAGGCCGTTGGCAACCAGCGCTGCGGCAATCGGCACCGAGGCTGTCGCGCAGACGTAGAGCGGCAGAGAGATGACGAGCGCGGCCGCGGCCGCGCCGAAGGTTCCGAGCGCCGCCAGATCGAGCCAGGCCTGCTGTGGCAGCAGCACTTCGATCGCGGCGGAGACCAGAATCCCGACCGCGACCCAGCGCCAGATGCTGCGCAGGAGTTCGGCGCCGTGGTCGACCATCTCGGCGATCTTCGGAAGCACGGTTCCGCCGATTCGATGCTCGCTATTCGACTCGCCGCCGGCCTCTTCGGCCGTGGCTTCTTCCTCCGCTATGGTGACGTCGATTTTCGTCCGCTCGACCCACCAGCCGCCGGCCACTCCGGTCACCGCGGCGGCCGCGACCTTGAAGAGAGCGAAGGGCCAGCCGAGGAAGGTCGCGCTGACCAGGATCGAGTCGACGCCGGTCTGCGGCGTGCTGATCAGAAAGCCCATCGCGGAGCCGTTGCTGGCCCCGGTGCGCTTGAGGCCGATGCCGGCCGGGATCACGCCGCACGAGCACAGCGGCAGCGGCACGCCCAGGACCACGGCCTTGATCACGCCGCTGTAGCCGCTGAGCTGGCGCCGGATCAGGTCCCGTGGCATCAGGACGTGGAGCAGGGCCGCGAGCAGGGCGCCGAACAGCAGCCAAGGTGCGAGCTCAGCGAGCACGCTCCAGGTTGCCTGTACAAAGCCCGTCATGACAAAACCACTCTATCGCCGCAGAACGCTCCAGCGTTCGGGCCGATTCCAACTCCCGCAAGAATAGCCGCAAAGCCGCTTCTCGGAGCGGCGGGTTCGACGGCCCCCTTTTTTGCCTGGGCGCCGTGCTTCTGCGCCGGCGAAACTTAGTGTAGACTAAACTTCGGATTCGCAGAAGCGAAGTGCGCCGACCGCCAACGCCTGCTGACATTCGCCGAACGAACATGAACCCTCTTCTTGCACTGGTCGTTCTCGCCGCCGTCATCGCCCTGGCCGCCTTGGTGGCGTGGCCGGACCGCGGCTGGCTGTGGCGCTGGCGCTCCGGCTGGCGCGCCCTGCACCGCACGCGCACCGAGGACGCGCTCAAGCACCTGTTCGACTGCGAGTACCAGGGTCGCCAGGCGACCCACCAGAGTCTGGTCGGCGTGCTGCGGCTCGGCGGCCGGCGGAGCACCGAGCTCCTCGCCCGCATGGAGAGGCTGGGGCTCCTCGTGTCGGCGGAGGGGGGCTTTCGGCTGACCGCCGAAGGACGCAGCGAGGCGCTGCGCGTGATCCGCATCCACCGGTTGTGGGAGCGCTACCTGGCGGACGAGACGGGGTTGGAGCCGGAGCGCTGGCACCCGGAAGCCGAGCGCCGGGAGCACCTGACTTCGCCCGAGCAGGCGGAGGAACTGTCGGTGCGACTCGGTCATCCACCGTTCGACCCGCACGGCGACCCGATCCCGACAGAGGAAGGCGACCTGCCGCCGCGCGCCGGCCGGGCGTTGACGGACTTCGCGGCCGGCGACGAGGTCGAGGTGGTCCACGTCGAGGATGAGCCCGCCGCCGTCTATGCGCAGTTGGTCGCCGAGGGTGTCCACCCCGGCATGAAGTTGCGCATCTCCTCCGTGGCGCCCGAGCGCATCCGCTTCGAAGCCGACCTGGACGAGGTCGTGCTGGCGCCGGTCATCGCGGCCAACATCTTCGCCATACCGGCGGCGGAGGAGGCTTCCGACGAGAGACCGGTAGCCGCGGACGCCACGGGCTCGCTGTCGGGTGTGGCCGTCGGCGAGCAGGCCTTGGTGGTCGGCTTCTCGCGCTTCTGCCGCGGCATGGAGCGTCGCCGGTTGCTCGACCTGGGGCTGCTTCCGGGCACCCTGGTGGCAGCGAAGATGGCCAGCCCGTCGGGCGACCCGGTGGCCTACCGGGTGCGCGGCGCCGTGATCGCCCTGCGCCGCTCGCAGGCGGATCAGATCTACGTCAGACGGCCCCAGGAGGCGGCTTCAGCATGACCCAACCGGCCCTCGCACACGACTGCGCCAAGTGTCCGGCGCATCACCTCGGCAACCTGGTCCGGCTCGGCTTCGACATGAGCAACTGGGACTACGTCGTCGCCCTGGCAGGCAACCCGAACACCGGCAAGAGCACGGTCTTCAACGCGCTCACCGGCCTGCGCCAGCACACCGGCAACTGGCCCGGCAAGACGGTCACCCGCGCTGAGGGCGGTTTCGAGTATGGCGGCGACCGCTACAAGCTGGTCGACCTGCCCGGAACCTACTCGCTGCTCTCGTCCAGTCTCGACGAGGAGACCGCACGCGATTTCATCCTCTTCGGTCGCCCTGACGTGACCGTGATCGTCGTCGATGCGACACGGCTGGAGCGGAACCTGAACCTGGCGCTCCAGGTGCTGGAGATCACGGACCGCGCCGTCATCTGCCTCAACCTGATCGACGAGGCGCGTCGCAAGGGTTTGACTGTCGATGTGCGGCGCCTGGCGCGGGATCTCGGCGTGCCGGTGGTGGCGACGGCGGCTCGCTCGGGCGAAGGGCTCGAGGAACTGAACCGGGTCGTGTCGGAAGTGGCGACGGGTGCCTATCGTTGCCGTCCGCGGCGGGTCGGCGGCCGATCCCCGGTGCTGAGCGAGGCGACGCGCCGGTTGTCCGGAGCGATTCAGGACGCGTTTCCCATGCTGCCGAATCCGCAATGGGTCGCTCTGCGGCTGCTCGACGGCGACCGCACCCTTGCCGCCGCGGTGGAGAGCGGTTCCCTGGCCGAACTGGTCGATCTGGGAGTGCGGGAGGAGGGCGGCGTTCCGGCGGCCGCCGAACCGGAGGCGACCCGGGCGGCCGCCGCCGAGTTGGCGGAGCCAAAGGTCGTCGCCGAACCCGGCGCCCGCGAGGCGGTGCTCGAACTGGCCGGCCAACTGCGGTGGGGCGTGGGCCGGAACTTCCACCAGGCGCTGACCGAGACGGTCTACGCCGAGGCCGCCCGCATCGCCGACCGCGCCGTCTCCCGCGACGGCGAGCGGCGCCGGTTCGACTTCGACGCCGCGCTCGACCGCCTGGTGACCAGCCGGGTGTTTGGCTTCCCGCTCATGCTGCTCATGCTGACGGTCGTCTTCTGGCTGACGATCGCGGGCGCCAACGTACCGTCGTCGATGCTCGCGTCGCTCCTGATCGACACCGTGCATCCCCTGCTCAAGGACGTGGCCGCCGCCTTCGGCCTGGTCTGGTGGCTCGACGGACTCCTGATCGACGGCGTCTATCTGGCCACCGCCTGGGTGGTCGCCGTGATGCTGCCGCCGATGGCGATCTTCTTCCCGCTGTTCACCCTGCTCGAGGACTTCGGCTACCTGCCGCGGGTGGCATTCAACCTCGACCGCATGTTCCACCGCGTCGGCGCTCACGGCAAGCAGTCGCTGACGATGGCCATGGGTTGGGGCTGCAACGCGGCGGCGATCATCTCGACGCGGATCATCGACAGCCCGCGCGAGCGCCTGATCGCGATCATCACGAACAACTTCTCGCTCTGTAACGGCCGCTGGCCGACCCAGATCCTGGTCGCATCGATCTTCATCGGCGGTCTCGTGCCGGCGCACATCGCGGGCGCCGTGTCCGCGCTGTCGGTGGTTGCGATCGCGGTGCTCGGCGTGCTCTTGACCTTCGCGGTGTCCTGGCTTCTGTCGCGGACCGTGCTGCGCGGCGAGGCGTCGGCGTTCTCACTCGAACTGCCGCCGTACCGCCCGCCGCGGGTGCTGCAGACGATCTACACCTCGATCATCGACCGCACGCTGATCGTGCTCTGGCGCGCGGTCGTGTTCGCGGCGCCGGCCGGGGCCGTGATCTGGCTGCTCAGCAACATCCGCGCCGGCGAGGCGTCGCTGGCCGAGGGCCTGATCGGCGCCCTGGACCCGTTCGGCTTCGCGCTCGGCCTGTCCGGGATCATCCTGGTCGCGTACATCATCGCGATCCCGGCGAACGAGATCGTGATCCCGACGATCCTGATGCTGACGGTGCTGGTCGCGGGAGTGCCGGGCGTCGGCGCCGGCACCGGCGTCATGTTCGAGCTCGACTCCCAGGCCGCGACCGCCGTTGTCCTCGAGGCCGGCGGCTTCACGCTCCTGACCGCCATCTGTCTGATGCTCTTCTCCCTGGTCCACAACCCCTGCTCGACCACCCTCTACACGATCTGGAAGGAGACCCGCAGCGTCCGCTGGACCACGGTCTCAGCCCTGCTGCCCGTGGCCATGGGCTTCGTGCTCTGCTTCGCCGTCGCGCAGGTCTGGAGGGCGCTGAGCTAGGAGTCAGCGCTGCGTCCGCGCAGCGCTGACTTGCAGGGAACTGGTCGCCGACTGGGTGCGCGGGCATCCTGCCCGCATCCGGCGCCATGCCGCGAAGCGGCAGGACGCTACTTGCGCCCGTACCTGCGCTGGAACTTCTCGATCTGGCCGGCGCTGTCGACGAAGTGCTGGCGTCCCGTGTAGAAGGGGTGGGACGCGGACGAGATCTCAAGCCGGATCTCGTAGTGCTCGACGCCGTCGATATCCCGGGTGTTCTCGCTCGTCATCGTCGACTGGGAGATGAACTCGGCGTCGGCCGAGGGGTCGATGAACACGACCGCGTGGAGCTTCGGGTGGATATCGCTCTTCATGATGATCTCGCTCGGGTTGGGATCGGGCGGATGCGTCTTCGCGCCGAAACGCCTCCGGCGGCGGGCGATCATAGCCGATTCAGACGACGATGTTGACCAACCGGCCCGGCACCACGATGACCTTGCGGGGCTCCCTGCCGTCCATGAAGCGCCGCGCCCTCGGCGACGCCAGCGCGAGTTCCTGCAGGGTCGCCCTGTCGGTGTCGGCGGCGACCTGGAGCACGTCGCGCTTCTTGCCCATGACCTGGACGACGATGTTGATCGTGTCGTCGACCACCAGGGCCGGATCGTAGGCCGGCCAGTCCTGGTGGCAGATCAGTCCGTCGCCGCCCAGCCGCGACCACAGCTCCTCGGCGAGGTGCGGCGCGAAGGGCGAGACGAGGCGGAGGAACGTCGTCATCGCCTCGCGCGGCACCCGGTCCGCGGCGGTCGCCGCGTTGACCCAGATCATCATCTGCGAGATCGCGGTGTTCATGTCGAGCGTGTCGATGTCCTCGCCGACCTTGCGGATCGTCTTGTGGAGCAGACGGTTCAGGTCGGTGGCGGCTTCCGCCGCGTCGTTGCCGACCCGGGGGCCAACGACGCCGGTCCGCTCGTCCACGACCAGGCGCCAGGTCCGCTGCAGGAAGCGGTGTACGCCGTCGACGTCCTTGGTTTGCCAGGGTTTTTGCTGGTCGAGCGGCCCCATGAACAGCTCGTGGAGCCGCAGCGTGTCCGCGCCCCAGCGCTCGATCACGTCGTCGGGGTTGGCGACGTTCAGCTTCGACTTCGACATCTTCTCGACCCGGGCTTCGAGCGCCTCGCCGGTGCCGGCGAGGAACACCTGGTCGCCGCGCCAGTCCACCGTGTCGGGGTAGTGGTACTTGCCGCCCTGGTCGCGGTAGCTGTAGGCCAGGATCATCCCCTGGTTGAACAGGCGGGCGAACGGTTCGGAGGTCGAGACCAGCCCCGCGTCGTAGAGCACCTTCTGCCAGAAGCGCGCGTAGAGCAGGTGGAGGACCGCGTGCTCGACGCCGCCGATGTAGAGATCGACGGGCATCCAGTAGCGCTCCAGCTCGCGTGACCAGGGGGCCTCCGTGTTCTTCGGGTCGATGTAGCGCAGGAAGTACCAGCAGGAGCCGGCCCATTGCGGCATCGTGTTCGTTTCGCGCCTTGCTTTGCGGCCGTCCGGCAAGGTCACGACGAGCCAGTCGTCGCCGGCCCGCGCCAGCGGCGGCCGGCCGTCGGCGGTGGGCTTGAACTCGTCGACCTCGGGCAGTTCCACTGGCAGCTCGTTTTGCGGCACCGGCAGGATCTCGCCGGTGGGTTCGCCCTCGTCGTCGAGCACGTGGAGCACCGGGAAGGGCTCGCCCCAGTAGCGCTGGCGGGAGAACAGCCAGTCGCGCAGCCGGTACTCGACGCGGCGGGTGCCATGGCCCTCAGAGGCGAGCCACTCGATCATCCGTTCCTTCGCCGCGTCGACCAGGAGGCCGTCGAGGAAGCCGCTGTTGATCGCCGGACCGTCCTCGAGGTAGGCGTGGCCCTCCCAGCCGTCCGGCGGTTCGACCGTACGCACGATGGGAAGGTCGTATTCCACGGCGAAGTCCCAGTCGCGCTGATCCTGGGCCGGAACGCCCATGATCGCGCCCGAGCCGTAGCTCATCAGCACGTAGTCGGCCACCCAGATCGGCATCGGCTTGCCGGTGGCGGGGTTCGTGGCGTAGGCGCCGGTGAACACTCCGGTTTTGCTCTTGGCCAGGTCGGTCCGCTGCAACTCGCTCTTGTTGACCGCTTCGTTCACGTAAGCCTCGACCGCACCGCTCTGCTCAACGGTCGTGATCCCGGCGACCAGGGGATGCTCGGGCGCCAGCACGCAGTAGGTGGCGCCGAACAGCGTGTCGGGACGGGTCGTGAACACGGGGAAGCTGTCGTCGCTGCCCGAAATCGGCATCCGGATCTCGGCGCCGTGTGACTTTCCGATCCAGTTGCGCTGCATCTCCTTGACGTACTCGGGCCAGTCGACCTGGTCGAGGTCGTCCAGCAGACGCTCGGCGTAGGCGGTGATCCGGAGCATCCACTGCCGCATGGTCCGCCGCTCAACGGGATCGCCGGTGTCGACGTAGGCGCCGTCCTTGACCTCCTCATTGGCGAGCACCGTGCCCAGCGCGGGGCACCACCAGACCGGCACGTCCTCCAGGTAGGCCAGGCCGCGCTTGTGGAGTTCCAGGAAGATCCACTGCGTCCAGCGGTAGTAGTCGGCGGACGACGTGTCCACCTCGCGCTCCCAGTCGTACGAGAAACCGAGGCGCTCGATCTGCCGCCGGAAGTTGGCGATGTTGCGCTGCGTGATCAGCCGCGGGTGCTGGTTCTCGCGTACCGCGGCGCGCTCCGCCGGCAGGCCGAAGGCGTCCCAGCCCATCGGGTGGAGGACGTTGAAGCCCTCCATCCGTTTCTTGCGCGCCACCACGTCGGTCGCGGTATAGCCCTCCGGGTGGCCGATGTGCAGCCCCGCCCCGGAGGGGTAGGGGAACATGTCGAGTACGTAGTACTTGGGCCGGCTCGCGAGGAGCTCGGGGTCGTCCGGGGTCCGGAACGCCTCGTGCTCACGCCAGATCTGCTGCCACTTCGGCTCGATCTCGGCGGCGTCGTAGACGTGCCGGCGGGGCCTGGATTCGGGATCCTTCGTCGTCATCTCGGTGGCTCCACCCGGCGGCGGCGCGGGCGGAAAGGGCCGGAAACGCCGGCCCGGCAGCGGAGTGTACCGTCAGGCGGACCATCTCCGGCCGCTCTCCGCTACCATCCAAGCCCATGGATCCACTGCACGAACAGATGAGGTCCTGGCGCCGGGACTTCCACCGCCACCCCGAGCTCGCGTTCCAGGAGGAAGTGACCAGCCGCAAGGTCGCCAAGCTGCTCGAATCCTTCGGAGGCATCGAGGTCCATCGCGGCCTCGCCGGCACCGGCGTGGTCGGCGTACTCAAGTCCGGTTCGTCCGAGCGGAGCATCGCGCTCCGGGCCGACATGGACGCGCTGCCGATCCGCGAGGAGAACGAGTTCGAGCACCGCTCGCGGAACCCCGGCACGATGCACGCCTGCGGTCACGACGGCCACACCGCGATGCTTCTCGGCGCGGCGAAGTACCTCTCCCGGAACCGGTCCTTCGACGGCACGATCTACTTCGTCTTCCAGCCCGCGGAGGAGAAGGACGGAGGCGCCCGCGTGATGATCGAGGAAGGGCTGTTCGAGCAGTTTCCGGCCGACGAGGTCTACGGCGTCCACAACTATCCGGGCATGTCCGCAGGCAACTTCGGCCTCTGCGCCGGACCGCTGATGGCGGCCATCGACGTGTTCGAGTTCGCCGTCACCAGCGCCGGCGGCCATGCCGCCTTCCCCCACGGCACCGTGGATCCGATCCCGGTCGCGGCCGAGATCGTGCTCGCCCTGCAGACGATCGTGGCCCGCAACGTCGACCCGCTCAAGAACGCGGTGGTGTCCGTGACCCGAGTACACGGCGGCCACGCGGACAACGTGATCCCGAGCCGCGTCGTACACGGCGGCTGTGTGCGCACCTTCCTGCCCGAAGTGCAGAAGCTGATCGAACGGCGCATGCGCCAGATCGGCCGCGGCATCTGCAGCGCCCACGGCGCCGGCTTCGAAATCGAGTACCGCCGCTACTACCCGGCCACCGTGAACCACGTCGAACAGACCGAGAAGGCCGCCAACGCCGCCCGCGAAGTCGGCCGTGACGTCAATACCGACATGACCCCGGTCATGGGCTCGGAAGACTTCTCCTTCATGCTCCAGCAGCGCCCCGGCGCCTTCATGTTCCTCGGCAACGGCGACAGCGCCGGCCTCCACACCCCCCGCTACGACTTCAACGACGACATCCTCCCCGTCGGCCTCCGCTACTGGACTACGTTGGTGGAGACGCAGCTTTCGGCGTGACGCGCCGGACGGCCTGACCTGCGCCGGCGCCGTCAGGCGCAGTTGCAGAGTTCGATGAAGAAGGCGCGGACGGTGTCGATGAACTCGGGGGAGGTCAGGGTGTTGAGGTGGTTTGCGCCTTCGATGACGTGGAGGCGGTGTTCCTGCATGAGGCCGACCAGGGCGTCGGCGTTGGGCTTGAGGGGATCGTCGCTGCCGATGATGTTGAGGGTGGGGACCTAGTTGATGCGCAGGAGCTCGGCGCTGACGTCGAGGGCGGGCATTCCGCGGACTACCGCGGCCAGGGCCAACTGGTCGTTCGAGGCGACCATCGCTTGGCCGATCGCCTCGACCTGCTCGGGCGTCGGCGGTTCGTCTCCGGGCCACAGGAACTCGATCAGCGGACCTCCGCCCTTGCCCGCCTCGAGCGACGAGGCCAGGGCTTCGAACAGATCGTCGTCGCGCAGTTCGGCGCTGGGCCACCCGGCGCCGCCGACTACCGCGGAGAGCAGCCGGTCGGGCGCCAGGGCGATGAGCTTCATCGTGATGAAGCCGCCCATCGAGTAGCCGACGACGTTCGCCTGCTGCAGCCTCATGTGGTCGAGCAGATCGACGACATCCAGGGCCATGCGCTCGCCGTAGCTCGCCGGGTCGTGCGGCTTGTCGCTCTTCCCGTGGCCGCGCTGGTCGACGGCGATGACCTGGAACTCTTCGGCGAGGCGGTCGATGATGCCGGCGGCGCCCCAGTTCGAGGCGGCCGTGCCGGTGATGCCGTGGAGCAACACCACCGGGTCGCCGCGGCCCTTGACCTGGTAGTGGATGGCGACGCCGTCGCTGGCCGTGAAGGTCTGGGTCGTCGCCTCGCTTTGCGCGTAGGCGCCCGCGAAGGCGGCGAGCGCGATCAGCGTCGCCAGGACGGCCCGGAACATCGGTCGGCGATACGTCGTGCTTCTTCTCATGGGGTTCCTTCGCAAGGAGCGAGGCTGACGCCTCGCAAATTGTCGTCCGCGGGTCAGAAGCCCCGCGGCTACGGGTCGGCGAAGGCTACCAACCCGGACGGGGCGCCACGACTTGACGCTCACGCCCAGTTTGTGGTCATGTCGTCCGTGTTCAGATCCTTTTGTGCAGGCGGCGGGCCCTTCGGGCAACGTCCGTCGCCGCGGAGGTGCCCCTTCTTGAACGTCTTCTCTTCGGGAACAGTCGAAGTCTACGGTTGTTCGGCGACTGAACTGCGCGGCAGTCGGCGCCGGGAACGTGTCGGGTGGATCCGCCCGCCGTCTCCCCCTCGGTTCCGGTAGACCCGTTCCTCCAGAGGAGTCGGAGTGTCGATCGCGCCTTTGCGCGGCGACGGAAAACCATGGCGTTGGCCCTGCGCCGGGTGCTTGCCGTCGTGCGTTCTGCTGACGGCGCTCCTTGCCATGCCGCTTCAGGCGCAGGCGCAGGCGCAGGCGCCCGACCCGCCGACCGGCTTCGGCTCCCACGCGAGCGGCGAGACCCTCATCATCCTGGCCTGGATCGCACCCGCGGACAGTGGCGGCGCCGCGGTCTCCGGGTACAAGGTCGAGGCTTCCTCCGACGGCGGAACCGAGTGGTTCGACCTCGTCGCCGACACCGGGACCACCGGCACCCACTACCTCCACTCCGGCCTCTCCGCCGGCACCACCCGCCACTACCGCGTCTCCGCTATCAACTCCGCCGGTGCAGGCGCCCCCTCGAGTGTCGCGGGCGTCACCACCGCGGCCGCCGACGTCCTCGTCAGCAACACCGGGCTTAGCTGGGACGCTCATCAGGTCGAGGAAATTGGCGACCAGGACAGGACACACTCCCAACGATTCTCGACCGGGTCGAATCCCGGTGGATACCGCTTGGCTTCGGTCGGGGTCTATGTCAACGCTCAAGACCTGGAGGCGGGGGAGGCCCTCACCGTCCACATCTACACCTCGACCGGCGGGGGCGGGCCGGGCGCTCCGGCATACACCCTGGCGTCTCCGGGCAGCTATACGGACAACGCCGTCAACACATTCACCGCGCCTGAGGGCGCCGTTCTCGAGGCGGATACCAACTATCACGTCGTTCTCCAGGGCAACGCGGATTCAGCGGCAGACCTCGTTCTTGGCCTGACTTCGACGACCACGTCGGGCAGGCTGGACCTCGGCAGCAGAGGGGGGTGGACGATGGAGAACGTCAGACGCTTCCAAGGCGCCACGGACAGCAGTGGAACCCGCTACCGAATCAGCGTGAACGGGACGGCCATCCCGACCGCGGTCCCTGCCACATGGAGCCTCATACCCACCGGACGGACCACCGGCGACACCTTCCGTCTGCTGTTTCTCTCGTCCACCGCGCGCGACGCCAGCGGCAACGGCATCGACGCCTACAACACCTTCGTCCAGAACCTCGCCGCGGCGGGCCCCGGCGCCATCCAGGCGTACAGCTCGGGTTTCAGGGTGGTCGGCTGCACCTCCGATATCAAAGCCCGCGTCAATACCCGTACCATCCACACAACGTCCGACAAGGGCGTTCCCATCTACTGGCTCGACGGCGCCAGGGTTGCCGACGACTATGGGGATTTCTACGACGGCTCCTGGGACGAGGAGGCGAACGACAAGACCGAGTCCGGCACCGACGGCCCCGACACCACGCAGGAGGCCAACTATCCCTTTACCGGCTGTGACCACGTCGGCATCGGGGTGCAAGCGGGGGCTCTTGGCGACGACGAGGTGCGACTCGGCCAGCCCGATTCGTCCACGAGCGGCGCCGGCCCCCTCAGCGGTAGTCTCTTCGGCACGTCCACCGGCAGCCGTCCCTTCTACGGCCTCTCGGAGCTATTCCAGGTGTCGGCACTGGGCGGCGACAACAACGCACCGACGTTCTCCTCGTCTACGGCGGATCGGAGCGTGGCCGAGAACACGGTCGCAGACCGGAACGTCGGCTTCGCCCTGATGGCCTCCGACGTCGACAACGACACGTTGACCTACATCCTCGAAGGCGCCGACGCGGCCTCCTTCGGCATCGTCTCGACCTCCGGCCAGATTCGGACCAGGGCGGGCGTGATGTACAACCACGAAGTCAAGTCCAGCTATGCCGTTACCCTCAGGGCCGACGACTCCAAAGGCGGCAGCGCCACCATCGCGGTGACGATCACCGTCACGGACGTGAACGAGGCCCCGGCGCAACCGGCGGCGCCCTCGGTGTCGGCGACCGCGGGATCGATCACGAGCCTGGACGTGAGCTGGACCGCGCCGGCGACCACCGGTCCCCCAGTTGCTTCCTACGACCTGCGCTACCGCCAGGGCGCCATCGGGGGTTTCACCAATGGTCCCCAGAACGCCACCCTCACCAGAGCCGCCATCGGGAGCCTGCGCGCTGGCACCTCCTATGAGGTGCAGGTGCGCGCCACGAACGCCGAAGGCGACAGCGACTGGTCGCCTTCGGGCACGAGGCAAACCAGCAACCGAGGCGAAGGTGGAGGAGGTGGCGGTTCCAGTGATGGTGGTGATGGTGGCGGTACGCCACCGCCCGAGCCGGAGCCGGAGCCCGAGCCGGAGCCGGAGCCCGAGCCGGAGCCGGAGCCCGAGCCGGAGCCGGAGCCCGAGCCGGAGCCGGAGCCCGAGCCGGAGCCGGAACCCGAGCCGGAACCCGAGCCGGAGCCGGAACCCGAGCCGCCGTCGGCCGCGTTCGAGCTGAGCGCCGCATGCGGGGATGGGTTGTGCCGCGCGCTGACGGGGGTTGCGGTGACGCTGACGGACACGAGCACCGGTTCCGTCCGTTCCCGGGTTTGGGAGTTCGGCGACGGTACGAGGTCGCGGAGCCGGGTGGTCGACCACGCCTGGTCGGAGCCTGGGTTCTACGAGGTGACGCTCCGGGTGAGCGACGGAGTCACCGAGTCGACGGCCTCGGCGATGTTCCTGGTCGAGGCGAGGGAGCCTGCCGGGAGTTGTGTGGCGGACGCCGTGAAGCGGTGTCTGGGAGATTCCCGGTACACCGTGCAGGTGCAGTGGTGGACACAGGACGGGCGGAGCGGCTCCGGCACTGTGGTTCACGAGGGGACGAAGGAGTCGGGTCTGTTCTGGTTCTTCGACCGGGACAACTGGGAAGTCTTGATCAAGGTGCTGGACGGCTGTGCGGTCAACAGGCACGTGTGGGTGTTCGGTGCGTCGACGACGGACCTGGGGTACTTGATCGAGGTGACGGACACGGTGACGGGCACGGTGCGGGAATACCGCAACGAGCCGGGCATGGCGGCGCCCGCGATCACCGATTCAACGGCTTTCCCGGATGCCTGCCAGCCCTAGCGAAGGTCGCTGACATGCGGCTGGGGAAGGGCCGCGCTTCGGCGCCACGACTTGACGCTCACGCCCAGTTTGTGGTCATGTCGCCCGTGTTCAGATCCTTTTGTGCAGGCGGCGGGCCCTTCGGGCAACGTCCGTCGCCGCGGAGGTGCCCCTTCTTGAACGTCTTCTCTTCGGGAACAGTCGAAGTCTACGGTTGTTCGGCGACTGAACTGCGCGGCAGTCGGTGCCGGGAACGTGTCGGGTGGATCCGCCCGCCGTCTCCCCCTCGGTTCCGGTAGACCCGTTCCTCCAGAGGAGTCGGAGTGTCGATCGCGCCTTTGCGCGGCGACGGAAGGCCATGGCGTTGGCCCTGCGCCGGGTGCTTGCCGTCGTGCGTTCTGCTGACGGCTTGCTTGCTGCAGGCGACTGCGGCCTTTGGCCAGTCGGCGCCCCGGGTGACAGGGATCGCGATCACTTCGAGTCCGGGGTCGGACGGCTTCTATGTAGACGGTGAGGTGATCGAGGTCACGGCGACTTTCGACCAGCCGGTGACGGTAGTAACGACCGGGGGCGTTCCTTCGATCGCCCTCCAGGTAAGCGGTGTCACCCGGCAGGCGGCGGCTGTGCGGGTAAGCGGCACCTCGGTCGTCTTCGGTTACGAGGTTCATTCGGGTGGGTATCCGCCCGAGGTGGCGGCCTTCATCAACCTCTATCTGGGCCGGAGTGCGCATGCGGGCGAAGAGGACCTGGACGGCGTGAACATTGAGGCTGGCTCGTTCGCCCTGAACGGCGGTGCGATCACGAACGGTTCGAATCAGGTCGCCGCGGAACTGGCTCACCCGGCGCTGGACACTCAGTCGGAACACAAAGTCGACAGCATCAGGCCGGTCCTTCTTGGCAGCCCCGCTGTCGACGGCGACACGCTGACGCTGTTCTACAGGGAAGAGCTCGATTCATCGTCGATCCCAAGCCTGAGCGACTTCACCGTCAGTGTCGTTGCCGGAGTCCGGAGCGACGTGGCGGTTACAGCCGTCTCGGTGGAGGAAAACAAGGTCAGGCTGACTCTCGATCGCGCGGTGACATCGGACGATGTCGTGACGGTCGGCCTCAGGGGCACGCCGCAGCTTCGGGATCCGGCGGGGAACGACGCTTTCAACGGTTTTGCAAATGTGGCGAACGAGACCCCTGTTCCAGAATCTGCAGGAGACCCTTCGGGACCGACGGTAACCGCCATCGCCTTCGACTCGACGCCTGCCCGGGGCGCCACGTACGGTGCGGGCGAATCGGTGGACGTGGCGGTGACGTTCGACGGCGACGTGACGGTGAACACCACGGATGGCACGCCTTCACTACGGCTTGTGGTGGGCGGCCAGCTCCGGCAGGCGGTCTACGCGGGCGGCTCGGGTACGAGTGAATTGACATTCGGCTACGAAGTCACCGAAGGCCAATCGCCCGTGGTCGGTTCGTTCCTCCGCTATCACTGGGTGCAACCGTTCGAGGTTGGCGACCTGGACGACGACGGCGTGAGCGTTCCGGCGGGGCGAATCGCGCTCAATGGCGGCACGATCAGAAACCCCGCGAACGAGGACGCGGACCTTGCCTACTCCGGCCTCGCGGCCGATGCGGGCCACAAGGTCGACGGCGTCGAGCCGGTGCTGGCCGGCTACCCCGAGGCGGATGTCCACGCCCTGACCCTGGTCTTCACGGAGGCGCTGGACCGGTCCTCGATTCCGGACAGAAGTGATTTCAAGGTGCAGGCAAGACACACAGGCGGGGACCGGGTGGTCTTCGGCGTGTCGGTCAGCGGAACCGGTGTGCGGCTCACGCTCATTCCACCTCTCGTGCAAGGCGAGCGCCTCTGGATTACGTACACACCTGGCAACACGCCGATTCAGGACCGGCGCCAAAACCAGGCTCCTGGCCTGTCCGCTCTACCCGTCGTCAATCGCGCTCCGCGAACGCCTGAGTCGGAGCGGGACCCCGCCGCAGCCAGCGTCCTGGCCATCGCCGTCAGCTCGACGCCTGGGTCCGACGGCGTCTACGCCGGCGGCGATGCCCTTGACCTCGCGGTGACGTTCGATCGCAGCGTCGTCGTGAGTAGGACGAACGGCGAGCCAAGCTTGCAGGTGGCGGTGGGTGAGTTCGTTGAGCCGGCCTTCTACTGGGGCGGCTCGGGTACTTCGGTCTTGACGTTCCGTTACCGCATCGCGGAAGGCTGGCCTTCCAGCATTGCGGAGAGCCGCAGGTCGGCGGACCGCGTCGTTCGCGTTGGCGACTTCGACTGGGATGGTGTGAGCGTTGGTGCCGGCGCGCTCGATCTCAACGGCAGCACGATCACGGACAGCTCAAGCAGGAGTGTGAATCGAGAGCACCCTGGCCTGGGAGCGCAGTCCGGCCACAGGGTGGACGGCGTCAAGCCATACATGGTGGCGGATGGCACTTCAGTGGTCGGCGACACGATCACGCTGGCGTACAGTGAGGCGTTGCGTCCGGAGGCCCTCGATCTCGCCGGCTCTTCGGTCGACGTCGGCGGTCGTGAGCGAACCGTCACCGCGATGAGGATCGACGGCGCTGCGGTCATGTTGACAATGGTCTCGCCGGCGGCCGCGGGCGAACGGGTCACCGTTGCCTACGCGCCCGGACCGGCCCCGGTGCGAGATCTCATCGGCAACGCGGCCTTTGGTGAGGAGCTGGCGGTGGTCGCCGAAAGCGGTTCCACCGGGGGCGGCGGTGGAGGAGGTGGCGGTTCAGGTGGTGGTGGTGATGGTGGCGGTACGCCACCGCCCGAGCCGGAGCCCGAGCCGGAGCCCGAGCCGGAGCCCGAGCCCGAGTCGGAGCCCGAGCCGGAGCCCGAGTCGGAGCCCGAGCCGGAGCCCGAGCCGCCGTCGGCCGCGTTCGAGCTGAGCGCCGCATGCGGGAATGGGTTGTGCCGCGCGCTGACGGGAGTTGCGGTGACGCTGACGGACACGAGCACCGGTTCCGTCCGTTCCCGGGTTTGGGAGTTCGGCGACGGTACGAGGTCGCGGAGCCGGGTGGTCGACCACGCCTGGTCGGAGCCTGGGTTCTACGAGGTGACGCTCCGGGTGAGCGACGGAGCCACCGAGTCGACGGCCTCGGCGATGTTCCTGGTCGAGGCGAGGGAGCCTGCCGGGAGTTGTGTGGCGGACGCCGTGAAGCGGTGTCTGGGAGATTCCCGGTACACCGTGCAGGTGCAGTGGTGGACACAGGACGGGCGGAGCGGCTCCGGCACTGTGGTCCACGAGGGGACGAAGGAGTCGGGTCTGTTCTGGTTCTTCGACCGGGGCAACTGGGAAGTGTTGATCAAGGTGCTGGACGGCTGCGCGGTCAACGGGCACGTGTGGGTGTTCGGCGCGTCGACGACGGACCTGGGGTACTTGATCGAGGTGACGGACACGGTGACGGGCACGGTGCGGGAATACCGCAACGAGCCGGGCATGGCGGCGCCCGCGATCACCGATTCAACGGCTTTCCCGGATGCCTGCCGGCCCTAGCGAAGGTCGCTACTCCATTCGGTTCCTGGAACCCATCTTCGTACTGCGCGATACAGATAGTCTGCCATGGCCTCTATGGCCTCCGGCCAGAGGGCAATGCCCTTCGTGGCTTTGTTACGCTGCCGCGCAACGCGAATCAGGTCACCGTTCACAGGAATCCATGGACATCGAGAGCGCAGCACGTCGCATCCGCGAAGACGGGTACACGGTTGTGCCCGACTTCTTGGGCGAAGAGGTGTTGGATGGGGTGCTCCGGGGCCTTGCCCCCGTCTTCGACGCGGTCGGCAGCCGCATGACGGAGGACTACGGCCAGCAGACCATCCACACGCACAACTTGCTGGCCAAGACGCGGGCCGTCGTTCACGGCCGAGAACGGGGCCACGGAGATCGTCCCCGGCAGCCATCGCTCGGCTGATCCGGTCGATCCCGATGTGCCCACCGTTGCCGTGGAGATGCCGGCCGGGGCCCTGATGCTTTGGGATGGCGCCGTCTGGCACCGAGGCGGCGGGAATTCGACGGACAACGCGTATCGCCGTTCCATCAACTTCAACTTCAACCTGGCGTGGCTCAAGCAGCGGGAGAACCAGTTCGTCGGAGTGCCGTGGGAAGTCGTGGTAGAGATGCCCGAGAAGCTGCAGGCGCTGATCGGCTACAAGCTGACCAACCGCGGTCTCGGCACAGTGGACTACCGCAACCCCATCGAAACCGTGAAGCGGCGGCTCGCCGAGGCCCGGGGTTGCTAGCAGCCTGCGCCGCAGGAAGCCCCAACAGACAAGAGGAGAATCAGATGACAGCAGCAGCGGCGGCGGGAACCAGGGACAACGACTCGAAAACGCGGTGGTTGGTCGACTCTGCCTTCGACACGGCCCACAAGGTGGCGCTTGCGGGCGTCGGCGCGGCGGGTGAGGCGGCAACGGTCGGCGCCAAGGTCTTCGACCGTCTGGTCAAGCGCGGCGAGAAGATCGAGGCCCGGGGCAAGGTGTCTCTCGGCGCACTGAGGGTCAAGGCCGAGGAGCGGGTGGAGCAGGTGCGCACCGTGGCCGGAGAGCGGTTCGAGCAGACGAAGGCTCGAGCCAAGTCCGGGATCGACGAGCAATTGGAGCGCCGGCTGGAGAAGATCGGCGTGCCCGGAAAGGCCGACTTCGAGGCGGTGGTCGAGCGTCTAAGCGCGATCGAGGCCCGGCTCGAGGCGCTCGAGAAGCCGAAGCCGCGCCGGCGCCGGACGGCGAAGAAGACGGACTAGCCAGGACCGCCGCAGGGACTGCTCGCACACAGCGAGGCGGCGGTGCTCCCGAACGGGCGCACCGTTCTACTTTGCACCAATAGTGTGACTGAGAGCGTTCTCTGGAGGCAAGATGGCGACTATCCGAAAGACCATCACCCTGACGGACCTGGAGGATCAGTGGATCAAGGCGCGAATCGCCGCTGGCCACTTCACCAACTCGGGTCAGTGTAGCCCTTCGTTCCTGGCCCGTCGTTCGGCCCGGATGGCGCGGATGACCTCACCTACGCTCGCGGTCCGGACGCCGGTGCGGATGCGCTCGTCGGCGAGGTCGAAGGCCATCGCCCACTGGCGTCGCAGGATGGCGTGGGCGGCGAAGAAGCCGTAGCGGCGGTCGTACATGTGGGTGGCCTCGGAGGTCACGCCGTTCACTTCGAGCACCCGAAGGTTCTGGCCGCGCTGGAGGGCCTGGGCGCTTGGGACACGGATGTCGAAGCGGCCGAAGTCGAAGCCGTCGTAGGCGGTGCTGATCTCGTTCATCGCCTGTTCGAGTTCGGGGGTGTGGAGATCGTTCGCGTCCAGGAAGATCGTGCCGCGGGAGTGCGCGCCGACCTCCGTCAGTTCGACCACTTCGCCGGCCTCGGGAACCCGCTTCGCCGCTCCGGGGTGTTCCCGCGCGTAGATGGGTGCGATGGCGACGGCGCGGCGGTCGAGGAGGATCAGCCGCTCCAGGGTGCTCCGGCCGTCGCCCACGACGGTCGGCCGCAGTTTGTGGGTGATCGAGAAGACGTGTCCGTCCGATCGACCGGGGCGCCGGGCCCAGAAGACGCCGTACTCCTCGCCCGCGACGTACTCCTGTACGAGCGCCGGTCCGGGCGTCGTTTCGAAGAACGCGGCTGCGTCGGCTTCTGAGTGCGCCACGGCGATGCCCCGTCCCCGCTCGCCGGTGTCCGGCTTGAGGACGGCTGGGTAGTCCAGGTCTTGGTCCGCCAGGAACCGCCGGAGCGCGTGGAATCGCTCCTCGCTGTCTCCCGGCGCCAGCCGCCGCCAGGCCGGCAGGGAGTCGCCGATGCCGGTCAGGCCGTCGAGGATGTCGCTCTTCGACTCTCCGAGCAGGCCGCCGAGGGGCATCGCCGGATTGACGGCCGTGAACGCCGTCACGCGACCGCGCCGCAGGCCGAGCCAGAGGATGTTCAGCACGAGAAGCGGATAGAACGCCCACATCGGCCAGAACTCCCAGTGGCGGATCCGCAGCAGCCGGCCGCGCCACAGACACCGCCCGCGCCAGGTGAAGAGGGGCAACACGAAGGTGCGGACGGCGAAGATCAGGAGCGCCAGCGCCAGCGCCGCCGCGAGCAGGCCGCCGGGCAGGCGGCCGCCGAATCGCTCGACGGCCTCGCGGCCCAGGAGCGCGTTCATGCCGACGAACGCAGGCGTCCAGATCGCCACGGCCAGGGCGAAGTACATGCAGAAGCGGAGCAGGCTGGTGCGCAGGATGCCGGCGGCGAGGCAGGTCGGCAGCCGCGAACCGGGCAGGAAGCGGCTGATCAGGACGACGACCAGGGCGCGCCGCCGCAGCCACGCGGAGGCCTCCTCGATCGCGGCCTCGCTGACCCACCACTTGAACGGCGGCAGCTTGAGCGCGGGCCGCCCGAGGATCCGGGCCAGCCAGGCTAGCCCAAAGTCGCTGCTCAGGATGCCGATGTAGCAGGCGGCGACTGCGACGGAGAAGTCGAGTCGTCCCTGGGCGATGAGCAGCCCCGCGGTGATGCAGGTCAGATCCTCGCTCAGGTACGCGGCGAACACGAGGAGCAGGAAGACGATGAGCAGGGCTGGACCGGTGAACGGCGGCAGGTCCGTGTCGTCGAACGGCAGCGCGGCCCGGCGCAGGCGCTCCGGTTCGGCATCGGCGCGTGTCGGCGCCTCGCCGGCGTCGACGTTGCTGAGAAACCCGTCGATCCGCGCCGCCAGATCCTCGCCGCCGCGGAACAGGAAGAAGTGGCTGTCGGGGCGCATCCACAGCTCGCTGTGGGGCACGATGCGGTGGTGCTCGAGGGCCGCGGCGGCCGGCACCAGGGGATCCTGCTCGCCGTGGACGATGAGGACGGGCGCTTCCAGCGCACCGAGGATGCCGCGCAGCGGCCGCTGGTCCGTGTCGTAGAAGTTGCGCGCGTAGGAGTGAGCGATCGGACTGTCGAACGTGCCGAAGTGGGGTACGAGGTTGCGCAGTCCCCAGAACAGGCCGAGCTGGAGACCGTGCAGGCCGTGGTTGACCGTGTAGTCGCCGAGCAGTTCGAGCTCCTGGACGCCGATCGAGGCAACGAGGACGAGCGACGCCGCCCGGTCGGGGGCGGTTTCCGCCATATGGAGGGCGGGGCCGCCGCCCATGCTGAAGCCCAGCACATGGAAGCGATCGACGCCCAGTTCGTTGAGCAGGACGAGACTCACCTCGGCGTGGGCGCGGATCGAGTAGTCGTCCACCCGGTGCTCGGAGGCCCCGAAGCCGGGAAGGTCGGGGGCGATGACGCGGCGCCGTTCCGCGAGCCGGGGCGCCAGACGCCGGAAGTCCTCCGCGCTGCCAGGCGAGCCGTGGAGCAGCACCACGGGGAGGGAAGCGTCCGCTCGTTCGGCTGCGACTGGTTCGCCCCATTCGCGCCATGCCAGCCGCACCGGCTGCTCGCCTTCCCCGGGCAATGGAATCTCGATCGTCTCGCGGCCCGACGGCAGCGGCGGCGTGTCGTCCGTCAGCCGCACCGCGGTCGAGGCCAACAGCACGGCGGCGTAGACTGCGGCCAGGACCTTTAGCCAGGTCCTCCGTCGGGTCGGCCGCCGAGCGTCTCTCGTCATCGACCGACCCTGCCGCCCACCGGTGGTTCGCTGCGCGATGGCGGCCGCATCCGCTTCGGGTCAGCCGCGATTCTCGGGGATCCCGACGTCGCCGTGCAGGTCGCCAATGGCTGCCAGTTCTTCGCTCGAGACCATCGGCCGGAAGCTACCTGCCATTTGCTCCCGCAGTCGACGGGCGAGGACTTTCCGGTCGGCGCTCCTGACGGTCCCTTCGCCGAACTCGATCTGAGCGTCGATGCGCCGTAGCTTCAACAGATCGGGGGCGTGGGGGGTCATCGCCATGTCACCCCACCAGGCGACGCTCAGGAACGCCGGCGTTTCGTCGGGCGGCGTTTCGTAGCGGACAACGACCCAGTGGACGTCCAGTTCCTGCCCGGCCGCGGGCGCGAGCAGGGAGGGCTTCAGCGGAGCGACTTCGTTGCCGGGGGTCGAAGTGCCCTCCGGGAACAGGATCACCGGATCGCCGGCCGCCAGCGCTTCGGCAATCTTCTCGCCGACCTTCGTGACGTCGCGCCGCCGGCCACGGTCGACGAAGATGATGTCCGCCGTGCGGCACATGGCGCCGATCACCGGCCAGTCTCCGATCTCCGCCTTGGAGACGAAGCGGCCCGGGGTGAAGGCTGAGAGCAGAAAGATGTCGACGTAGGAGATGTGGTTCGAAATGAGCAGGAAGGGCTCCTTCGGCGGTTCGCCGCGCACCGTGACCCGGCAGCCGAGGATGGCGAGACTGGCGCGTCCCCAGCGGCGCAGGACAGAGCGCCGGACGGCCCGCCAGGCCCGTGGAGCGCGCCGGGCCAGAAGGGGGCGCAGGACGAGCAGCGGGAACCAGGCGGCCAGTGCCGCCAGCAGCAGTGCCGGACCCCGCCAGATCAACCGCCAGAGCCGGAGGGGACTTCTGCTCTTGGCCCGCATCCTCAGCGCGGCGGTGGCTGCACGTCGGGCGCCGGTGGCGCCTCGTCCAGCCCGAAGATCAGCCGGGTCCTGCGGCTGAGAGCGGCCGTGTCCATCAGCACCAGGTAGTCGATCGTCTTGAACTCGCGGTCGATCGCGGGCCGGCTGCAGACGAGCGTGCCGTAGCGCAGGTAGGTGGCGAAGAGAGGCGGGATCTCGATGTCAGGCAGTGCGGCCACGCGATCGTCGGGCGCCTCGCAGAGGGTGTGGGGCAGGGGCGGTACGTCGAATTCGGGGTGGACCTTGCCCCTCGCCTGCAGTTGCCGGTAGAGCCGGATGCCGGCCGCCTGATCCTGACTGGTCAATGAACAGCAGCCGAACAGGTAGCGGCGCTCGGTGTGGACCAGGTACCGGGCCAGACCCTTCCAGAGCAGGAACAGCACCGTGCGCTTGCGGTGGTTGCGGTGAATGCAGGCGCGGCCGATCTCGACCGACTGATCGAGAACCCTTCCGGGCAGGACGTCCAGATCGTACTCACCGGCCGAGTAGAAGCCGTGGCCGCGGGCAGCCATGGCGGCCGTCTGCATGCGGTAGGTGCCGATGAGTTCGCCGCCCTTCTCCTCGACCAGCATGTGGTGGCAACTCGCGTCGAAACGGTCGGTGTCGCGGCCGGTGGCGAAGGACTCCTCGAGGCCCTCGCCCAGTTCCAGGTTGAAGACCTCGAAGCGCAGCGCGAGGAGCCGGTCGATGTCAGAGGCCCTGCGCGCGAACCGCAGCCGGTAGCTGCCGATCTCGATCTCGCCGGCGGGGAGAAGCTCGGGGCTGGGGAAAGTGCCGGACCGGTCGATGCTCGGGTCGGCAGGGCTTGCTCCCACGGAAAGGGGACCGTTCATGGGCCGCTCCCAGTCGGGGGTGGTCTCGCCGGGTAGGGGCGAATGGATGCCGCCGCAGTGGCCCGGTCGAAGATCAACGTCCGCAGGATGAGGCGGTCGTCATGGCGTCTTAGCTGGCCGGTGACTTCCACCGGCTGGCCGACCCATTCAAGCAGCTCCTGCCCCAGTGGCTGGCCGGCCAGGTTCACGAGATGGACCAGGCGCCGCTCTCCGTTCTCGGTTCGAACGAGCAGGGCGGCCGGAATGCCCCCGCGGATGCAGAGGGAGGCGCAGTCACGGTGCGGTTTGCCCCGACCCGGCTTCATGGCGCCCAGGTAGCACTTCGTGTCGACGATCTCGCCGACGACGGTGTGGACGCGTATGTAGGCGCTGCCGACCTGTGCGTCCGCTGGAGTCGCTGCGGCCGCCGAGTCGTCGCTCTGACTGTCGGGGGGCGAGCCACCGGTTCCCGGGTCGTCGAGAGAGTCCGGTTCGGTCGGAAGTTCTTCGCTGGTCCGTCCTTCGGGAAGTTCGAGCGAGTGCACTTCAAGCATCGCCGCTTCCGGGTTCTGGATGAGGGTGCCCGAGAGCTGGAGCCTCCTGGAGAGCGCGGCCAGCCAGGGCAGACTCGGCTCCTCATTGACGTCGAGTCCGTGTTTGCCGACGCCGACGAGGAGGTAGCCCTCGGCGGGGCCTCCTTCGGTGAGCAGCCGGGGGTGGGGATCGACGAGCAGCTCGCCTTCGTAGTCCCGCACGGTGCCGTACTCGAACACTCCTTCGTCGAAACGCTCCAGCAGCAGGGCCAGGCCGGCGCCAAGCGTCGCGGCGAGCAGCAGGAGCCCGATCACGGCGCGGCGCGCGAAGCGGGAGATTCCGGGCGGCGTCTCGTCGAGGTAGCCGACGTAGAACTCGGGTGGCGCGACCCGCGCCACCCGCGAACCAGTCCGTGCGCCCGTCAATCGGGCGCACGGATGGCACTCGTTGTGCCGGTCGCTGGTCATTGGGCTTCCTCGGGCGTATCGGCGGGCGCCGGATGCGGGCGAGACGCCCGCGTTCCCAGGTCGGAACCGGACGAGGACGCCGGCGTTCCCAGGCTGGCCGGTTCCGCGTGCGTACCCGGCGGGTTCGGCTGCGGGTCGACGAGCACCCGACCGCCCTCGACGCGGACGTTGAAGGTCGGGATCGTCTCGGTGAAGGGCGGCGGCGAGCATCCGTCCTCGGGACGGTACTGGTAGCCGTGCCAGGGGCAGGTGATGCAGCCGTCGATCACGCGGCCCTCGCCTAGCGGCCCGTTCTGGTGCTGGCACACGTTCGATACGGCAGCGATCCGCTCACCGTCATCCGTCCGGTAGCGGAAGACGGCGACCCGCTCGCCGCTGAGCACGAAGATGCGGGCGCGGTCGAGGGGGATGTCGGAGACCGCACAGACATCGACCGCGGCGCCTTCCGCCCCGGCGGCCGGGGCCGGAGCGCGTTGCCGCCAGCCGGCGACGAGGTGCAGCGAGGCGATGCCGACGAACCCCACGCCGAGCAGGCCGGCGAGCAGACTCGGCCGTTCGGCGGCCTGCAGGCTGCCCAGCGCGACATGGACGAGGACCAGTGCGTAGGCGACGTAGACCAGCATGTGGAGCGACTTCCACACCGGCGCGGTGAGGTTCGCGAGCCAGAAGTCGTGCGAGGTCGCCGCCATCAGGAACAGGATGACGAGCGCCGCGAGGCCGAGCGCCTGGAAGGGGAACTGGGTCAGGCTGTCGTAGTTGCCGTTGCTCGCCAGCACGCTGACCAGCGGATTCAGGACCCCGAGACCGTGAAACTGGACGATCGAGAACCCGCCGTGGGCGGCCGCGAGCAGGAACATGCAGACGCCGAGATGGCGGCGGTTGTAGAGCAGCGGCAGGAAGCGCCGCTCGAGCCGGCACAGCGGCCCGATGGCCAGCACCACGTGGAGCAGCAGCAGGGCGCCGGCGCCCAACGCCCGGATCAACAGAGTCTCGATCGTCGCCTGCGGCCGGGTCGCCGCCCCGATGCCGACGAACAGGCCCAGGAAGACCACCACGCCCGCGGCGACGCCCAAGTCGTAGAGCCTCTTGTTGCGGTTCCAGAGAACCGCCTGGTATCCGGCGCTCATTGCGGTTCGTCCTGCGGCGGTGCAGTCTCGTCCTCCGCCGGGGCCGGCTCCGTGGCGGCCCCGTACTCACGCGCGTCGGGCATGCTCTCCTGCACGGGCGGCGCCGGCCGGGAAAGGAACGCCGCGGCAAGCAGACCCGCCAGGATCGGGCCCAGCACCGCCCAGGCGAGACGGTGACGCCGCCGCAGAGCGCGGATCACCCGGAAGCTCCCTTCGTTCGTCGCGCCGCTGCTGCGCGGTGAGCGTTGCGCTCTGCCGGGGGCTGCCGGCCGGTTAGCCACCTCCGCAGCATCACGGGCCACAACGCGGCAACCCCGGGCAGGATGATGAGCCGGAAGCCGAGGCCGGTCGCCTTCGCGGCGGGATCGATCAGGCCCACGCCGCGCCAGACGAAGAACGGGGCGAAGGCCAGCCCGCAAGCGATGTACACGGCGCAGAACAACACGACGACCTCGGCGGCGCGCACGATGGACATCGGGGGGAGTATACGCGCGCGGCGCGCCGAACCTGCCGTAGACTCCGCACCGGTCTTGCCTTGGAGGAGTCAACCTGGACTTTGAGGAAGAGAACATGCGGGTACCGTTTCGCTGCACGGCGACGATCCACGAAGGAGGCCTGAGACCGCTGCTGCTTGCGAGCCTGATGGCGGCACTGGCGTTCCCGGTCCTTGGCCAGGGAGGCACGCAGGACGTGACCGTCGAGGCCTACGAGCCGCGCTCGACTCTGAAGGTTCCGGGCGAGCCGGTCACGCGGGCGAAGTTCCCGTTCGTCGATGCCCACGCGCACTTGCGCGGCAGCGACCCGGCGCGGATCGACGAGATGGTCCGCGAGATGGACGAAATGAACATGGCCGTGTTCGTCAACCTGAGCGGCGGCAGCGGGGAGGGGCTCAAGGCGAACATCGCCGCCACCAAGGGCCGCTACCCGGGCCGGTTCGTCGTCTTCGCGAATGTCAACTTGTCCGGTCTCGATCAGCCCGGATGGGGCGAGGAGGCCGCGGCTCAGCTCGAGGCGGATGTTGCGGCTGGCGCCCAGGGTCTCAAGATCTACAAGAACCTCGGCATGTTCCTGACCGACAGCACCGGCAAGCGGGTGCCGTCCGACGATCCGCGGATCGATCCGGTGTGGGCGAAGGCGGGCGAGCTGGGCATCCCGGTGCTGATTCACGTCGGCGAGCCGTCGCCGTTCTGGGACCCCTGGGACGAGCACAACGAGCGCTGGCTGGAGCTGAAGCAGTTTCCGAACCGCCGCCGCGACGATCCCTCGCGCTTCGCTTCGTTCGAGCAGACGATGACCGAGCAGCACGACCTGTTCCGGCGTCACCCCGGCACGATCTTCATCAACGCCCACCTGGGCTGGCTGGGCAATGACCTGGGCCGGCTGGGCGAGCTGCTGGACGAACTGCCGAACATGTACACCGAGATCGGCGCCGTGGTGGCGGAACTCGGCCGTCAGCCGCGGACCGCGGCGGCATTCCTGACCAGGTACCAGGACCGCGTCCTGATGGGCAAGGACGCCTACGCGCCGAGCGAGTACCACGTGTACTTCCGGGTGCTAGAGACCGCGGACGAGTACTTCGACTACTACCGCAAGCGCCACGCGCACTGGAAGATGTACGGGCTCGACCTGTCGGACGAGGTGCTCGAGAAGATCTACTTCCGCAACGCGCTGAAGATCATCCCGGGCCTCGACCGGCGCCTGTTCCCGGAGTGAGTTCCCCGCCGACCCGGCGCGAGGAGGGGCAGGAGACCCTGCCCGCTCAGGGCCTTTTTCGCGGCCGGACGGTGGCGCGGCGGTTCGAGTCGCCGGACGGCTTCATCGTCCTGGTGGGGAAGACCGCCTCCGACAACGACGATCTGAGTTTGCGGCTTGCCCGTCCGGCCGACTTCTGGCTGCACGCGGCGTCCGGCGCCGGGTCGCACGTGCTGGTGCTCAACGACGACGGTCTGGACCGGCTGCCCAGGGCGACGCGGGACTTTGCGGCGGCGCTGGCGGCGCGCTACTCCAAGTCCCGGGCTGGCGGGCGGGTGGCCGTCCACCTCGCCCGCGGCCGCGACGTCAGCAAGCCCCGCGGAGCGCCGCCCGGACGGGTCGCGCTACGGCGGTCCGAGACCGTCTTCGCGCGCCCGGCCGCGACGGATGCCGGCCGGAAGGCCGGCGCACCCGGCTAGGGGCCGCCGGTCGCTTCGCCGCCCTCCGCCTCCGGCATCGGCGAACCGATGCAGTCGCCGCAGTGGACGTCGGCGACCGGCTCGCCGGCCGCCAACGACGCCACCCAGTCACGGACCCGCACGCCGTCCGACTCGAAGCTGTAGAACTGGGGTCGCAGCATGATCGTGTGCAGCTCGCCCGGCGCGACGTAGCTCCGGTAGTTGTCCTGGCCTTCGAGCGCGGCGTCGATGTCCGCCTCGTTCGCGTCGAGCAGCGGCTGCAGGCCGTCCTCCGGGTTGGCGCCGGCGAGCATCAGGAAGCGGAGCTGCACGTCGTCCTCGGCGGTGTCGTAGCGCGCGAACATGACCTCGGGGTGGGCCTTGGCGGCCCGGACGTACAGCGCCTCGAAGGAGAAGTCCTCGTTGGTGACGTCGCTCATGTTCTCGAAGTGGGAGAGCGCCTCGAGCGTTCCCCAGGCCTCATGCGGCCGGCTGTCGCCGATCTGCCGGTAGCCCCCGGCGCCGTCGCCCAGCGCCGTGATCCGTGCGTCGGCGTAGTGCTCCGCGAAGTGGCGCGCGTAGACGGGCGAGGGAATCGAGCCGGCGCTCGAACCGGTGATGAAGACCGTCTCGGGTCCCAGGAAGTGCTCGTAGGTCCAGTCGAGAGCGGCCACGCCGTTCGTGTAGCCGCGGTGGTGGACGGTCACCTCGCGCGCCGGCGCCTCTTCCGTCGCCGCCACTTCGTAGACCGCGTCGCGGTCGCCGATGTGGACGTCGCCGGTGCAGTAGGGCACGAAGACGAAGCTGTGGTCGGTGAACGGGTTCTCAGGATGGTTGAACGCGGCAATACCGTGGGCCGCTTGCTCTTCGGGCTCGGTGCCGCTGGCGGACCGCATCTCTTCGAGCGCGGTCATCGTGTAGCTGGGCTGCCCCTGCGGGTCGCAGGTCTGCGCGTTCCAGCAACCGCCGCCGCCCTGGAGGTAGAAGACGAGCTGGGTCGGATCGCCGGCGCGGACGAAGAAGCGGAAGGGCGAGCCGTCGGAGCAGGTCGTGTCCCCGCCGGGCGTGATCGTGTTCCAGCCCTCCAGCAGATCGGCGAGGGGCGCCTCAAGATCGACCGGTTCGGGTGCTTCCTCGCCCGCGGTGCAGGCGAGTGCGGCCACGGCGAAGAGCGAGGCGACCGCGAGGTGGCGGGTGAGTTGTCGGTTCATCACTGAGGTTTCTCCTTGAATGGTGTGGCGGTCAACGGCCGGGCGCCAGGGCGGCCAGCGCCTCGAGGTCCGTCCCCGGCTTGCCGTCGGGCCGGAAGGGCTGGATGCAGACGTGGTCGGCGCCGGCATCCCAGTGGGCCTGGATCCGCTCACGGATCTGATCTTCGGCGCCCCAGGCGACGAGAGCGTCGACCAGGCGGTCGCTGGCCTGGAAGTCGTTCCAGTCGTCCTTGGTGAAGCCGAGTTCGAGCAGGCTGTTCTGGTAGTTCGGCGCGCGCAGGTAGACGTACAGGTTGGTGCGGCCGATCTGGCGCGCGGCATCGGCGTCCGTGGTCAGGATCACCTTCTGCTCGGGGCACAGGAGCGGTCCGTCGCCGAGGATCTCGCGCGCTCGGCGCGTGTGCTCCGGCGTGACCAGGTAGGGATGTGCGCCGTCGGCGCCGGTTGCGGCCAGCTTCAGCATCAGGGGTCGCAGGGCGGCGATCACGATCGGCGCTTCCTGCTCGGGCTCGGGTCCGCGGTAGAACGCCTTGCCGACCGCTTCGAGGTACTCGCGCATCTTCGGTACCGGCGGCTTGTACTCGTGGCCGCGCAGGTTGGTGACCAGGTGCGGATGGGAGACGCCGAGTCCGAGAACGAAACGCCCCGGCAGCATCTCGGACAGGGTCTTGTGCACAGCCCGCGTGGTCATCGCGTCGCGTGCGTAGATGTTCGCGATGCCGGTGGCGAGCGTCAGGCGCTCGGTGCGGCCGGCGAGATAGCCGATCAGCGCGAACGGGTCGCGGCCGATCGCCTCCGGAATCCACAGCGCTCCGTAACCCTGCGCTTCGATTCCGTTGGCGAACTCGGCCGCCTGCGGCGCCGAGAGGCCGTCGAGTCCGGCCCATACGCCGAGCCTGCCAAGGATGTGTGCTGAGTCCGCCATCGCGCGAGGTTCCTCCGGTCGTGGGAAGGTCGCCGACGGTATCAAGAGGGTGAAGAGTCGGCGGTGCTAACGTCCCCGCCGATGACGACGGCAGACTCGAGACGCGGCTGGGCCTGGGAGCACTGGTTCGGCCTGGTGGGGCTTGCCGTGTTGATCGTGGGCGTCTACATCGGCCTGTTCGTGGCGCCCAGAGAGCGCAACATGGGCGATGTTTACCGCATCCTCTACGTCCATGTGCCGTTGCAGTGGAATGCGCTGGTCTGCTTCTTCGGCGCCGGCTTCGTGGGCGCCGCCTCGCTGTGGACGCGCAAGGCGTGGGTCGACGGCATGCTGGCCGGGGTGATCGAGGTCGGCGTCGTGCTCGAGACGGCGGGCCTGCTCTCCGGCATCGTCTGGGCCAAGCCGACCTGGGGCGTCTACTGGGTCTGGGATCCGCGGCTGACCTTCACCTTCGTGATGTGGCTTACCTTCCTCGGCGTGATGGCTTTGCGGCGCTTCGCCGAGGAGCACCGGCGGGCGCCGTGGACGGCCGCGGCGAGCATCGTCGCCTCGGTCAACGCGCCCCTGGTGTACTACTCGGTCAACTGGTGGCGCAGCATCCACCAGATGCAGTCATCGCCCGAGACCGTCCACACGACGATGATCCTGCCGTTGCGGATCAACGCGATCGCTCTGCTCCTGATCTGCGTGTGGTTCGTCGCCCGCCGGGCCCGCATCTCGCTGGCCCGCCGTCAGGCCGAGGCGACGCCGATGCCAGCTCGGATCGGACGGACGCCTTCAGGGTTGCTCGACAGTTAGGCGACACAGCAGCGTATTGTGCGTTTCGAGGTCGGCTGACCAGATCAGGCGCGCTCCGTTCCGCCACTGAATGCCCTCGTAGCCATCCTTCGGTCTCACCGCGGCTGCGCTGTACTCCACCGCTGACGGCCATTCGGCGTGGTCGAATCCAAGCATGCGCCAGCCGCCAGGCTCTGCCGTCGCTGCGAACTGGCATGGGCCGACGCCGGGCACCGGTTCGGTCTCGTCTTCGCAAGCGCGGTCGAGCGGCGCCTCATGGATCACGAGGCATCGCCAGGCGGCATTCGTGACCGCGACCGTCGCTCCCGTGGCGGTGTCCGTGAACTGTGCGATGAGTCCACCGTCGCCCATCTGCTGGTTACGGCGCCCGATGTACTCCAGACCTGTACCGTCCTCCTTGAAGTCCTTGGCGACGACGTTCAATTGCAAGGGGTACTCCGCGTTGAAGACGAATGTCTCGGCATTGAAGGACCGCTCCGTCGTGATCGGCGTCGAATCCTCGATGATCAGGCGTTCGCCCAGATAGAAGGCGAACCAGTTGTCGGCCCAGACCTCGCCCTTGATGGACAGGGCGCCCGGACCGGCGACAACGGTGGTCTCGGGCGAATCGCCGCCGCAGCCGGCCAGGAGGGTAGCCAGGACGGCCGGAATCAGGGTGTTTCGCATGGTGTATCTCAGTTCACGTTGCTGTGGGTGAGCCGGATGCGGGCAGGATGCCCGCGTTCCCAGGATCTCGCATGGTGGATCTCGGTCTACGGTCTTTCAAGGCAGCGCGAACGCCAGCAACTCCGGCACGTAGTCCGTCGCCGCGCGCCCGGCTACGGTCAGCGCGATGTACTGCCGGCCCTCGTAGACGTACGTCATCGGAGTGCCGAGCCCGCGCGCGGGCAGTGGCACCTCCGCGATCACGTCTCCGGTCCGCTTGTCCCGAGCCACGAGGCGGTTGCCGCCGTCGTCGTCGGGGGCGTGCTGGCCGTGGATCAGCAGGGTCTTCGTCAGCAGCGGTCCGGTGTAGGTGTCGCCGCCGAGGGGCGGCAGGTCGAGGTCCTTCAGGCGCGCGTGGTTGCGCAGGGTGTCGTTGTTGCCGAGCGGCTTCATCCAGACGTGCTCACCGGTGTTCAGGTCGATCGCGGTCATGCGCGTGTACGGCGGCTTGAACAGCGGCAGGCCCTCCGGCATCTCGGGCCGCCGGCCGCGGCCGCCGTGGGTGTAGCGGAGCGTGCCGCCCTCGTTTCGGTCCGGCGTGTAGAACGTGACCATGCTGAACGCGTTCTTCGACGGCACGTAGAGCCAGCCGGTCTCCGGGTCCACCGCGGCGCCGTACCAGTTCGCGCCGCCGCCGGCCGAGGGTCGGAAGATCGTTCCCCGCTTGCCGCCTCGCACCGCCAGGGACGGCGGCGTGAACAGGGGGCCGATCTCGAAGTCCTTGATCACGTCGAGCGCCATCTGGCGGATTTCGGGCGTGAAGTCGGCCAGGTCGTCTTCGGTCACTCCCTGGTACTCGAAGGGGGCGGGCCTGGTCGGAAAGGGCTGGGTGGGAGAGGCCGTGTCGCCGGGCATCGTCGCCGGCGGCACCGGGCGCTCCTCGATCGGCCACACCTCTTCGCCGGTGACGCGGTCGAAGACGTAGAGGAAGCCCTGCTTGCTGACCTGGGCGACGATCTTCCGGGAGTCGGCGCCGTCTCTGCCCGGAAGATCGATCAGGGTCGGTGCGGCCGGGAAGTCGTAGTCCCACAGGCCGTGGCGGACGGCCTGAAAGTGCCAGAGCTTGTCGCCGGTCTCAACGTCCACCGCGACCAGGCTCTCGGAATACAGGTTGTCGCCCGGCCGGTGGCCGCCGTAGAAGTCGTTCGTCGCGGTGCCGATGGGCAGATAGACGATCCCGTGCTCGTTGTCTCCCGAGAGCATGGTCCACACGTTCGCGTTGCCGGAGTAGCGCCAGGACTCGTCACCCCAGGTCTCGACGCCCTCGTCGCCCTCCTGCGGCACGGTGCGGAACACCCAGCGCAGCTCGCCGGTACGCGCGTCCCAGCCGCGCACCCAGCCCGGGATGGACTCCTTGGTGACCCGTCGGTCGGCGATCGAAGCGCCGGTGACGACGACGTCGCGGACCACGACCGGAGGCGACTGCATCGAGTAGAGCAGGGCGTTCAGGTAGTCCCGCTCGCCGCGGTTGGCGCGCGGCAGACCTTCCATCAGGTCGACTCGGCCACCGTCCCCGAACTCCTCGATGGGCCGTCCGGTGCGGGCGTCGACCGAGATCAGGTAGCCGTCCCCCGTGCCCCAGTAGACGCGGCTGTCGGCCTCGTCGCCCGCCTCGCCGTTGGTCCAGTAGGCGACGCCGCGCTGGTTCCAGACCACGGTCATCGTGGTGGTGCCCTTCTCGTAGCTCTTCGGGTTGTACGCCCAGACCGTCTCGCCGGTCGCCGGGTGAACGGCGGCGCCGATCGAGATCGGCGTGTTCAGCAGCAGCAGGCCGTCCAGCATCAGAGGCGTCGCCTTCAGGTTGCGGATGAAGGGGGGGCGGCCGGCGCGCCAGAGCAGCGGATCCTCGTCCAGCAACTGGTCGAAGATCAGGTCGCGGTTGGCGTACCACTCGCCGCCGGCTTCCGCCTTGCCGAGAAACCCGTCGACCGAACGCCAGCGCCAGACGTTCTTGAGCTCGCCGAAGTTGGCGGCGTCGATCTGGTCGAGCGGCGAGTACTTCGTGGAACCCACGTCGCCGCCGTAGCTCGGCCACTCGCCGGCCGGCGCGCCGTGTTGGGCGCCCGACGAGGCGGCCAGGAGGCCGGCGCAGACGGCGGCGGCGGATGAAATGACGATTCTCTGCATGTCGGCCGCCAATCGTAGCGGTAGGTAGAAACGCCGGCGCTAAGCTCGCCCCGACTCGATGGCGGAATCACCACACTTGCGTGTAGGCATCGTCGGCGCCGGATTCCTGGCCGAGACGAGAGCCCGTTGCTGGCGGCAGGTGCGTTCCGCCGGGATCGCCGGCGTCGTCGCCCGACGCCGCGAGCGCGCCGAGGCCTACGCGCAACGCTTCGACGTGCCGGCCGTGTTCGACGAGCTCGACGCGATGCTCGCGAGCCCCTCGATCGACGTTGTCGACCTGTGCGTGCCGAACAGCCTGCACCGGGAGATGACCGAGGCGGCGGCCGCGGCCGGCAAGCACGTCATCTGCACCAAACCCCTGACCGCCTACACCGGCCAGGATCTGCCGGAGTCGGTCAGCAACGAGGAGGTCGCCGGCCGGGATCGAGGCGAGATGCTGCGGGTCGCGGAGCGGGACGCGCGCGCGATGGTCGAGGCTGCAAGGCAGGCCGGCGTGCAGCTCCTCTATGGCGAGAACTGGATCTACGCGCCGGCCTTTCGCCGTGCTCAGGCGTTGCTGGAACAGGCCGACGGCGTGCTCCTCGAGATGCGCGGCGGCGAGTGCCACAGCGGCTCGCACTCGCCCTATTCGCGGGTCTGGCGGCACACCGGCGGCGGCGCCCTGATCCGGCTCGCCGCCCATCCGGTCGGCGCCATGCTGCACCTGAAGCGGGTCGAGGGCCTGCGCCGGAACGGCAAGCCGGTGCGGCCGACCTGGGTCACCGCCGAGACCGCCGATCTCAGTGCGGTTGCGGGTGTCTCCGAAGACGAACTGCGGATTGCGGGGGAATGGGGCGAAGTCGAGAACTGGGGCTGTGCCGTGATCGGCTTCGACGACGGTTCACGGGCCGTCGCCTGGGGCGGCGACCACGTCCTCGGCGGCATGGAGAGCAGCCTCGACCTGTTCGCCAGCAACTGTCGTCTGCGCCTCTCCTTGAGCCCGAACGACATGCTCCGCGCCTACGCCCCCGACGGCGGCGTCTTCGGCGACGCCTACATCATGGAGAAGGTCGACTCCGGCGCCGGCTGGTCGACGCCGATGCCCGACGAAGACTGGACCTCCGGCCAGCTCGGCATGTGCCAGGCCTTCGCCGCCGCGCTCCTGAACGGTGAGCCCGCCGAGTCCGACGGCGAACTGGGCCTGGAGGTTGTGCGGTTGCTCTACGGCGCGTACGTGGCGGCGGCGGAGGGGCGCAGGTTCGACCTGCGATGTTCAAAGTCGGGAGATGCGACGCCCAATCCATGAAAAAAGACACGCCATGTGCGTGTTACCATGGATTTTATGGCCCGTGAGCTCGTTCCCCGCACGGCTCAGGCTCTGGTCGCAACGGCGCTCGGAATGACGCCCGATGATGCCGCCGGCGCCCCATCCGGGCGTCTCATGCAACCGGCGGGGGCGAGAACCGAAGCGGGTCTTGCCGAGGCCGCTGGCGCGGCGCCCGACCGGCCGGAGCGTACCGGCACAGCGACTTCCGTGGTGGCGCCTTCGTCGCGCGGCAGAATCCGGCTGACCCGTTTCGCCGCGCTTGTGGCATTGCCCCTGGTCGTCACGACTCCATCCATGTGGGGTCATGGAAGCGTTGCGCACGAAATCCTCCAATGGCTGGGTTATGCCGCGATCATCATCTGCGTCCTGGGCCGGGTCTTGTGTACAGCATATATTGGCGGCCGCAAGAGGGTGGACCTTGTCAGATCGGGTCCGTTTTCGATCGTCAGAAACCCGCTCTATTGCTTCAGCTTCGTAGGCGTCGTGGGTATTGGCCTGCTGACCGGCACGCTGACTTGGCCATTCGTGTTCGGTGTTGCGTTTGCCGCCTACTACAACGTTATCGTGCGACGGGAAGAAGCTTTCTTGCTGTCACGGTTTCCCGTGGCCTACCGGGAATACGTGGCGACCGTTCCGCGCTGGATTCCCGATTTTCGGAAGTGGCGCGATGTCGAAGACACCGCCGTGAAGCCGGCATTCGTCTTCCGCTCGCTGCAGGAAGGCGCTTGGTTTTTTGTCGCATTTCCCGTGCTGGAAGCGACTCAGCGGCTCCTCGCCGCTGGACTGATTCCAAGCACTCTACCGCTACCTTAGGATGTGAACCGGAGGAGGACTTGAGATGAGGAGAAACGACGTGACAAGAATGATCTGTTGGTTGGCAGTGCTACTCATGAGCGCCGGCGCCGCTGTGGTCGGCGCGGAGGAGACGATCGGCAAGAACCCAGGGAAGTTCAAGGGGCGGTGGTTGAGGGTCTTCGACCAGGAGGCCCTCAAGGCACACGATCGAGCCGTGATTGGCACGACCTCGACCGACATCGCGTGGAAGAGATCCGAGAACGAGGCGCCGCTGCAGGAGCGCGAGCTGGATGCCCAGTTGCGTGAACAGCTCCTCGAGCGGCTGAACGAGTCCGGGCTCTACTCGGATGTGCTCTCTGAGCCCAACGCGACGGACGGGGAGAACTACCTGCGGATCGACTGTGTTCTGGAGGTAGAGCCGGGTAGCCGCCTGCTGCGTTATGCCGCGGGCGGAGGAGCCGGCAAGTCCAGGTCGATTCTCGAGTGTGACTTCGTCGACCAGGCGAGCGGCCAGGTGCTGGCCCTGTACCACGGCTACGGTTCCGGAACGGGCCTCGGGTTCAAGCTGGCCGGTGGCGGCGCCGCGAAGATGACGAAGGACGACAACCAGGAGAACACGGCCAAGATCGTTGAGCTACTGAAGCGCGTAGCTCGTTAGGGGCTTGCGCGGCACTTGCCACAAGTGTCGAATCTCGTCCTGCGGCGCAAGCTTGCATTTCCGCGATGCGATTCAGTTACTGGCCCGCCCCAACGATGCCTTGGGCGGAGAGTTGGACGACGATCGCCGCTCTTGCCGCGGCGGTGCCGCGCGTGCGTCTCGGTCCCCTGGTCACGGGGAACACCTACCGGCATCCGGCGGTGCTGGCGAAGATGGCGGCGACCATCAACCACATTTCCGGCGGCCGGGTTGTGTTGGGCCTGGGCGCCGGCTGGCAGGAGAACGAGCACCTGGCCTACGGCATTCCCTTCCACACCCTTGGCGAGCGGCTCCGCCGTCTCGACGAGGCCTGCCGGGTGATCAAGGCGCTCTACGGTCAACAGAATGCACCGGCGTTCGCTGACCACTGAAGGTGGGGAGACTGGGAGCTATGGGGCGATCCGAAGGAGGCGGCGCAGGCCGTGAAGAGGCGCGGGCCGACGAGACCGGGATAGCCCGTTCCGACCTGCAGATGTCGCCGCGGGCGATGTTGGAACTGGCTCACAAGGCGGCTGAACTCGCGGTAGCGCGCATCGAAAGCCTGCCTGACGAGAACGCCTGGGACGGCTAGTTCAAGGAGGGGCTCGAGCGACTGCTGCTCGAGAATCCGCCGGAGAATGGCCGCCCGCCGAGGAGGTTCTTCATCGGGCCGTAGAGGACATCCTCCCGATGACGACGCGGCTCGATCACCCCCGTTGCTTCGGGTTCGTTCCGTCGGCGCCGACCTGGCCCGGCGTGATCGCGGACTTCCTGGCTTCCGCCTACAACGTGAACGCCTGCACCTGGCTGGTTGCGAGCGGTCCGAGCCAGGTCGAACTCGTCGTCCTCGATTGGTTTCGGCGCTGGCTCGGCTACCCGGAGAGTTCGGGTGGGCTGCTGACCAGCGGCGGTTCGGCCGCCAGCGTGGACGCCTTCGTGGCGGCCCGGGAAGCGGCCGGTCACCCGGAGCGGCCGGCTGTCTACATGAGCGACCAGAGCCACAGGCCGGGGCGCCCAGCAGCCGACACGAGCCACTTTCTCCTGCTGGAGAAGCCGGAAGAGTGTTTGGACGCGATGCTGCCCTTCGTCGAACGGCACGTCTGAGGAGGGGCCGCCCGCCGTGCCGGAGCGTCAACTGGCCCTGGACGAATCTAGGGGTAGTAACCCGACATCGTCCGCACCTCGGCGCCGCGCCTGTCCACTTCGACCCGCACCACCCGAAAGTCGCTTTCGGGCTTCGTGCTGGTCGACTGGTAGGTGAGCAGGTAGCGGTTGCGGAGTTCGCGTTCGATCTGGTCGTAGATCGCGTCGAGTTCGTCGACGTCTTCGATCAGGAACGCCTGGCCGCCGGTCTCTTCGGCAATGCGCTCCAGGATGCGCCGGGTGTTGCGGTCCCTGGCCGCGTGCTTGAGGCCGATGGCGTAGATCGTCACGCCCGATCGTTGCGCGGTTTCGAGTGCGCTCTCGAACGAGAACGTGCTGTTCTCGTCCTTGCCGTCGGACAGGAGCAGGAGCGCCTTCTGGCCGCTGATGCCGTCGAAGTAGCTCAGCGAGTAGACGAGGCTGTCGTAGAGGGCAGTCGTGCCGAAGGCTTCGAGACCCGCCAGGGCTCGCTCGAGCGATCCCAAGTCCTTGGTGAACCGGCTCTCGACCTGGGGACGGTTGGCGAAGGTCAGGACCGCCATCCGATCCTGGGGCTGGAGGGCCTTGTCCACGAACCGCTGCGCCGCCGTCTGGACCTGCACGATCGAGTCCTCCATCGAAGCCGACGTGTCGATCAGGAGACCGGCGTGGAATGGGGTGTCGTCCACCCACTCGAAGCGGCGGATCGTCTGCGGAGCGCCGTCCTCGATGACCCGGAACCGATCCTGCTCCAGCCCCGGGATTGGCCGTCCCGCAACGTCGACCACACTGGCGAACAGTTCGATGTACTGGACGTTGATCCGCTCGATCGGATTCGGGTTGTTGATGAACACGACGTCCTCGGTGCTGCTGCCGTCGGCGAGGAAGGCGGCGGCGCGCAGGTACGCCAGGTCGGGTCCATCGAGAACCACCGGTTGCACCCAAGGCGGCTGGTAGAGGGTGGCGATCCGTTCTTCACTCAGGAAGAGCTCCAGGCGGTCGATCTCCTCGCCGTCGGGCGTGGCGATCTCGACCACGGCCCGCGTGCTCTCGAGGAACTGCTCCCCGGAGCGTGGTTCGATGAATCGGGCGCGGAAGCGCTGGCCGCCGCGGTTGACGGACATCTCGTCCGAGGCGACGACTTTGCCCTCCTTCAGGCCTTCGACGCGGACGCGGTGCTCGGTCGGATGGGATCCCAGGTTCAGTTCGACGTCGAACGGGGGACGGCGCTTGCGCAGAATCTCGCGGCCGTCCAGCGAGAAAGCGACCGCATCGAAGTCGCCGATCGCGTGGGTCGAGAAGCGGACCATGCCCACCCGTACCCGCTCGTCGCGCGGGGGCACCAGGCGGAGCAGCCGCTCGCCGCGGGCGGCCGCCGCGTTCGCCTCGGCCAGGGCGGGGAAGGTCTCGAGGAGACTCCTGCGCAGCGACTGCCCGTCCTCGAGGTTCGGCACCGGGACCGTTTCGTCGACGGTGGCGAAGCGCTGACCGAAGACATCCTCGATCTTGAGCCGGACCTGGACGTCGCCGGGCCGCAGATAGCGGGTGAAGACGAGCGGGATGGCGTCCGCGTCGACGTCGCCGACCGGTAGTTCGAACCGGTAGCGGAAAGTCTCGAACAGTCGATCGTCGCGGATCACCTCGCCGGTCATCTGGAAGCTGTGGTACTCGCGGTCCTGGAAGCTCTTCCGGCCGGCGGACGCCATAGGCACCAGGACCAGGCCATGGGCCACGGTGCGGGTCTGGTTGCGGCCCGGGAAGTCCCACCGCATCTCGACATCGAAGAGAGGTGCGCTATCCGGGACATCGGTCGTGAAGGAGGCGAAGGTGGCGAGCCACTCCTCGGGCGGCTCGGGCGGCGTGGAGACCTGTTCGATGACGGAGGCGCCGGCGAGGTCGTTCTGAAGTGTGTGGGACGCCCAACCCAGCCATTCGTCGGCGCACAGCACGGCGATGTTCGTCGTCGGCAGGCCGCGTCGTGACGCCGGACGGCGCGCCAGGCTCTGGTGCCAGAACTTGTAGGGGCGGTTCCGATTGACTGCCAGGAAGATGACCACGAAGTGGCGCGGCGTGCGGTCGCTGCCGCCGTAGAACCAGATCTCCAGTTCGCTGCCGCGCGACAGGCAGTACGAGGCGGTGCGCCCGTCGGGCAGCGTGAACCGTCCCGGCGGGCCGTTCAGCAGGTAGAAGAGCGCGCGGGCATCCTCGAGCGTGCTCCACTGACTGAGCGCGGCATCCACTCGATCCTCCCAGAGCACCTGGAGTTCGTTCAGCGGCGTCCGGGGATCCGGATCGCGGGCCTTCCAGAAGGCCTGGATGAACGCCTCGCGGCGATAGTCCTTCGCAAGGTTGACGAAGAACGTGCGTTCCTCTTCGCTGATCAGCGGCCCGACGCGCTCCAGCCAGCGGACGAAGTGGGCGCCGAGGGGCTTCTGTTGGGCGGCGTCCGGACCGGTCTCGGCGCCCAGCGGATCGCTGCCGGCGAAAGTCAGCAGCGACGCGGCGAAAGCGGCGGCGATCCTGAGGCGGGCGGTCATTTGCGTTCCGGTCATGGGCGTCAACGGATCTCGACCGCTATTGCTTCCCTGGGATTGGAGCCGGGTTGCCTGGACTTCAGTGCCCGGAGCGTCCCCGCTTGCGCACTCGGCGCATGACGGGGACCAAGACCGCGAACGCAACAACGGAGGCGGCGAGGGCGAGATCCTGCCTCAACCAGGCGCCGGCGCCCAGATCGCGGACGATCACCTGGTCGACCCAGCGCAGGAACAGGAAGATCGCGGCGATCAGCAGCGGCGAGTTGTACTCCCGCAACAGAACGGTGCGCCAACTGAAGCGCGTCTGGGGAGGTCGCCACAGGTGGGGACGGGGCCAGAACGTCGGCGTGCGCTCGGCCCAGCGGCGATGGGTGACGCCGAATCGCTCGCCGAGGAAGCGTTCCTCTGCGGCGATCACCCGCTCGTAGAGCAACCAGTAGACCAGGGCGGCGGTGAACACGAACCACCACGACCTGACCGCGAGCGCGAATCCGAGCAGCACGAAAAGGTTGCCCAGGTAGATCGGGTGGCGGCTGAGCGAGTACAGGCCGGAGGTGTTCAACAGGCTGGCGCTTGGGGCGCGCAGGCTGCGAGTGGAGGCGCCGGGCGGCGCCGATCCGACGGCGGCCGCCCGCACGGCCATGCCGACCAGGGAGACCGCAAGGCAGACGGCGAACCAGCCGAGGCCAGGGTCCGCGGGGAGCCCTGCCGATCGGCGTTCCAATACCGCGAGCGCGGCGGCGGGTAGCAGGAAGACGACGAACAAACCCCGGTGCCGGAACAGGAACAGGCCTTGGTCCTCCAGACGTCGGCTCAGGGGCCCGAAGCGGCGCCGCGATTCGGGTCGTGGCGGGGCGGTCGCGGGCGCTTCCGCCACGCTCTCGGGGACCAACTGCGGCACCGCGGCGTCCGTGGCGAGGTCAGGCGCCAGACTCAGGCTGTCGCCGTCGTTCATGGTTGCGCTTTCGAGGAGACCGCAACACGGGCGGCGCCTTCCGGAGTGGTCAGCAGCACGTATTCGTACAGTGGATCGTCATCGTGGCTCACTTCGACGAGTTCGAGCGGTGGCTCCAGGGCGTCCAGTTCGTCCCGCAGGATGAACAGCCACACCGGGCGATCGGTGCGCTCCACGAACTGGCGCATTCGCTGCTCGGGGACGAAGGGGCCGCCGAGATCGGCGGCAAAGCGCTCGGAGTAGAACAGGAACCCGGCATCTGAACGAGGGTAGATCGCGTAAGGCTCGTCGGCTTCCGCCCACTGGACAAGTTCGCGCGAGAGGCCGCGCGCCGACTTGAAGGCGTCGCCCAGCGGCAGTAGCCGGACGGCGGTAACCGACATGGCGAGTCCGAGGCCGGCAGCAAGGCAGGCTATCAGCAGCTCGGGGCGGCGTCGCGCCGCCAACCAGAGGCCTGCCAGCCCGGCTAGAGCGGGCAGTGCAGCGACCAATTGGAGTTCCGCGATCGTGCCTTCGGCGATGGTGCCTTCGGGGAGGTCGCGGGCCGCCACAGGCACTGCTGCGACCAGGATTCCAAACAGCAGGGGCACGGCCGCCGCCGAAACCAGGAACGCCGCCCGGTAGCGCGGCCAGCGGTCCCGGATCAGGAGCACGCCATGGGCGGTGAGCATCGCCAGGGGCGCCGCCAACGCCAGCAGGTACACGGTGCGCTTGCCGCCCGACAGACTGAAGAACACGAAGGTGCTGGCGACCCAGATCAGGAGAAACCGGACTGCCTGCGCATGGCGACTCTCAGGCTCCTCGCGGGAGTGCCGGAAGGCGGCGTAGATTGCCACCGGCGCCAGCAGGATCCAGGGGGCGAAGGTCCCGGGGAGAGTCTTGAAGTAGTAGTGCCAGGGTTGTGGGTGGTAGGTGGAGCCGGCGTAGCGGGACAGGGTCTGGTCGAACAGCAGAGCGTCGAAATAGGGCTTGCCGGCCAGCCACACCGCGGGGCCGAACCAGGCCAGGACGATGCCGGCCCACAGCAGCAGTCCGCGACCGATCCGCAGCTCGCCGATCCCGGCGCGGTCGCGCTCGAAGGCCAGGAAGGCGATCACCGCGAGCAGCGGCACGATCAGTCCCACCGGGCCCTTGGTGAGCGTGGCCAGACCCGCGCAGGCGAAGAACAGGAGGCTGGCCCGGCCCGGGCTCGGGCCGTCGTCCCCGGTTCGGAAACGCGCCCGGACCCAGAACAGGATCGCCAGCAGTTCCAGGAGCGTGAGCGTCATGTCGATCTGGCCGACCCGCGCGTTCCACATGACCAGGGCCGAGGTGCAGAAGATCGGCGCCGCGAGCCATGCGGTCGCCCGGTCGAACAGGCGGCCGGCAAGCATGAACACCACCAGAACGGCGCCGACGCCGGCGAGCAGGGACGGCAGCCGCGCCGCCACCTCGTCGACGCCGCCGCGCAGGGCGCCGAAGAGGGCGATGTTCCAGAAGTGGAGAGGCGGTTTGTGGGTATAGGTCACGCCGTTCAGCCGCGGCACCAGGAGGTGCTCGAGCGAGAGCGGCGGCAACAGCATCTCGCGCGCGACTTCCGCGTAGCGCGGCTCGTCGGGGTTCCATACGTCCCGGCTGGCGATTCCGGGCAGGAAGACGGCGAGTGCGACCGTGGCGAGGACGGCATAGGGAAGCAGCCGGCGTCGCACGGACAAAGGCTAACACGGTGCCAAGTCGCGCTAGACGTGATGAGACCGCCTTCCGAACAGCGATTGGCGACGATAGGGTAGGCGGTTCCCTCCGTGCGCCCGCTGACGGGCGCACGGACTGGTTCACGGGTGGCGCGAATCGCGCCACCCGGGTTCCCGTTCCACGAGACGCCTGCTCCAAGGACTGCCGGAGGTACCTGCCGATGGGCCAACTGCCGAAGTCCGTGATCATCACGGACGACACGATGAGGGAGGGGCTGCAGATCGAGAGCGCCGACATTCCGGTGTCGGAGAAGCTGCGACTGCTCGACGCGCTGGGCGAGACCGGCGCCAAGGTGATCTCGATCGGGTCGTACGCCCATCCCAAGTGGACGCCCCAGATGGCTTGCATCGACGAGATCGCCGAACGGTTCGTGCCCAAGCCGGGTGTCCGCTACACCGCCGCGATCTTCAACCAGATCGGGTTCGAGCGCGCGGATCGCTGGTACCCGAAGCTCGATGTCCGGCAGCGCCGGATCGGCACCCACGTCGAGTTGTGCGACACCTTTGCCCGCCGCAACTACAACGCGACCCAAGCCCAGCAGATCGAGCGCATCCCGGCGATGATCGAACGAGCCCGGGCGGGCGGGGCCAAGTCGGGTGCGGTGGCGATCGGCAACCCCTTCGGCTCGAACTTCGAAGGTCCGTTCACGCTCGAGCAGCGCCTCGACCTGCTGGCGCTGATGATCGACCGCTGGCGCCAGGCGGGTCTTCCGGTCACTCGCTGCTCGATCATCGAAGCGATGGGCTGGAACATGCCGCACGAGGTGCGGGAGACGATCCTCGCCATCCGGGAGCGGTGGCCGGAAATCACGGACTTTCACTGCCATCTGCACAACACGCGCGGCGCGTCGATCGCCAGCTACTACGAGGCTCTGAAGCTCGGTGTGCGTGAGTTCGACACCTCGATCGGCGGCATGGGAGGCTGCCCATACTGCGGCAATGGACGCGCGGCCGGTCACGTTCCGACCGAGGACTTCGTCGACTTCTGCCACGAACTCGGGATCGAGACGGGCTACCGGCTCGACAAGCTGATCGAGGCCGCCTGGATCGCGGAGGAGGTGGTCGGCCATCCGCTCTGGGGCCATGTCTCCAAGGCCGGACCGCGGCCGCGGAGCGGCGACCTCTACCCACGCCAGATGCCCTTCGTGGAGACCATCGCCGAGGCCTCACACTTCCGCAACGGACCGCCGGTCTATGCCGGCCAGCGCTCCCCCTGGCGGCGCGACGCCGCCCTCTACCAGGAGTGATGGCTACGGCCGAAACAGGGCCTTCCGCCAGCGTTCGCTACCAGGCCGACGAGAAGCCGCCGACGTTGCTCGCGGCGACGATGGGCCTCCAGTACGCGACTCTGTGCGTGGCCGGGATCGTGCTCACCCCGGCAATCATCGTCCGCGCCGCGGGCGGCAGTGACGAGTACCTGGCATGGGCAGTGTTCGGGGCGATCTTCGTGAGCGGCATCACGACGATCCTGCAGGCGCAGCGGCTGTGGCGCATCGGGGCGGGCTACGTCCTGCTCATGGGGACCTCCGGCGCCTTCATCGCGGTCAGCATCGCGGCCCTGAGCGCGGGCGGTCCGGTTCTTCTCGCCAAGCTGGTGATCGTCTCCTCGTTGTTCCAGTTCCTTCTCTCCGCCCGCCTGCTGCTGCTGCGGCGGCTGTTCACGACGACCGTCACCGGCACGGTGATCATGCTGATCTCGGTCAGCGTCATGCCGATCGTGTTCGACCAACTGACCCTGGTTCCCGAAAGCGCGCCGCGGGCGGCCGGACCGATCTCGTTTGCGGTGGCCATCGTGGTGATGGTCGGGTTCGGCCTGCGGGCCACCGGCATGTGGCGTCTCTGGGCGCCGGTCGCGGGCGTCGTCGCCGGCTCGATCGTCGCGGCGGCGCTGGGGCTCTACGAGTTTGGCAGGGTGGCGGAGGCCGCCTGGATCGGCGCTCCCGCCAGCGGTTGGCCGGGACTCGATCTGACCTTCGGACCGTCCTTTTGGGCGTTGTTGCCGGGCTTCGTGATCGTGACCCTGATCGGGGCCGTCGAGACGATCGGCGATGCGGTCGGCATCCAGCGAGTCTCGTGGCGCGTGCCGCGGGCGCCGGACTACCGGGCGGTCCAGGGCGCCGTCGCCGCCGACGGCCTCGGCAACCTGCTCTCGGGACTGGCGGGGACCGTGCCGAACACAACGTACTCGAGCAGCATTTCAGTGACGGAGCTCACGGGGGTTGCGTCGCGTCGCGTGGGAGTGTGGATTGGCATCTTCTTCATCGCCTTCGCGTTTCTTCCCAAGGCGCTCGCCGTGGTTCTCGCCATTCCCGGCCCCGTCGCTGGCGCGTACCTGCTGGTGCTGATTGCGATCCTGTTCGTCCTCGGCGCGCGGATCGCCAGCCACGGCGGCTTGGACTACCGCAAGGCGCTGGTGATTGGCGTGTCGTTCTGGATCGGCGTCGGCTTCGAGAACGACCTGATCTTCAGCGATCAACTCGGCGGTTGGACGGCGTCCATCCTGGGCAACGGCATGACGGCGGGTGGACTCACCGCGATCTGCCTGACCGCGTTCTTCGAATCGACCAGGCCGCGCCGTCGTCGCCTGGAGGCCGAGGTCAACTCGGCATCCGCTGCCAGGATCGGTGGCTTCCTGCACGCCCAGGCCACGCGGGCGCGTTGGAGCACGGAGGCCGCCGAACGCCTGTGGTCGGCGGGCGAGGAGGCCCTGCTCAGTCTGATCGGCGGGGACGAGGCGGAGGGCGCCGCGAACCGCGGGTTGCTCGTCCTCGCGCGCGTCGACCGCCAGACCGCCGAACTCGAGTTCATCGCGGCGCCGGGCGGCAGGAACATCGAGGATCGGCTGGTGCTGATGACTCCCGAGGCGCCCGCTCCGATCGAGAACGAACTCTCGCTACGCCTGCTGCGTCACTTTGCGTCCTCGGTGGAGCATCAGCAGTACCACGACACGGATGTGCTCACGGTCACGGTGAGCAGCGACAGCAAGGAACCGAGCGGGCAGGTGGAGACGGCGGGGATCTAGCAACCTGCCGGGTCGGGAGCATTGTAGGATGCACGGCAGCGACCCCGCGCCGACCAAGCCGCCGCAGGACAGCCCGAACAAAGTGACTGAGAGCCCTCACCTGACGTTCGTCGAGGAGATCCTTCTCCTCCTCCTGGACGATGACACCGGCGCGATGAAGCGGGTCGCGCCGAACGTGATGGAGCTGCTCATTGCGGGCGCCATCCTGATGGATTTGGCGCTACGCGGGCGGCTCGACTGCGATCTGCAGAAGATGGTCGTCGTCGATTCGACGCCTGTGGGCGAGGGGATCCTCGACGGTCCACTGGCCGAGATCGCAGGTTCGGATGACGAGGCGGACCCCCGCACCTGGGTGGTCAGGCTCTCGGCCCGAAGCAAGGAGATCCAGGAAGCGGCGCTGGCACGTCTGGTCGGGCGCGGGATTCTCCGGGTCGAGGATCGCAACTTCCTGTGGGTCTTCGGCAGCCGCCGGTACCCCATGCTCGACGATCGGGAGGAGCGCGAGGTCAAGCTTCGGATCCTGGACGTGCTGTTGAGCGACCGGATTCCGGCGCCGAGAGATGTCGCGCTGATCTGTCTGGCCGACGCCTCGAACGCCTTCCAGGTCATTCTCAGTCCGCAGGAGCTGCGGCACGCGGCGGCGCGCATCGAGTTGGTCCGCGGCTTCGATCTGATCGGCCAGGCAATGAGCCGGGCGATCCAGAAGTCCGTTCAGGACATTGCCGCCGCGACGGCGACGGCCCATCACCCCTTCTATTGAGACCAGGAGAGTACTTGGCGTGATCGAGAGCACAAAGATCGGGGACGTGGTCGTGTGGGCCCCTGAGGGGCGAGTCGACGCCGCCGCCGCGCCGAATCTGGAGCTGGCGGTGATGTCCTCCATCGGAAAGGGCACGTCGGACGTCGTCCTCGACCTGAGCCGGACCCGCTACATGAGCAGCGCCGGCCTCCGGGTGGTGCTCGTCGTGGCCAGGGACCTGCAGGCGCGGAACGGACGCTTCGCCGTGTGCGGTCTGAACGACGAAGTGAAGGAACTGTTCGAAGTCAGCGGCTTCAGCCTGATCGTGAACATCGTGCCGGACCGCGACGCCGCGGTCGCCGCGGTTCAGCAGGCCGGCTGACGCACTGAGACCGGGAGACCGGCGGCACGACCTCGCCTTCTCTACAGCGCCCAGCCGTCGCGGTAGGCGGGCTTGATGTACTCGGACGGCACGTCGACGCCGTTGGTCACCTTCAGCTTCTTCGGGTTCCAGACGATCTCCTGCTGCGTGCGGACCGCCAGGTTGCCGAGCAGAGCCGTCTCGGTCATCGGGCCTGCATGGTCGGCGAAGTTGGAACCGTCCGGGTTCGTCGTGCCCGCCTTGATCGCGTCGATCCACTGCTGGTAGTGACCCTCGGTGCGCTCGTAGGTCTGCGGCACGGGGTTCTTGGCGATCTTCTCGTGCAGCGTCGACGGGTAGATCGTCGGCTTGCCGGCGTAGATGTCGGCGGTGATCACGCCCTCGGTGCCCACGAACAGTTGACCGCTGTTGCCCGGCGGCCATTTGCCCTCGAACACCTTGGGCATGGCCGGGGTCAGGTTGCCGTCGCGCCAGACCACGGTCATCTTCGAGCGCTTGCCGCGGGCCGGGTACTCGAACGTGATCCGGGTCGAGGCGGGCGCGGTCTCCTTGAACAGCGGCGTGGACTCAGCGTAGATGGACGACGGGTCGCGCAGGTCGAAGATCCAGAACGCGGCGTCCATCGCGTGGCAGGCGATGTCGCCGATCGCGCCGGTGCCGAAGTCCCACCAGCCGCGCCAGGCGAAGGGGTGGTAGTACTCGGAATGGTAGGGGCGCTCGGGCGCCGGGCCGAGCCACAGATCCCAGGCGACATGTTCCGGCACTTCGTGGACTTCCTTGGGGCGCTTGATCGCCTGCGGCCAGATCGGCCGGTTGGTCCAGTACTCGACGTGGTTCACTTCGCCGATGACGCCGGCCTCGATCCACTCGCGGATCAGGCGCGTGCCTTCGCCCGCGTGGCCCTGGTTGCCCATCTGGGTTGCCGTTCCCGCCTTGCGGGCGGCCTCGCCGATCATTCGCGCCTCCCAGATCGTCCGCGTGAGCGGCTTCTGGGTGAAGACGTGGAGGCCGCGTTCGAGCGCCGCCGCGGTGATCACGGCGTGAGTGTGATCGGCGGTCGACACCATCACGGCATCGAGTTCGTCGGCGTGGGCGTCGAGCAGCTCGCGGTAGTCGTGGTAGCGCGCCGCGTCCGGATGGGCGTCCGTGGTCTCCTTCGCCCGCTCCCAGTCGATGTCGCACAGGGCCACGATGTTCTCGCTGGCAACGCCGACGACGTCGCTGCGTCCCTTGCCGCCAGCGCCGATCGCCGCGATGTTCAGTCGGTCGCTGGGGGCCGGCTTGCCGCGGCCCAGGACGTGGCGCGGAACGATCATCCAGCCCGCGCCTGCGGCGGCGGCGCCCAGTACGTTGCGACGGGTCATCTCTTCCATGGCAGGCTGCCCTTCTTTGCTGGTTCTCTTGTGCGTGTGCGTGTGCGGTAGGTTAGCGCACTCGTTGAACATGGAAGCGAAGAACGCGGGGAAGTCACGAGATGTCTGAGCCGACCATGACGCCGAAACCGAAGGTCCGGAGAGCGGGTGACGCCGCCAGACCGCGCCCGTTTGCGGCGGCGTGCCTCGCCAGCCTGATCGCCCTCGCCGCCGTGGCGGGGTGGGCTGAGGAGGCGCCCCAGGGACAGTCCGCCAACGGCGAGTGGCGGCACCACGGCGGTGACCACGCATCGAGTCGCTACTCGCCGGCGGCCCAGATCGACGGCTCGAACTTCGGCCGCCTCGAGGTCGCGTGGCGGTGGCCGACGGCGGATCGCGAGGTGCCGCTGGACGTTCTGCCCGGGTACGACACCGGGTTCTACCGTTCCGTGCCCCTGATGATCGGCGGCCGACTCTTCGCGCCGACCAGCCTTGGCCAGGTGGCGCTGCTCGACCCGGCGACCGGCGAGCAGAAGTGGGTCTACAACCCAAGGACCTGGGAGCGCGGCGGCACCACGATGCGCCCGGTCGGCGCCCGCGGCATCGAGTACTGGTCCGACGGCGAGAAGGAACGCCTGTTCGTTGCCACGATCGGCCGCCAGCTCGTCTCGATCGACGCCGCCACCGGCGAGGCCGACCGCGCCTTCGGCGAGGACGGCGTGGTCGACCTGGCGCGCGACCTCGGCCCCGGCGAGTACACGACCCGCCACATCACCCACGGCGCGCCGCCGATCGTGGTCGGCAACAGCGTGATCGTCGGCTCCAAGATCTTCGACTACTCGATCAAGAGCGACGCGCCGCCCGGCCACGTGCGCGCCTACGATGTCCACACCGGCGAGTTCAAGTGGCGCTTCAACACCATTCCGCGAGACGACGAGGTCGGAGTCGAGACGTGGGAGAACGAATCCTGGCGCACGGCCGGCAACGCGAACGTGTGGACTTCGATGAGCGCCGACCACGAACTGGGATACGTCTACCTGCCGACGAGCACGCCGTCGAACGACTACTACGGCGCCGACCGGCCCGGCGACAACCTGTTCGCGGAGAGCCTGGTCTGCGTCGACGCGGACACCGGCGAACGCGTCTGGCACTTCCAGACCGTTCATCACGGCATCTGGGACTACGACATCGCCTCGGCCCCGAACCTGATTGACATCGTTGTCGACGGCAAGTTGATCAAGGCCGTTGCCCAGGTCTCGAAGACCGGCTTCACCTACGTCTTCGACCGCGCGACCGGCGAGCCGGTGTGGCCGATCGAGGAACGGCCGGTGAACGGCAAGTCGACGGTGGCTGGCGAGAAGCTGTCGGAGACCCAGCCGTTCCCGACCAAGCCGCCCGCGTTCGAGCGCCAGGGCATCAGCGAGGACGACCTGATCGACTGGACGCCGGAGCTGCGCGAGGAGGCGCTGGCGATCGCCGAGAAGCTGGTGCTGGCGCCCATGTTCCCGCCCCTGATCGTCCAGGGCGAGGGTGGCAAGGAGGGTGTGCTCGTGGTGCCGGGCGCTGCCGGCGGAGCAAACCACCCCGGAGCGTCCGTCGACCCGATGACGGGCATGCTCTTCGTCGAGTCGCAGAACCGTCCCACCGGCATGTCGCTGATCGAGCCGGACGCGGCCCGCCGTCCAGACTGGCGCTACGTGATCGGCTACGTCGACACGAGTGGGCCGCGGGGCCTGCCGTTGACGAAGCCGCCGTACCGGACCATCACCGCGATCGACCTGAACCGGGGCGAACACGCCTGGCGAATCCCCGTGGGCCCCGGCCCGAAGAACCATCCGGCGATCTCGCACCTGAACCTGGACGACATGGGCACCGTCTACTTCGGGATGCCGGCGGATGGCGGTCTGCTCGTCACCCGCACCCTGTTGATCGGCTTCTTTGCCTTGCCCGACGAAGACGATCCTCGCACCAGCAACCGCAGCTTCCTGCGCGCCTACGACAAGGCGACCGGGGAACTGCTGGCCGAAGTGGAAACCGACGTCTGGCTGCACGGCCCGCCCATGACCTACATGCACGAAGGCCGGCAGTACATCGTCATCGCCGCCGGCGGCGCCCGCAACCGCCGGGTGCCGGATGAGTTGATTGCGTTTGCGTTGCCGGAGTCGGCGACTGGAGGCTAAGTCAATGAAAAGCAGTCCCTGGGAACGCGGGCATCCTGCCCGCATCCGGCGCGAAGCGCCGGCAATTGGCTTCGTGGGGGTTGTGTTGATGTCACTCTTCTTCCTGGCCTTCGGCGCGCTGCCCGTCGCCGCCGAATGCGAACCCCTGGAGGCCGAAGGCCCGGTCACCGTCGAATCCTGCCCGATCGAGAACGCCGACTACCCCCTGGTGCGGGCGGAGATGACAGTCCGAGGTTCCATGTCGGCCGTGATCGCGCTACTCACCGACGCCGCGGCCTGCCCCGACTGGCAGTCCATGTGCGAAGAAGAACGCGCGACGCCCCTGATCGGCCGCTTCCAGACCCTCCGCCAGCGCGTCTCCGGCAGGGGCATCAGCCGGCGCATCACCATGGACCGCGCGTCATGGTGGCGCACCGCCGACGGCCGCGTCATCGGCAACATGGCCGGCGCCGACGACCTGACACCCGAATTCAAGGGCAAGCGCGTCCTCTGCGTGCGGACACGCTGGCTCCTGGCCCCAGGCGACGCTGAAGGAACGATCACGGTCGTCCAGAAGAGCGTCAGCGACCCGCAGCCCCCCTTCGGCCTCGGCGCGGGGGTCGTGACGCCACGCACCGCGAAGACCCTGCTCGAGACCTTCACGAACCTGAGTACCCGACTCGCCGCCGGCCAGCACGGCGCCGGCCCGACCATCGCGTCGTTACCGCTGCTGGAAGCAGAGCTCCCGGACGTCGGCGCCGAGTTCGCCCGCTGCCAGACCGCTCGACGGTAGGCGGACGGCCGGAGAGCTACCCGGCAGAACGCGACCGGGCGAGGAGGCGCAGCGCATTGTCGCGGGTGATCAGGTCGATGTCGTCCTGTTCTTCCAGGAACGGCCGCACGTCTGCCAGTGCGTGCTCCCAGTTCAGCGCTTCCAGTCGGTCAGCGACCGGCTCGGTCCACGAACGGGGCGTCAACTCGCCCCCTTCCCAATCGGTCTGGCGCAGTGCGGCGTTGAGCAGCGACAGGTTGGGCGCGGGCCAGTCAGGATCGCTCAGGTACCAGATCAGGTCGTACAGATCCCGGCCCTTTGCGTAGCCGCGCTGAAGAACGGCATGGAGCTTGCCGGCCAACAGAGAGGCGCGGTCGTGATGGAAGAGCCTGAGCGTCACGTGTCGGCGCACCAGGCTGATCTGGTGGCTTGCCCCCTGCGGGGGATTCGTGTCGACTTCGATCCTGATCGCCAGCGCTTCCGAGCGGTGCGGCGACAGCCCCAACTCGTGGAGCAGACCGGGGAAGCGCGTGAACGCGCCGTGCACCGAGCGGTGTTCGCGGATCCGCGACTCCACCCGGTAGTTCTCGGCGGCGAACTCGGCGCGGATGGCGTTCAGGTACTTCGGCAGGGCGTAGGCCGTGCGGTCGCCTTCGAGCGCGAAGTCCAGGTCTTCGGAGTAACGGGGCAGCGAGAACATGAACCGCAGGCAGGTGCCGCCTTGAAACGCCAACGCGGTCATGGCGCCGGCTCTCTGCATGGCCCGGAGAGCACGCGCCTGAAGGTACTCCCTGACCACGTTGCGGGCCCGCAATGGGTCGTGCCCACGGATCAGCGCCTTGAGGTGTTCCTTCACAGCAGGTCGTATGCGGGCGTCCCGGCGGCGAGTTCGCGGATGCGAGCGGCCGCTCGAGTCACTTTCGGCGCTGCGTACCGCGCCGCCGTCTGGTCGAGGGCGTCCAGATCCAGGGCGCTGAAGTCGAGTCGAAGTTCCCGCAGGTACTTATCGTGGTCGCCGCCGGGTTGCAGGTAGACGGAGTCGAGCAGCGCCTTCTCCGGGGTCGCCACGAAGGCTCGCTGATTGTCACCCAGATCGAGCAGCCGGTAGCCGAACAACCGGTCCGCCTTCAGGTGCCGGAAGGAGAACCGGCCCGAGGACAACGACCGCGTATGCGGTCGCCCAGGCGTCACGCTGGTGACTTCCGGTACGTACTCGGGGATTGCATGGACGAAGCCCAACGCCGCCGGACCGCTGACGTACGAGCCCGGCGCCAGGCGGTTGGCGAGCAGGAACGGGTGCGGGACGCGGCGCAGCCACGGCGGTGCGAGCGCATACAGTCCGCGCCGCATCTGTTCCACTTTGCCGTCGCGGACCCAGCGCGACAGTTGTCGCCTGACGTTGCCGGGGTCGCCCGGTCCGGCCAGCAGAAGTCCGGTCTCGAAGACTGGCTCGTCGGCAACCGCGGCCACCAGTTCCTCGAATTTCATGGCGAGAACTTATCAACTATGGCAATTTGTTGCCTCGTGAGTCGCGCCGACGGACCGGTCGGTATGGCTGACGACCTTAGCCCAGCACGATCTCCGCCGCCTGCCGCAGTTCGTCCTTGCTGGCGGCGCCGACCATCAGCGTGGTCACGTCGCTGTCTTCGAACGCCTGGAGGCGGTCCTTGATCCGTTCGGGCGGGCCGACCAGGGAGATCTCGTCGGCGAAGTCGTCGGGGACGGCGGCGACGGCCTCTTCGCGCTTGCCGGTCATGAAGAGTTCCTGGATGCGGAAGGACTCTTCTTCCCAGCCCATGCGGGCCATGAGCTCGCGGTGGAAGTTGCGCTTCTTGGCGCCCATGCCGCCGACGTAGAGGGCCAGGGACTGCTTGATCGGAAGCAGGGCTTCGGCGACATCGTCGTGGACGCGGAGGCGGGCGCCGTAGGGGACTTCGAAGCCGTCCTTGCGGCCGGCCAGGGACTCGGCGTAGACCTCGGGGCGGTAGGGCGAGTAGTAGAGGGGCAGCCAGCCGCTGCATAGCTCTGCCGCCAGGGCGACGTTCTTCGGGCCCTCGGCGCCGAGGAAGATGGGCAGGTCGGAGCGCAGCGGATGGACGATCGAGCGCAGCGGTTTGCCGAGGCCCCAGGAGCCTTCGCCGGTGTAGGGGAGGGGGTAGTGCTCGCTGTGCTGGGTCACCGGCTCTTCGCGGGCCAGGATCTTCTGGATGATCTCGATGTAGGCGCGGGTGCGCGAGAGGGGTTTGGCGAAGGGTTGCCCGTACCAGCCCTCGACGACCTGGGGGCCGGAGACGCCGAGGCCGAGGATGACGCGGCCCCGGGACAGGTGGTCCAGGGTCATCGCGTGCATCGCGGTGGCGGCGGGGGTGCGCGCCGAGATCTGGGCGATGCCGGTGCCGAGGCGGATCTTCGAGGTGTGGGCGCCGATCCAGGTCAGGGGCGTGAACACGTCCGATCCCCATGCCTCGGCGGTGAAGACGCAGTCGTAGCCGAGCGCTTCGGCTTCGATTGCCATGTCGACGAAGTCGGGGCGCGGTCCGGCGCCCCAGTAACCGAGCTGGAGTCCGAGCTTGAGTGCCATGGCGGCCGGACCCTAGCAGTCCGAGGTACCGCCTTCGGCGGCCACGTTGCCGGCTTCACTTGATAGCTTGCGCGCGTGTCGATCAAGGAGCAGTTCGACAGTCTCCGCGTCGAAGATCTGGCGGCCCGCACCGGCTTCAAGTGGAGCCGTTACACCGCGGGCGGCGCCGAGGTCCTGCCGGCTTGGGTGGCGGACATGGACTTCCCGATTGCCGAGCCGATTCAGCGCGTGGTGCGGAACCTGGTCGAGCGGTCCGATCTCGGCTACTGCGAGCCGCCGGATGTCGGCCATCTGCCCGAGATCTTCGGCCGGCGGATGAAGGAGCAGCTTGGCTGGACGGTGGAGCCGGAGCGGATTCGCTTCCTGGTCAACGCGCTCCAGGGCCTCGACCTTTCGCTCATGCTGGGCAGTGAGAAGGGCGAGGGGATCGTGGTCCAGACGCCGATCTATCCGCCCTTCCTCGAGGCCGTGGCCGGCACCGGCCGCCGGCTCGTCGAGTCGCCGCTGCGCCGCGGCCCTCAATCCGGTTCGGGGCATGGGCGGTTCGAGATGGACCTCGACCAATTGCGCTCCGTGATCGACAAGGACACGCGGCTGTTCATGCTCTGCAACCCGCACAACCCGAGCGGCCGTTCGTGGACGCGGAGCGAACTGGAGGCCGTGGCGGAACTCGCGATCGAGCACGACCTGATCGTGCTCGCCGACGAGATCCACAACGAACTCGTGTTCCCGGGCCACCAACACACGGTGTTCGAGACCCTGGGCCCGGAGGTCAAGGAGCGGACGGTCACGATCACGTCGGCGACCAAGTCGTTCAACCTCGCCGGGCTGGAACTCGCGCTGCTGGTGTTCGGCAGCGAGAAGTTGAAGCAGCGGTTCGACGAACTGCCGCACTTCGTCCTGGCGCATCCCGGCATCCTGGGCGTCGAATCGGCTCGCGCGGCGTGGCGCGATGGCGGGCCGTGGCTCCAGGAAACCGTCGCCTACCTGGACGCCAACCGCGCCTTCCTGACGGACTTCCTGAACCGTCGCCTGCCGGGGATCGTCCACGGACCGCAGGAGGCGACCTACCTCTACTGGCTCGACTGCCGCGGGCTGGAGCTACCGATGCCGGCGTCGCGGTTCTTCGTCAAGCGGGCGAAGGTGGCGCTCAACGACGGGGCGGAGTTCGGCCCGCCGGACTCGACGCTCGGGTTCGAGCGCTGCGCGCGGCTCAACTTTGCCACCTCCCGCGCGATTCTCGAGGAGATCCTCGAGCGGATGGCGGTCGCGGTGGAGAACTGCCGGACGTCGTGAGACTGATGGACGGCTGAAGCATGGGGATGTGTGCAGCCAGGTTTGCGTGCCGTCCGCCTCTGCTGCGACTCCTCGTCGCCCTCCTTCTCGCGGCTTCGCCGACGTCTGCCGGCGCGCAATCGTCCGCGACGACGGTCGGCGAGATGCCGGACGTCGCGTGCGTCCGTCTGCTGCGCAGCGCCCGGATTGCGGAACTCAAGTCGGCGCCGGCCGTAGAGGTGGCATGGCTGAAGAGAGCCCGGAACGAGTGCAACGAACCGACCAGCGCTCTCGTCGCTCTGCTTGCGGCGCATCTGCGAAACCCGCTTCCCGAGAACGAGATCCAGGAGTATCGCCGAGACTTGATAGCAGCCTTCGATGACCCGTCCTCCGCGCCGCCGCCGGGGGTGCTCGAGTTCATTGCCCGAGGCGACGAGGCCGACGAGACCGTGCTACTCGCCGCCCTTGGTCTGGTCGAGCGGCGGTTGTTCTCTGACGATGTCAACCGCAGTCGATTTCTACGCTTGAAGGCGTTGCTCTCCCAGCGCCTGATGCGGTACGCCGAAGCGACCAGGGCGCTGGTCGAACTCCGTGTTCTGGAACCGAAGAACGAAGAGATCGCCTGGGCGCTGCTGCGACTCCTGAACTTCCAGCAGGATTGGAACGCCGCCGCCAACCTTCTCGGCGAGATGGCCGAGGACGGAGGCCCGACCATTCGCTCCCGCTACGCGCGGGCCCTGGCTCGCGCCGGGCGCGTCGACGAGGCGAACCTGCAGCTCGAGATCCTCGCCGGCGCGATCGACCGTGGGGATGCCCTGGCGTTGAACCACTACGCGGCTGAAGTCCTGGCCGCGGCCTGGAACCTGCGCGACTCGGGGCGCCTCCAGAAGGCAGAGCGTCTCTTCCGGCTCGCGGACGAGTATGCGCCGCCAGAGGGGTGGCCGAGCGTCGAAGCCAAGGGCGCGCTCGTTCACCTCTACGGCACGGCGGAACAGAGGGCCGCGTATCAGCAGGTGGTTGCCGACCGATGGGAAACCGTGACGGATCCGCAGTCCTTGCTGAACGAGGGCGCGAACCAGTTGAGTGCAGGGAACTTCGACCGCGCGGTCGAGCTGCTGGAGCGGGCCGCGGAAGAACTGGGACACATGGAGGCGGTCTGGTACAACCTGGGCTTCGCGGCTTACCGGGCGGAGCGCTGGGACCAGGCGTGGCAGGCGCTCGACCGGGCTTCGGAACTGAACGATCAGCGGGCGGACACGTTTTTCTTCAGCGGCCTCGCGCTGGTCAACCTGGAGCGTTGGCAGGACGCGGTCCCGCGGCTCCTGCGCACTCTCGAGTTGGACCCGGAGCGGCGACTGGCGCACTATCAGCTCTGGGTCTGCTACAGGTCCCTCGGCCTGGAAACGGAGGCGGCCCGCCATCAGGCGGCCTACGAGGCTCTGGGCGAGAAGTAGCCAGCGCTCCTGGAAGCGTGCGCGACGCTCTGGGGAAAGAGGCCTAGAACTTTCGAACGTAGCGTTCGAACTCGGCCTGCAACTCTTCGGGAGTGACCTGGAACGTTGCCGCCAGTGCGTCTCGTCCCGAGTAACCCTCGGCCATGTAGAGCAGCATGGCGGCGAACGGCGTCTCGGTTTCCCACTCCTCCCTGCCGTGGTGGAGGAAGTGCGTGAGCAGCCAGGAGAAACCGTAGTACTGCTGATGGCGCTCACCGTAGAACGTATCCCGGCCCGCTTCCAGGAGTCCGGCGACGGTCGGCGCGTCGCCGCTCCGCAGTGCCGAGCGGGCTTCCAGCAGGCTCCAGTTCGCCCTGCTCCGTAGCCGGCGGACCGGTCCCGCGTGGAAGATGACGTACTTGCCGTGGCTCGTCTTGCCGGGAATCAGGCGTCCCTTCTCGATCTTGGAATTGCCGAAGTACTCGGCCAGCCCCTCCTCGGCCCATCGCGGCAGCTCCTTTCCGGGCGCCGTCAGGTGACTGTCCCTGAAAGCGTGGAACGCCTCGTGGAGCATCGTGTGCAGGAGGTAGTCGGAGTCTTCGACTTCCTGGTGGAAGGCCATGAAACCCGGCGACCGGTAGAAGCCTGAGCCGAAACCCGTTCCACGCAGTTCCGTTTGCAGTCCCTGCAGGCTCTCCTGCCTGCTGTAGAGATAGACGACGATCTTGAAGTTGTCTGGGAACGGTTCGACGTGCGCATCGAAGAGCTGGTGAAAGAGCTGAAAGACCGCCTCCATGTTAACTGCGAGGGTGTCGATCTGCGCCTCGTCTTCGGCGTCGCTGATCAGGATGAAGCGGGGCGTCTCGCGGCGTTTTCGGTGATCGCGGTTGATGTGCTTCTCCGCGGCCTCCACGGCGCGGTTCAGGGCCCGGCCGCGCTGTTCCCAGGTCTGCGGCCGTGTGCGCAGAGGCAGGCTGCCGGTCCCGACCAGCACACGGAGTTGCGGGTCGATGCGCCCAGGCCCGTCGGCGGGTCGGTTCCGCCGCTCTTCGGGGCTCTCGAACTTCATGCGCCAGGAAAGGGTGGAAGCCAGGGGGTTGTCGTCCGCATCGCGGGCCGGGCCGTACCGCCAACCAGCCACGCGGCTCTCGACGTGCGCCCTGAGGAGGTCGTCGAACTCGGAAGGGGGATCGATGGCGAGCACGTCGACCTGGGCGACAGCGCCCGCGGCGTCGATTTCGACCCGGACCTCGACCTCGGGGTCGATACCGCTGCCCGCCAGCTCACTGGGCACCAGGAGTTGGTAGCTGCGGATGGCTATCGGTCCTGTGGCGGTCTTTTCCGCCGTGGACTGGGCGGCGGCCGCGGCCGCGACTCCCGCGAGGAGTCCGCACAGGGAGACTGCCAGGACGCCAGGCAGGCGTGCCCGGTTGAGGCCGGCGTCGGTGAAGAAACTCCCGCTCAGTCGCCGGAGACCGGCCACTGCAAGACCCGGCGCCGGCTGGGCGCATCGGCGCCGCCGTCCACGACGGCCAGAGGCCCCCGCGTCGGCGCGTCGGGCAGGAAGGAGTGCAGCCAGGCGGTGGCGACCACTTCGGCGATACCGAGAATCTCGCCGCGGCTGCTGTGGGGGTGCGTCGCGGCCGTTTCCGCCAACTCTGCGAGTCCCCGTTCGGCGGCGCCGGCCGGGAAGCCGAAGACCCCGCACAGACGTCCCGTCGTCTCGCCATTCAGGGCCACGACGCGCGTGCCCACGAGGTCGCCGGTTTCCAGGGGCTCCATGGCCGGATGCAGTTCGACCAGGACCTGCTGGCGGCTGGTCACTTCTTCCAGCGCGATCCGGCCGTTCTCCGGACCGATGCGGTAGAGCTGCAGGGGGCTTCCGACCAGTGCCTCCAACCAGCGCCGCTCCGTCACTTCCAGCAGTAGCCCGCCCGCTCCGAGCAGCTTGTCGGCGAAGCTGAACGAGCGACAGTCGCCCTCGTCGGCGTCCGGCTCGAAGCGCCCCTCGGCGAGCAGGCAGCTCATCGCGTTGGCGAAGAAGATGGCCTGATCGCGGCTGCTGCGGGCCTGCAACTGCTCTTCGAGGTCGATCCGCTCCTGGTCGTCCAGGCCGATCAGGAACTGGTCCTCGATCGCCCACTCGACCTCCTCGCCGTACCGCTCCAGGAGCCAGCCGCTTGCGCGCTCGACCGCGCGCCCGAGCGCATCGGGGCCTACCGAAAGGGGGGCAACGTGCTGCTGTTCCATGCGGGGATGCTAACGCCGTTTCTCTGTAAATACCACAAAATGCGTAACTTAGCGACACGAACGCGTTCTTCCCGGCGGCGCCCGGCCTACGCGGAATCGGTGTTTTCGTCGCCCTCCGAGGCATCCATGACGGCCCACGCGCGCTCCACGCACTGGAGCTTGATCGTGTCCGGGGCAATGGCCAGGAAGCCCTGCCACTCGATCGTCGAGATCGCTTCCTCGGCGCTCAGACCCTGGTCGCGGGCGTTGACCGCCTGGTTCCAGAAGTCGCTCAGGAAGTCGCGCAGCGCCGCCACTTGGGCCATGTCGCTGAAGGCCGGACCGTGGCCGGGGAGGATCAGGTCGAACTCGAGTTCCTCGAAGCGGTCCAGGGTCTGGAGCCATTCGTCGACGTAGCCGTCGCCGATGTAGGCGCCGCCGGCCAGCACCAGATCACCGGTGAATACGACGCGCTCGTTGGGCAGCAGGACGACCACGTCGCCACCGGTGTGGCCGCGCCCGAGGTGGAGCAGTTCGATCGGCCGGTCCTGGCCTTCCCAGGTGCGGTGGATCGTCATCCGGTTCTTGAGCGTCATGTTCGGCGGCGTCGGTTCGGTTTCGCCGAGCGCGACGTAGTGGGCCTCCTGGGCCGCGATCTCCAGCATTTCCCGGTCCTTCTCCTCGCCGTCCTCCATCGCCTCGGCTTTCTGCTTGAGGTCCGCTATCTGGTCGGGGATCCAGTTGGAGAAGTTCAGGAACGTCCCCTGTTCGAGGACATCGCTCATCAGCATCTCGCGGGTGAACTCGTGGCCGACGATCGTCACGTCCTCGGGGAAGACCTGGTTCCCGTGCGCGTGGTCGAAGTGGTAGTGGGTGTTCACGAGGTGGGTCACCGGCTTGTCGGTGACTTCCGCGATCGAGGCGAGCAGGGCGCGCGCCGCGGCCGGCGTGACGTGTGAGTCCACGACCAGGGCGTCCTCGTCGGTCAGCACGAGCATCGCGTTGCTCTGGACGAAGATCGTGCCCGTGCCCACGATGAAGTAGACGCCGGGCGCCACCTCGTCGAAGCGGTGCGTGTCGGTCTCGACGACGGCGCCCGATGGAGCGACGTCTTCGGCGCCACTGCCCCCGCAGCCGGTGAGGCCGGCGGCCAGGGCGATGACGGCGAGACTGGTCAGGGCAAGGCGATGGGTCGGGTGCATGGGCGTGGCTCCTCTCCGTTCAGTTCACCGAATCATAGACCCGTGTGGCCCAAAGTTCGTCGATCGATCTTCTGCCGATCGTGCCTGGGCGCGTGGCGAACTACAGCTCGAGGCGTCGCATCTGGCGTACGGCGTAGTCGCAGGCTCGCGCGGTGAGCGCCATGTAGGTGAGGCTCGGGTTCTGGCAGGCGGAAGACGCCATGGCGGCCCCGTCGGTAATGAACAGGTTCGGCACGTCCCAGGACTGGCACCAGCCGTTGAGCACCGAGGTCTCGGGATCCCGGCCCATCCGCGCCGTCCCCATCTCGTGGATCGCGAAGCCGGGCAGCGAGTTCCGGTTGAAGGTGCGGATGTTCCCGGCGCCGAGCGCTTCCAGCATCTCGGCCGCGCGGTTCTGGATGCCCTCGCGCATGGCGCGCTCGTTCTCACCGTAGTTCATCGTGATCCGCGCGGCGGGGATGCCCCAGCGGTCCTTGAGTTCCGGGTCGATGGTCACCCGGTTGTCCGGGTTCGGCAGGTTCTCGCCGAAGCCGGTGAAGTTGAGCCGCCACGGTCCGAGCCCGCGCAGACTGGCCTTGTAGTCCGCCCCGAACCCCGCCTGGCCGATGCCGTTCTGCCACGTCGTCGAACGGCGGGCGCCGCACTGGTAGCCGAAGCCGCGCAGGAAGTCCTTTTCGCGGGTGGCTTCGGCACGGTCGCCGTCCAGGTTGACGAAGCGCGGCAGGTAGCAGGAGTTCGGGCGGCGGCCGAACGTCGTCTTGTCCTCCAGGCCGTCCAGGTTGCCGTTGGCGCCGGCCTGGAAGATGTGGTCCATCAGGTTGCGGCCGACCTGGCCGCTGGAGTTGGCCAGACCCTCGGGAAAGCGGGGCGTCGCCGAGTTCAGGAGGATGCGGGCCGACTCGATCGTCGACGCGCAGAGGAAGACCAGGCGGCCCTGGACCTCGATCGACTCCATCGACTCGCCGTCGACCAGGTGGACGCCGGTCACCCTGTCGTTCTGCTCGTCGTAGATCAGGTTGTAGACCACGCTGTTGGGGCGCACCGTGAGCCGGCCGGTCTCCTCGGCCGCCGGCAGGGTGGCGTTCAGGCTCGAGAAGTAGGACCGGCTCATGCAGCCGCGGCGGCAGATGCCGCAGTAGTGGCAGGCGCGGCGGCCGTTGTGGTGTTGGGTGAGCACCGCGACCCGGGCGGGAGTGAACCGGCGCGTACCCCCGAAGGCGCGGTCGAGGTCGTCTCGGATCCGCTCCTCCATGCAACTCTGGGCGATCGGTGGCAGAAACTGCCCGTCCGGGAGTTGCGGCATGTTCTCGGGCTGCCCGGCGATGCCGACGAAGGACTCCACGTGGTCGTACCACGGCGCCAGGTCCCGGTAGCGGATCGGCCAGTCCGTGCCGTAGCCGTCTCGGGCGTTGGCGCCGAAGTCCAGGTCGCTCCAGCGGTAGCTCTGGCGGCCCCAGAGCAGGGAACGCCCGCCGACCACACGGGCGCGAATCCACAGGAATTGCTGGGAGCCTTCGCCGACCGAGTAGGGGTTGTCGATGTCGTCGACGAAGAACTTGCTCGACCACTCGTCGCAGGCGCCGGCGCGGCTCTGGATCGGTTGGCGCTCGGCCTGCTGCTTGCGGTCCTTCAGGCCCCGGTACGGCATCTGCCATGGCGGGGTGTGCTCGTTGTAGTCCTCTTCAGGCACCACCGGGGGGCCCGCTTCGAGGACCAGCGTCTCCAGGCCCTTTTCGGTCAGTTCCTTCGCCGCCCAGCCGCCGGTGATGCCGGAGCCGATGACGATCGCGTCCCAGACCTTGCGTTCGATGATCTGGGCCATCGCTCAGGCGTCCTCGACGTCGACGCAGGGATCCCAACGTCCCGGCACGATCCGGTAGCCGAGTTCCGACTTCATGCCCGCCTCGGAGGTGTAGTAGCCGAACAGGGTCAGCCACTTGACGAGGTCGAAGAAGGGCTGCTCGTGGAGACGGTCCGGGTTGCGCGAGAAGGCGCGGTCAGAGCGTATGGCGAGCGCTTCGTCCTGGGCTTCGGTCAGGAGTGCGTCCTTCTGCGGGTCGGAGAGATCGACGAAGCCGGCGGCGTCGGCAGCCTGGCCGGAGCGCTCGCGCGCCCGGGCGTCGAAGCGGTCGAGCTCGGCAAGCAGGTGCTCCCGCGCCGGGTGCGGCAGCCAGCCTTCCAGCAACCGGTCGACGAAGCCGGGGATCTCCGCGTCGCCGGCGCCCGGTGTGTCCGTGGTCGGCAGGATGCGCTCGGCAATCGCGTTCAGCGTGCTGGCCTGGTGGTCGGTGAGGACAGTGAGCGGTTGCGGCTCGCCGGCTGTTTGCTGCTGGTGCAGATGAACATGGGCGAGATGGGCGTTCGCAAACAGGTCCTCTGGCAGCAGGGGCAGGGCGGCGGCGCTGCCGATCACCTGGAGGGCGCGGCGGCGGCCGATCCGGGTTCCCAGGGGTTCCCTGGGCGAACTGTTCGTCGGGCTGGCCATTCGGCCAGATACTAGCCGCCGCCCGCCCCGAGCCGCTTCTCGAAGCAGAGGCTGTGCGGATCGTAGGCGTACTCGTTGTAACAGGGGATCTGGACGTAGCCGAACGAGCGGTAGAGGCCGATCGCGGCGGGCTGCATCTCCCCCGTCTCGAGACGCAAGGACTGGTAGCCGAACGCCGCGGCGCGCGCTTCCAGCTCCTCCAGGATGCGCCGCCCCAAGGCCTGGCGACGGTACTCCGGGACCACGTACATCCGCTTGATCTCGGCCTGGTCGGGTCCGAGGCGACGCAGCGCGCCGCAGGCTACGGCCTCGCGGTCTGCATTCCGGGCCAGCAGCAGGCAGCAGCCCGGGGCGTCCAGCTTGTCCGGCGCAACACTGTAGATGCTGTCCGCGGGGTAGAGCTCGCCGAGTTCACGGTCGAGCGCCTCGTGCAGGCGCGCGAACGCGGGATCGGCGGGGTCGCCCGGTTCGATCCGGACTTCGTGGGCGGTCATCTGGTTCTCGGTGCGGTGGGCCGGCGAGCCGGCGTCACGGATGGAATTCCGGGGCTTCCCGCAGCATCTGATCGCGCAGTGTGCGCTTGTGGATCTTCTCGGTGGCGCCGCGCGGCAACTGCTCGTCCTGGAGCCAGACGTAGCGCGGCACCTTGAAGCGCGCCAGATGTTCCCCGACGTGAGCCCGCACATCGGCTGCGTCGAGATCGGCGCCGTCCTTGGGCACCACGACCACGGCCAGTTCCTCGCCCAGCCGGTCGTCGGGGACGCCGAAGGCGGCGGCTTCGTAGACCGCGGGATGCAGGTAGACGACGCGCTCGATCTCGGCGCAGTAGATGTTCTCGCCGCCGCGCAGGACCATGTCCTTCTTGCGGTCGCGGATGTAGAGGAAGCCGTCCTCGTCGATCTCGGCGATGTCGCCGGTGCGCAGCCAGCCGTCCTGAATCGTCTCGGCGGTCGCCTCCGGGCGGTTCCAGTAGCCGCGGATGTTCATCGACGACTTCATGATCAGCTCGCCCTGTTCCCCGGACGGCAGCTCGTTGCCGTCGTCGTCGATGATCTTCAACTCGACGATCGGGCAGGGTTTGCCGCAACTGTCCGGCTTCTCGACCAGATCCTCGTCCGTGTTGCCGGCGCCGCCGGCGTTGGTCTCGGTCATTCCCCAGCCGAAGGACCAGTGCTTGTCCGGCATCAGGACCTGCAGGCGGTCCACCATGCCGCCCGGCACCGGCGCGCCGCCGCCGGACACCGCGACCAGGCTGCGCAGGTCGCGCTCCTTGAGCGACGGCGACTGAAGCATCTCCCAGGTCATTGTCGGGACGCCGTTGAAGGACGTGACGCGCTCGCGTTCGATCAGTTCCAGCCCGAGTTCCGGGTTCCACTTGTACATCATCACGATCTTGCGGCCGGCGCCGAACGAGGCGAGCAGGCCGGCGTGGCTGCCGCTGACGTGAAACAGCGGCAGGGGCATCAGGATCGAGGGCTGGAACTCGGGGTTCTCCTCCGGCTCCTCGAGCAGGCCCATGGCGATGCGCTGGGCGCCGTAGAAGCCCCAACTGCCGATGCCGCTGAGCACTCCGCGATGGGTCGACACGGCCCCCTTGGGGAAGCCGGTGGTGCCGGACGTGAAGAGGATCGTCACGTCGTCGTGGGGGCCGAGTTCGACGTCGGGCATCGGCTGGCCGGCTGCCTCGCGCCACACCGCGTCGAAGTCGTCGACGCCGTCGGGCAGCTCGTCTCCCCAGCGCACGCCGATGCTCTTCACGCCAAGGTCGGGCAACCGGCTCGCCACCCGTTCATAGCGCTGCTGGTCGAAGAAGGCGAGCTTGGCGCCGGAGTCCTTGAAGCCGTACTCCAGTTCCTCGCCCGACCACCAGCCGTTGAGCGACACCGAGATCGCGCCGGACGACGTGATCGCCATGAAGGCGATCACCCATTCCGGGTAGTTGCGCATGCCGATCGCCACCCGGTCGCCCTTCCTGACGCCGTAGCGATGGATCAACTGGTGCGCGATCGCCGCGGCGCGGTCGTACGCTTCGGCGTAGGTCAGACGGGTGTCCTGGAAGACGAGGAAGTCCTTGTCGCCGTGGTCCTGCCGCGCCTGGTCGTAGACATCGCGAAGCGTCGCCGTCAGGTTCTTGAACACCTTGTACTCGACCCCGCGCACGGTCTCCGTCACCAACTCGAAATCGCCGCCCGGAGCGGTCAGGCAGGCGACCGACTCGTCGTAGGTCATCTGGCCGTGGATCGGCTCGGACTTCTCGCTCATCCCATTCATGCCATTGCCGCCAGTTCTTCTTCGTAGTTGGCGAAGGAGTGCTTCAGCGTCGCATGGTTCAAGATCATCTCGGCTATGGGTTCCTTCGAGTCAGCGTCGAGGAAGGTGGTCCTGACCCAGTACGACTCGGTGCGCCGGCTCTCGCTCAGGGCGACGATCTCACGCTCGAGCAGGTAGTCGTGGCCCGCGAACAGGGGACCGCGGATCATGCGGATCTGCTGGCCGGCGAACAGGCCCAGGGCCGGTCCGCGGGTGCGGAAGCCGGCCTGGCGGTTCGAGTAGCCTCCAAGGACGCTGACCATCTCCAGTGGAATGATCGCGCGACCCCAAGGCGATGAGCCGCCGTCGGCCTCGGTGTACCAGGGCGAAGGCTCCGTGATCGCGTCGAGTTTCTGATTCAGGCTGAAGGGGTAGAGGCTGCCCATGTGCTGGTCGAAGTTCATCCTCACCTCTTCGAGACCCCTGCCCTTCATCCCGACTTCGAGATCGCGCATGATTACGAGGGGCCCGGGAGGCCGCAGCCGGCCAATCCGGGTTGCGATCTCGGAGGACTCGACGTCGCCGCGGATCGATGCCGTACCGATCAGCACCTCCGTGCCGTCTGCCTTTTCGGCACGGATGCGGACCTGGGTCTGACCGTTGGCGGGGCGCTCGACGAGGGCGCGCACCTGCTCGCCCTCGACCACCATGTTCCGGTAGTGGGCGCTCAGGCAGCCGGTCTCGAACCACTCCTGCCCCCACAGGTCATGGAGCAGGGGCACGAACTGGCTGAAGTGCGTCGGACCTTCGATCGGGCCGCCGGCCTGGAACCCCATCTTCTCCGCCATCGAGTCGTCGTGGATGGATACGTGCCCGCCGTACTCCTGCTCGGCGAGCATCTGCCTGGGGGACCGGAGCGGTCCACGGATGGTTGTCGGCGTGTCGAAAGCGTCAGCCATTTGGGTCTCCTGGTCGGGAAGGGGCGAAGTCTAGCGCCGCCGAGCGTCCGTCTGGCGGTAGGCTTCCATCATGAGTCGGCTCGAGACGTTTCTCGACGCAATGCGTCCGCTTCTGGAAGAGCAGGGCGCCTACGGCGCCTGGCTCTTCGGGTCGCAAGCGCGGGGCACGGCCGACGACGAGAGCGACATCGATTTGATGGTGGTCCAGCCGAGCAACGAGCCGCGGCCGGACCGCGTCCAGTGCTACCAGCCGGCGATCCGCAAGGCCGGCGGAGCGGTGGATCTCCTGGTCTATACGCCCGAGGAACTCGAAGTGCTGAAGGCCCAGGAGAGGCCGTTCGTGATCAACGCGCTGATGGAGGCGAAACAGGTCCACGCGGGAACGGCCTGGGCAGAGGCCCTGGAACGCGAACTCGAGGACCTGCGCGGCGGCGCGGCCTGGTCGGGACCGGCATCGCCGGCCAAGGCGCGGGCGGAGGCCGAGCGCTGGCTGAATCAGGCCGAGTACGATCTCGGTTTCGCTCGATACGCTTTCGAAGGAGAACATTGGAGTCATGCCTGCTTCATCTCCCAGCAGGCGGCGGAGAAGGCGGTCAAGGCGATCGTGTACGGCTCAGGGGAGCGACTCGTTCGGGGGCACTCCATTGTCGATCTCGTCGACCGCTTCGCGGACCGGGTGCCGGAGTTGAAGGACCTGCGCGCTGCGGGCGGTTCCCTCGACCGTCACTACATCGCGTCCCGGTATCCGAACGGCGTCGCGGAAGGCGTGCCGTTCATGGCGTACTCCCGACCGAAGGCGGAGGAGGCGCTCGAAGCGGCGGAGCGGATCGTCGAGGCGGCCTCGGACTGGTTGTGCGCCGAGTCGGATACCTGACAACGGCCTATCGCCCAGCCGCGATTCCTTGTGCGATCGCGCTGCGGACGGCGGCGCCGGCCCTCTTGCCGGACACAGCGTCGAGGGCGCGGAAGTCGATGTTGCGGCGGCGTTCCATGTACTCGACCCAGTAGGGATAGCCGCACGGTTCGGAACGAAGCAGCCGTCCGCGTTCGCGACGGCGCTTGCCGCGGGCGGCCATCAGCAGGACGCGATCGACGAAGTCCGCAGCGTGCCCTTCCGCTTCGGAGGGTGCGAGCACGGGCGGCAGGGTCGCCGGTCCCGGTGCGACCTCGAGATCGTCCAGTCGGATGTGGGCGGCCTGACCGCTGAGCCGGCAGACGAGGACGGCTAGTTGGTCACTCGGTAACGGATCGCTGGGGGTCGGGTGCGGCTCCCCAGCCGGCCCCAGCATCTCGCGGACGACGAGCCAGTGGGGCAGGTACAGGAGCTCCAAGGCCAGGGGCCGGCCGCTCCGGAGACGGCGCCACCGCCCGCCCGCCAGGAGCCGGCGCGCCTCGTCCTCCACGACCCTCGGGGTAATGACTCGGGCCGGCTGCGGCCGCTCGTTCAGCGTTTCCGTGCCTGGTTCGAGCGGCCGCGGCTGCCGTAGAACATCAGTACGGCGGCCGCCAGCAACAGGGCCGCCCCGGCGGCGGTGCCAAGCGCCAGGTCGATTGCCTCAGCGGCGGCGAAGCCTCCGGCGAGAACGGGTATCGCCAGGACCGCCAGGAAGACCCCAAGGATGCGGGCGGTGGAGCGGTCGCGGCTGTCGTCGGCGGCCATGGCTGCGAGGCTATCGGGTGGCTCGGCCGGCCTCAGGCCAGCAGCAGGTAGATCACGAGGTACGGGACGGTGAACAGCGCCGCCCAGATCCGCAGGTCGCGCCAGCGGGCGTGGTCGGGCGCGCCGCGGAGCACCCAGTCGCGGTTGAGCCGCCACACTGCCGCCGCCGGCAGGATGAGCAGCAACGCCACGGCGATCCGCGCGCTCCAGAGCGGCAACGCGCCGAGGGCGGCGTCGATGGGCCCGAGGACGAACTCGAGAATCGATCTCATGGCGTCTCGCCCTCCTCACGCAGCCGCGCCACCCGGCGCCGCAGCGCGGCCTGCAGCGCCTCGTCGTTCCGCACCTCGCCCCAGACCAGGCCGCGGAGACGCTCCGGCGGCTCGGGCGGCGTCAGCCGGCTGACGATCCAGGTCACGGCGAGGGTGAACACGAAGGACCACCAGGCGACGAACAGGAACGGCTCCTCGGACGTGAAGAGACCGTCCATCGCCGGGCTGTTCAGCAGCAGGCACAAGCCGACACCCGCGGCCAGACCCGCGGCGCCGCCGTAGCGGTTCGCTCCGCGCCACAGGATGCCGAGCAGCAGCACCGCCAGGGTCGGCCCCTGGATCAGCGAGAAGACAGTCTGGATCGCGTTGTAGATGTTGCTGAAGCGCTGCTCGATCTCGGGGGCGATGAAGGCCGCGGCGAGCAGCAGGACGGCGGAGAGGATGCGGCCGAAGCGGAGTTCGGCGGCCGTCCCGAGGTCGGCGCGGCGCCACCGCTGCCGCAGGCGGCCGAGCAGATCCCGGCTCCAGAGCGTGGCCGCCGAGTTCAGATTCGAGTCGACGCTCGACATGAGGGCGGCCAGGAAGGCCGCGAACATCAGGCCGCGCAGCCCGGGCGGCAGCAACTGGGCGATCAGGGTCGGCACCGCCTCGTCGGCGTTGGCCAGATCGGGGACGATCAGGATCGCGGCCAGCCCCGGCAGCGCGACGAGCAGCGGAATGAACAGCTTGAGGAAGCCGGCCAGCAGCACGCCGGCCTTCGCATCCCACTCGCTACGGGCCCCGAGCGCGCGTTGCACGATCGTCTGGTTGCCGGTGTAGTAGGCGATGGACAGGACGATGCCGAGGCCCAGCACGATGCCCGTCCAGGGGAACGGAGTTGCCGTGTCGTGGGGCAGGTAGAGCGAGAAGTGGTCGGCGTACTGCGGTCCCTGGTTCAGGACGCCCTCGCGCAGCGCGGCGAGCCCGCCGACTTCGTAGAGCGCCCTGGCGACCAGGGCAGCGCCGCCGATGAACATGATGATGAGCTGCAGCACGTCGGTCATCACGACCGCGGCCAGACCGCCGCTGATCGTGTAGATGCCGACGATGCCGGTGGTGATCCAGATCGAGAGTTGGGGATCCCACCCGAGCACTGTGCGCATGAGCAGCGCCGTGGCGTGGATCATGATCCCCAGGTTGAGCACCAGGATGACTCCCCAGGCCAGGGCGAGGAAGGTGCGCACACCGTCGCCGTAGCGGCGGCCCAGGAACTCGGGCACGGTGTAGACGCCGCTTCGCCAGTAGAAGGGCACGATCAGGAACGCGGCGATCAGCAGTGCCGGCATCGACCCGAGCCAGTCGAAGTTGGCCTGGGCCAAGCCGTAGCGGTAGGTGCCGCCGGCGACGGCGATGAAGTCCGTGGCGCCGATGTCGCTGACCACGATCGACATGCCGATCGCCCAGAACGGCAGGGCGCGTCCGGCGAGCAGGAAGTCGCCGCTGGTCTTCACGTAGCGGCTGAAGGTGGTGCCGATGACCAGCACCCCCACCAGGTAGACGAGGACGATCGCGGTGTCGAGCCCGGAGAGACCCCAGGTCATCTGGCGTCTCGTGCGGCCAGGGAGCGGCCGAGAGCCGTCCCGGTGCGGAGATGGCGCAGGCTGGCTGCAGCGTCCCCGGCCGGCGATCCGTCAGGCGCCGCGGTCTCGTCCTGCTCGACGACGAACAGGCGCACACCCGCTTCGAGCGCCGCCTCGACGCAGCCGGCCACGTCGATGTCGCCGGCGCCGAGCGGCCGGAACCAGCGTTCGGCGGTGGCGCGTTCCGGGTCGCCTTTGTGGGGCTCGCCGGGCAGCAGCCCGTCCTTGAGGTGCAGGATGTGGACGCGGTCGCCCAGTTCGCGAATGAGGGCCGCCGGATCGTGGCCCGCGAAGGCAGCCCAGTAGATGTCGAGTTCCAGGCCCCAGCCGTCGTGCGAGCGGCAGGAGGCGAGCGCGCGCAGGCCGTCGACGCCGAACCGCTCCGGTCCGCCGTCGTCGAACGGCAGCAGCTCGAACTCGTGGTTGTGGTAAGCGAAGCGGAAGCCGCCTGCACGGAACCGGTAGCTGAGCAGATCGAGCCGCTGGCCGAGGTCCAGGTAGTGCGCGCGACCGCCGTCGCCGCGTTGGGCTTCATCGAGCCAGGGGCAGACGAGGACTTCGCAGTCGAGTTCGCGGAAGGTCTGCATGACCGGAGCCGGGTCCGCTTCCAGGTCGGCCAGGGGCACATGGCCGGCGGCCAGGGAGAGGCCGCGTTCGGCGAGGAGCCGCTGCAGTTCGGTGGTCGTGCGGCCCCAGAGGCCGCCGAACCACTCGATCTCGCGATAGCCGGCGTCGGCGGCCTGGTCGAGGGCGATCTCGAGGGCCTCCTGCGCCTTCCGGCGCAACGTGTAGAGCTGGAGCGCCACTCGCGGTGCGTCGGCCTCGCCGGTCGTCACTCCGCGGCCTCTTTGCCGGCCTCGCCGACGGTCTCCTCGATCAGCCCGTGGTACAGGCCGAGGTAGTAGGGGAGCAGGAAGCTCGCGCCATCGGCCAGGTAGCGGCCCTGGCCGCCGTGATCGAGGCGCCACGGGTCGTGGTTCCAGTGGTTCACGAAGCGCTCATCGATCGGCAGCACGCGGCCGTCGAGCAGGTGACCCCGCGCACCGCGGCGTTCTTCCTGCGCGCGCAGCAGGACGACATCGAGGCGGTGGCTGTTCGAGAGCGCCCAGTCGAAGCGGTCGAGGGGGTAGAGGACGAGGCTCTCCACGGCGTCGTCGAGGGGGAAGTCGCCGCGGCTGTAGGTCTCGTCGTCGAAGGCGTCGCGGTAGCTGGCGCCGTCGATGGCGGCGGCGTGGATGAAGTCGAACAGGGGGTTCCGTTCAGGCTGCAGGAGCTTCCAGTACTGGCGGAGCGAGTGGGCGACGGCGCTCCGCAGCTCCTCGTCCCGCTCGTACTTGAGCAGGTGGTAGTAGTTCATGAACGCCATCTCGTCGTCGGACTGGTTGCCGGTGCCGGGGCCGCTCTGGACCTTCGGGTTGCGCAGGTTGGCGCCGTAGGCGTGGTCGTCGAGGAGGGCGCGGGCGGTGTCGGCGTAGCGCTGCCGGCGGCGGGCGTCCTCGGCGGAACCGGAGTCGCTCACGTGCTCGGCGATCCGCAGGTAGGTCAGGTAGGAGAGCGAGTTGAGGCCCCGCTCCTCCCACCACTTCCGGTCGTCGTTCAGTTGATCCGGGCCGAACACCGCCCAGCGGGTTGGTCTGCCGTCGTGGTCGACGAGCGCGCCGCCGTGGTCGACCAGGTGGTCGACGATCGCCAGCACGGTTTCGCGTACCTCGGCGCGCTCGGCGTCGCCTTGCGCGACCAAGTCGTAGTAGAGGCCGTAGAAGAAGAAATGACCGTCCAGCTCGTCGGAACTCGTGTCGCTCTTCCAGTACCACGTGCCGTCGGCGCTCTTGGGCCAGCGTGGATCGATGACCTTCCAGAGTCCGTCGCGCTCCTCCCTCATCCGGCGGTCGTTCTCAAGCCTGCCCACGTTCGGGTCGGGGCCGTCGGCCGGCAGGATGGTGCGGGCGACGAAGCCGGGCTTGGCGGGCGGCGTGCCGCCCTGGGTCACGAGCTGCAGGAAGCGCAGCGCCTCGAAGGCCTGGCGCGCCCGCTCGCGCGCCTCGGGATCGCCGGTGACCGCCCAGCGGAAGCACTCGGCGGCGCCGTACATCGCGGTCCACAGGCCGTCGTTATCGCTGTCGTGCTGGGTGAACCCGGACGTGACGCCGGGTTGAGCGAGCGCCACGCCGCCGACGTAACCGTAGGGTGTGCGGCGGTGGAAGCGGTCGATCTGCCGGTCGAAGTGGTCCGCCTTCTGCCGCAGGGTCATCGGCCGCATGCGGATCGTGCCGGGTCCCGCGGCGGTCTCGACCCGGACCGTGCCGTCCCTGTCTACCTTGACGTCGAGCACGTGGTCGTGGGGTAGCCAGCGCCGTCCCTGCCGGTACTGCCAGCGCGGCGGGTCGTCCGGCGAAGCACCAGGGATCAGATGGACCAGGCCGCGCGTCGTGCCCGCCCAGATCGAACTGTCTGGAGCCGCTGCCAGGTCCGTGAAGTCGTTCCAGGGCAGGCCGTCAGCGCGGTCGTAGAGCCGCCAGGCACCGCTGATCTCGTCGAGAGAACCCAGGCCCTGAGGCGAGGCGAACCACAGTCTGCCGTCGTAGTCGAACTCCACAGCGCGGATATCGACCGGCGCCCAGCTCCGGTCGCCGTCGCGCGGCAGCAGGCGCCGCCAGACGGTGTCGGAGCCGTCTCGCAGGTACAGACCGGTGGACGAGGCGGCGGCGATCCGGATGGCGGCATCCGTGACGACCTCGCGGACGTCGCCGGGGGCATCGGCGCTGCCCGTTGGGGAGGGCGCTGTCGGAGGAGAGGCGCTGGCGTCGTCGGCGGGCGCCTCGTATTCGGCAACCTGCTGGAGGAACGGTTCGACCCGGACCGGCAGTTCGGTTTGGGCCGCCGCCGCGAGCGGCAGGAGCAAGAGCCCCGGCAGCGTCAGGATGCGCTGGTTCATTCGCGCAAGCCTACTTGGCCTCCTGAGCCTGTTCAGGCGCGCAGCGTTCGGACGCCGTAGAGCTGCATTTGGGTATCGCGAGTCACGATCGTCAGCCCTTCGGCCTGAGCCTGGGCAATCAGGAATCGATCGAACGGGTCCTTGTGGTGTCGCGGCAGGCGAGCTGCCAACTCGGCATGGTGGAACGTCAGCGGCAGGTGGGTGAAGCCCTTCTCGTCGACGTGGGCGGCGAGGTTGTCGGGGGCTTCCATCTGCCCTCTGAGGCGCTTGAACGTGATCTCCCAGGCTGTGATCGCGCTGACGAAGATCTCGTTGCGTGGGTCTTCAATGACGCTGCGCGAGGCCACGCGCAGACGTCCTGGATCGGACAGACACCACAGGAACGCGTGGCTGTCGAGCAGGAGGCGCTCCAAGGTCAGGTCTCGTCAGGGAAGATCTTCGAGTTCACCATCAACTCCCACAGGTCTTCCGCGGGCTCATCGAAGTCCGGCGACATCCAGATTTTCCCTTCCAGGCCTCCCAGCTTGCGCGGCGCAAGCGTCTCCCGGTACGGCTCGAGCCGCAGGTACGGCTCGCCCGCCTTGGCAATGATGACTTCCTCGCCTTCCCAGGCCAGCTTGGCCAGGCGCGAGAGCTGTGACTTCGCTTCGTGCATGTTTACCTGCATCTTTCTCCCCTCCGGAGTCGATCTGGCTAAGTCTGGCTAAGTTCAGCTCTGGCGTCAAGGAGGCAAGGCGTCCGCATGGCAGAGTCGCGGTCATGGCCGAGCCCCAACTCCGCGTCCTCCGAGCGTCTGAGATCGAGGCCCTCCTCGACCTGCTCGACGGCTGGCCCTTTCCTGACGGCCAAAGGGGCCGAGCCTTCTTCCGCCGCTACATTGAACTCGATCCCGCGTTCGAGCCGCGCAATGTGTGGGTGGCGGAGCGGGCCGGCGAGCTGGTCTCGTGCGTTCAGATTTTCCCGCGCCGGGTGCGGATCGGCGACCGGATCCTGCCCATGGGCGGGGTCGGCAGTGTCTTCACCCGGCCGGACTGCCGGCGCAGTGGACTGGCCGGCGCCCTACTGGAGCGCATGATCGACGCGATGCGGGAGCGGGGGATGGTCTTGTCGTACCTGCTGGCCGAACGGCTGAAGTGGTACGGGCTGTACGGCTACCGGCCGTGGTCGAGGGGTTGGCGGACGATGCGCTGGCCCGAGCGAGTCGCGGTGCCGCGTGGCCATGTGCGCCGCTACGACCCGGCGACCGACCGCGACGAACTGGAGCGCCTCTGGCGCGTTTATGCGGAAGGCGCCGCCGGCGCTCCGCTCGACGGCATCGTCCACCGCGACGCTGGGGACTGGCGCGGCAGCTTCCAACTCGCCGGGAACCCGGACGAGGATATCTGGGTTGCGAAAAATGGAAGCGGCCTCAACGCCTACATTCGCGTCGCGGACATCGGTGGCCGGCTCCGCGTCCTGGAGTGGGGCCGCGAGCGGGACGCGGCCCAGGCCCTGTGCGAACTGGTTGCAGCCGCCATGGCCGGCCGCGGCGTGCAGTCGACCCGGTTGCCCCTGATCCGCGACGAGGCGCTGGAAGGGGCGTTTACCGCTGCCGGTGCACGGATCGAGACCCAACCTGCGTGGGACGAGCTGCCGTCAGACGCTAGGCCTCCGGCTACGTGGATGGTCCGCAGCCTGGACGACGATGCGCTGGCCGACCGGCTCGGTGTGGCCAGGGAGGGCGACGTCCTGGCCCGCTGTCTGCCGCCGGAGCGATTCGCGTTCTGGGAGGCGGACCGGTTCTAGGAGGGATTGCCGCCCGCCGGCGACCGCGGAGGGACCAAGGACGGCACCGGCTCTCAGATGAGGCCGTAGCCGATTTCATCGACGATTCCGGTGAGCACGCGATGCATGAGCGGGTCGGCCAGCGCGCGGTGGAAGCGGGCCTCGGAGGCGATCGGGGACGCTTCGACCGCCCTTTCGTAGAGCGCCACAGTGGGGCGATTCGTCAGCGACGATAGGTAGTAGAGGCCATGAACCTGCGGATAGGCGTCATAGAAGCCCCGCGACCAGTTCTGGGCATGGGTGAAGGGACCGCTGACGAGCTTCGCCGAGGCGCCGGCTCGCAGGCAGAACGAACCTGTGAGGTCGAGAAGTCGAACATCTTCTGCCAGCGGGAACGAGACCAGCCAGGGTTGGCGGCGGGTGCGATTGACGCGGCGCCGATTGCGCTGGAAGAACTCCGCGACTTCCGTGGCGACGTCAGTCGCCGCGTAGAGAATTCCGCGCTTCTGGAAGCTGGGACTGCCATGTTCATCGGCGCTGTGATGGTCGAAGCGGGACAGGGGTCCATAGTGCCGGAAGGCACTCCATCGAGTTGGATGATCGCCGCCGCGCTCGTAGATGCGGTGGAGGAGCTGTCCGGACGCGACTGTCGTCAGGCTGGGCTCGGTGGCACGGAGCCGATCGAGGTCAGGCCTCCGGGGCAGTTCGGCCACGGTCTCTGGTCAGAGCCGCCGGGCGAGCATCGTGAGCCTCATCACGGAGCCGCCGCTGCGAAGCCACGCCAGCGGGCTCACGCAGGTGTCCACTTCGTCGCCGAGGAACAGATCGGGATCGGGCTCCGTGTACCAGGAGTAGACCTCGACGGGATGGAGATCGGGGCTCAGCGCGGCATTCAGGTTTTCCGGCGCTGTTTGATGCAGGCCGCGCGCCGTGAAGTAGTCGTAGTCGGTCCCCATGGCGTCCTCTTCGGTAGATGGAGCTTCTATGAGCACACCACGCGATCGCTCCATTCTCGACAAGTCTTGCAAGGAACAAGCCCTGTTTCCTGTGCGTCAGCGCGGCGCGGACGCCGCGACTCGACTCCTGGGGATGCTGGTGGTCTCCGCCGGCGGGACCGGCCCAGACTTGCAACCTTCTACGGAGGGTGGCCGGATTCCGTTTGCCTGTCCCCAGTTACACTCTCCTTTCATGCAGGTGCTCGACCCGTCCTGGGAGGGTTCGCCTCCGCCGCTTACGGCTGCTCCGCGGCTTGCTGGTTTCGATGGCATCGATGTCGCGTTGCTCTCGAACGGCAAGGCAGGCGTCGAGCCGCTCTTCGACCACGTGGAGGCGCTGCTGCGGAACCGCTGGGGCGCCGCCTCGGTCGAGCGGGCGACGAAGGGGAACTACAGCGCGCCCGCTGAACTGGACCTGGTGCGCCGGCTGGCCAGGCGGCGGCTGGTGATCACCGGAGTCGGCGACTGAGGGAGCTGCTCGTCGTGCAGTCTGCACGACGCGGTCACGTTCGAGCGGGCCGGAGTGCCTGCGGTCGGGGTGATGACGTCGGCCTTCGTCGATGGCGCCGAGTTGATGGCTGCTGCCTGCGGCGCACCGGACTACCGGTTCGCGGTCATCGAGCATCCGATCAGCAGCGCGACCGACGTGGAACTCCTTGAACGGGCGGGTGCGATCGTGCGGCAGGCGGAGGAACTCGTGCTCGCCGGGGCGGATGTGGAGGCAGGGTCCTGAGGGCCCGCCGCCAGACCACCGCCGTTGTCCTCGCGGCAGCGGTGGCCACTGCCGCGGCGCTGCTCGCGGCGCCTGTGGCAGCCCAGGACGGCGTGGTCCTCGCCGAGTTCATCTTCGAGACGGCGCCGCACCCCGAGTGCCACGCTTCGACGATCGCCGAGACGGCCTCCGGCATGCTGGTCGCGGCGTGGTTCGGCGGCACGGAGGAGCGCAACGCCGATGTCGGCATCTGGTTCAGCCGGCTCGAAGCCGAGCGGGCCGAGTCGACCGCCACGGCTTCATCGCCGAGCGGCCGCTGGACGCCGCCGGTCGAGGTCGCCAGCGGCGTCCAGGCCGGCGGCACCCGCTACCCGACCTGGAACCCGGTGCTCTACCAGTCGCCCCGCGCTGGCGCGCCGCTGCTCCTGTTCTACAAGGTCGGCCCCAGCCCGCCGCAGTGGTGGGGGATGGTGATGGAGTCCGGCGACGACGGCCGCACGTGGAGCGAACCGCGGCGGCTGCCGGACGGCATCCTGGGGCCGATCAAGAACAAGCCGGTCACGCTGCCCGACGGCTCGCTGCTGGCCGGTTCGAGCATCGAGGACGCGCCGGAGCCTCCGGCCTGGCGGGCGCACTTCGAGCGCTCGACCGACCTCGGGCGGACCTGGGCGCGCACCGACCGACTGGCCGGCAGGACAGCGGACGGCGAGGACTTCTGGGTCATTCAGCCGACGATCCTGACCCTCGGCGAGGGTGACTTCCTGGCACTGTTCCGCTCCAAGCAGAGCCGCGTCGCCGCCTCCCGTTCCGCCGACGCCGGCCGAACCTGGGGCCCGATCTTCGCGACCGGCCTGCCCAATCCGGACGCCGGTATCGACGGCGTGACTCTGGCTGACGGCCGGCATCTTCTGATCTACAACCACAAGGTGCGCATCGATGGAGCGTGGGCGGGCTCGCGCTCGCGCCTGAACGCTGCGCTCTCGGACGATGGCGACACCTGGGACGCAGCGCTGATGCTCGAGGACCAGGACGGCGAATACTCCTACCCGGCGGTCATCCAGACCCGGGACGGGCGCGTCCATGTGACCTACACCCACCGGCGCACCCGCATCCGGCACGTGGTGCTCGATCCGGCGGCGCTCCGGCGGCAGCCGATGTCGGGCGCCGAGTGGCCGGAGGAAGCGCCGGTGCTGGCGCCAGCCTCCGAGTGACCGCGGGTCTCGACCTCTTCGTCTTCGCCGGCTACCTGCTGGCGGTCATCGCTCTCGGCCTCTCCCTGGCCAAGCGAAGCCGGACGGCGCGGGGGTTCATGGTTGCCGGCGGGGCGCTGCCGGGCTGGGCGGTGGGCCTGTCGATGTTCGGCACGTTTCTCTCGAGCAACACCTTCGTCGGCGTGCCGGGCCAGGCGTTCGGCGGCAACTGGAACGCCTTTGTGTTCTCGCTGTCGCTGCCGGTGGCGGCCTTCCTGGCGGCGCGCTGGTGGATCCCGTTCTACCGGCGCCGCGGCGCGATCTCGGCGTACCACCACCTGGAGGCCCGCTTCGGCCGTTGGGCGCGGACCTATGCCGTGGCCTGCTACCTGCTCACCCAGTTCGCGCGGGTCGGGTCCATCCTGTTCGGCGTCGCGCTGGCGATGAACGCACTGACCGGCTGGCCGGTGGTCTGGATCATTCTCAGCACGGGCGTCATCGTGACCGCCTACACCCTGATCGGCGGCATCGAGGCGGTGATCTGGACCGATGTGATCCAGAGCGTCGTGCTGACGGTCGGCGCCCTCGTCGTCGTCGGCCTCCTGGTTCTTGACGCGCCGGGAGGCTTTGGCGGCCTGGTCGAAACGGCCAACGCCGCCGGGAAGTTCTCGCTCGGCAGCTTCGCGTTCGAGTTCACGACCTCGACCTTCTGGGTCGTCCTGATCTACGGCCTGTTCATCAACTTCAACAACTTCGGGATCGACCAGAGCTACGTGCAGCGCTACCACGCAGCGAACAGCGACCGCGCGGCCTCGCGTTCCGTGTGGCTGGCGGCAGGCCTGTACCTGCCGGTGTCGGCAGTGTTCTTCTTCATCGGGACCGGGTTGTTCGTGGTCTTCCAGGGTCAGCCGGAAGTCGCCGGAGTCGCCGCCGACCAGGCTTTCCCGCACTACATTTCGACCCGGCTGCCGGCCGGGGCCGCCGGCCTCCTGATCGCGGCGCTGTTCGCGGCCGCGATGAGCAGCATCGACACCTCGCTCAACAGCTCGGCGACCGTCTTCCTCTCCGACCTCTACCGCACCTACATCCGGCCGGCGCCGGGTCCGGACGGGGCGGAGGCGGAGGACATGCGGGTGCTGCGTCGCGCGACGGTCGGAGTGGGCGTGCTCGGTACCGGCGCCGCCCTGCTGATGATCGGCGCCGGCAGCCTGCTCGATGTCTGGTGGACGTGGTCGGGCGTCTTTGCCGGCGGCCTGCTGGGCGTGTTCGCGCTCGACCGGCTGGCGCCGCGGGCAGGCCGGGCTGCCGCCCAATTGGGGGTGGCGGTCGGCGTGCTGGTCATCGTGTGGATGACGGTCTCACCGCGCCTTACGGGGGGATTGGCGATGCTGCGGAACCCGCTCCACAGCTACATGATCACCGTCATCGGCACGCTGACGATCTTCGGCGTCGGACTGGCGGTCTCGAGGTGGCGGCGGACGGGCAGCGCTGCGATAGGCTGAACCCCTCCGATGCGCACTCGAGACATGCCGTTCGCCCGGCCTGCCGTCCGCCCTCGCCGCCGTGCCGCGATCGCGCTGGCCGCTTCGCTGTTCGTCCTTCTGCTCGGGGGTTGCGAGAACCGGGGCGACCTGCTGGGAGTCGAGTTGGTGATCTTCTCGGTCGGCGAATGGGTGGGTATCGGCCCTCAGGGAGAGGAGCTGCGCTTCGTCCTCGAACGCGACGATGACGAGGCGGTTCTCACCGCGTTCATCGTCAGTCTGCCCGGCCTGGGCGACGTGGCTCAGGGCCAGCCGGAAGCCTGTGCCACGCTGGTCGACGCGTTCAACCGGTTCGGGAACCTGGACCTGCGCATTCCGCTGCGCAACTCCGGCTTCAGGTTCCGCACTCCGAACGACTTCCGGGTCGACAATGACGGCTATATCCGAGCGGAGATCGTCGGCCGCTTCGACGCGCCGGACAGCGCGATGGTCGACGCGGACATCGAGATCGACGTGACCCGGGTCCTGCCCTGCCGCGCCGAGTTGACGGTCAGTTGGCAGATGGAGCCGGTGGGCTCCTGAGTCGCGGCGCAGAGCGCCCGGTAAGAGAGCGAGTCGATGTACCCCGGCAGGTACGCGCGCGAGAGCCCTGACAAGCCGGCGGTCATCATGGCCGGAACCGGTGAGTCGGTCACCTACCTCGAGCTCGATCGACGGTCGAATCGGCTGGCCCAACTCTGGTACGCGCAGGGGCTGCGGCCGGGCGGCCATGTGGCGATCTTCATGGAGAACCACCCGCGCTACTTCGAGGTCTACTGGGCGGCGATCCGCTCGGGTCTGTATCTGACGACGGTCAACAGCTACCTGACGGCCGAAGAAGCGGCGTTCGTCGTCAAGGACTGCGGAGCGGAGGCAATCGTGGCGTCGGCGAAGCTGGCCGAGGTCTGCGCCGAGCTTTCCGACCTGATTCCAGCCTGCCCCAGCCGCCTGATGGTCGACGACGACCGGCTCGGCATTCCGGCGGGTTGGAACGATTGCGCGGAGGCCGCGGCTCAGTTCCCGGCCGAGCCGCTCGCCGAGCAGCCGCGCGGCAGCACGATGCTCTACAGCTCGGGGACTACCGGGCGGCCGAAGGGGATCCTGCGGCCGCTGTTGGGGCTGCCGGTGGATGAGATGCCCGCAGAGCGGCTTGAAGTCCTCACGAGCATCTACGGCATTGGCGCCGATTCGATCTACCTGTCGCCGGCGCCGCTCTATCACGCGGCCCCGATCGGCTTCACCGGTGGAGTCCAGACACTGGGCGGCACGGTCGTTGTCCTGGAACGCTTCGACCCGGAACTGGCGCTCAAGGCGATCGAGGACTTTCGGGTCAATGTCAGCCAGTGGGTGCCGACCATGTTCAACCGGATGCTGAAGCTGCCCGAGGAAGCGCGGACGCGCTACGACCTGTCCAGCCACAAGCGGGCGATCCATGCTGCCGCGCCCTGCCCGGTCGATGTCAAGCGCCGGATGATCGAGTGGTGGGGCCCGATCATCCTGGAGTACTACGCCGGCACCGAGGGCAACGGCATGTGCGCGGTGGAGACCGAAGAATGGCTGGAGCGCCCCGGCACCGTCGGCCGCTGCCTGACGGCGACGATCCACATCAGCGGCGACGAAGGCGAAGAGTTGCCCGTCGGCGAACGCGGGACGATCTACTTCGAGCCGCCCGAGGACGCGGACCTGTTCGAGTACCACGGCGACCAGCAAAAGACCCTGGGTTCGCGGCACCCGGTCCATCCGCGCTGGAGCACGCTCGGCGACGTCGGCTACCTGGATGGGGACGACTACCTGTTCCTCACCGACCGCAAGGCCTTCATGATCATCTCGGGCGGTGTGAACATCTACCCCCAGGAGATCGAGGACGCGCTGATCGTCCACCCGAAGGTCGCCGATGTGGCGGTCATCGGCGTACCCAACGAGGACATGGGCGAAGAGGTCAAGGCGGTGGTCCAGTTGATGCCCGGGCTCCCGGAGAGCCCCGAACTGGCCGAGGAGCTCGTCGCCTACGGGCGCGAGCATCTGGCCCGCTACAAGGCGCCGAAGTCCGTCGATTTCGAGGAGCAGCTCCCGCGGCTGCCCACCGGGAAGCTGTACAAGCGCCTGCTGCGCGACCGCTACTGGACGGGCCGCACGTCGCGGATCGTCTAGCGGATCGTCCGGGAGAGCTGTGGGGTCGCGTTCACCGCTGACCGCGATCGCGGACGAACTGGCCCTGGAGGTCGACGCGCTCGAGTTCGGCGGTCCGGTCGACCACGTCTACAACCCCCTGGTCTACGCCCGGGCGGCCCACCATGCCTACCTGGGCGTCGCCGGTGCGGCAACCGGGCGGGTGCTGCTGCTGGGAATGAACCCCGGGCCGTGGGGCATGACTCAGACCGGCGTGCCGTTCGGGGAGGTGGCCCATGTGCGGGACTGGTTGGGGATCGCGAGCGGGGTCGAACCACCGGCGGACCAGCACCCTAAGCGGCCGATCCTGGGCTTCGACTGCGGGCGGAGCGAGGTCAGCGGCCGCCGGGTGTGGGGTTGGGCGGATCGGCGCTTCGGCAGCCCCGAGGCGTTTTTCGATGTCTTCGTGATCTGGAACTATTGCCCGCTTGCCTTCCTGGCGGAGAGCGGCGCGAATCTGACGCCGGACCGTCTGCCGGCGCGGGAGAAGGCGCCGCTGTTCGCGGCCTGCGACCGGGCTCTGGAGCGAGCCGTGAGGTCTCTTGAGCCGCGGCTGGTGGTTGGTATCGGAGCGTTCGCGGAGGGAAGGGCGCGCCGGGCTCTCGATGGGCTGGACGTGCCGATCGGGAGGATGCTGCATCCGAGCCCTGCGAGCCCGGCGGCGAACCGGGGCTGGGAAGAGCAGGCGGAACGGGATCTGCGGGCGCTGGGGGTGGAGTTCTAGTCGCGGTCCCGCGGTTCGACCTCGCGGTCGTCGATAGCCAGGACGGCGGCGTCGTGGATTTCCGGTCGGAGTCTCCTGATCGCGATGTTGTCGCGGGTCGGGTGGACGCGGTTCGTCAGCAGGACGACGATCAGATCGAGCTCCGGGTCGATCCAGAGCGAGGTGCCGGTGAAGCCGGTGTGGCCGAAGGAGTGCGCGGAGAAGTAGCGGCCGGCGGAACTGGGGTGGGACGGCGTGTCCCAGCCGAGCGCGCGGCTGCTGCCGGGGACGAGGTCGGCGCGGCTGGTGAAGAGGTCGATCGTCGTGGCGCCGGCGAGCCGCTGCCCTCCGTAGGCGCCGCCGTTCAGCATCGCCTGGCCGAAGGCGGCGACATCGCGGGCGGTGCCGAACAGGCCGGCATGCGGCGCGATGCCCCCCAGCGCGAGGGTGTTCTCGTCGTGAACCTCGCCGTGGGGCAGTCGGCCGCGCCAGGAGTCGAATTCTGTTGGCGCGATCCGGCCCCGCAGTGATTCATCGGGCAGGTAGCCGGTGTCGGCCAAGCCGAGTGGATCAAGGACTTCGGCCTGCACCAGGTCGTCCAGGCCGCGGCCGGAGCTGCGCTCCAGGATCTCGCCCAGGAGCAGTACGCCGAGATCGGAGTAGATCGCCCGTTCGCGCCGGCCCACTTCCAGTTCCGTGCCGGCGATGTGCTCCAGGTAGCGGGCGCGGGCCTCGTCGCGGTCGAGGTCCGCTCCGACATCCCGGAACAGCTCGGTGCAGCAGGGCAAACCGCTCGAGTGGGCGAGCAGGTCCCACAGCGTCGCGCTGCCGGCCGGTGACCCCTCGAGTTCGGGCAGGTAGGACGCGGCGGTGGCGTCCAGGTCGAGCACGCCCGCCTCGACCCGGCGCATCATCAGCGTCGTCGTGGCGATGATCTTGGTCAGGGAAGCCAGGTCGTAGATCGTCGCCGGAGTGACCGCGGGTGAGCCCTCGTCGTAGGTTTGGCGGCCGGCGGCCCGTTCGAGGACCACGGCGCCGCGGCGGGCCACCAGCAGGACGCCGCCCGGAGTGACGCCGTCGCCTGTGGCCGTCTCCAGCAGGTCGGCGGCGTGCTGCAGGCGCTTCGCATCGAAGCCGGCCGCTTCGGGCGCGGCGTCGCGAAGCACGGGCGCCGCCGTGGCCGGGTCTGCCGATCTCGGTGGGGACAAGTGCGCCGCGGGTCCAGGCGATTGACAGGCGGTGATGACGGCCAGGGCGAACAGGCCTGCCCGGAGTGGAACCGTCGCGGCAGTAGGCAGGGCTCGCGCGGGGTCCGTGCCGGGCAAAGGAGGCAACACGGGGAGAATAGGAGCTTGCGCCGCAGAAAGCAACGAAGCGGGGATCCCGGTTGCTATCCTGACGGACTCGGCGTCGGTGAGCGCGTTTTGGTCTCAGGGGGGTGGACGATGAAGTCGTATCTGGCCGGATTGACGATGGTGACTGTCGCGGTGGTCGCGGGTTGCGGTTACGGCGGCGAGACAGAGGAGGCGGAACCGATGGTGGGCGAAGCGACAGAAACGGAAGAGGCCGCCGGCTCGGTTCTGCGCAACGACCCGGCGATGGACGACCTGGTGCCCGCGGACGCGGTGGTCGAGAAGGTCGCGGACGGCTTCACGTTCACCGAAGGTCCGGTGTGGGTGCCGGGCGACCCCGATCGGCTGTACTTCAGCGACATCCCGGCCAACACGGTCTACCGCTGGTCCGAGAGCGAGGGCAAGGTCGTGTTCCTGCAGCCCGTCCTGCCCGAGGACGCCGGCACCGGCGGCACCGGCGGCTCGAACGGTCTGGCGCTCCACCCCGACGGGCGGCTCGTCCTGTGCGAGCACGGCAACCGCCGGGTGTCCGCGATGGCGCTCGACGGCGAGCGGGTGACCCTGGCCGACCGCTACGACGGCAAGCGCCTGAACAGCCCGAACGACATCGTGTTCCACTCGAGCGGCGCCGCCTTCTTCACCGATCCGCCCTACGGGCTGGACAGGCAGGACGCGTCGGAGAACAAGGAGCAGCCGCACAACGGCATCTACCGGCTGGACCCGGACGGCACGGTAACCCTGCTCGAGACCGGCCAGACCCGCCCCAATGGTCTCGGCCTGTCGCCGGACGAGCAGATCCTGTACGTGGCGAACTCCGACGCGGCGCCGAACCGGTACTGGAAGAAGTACGCGGTCAACGACGACCTGACCCTCGGCGAGGGCGAGATGTTCTTCGACGCCAGCGACATGGAGGCCCCCGGCGCACCTGACGGTCTGGCCGTCGATGTGAACGGCAACGTGTTCGCGACCGGCCCGGGTGGTGTTCTGGTCTTCAGTCCGGACGGCCGTCACCTGGGCACGATCGCACCGGCCGAGTTGCCGGCGAACACCGCCTTCGGCGGCGACGGCAGTGTCCTCTACATGACCGCCCGTACCGGCCTCTACCGCGTGGCGACAAGTACGCGGGGCGACGTCTACGCCGGCGGCGAGTGATTCACTCGAGCCTTGGGAACGCGGGCGTCTCGCCCGCTCCGAATAGACGCGCATGCAACTCCGCGGATCTTTCGGCACACTCGACTGGCTGATCCTCGCCGCCCTGCTGGTCGGCCTGACGCTGCTGTCGCGGTCGCTGTCGCGGCGGCAGAAGACGGAGCGCGACTACTTCGGCGGCTCGCGGAGTTTGCCGTGGTACGCGGTGGCGGCGTCCCTGGTGGCGACCGAAATCAGCGCCGTCACCTACATCAGTCTGCCCGCGATCGTCCACCGGCCGGGCGGCAACATGACCTACCTGCAGATCGGGCTGTTCGGCTACGTCGCCGCCCGGCTCCTGGTGGCGTGGCTGCTGGTCCCGGCGTACTACCGCTACGACGTGATGAGCCCGTACGACCTGATCGAGCGCCGGCTCGGCGGTTCGGGCGCGTCCGTTCGAAAGACGGCAACCGGCCTGTTCTGGTTGGGCGGGGTGCTGGCGCAGTCGGCGCGTGTGTACCTCTCAGCGGTCGTGGTCGCGGTGCTGCTGCACCGGGAGCTTGCCTGGCTCGAGAGCGCGACCGGCGTGCCGCCCCACGTGGCCGCGGTGGCAGCGATCATTGCCATCGCCATCCTCTGGACCTGGCTCGGCGGCATCGCGGCCGTGGTCTGGACGGACGCGGCGCTTTTTCTGCTGTTCCTCGTCGGCGTGGCGGTCAGTCTGGGCGTCGTCGTGTGGGAGATCGAGGCTGGCATCTCGACGACCCTTGCGGCCGCCTGGACGGAGGAGAAGTTCACGCTGTTCGACCTGAGGGCGTCTCTCACGACGCCATACACCCTGTGGGCCGGGGTGATCGGCGCGACGGTCGGCGGCTTCGCGGCCTTCGGCACGGACCAGTTGATGGCGCAGCGCATCTTCTGTTGCCGCAGTGCCCGCGACGCCCAACTGGCGGTCGTGGCCAGCAGCGTGTCCGTGATCGTCTCGTTCGCGTTCGCCCTGGTCGGGATCGGGCTGTGGGCCTACTACGAGCAGGCGCCGCTTCAAGGTACGGCGGCGGCGATCGTGGCGGAGCATCCCGATCGGGTCTTCGCGGTGTTCGCGGTCGAGGCGGTCACGGTCGGCCTGAAGGGCCTGGTGGTGGCCGGCGCCCTGGCGGCGGCGATCTCGAGTCTCGACTCCATTCTCGCGGCCTTGGCGCAGACCACGTCGTCGCTGCTGGGACCGCGGGGGCGTCGCGGCGACAGCCTGCGGCTGCCGCGGCTGCTGGTCCTCGGTTGGGGACTGGTGCTGGGCGTTGTGTCGCTGTCGATGGACCGGGTGGCGGCGCGGTACGACGCGCTGCTGGACCTGGCGCTGGCGATGGCCGGCTACACGGGCGGGGCGCTGATGGCCGCGGTCCTTCTGGCGCTTGCGCCGTGCGGCCGCGACGGCCGCGGCTTTCTGTGGTCCGGGCCGCTGTCCGTGCTCGCCGTCTTCGCAGCGGCCTGGCATCAGCCGGCGGCGGGATGGATCTGCCTGCTCGGCTGCGCTGTGTTGCTTGGAACCTGGCTGCGCGCGGACGGTCGCGGCCGCTGGGGAGCAAGTTTGTTGCTGATGCTGGGCGCCGCGTTCGTGCTCGCGATCTGGCGCTGGGCGGAGGGCCCCGGCGGCGAGTTGCTTGCTTGGCCCTGGTATGTGCCCTTGGGTGCGGCGGTGGCCTGGCTGTGGGGGCTGGGGCTGAGCGGGCGCGCCCGTCCTCTTGCTAGCGTCGCGACATGAGTGAGAAGGAGGGCGCCACCCGTCGGCAGGTGAGCGGACGAGCGCGGAGATCGCGCGGCTCTACCTCGACCGGATCGAGGCGCTCGACCGCCAGGGACCGACTCTGCGCTCGGTGATCGAGACGAACCCGGACGCCCTGCAGATCGCAGAGCAGCTCGACCGGGAGCGGGCCGCGGGCAACGTGCGCGGCCCGCTGCACGGCATCCCGATCCTGCTCAAGGACAACATCGCCACCGCCGACCGCACCACGACGACGGCCGGCTCGCTGGCGCTCGCCGACGTGATCGCCTTCAACGAGGCGAACGCGGAGCGCGAGATGCCTTTCTTCGGCCAGGAGATCCTGATCGAGGCGGAAGGCAAGGGTCCGCTCACCGAGGCCGCCTACCAGGCGGCGCGCGGCACGGCGAACCGGCTGTCCCGCGACGAGGGGCTCGACGCGGCGCTGGCGGAGCACGGGCTCGACGCCATCCTGGGACTGAGCGGCGGTCCGGCCTGGGCGACCGACCTGGTTCACGGCGACCACTTCTCGGTCGGCAGCTCGGGGGCGGCGGCTGTCGCGGGTTACCCGAACGTCACGGTCCCGGCCGGCTACGTCCACGGCCTGCCGGTAGGCGTCTCCTTCTTCGGCGCCGCGTGGAGCGAGCCGACGCTGATCCGCATCGCCTGGGCCTTCGAGCAGGCCGCGCCGCACCGCCGACCGCCGCGGTTCCGCGCCAGCGTGGACGAAGTCTGACGTGCGCTTCGAGCTGTTAGGCTCGGCGGCGATGATCGACACGCTGGCCACCGCTCGGAGTCTTGAAGATGCCGGCATGGACACTCGGCAGGCCGAAGCGGTTGCCGGCGCCATGCGCGACGCCGTCACGGAGGGCAGCGCCACCAAGGCTGATCTTGCCGAACTCAAGGCCGAGATCCGAGCCGATCTGGCCGCGCTCACCTGGCGGATTCTCGGCGGCGTTGGCCTCTTGCTCGCGGTCTTCACCGCGCTCGACCGCCTGATCGAGTAGGGCTTGGCGGTACGCCTTGCGCTACCGGCGTTTGACTTCCGGCGAGCACGGTTGCTATCTTTCCACAATCTTGTGAGACAAACGGGGATTGCGGTGAGAAGCAGGAGGACGCCAGCGTCGCGGGTCGGAAGCGATTCCCGCCCTTGCCGGCGGTTGGAGAGCCAGAAGGCAAGAGCCAGTCCGGCGGGTTTCCGCCCGGTTTACCCCCCCCCCCCCCCGAATCTGACGGTCACATAGTCAGATCTTCGCGGGCTCGGCTGCCGAGGCCAACGCGCGAGGCCGTGGCGGCCGGCGTGGGATGGCGCCTGATGGAGTCGGCGCGCGCGACAACGCCGAGGACGGCTGCGACGCCGGGACCGAAGACGGAACGGAGCGTTGCCAATGGCCGGTGACGGGACGAGGAAGTTCACCGGCCTGCAGGCCTGGGTGCTGACCGTCTGGTCCTGCTGCATTCTGACCGCGCTCATCGTCGCAATCTTCGGCGTCTTGCTGGCGGCATGCTGGAAGGCGTCGCTCGAGGCGCGGGTCCACGGCGGCGCGAAGAACTGCGGTCAGGTCCACGAATGCGGAGAGGGCGGAGAGCCCGATTCGCCGACCTCCAAGGCCCGGGGCCCTTCGCCGAGCGTCGTCCTTGACCTCGAGGTGAACGCGGTTGCCTGGCCTGGAGCGGTGCCTGAGTGCGAGCCCGGGACCGGCGACGAGTCAACCACCCAGGCGGTCACGATCAACGGCGAGCCGGCGGCTTCCGGCCCTGCCGGAGCGGAGGGCGGCGGGACCAGGCAGACCGTCACCGTCAACGTTCCACCTCAAACAGCGCCGCAGCCTGCGGCCGGTGGGAACGGGACGGGTGTCGTGGTCTTGATCGACGGCGACAAGACCGTCGCGCAACCGCCGCGACAGGAGAAACAGCGAAAGAGAGAACCCGGCGACGGCGAAGAAACGCCTCCGCTCTGCGCGGTCCCGGAGAATCCGACCGGCGCCGGGAAGCCGTGCGCGAAGGCCCGGCTTCTCGGCCGGGTTGGTTTCGAGAAGGGCAGCCGCAGGATCCTCCCGTCGCAGAACGAGCGAGTCGAGGAGATCCTGAACGACCTGGACAAGCTGGACATCGGGGACACGAAGACCAGCGCCCTGCTGGTGACCGGCCACGCCGACGACTGCGGGCGGTCGAGTCTCGGCGGGCGCCGGGCCAGGAAAGTGCGCAGGGCGCTGCGCCGCTTCCTGAAGAGCAGCCCGGAGTGGAGGAGCGGTCGCATCCGCATCCACGCGCAGGCGGCCGGCGAGGAGGCAGGAGCGCCCGAGGGGAGCTGCAAGGCGGAGCGCTACGGCACCGCGGGCGTGTACGTGATCGAGGACTTGAAGTGAGGAGCGGTTGGGCTGTTCGGCCGGAGAGCGATCAGGCATCCAAGGCGGAGGGAACAACGGGATGAATCGGGACGACAAGTGGAAGGAGATGCTCCGGGTCGGGAGGCCGCGCGGCTGCCGGGGGGGCCGGTGCGGGGCGCGGACACGAGGCGCTCGCGCACGGAGAAGCGACTGTGCGGTGCGGACCCTGGTTGTGTTCCTGCTCGTGGGCGTGTGCTTCGGCGACGGTGGGGAGGCCCAGCAGCTCTGGAACATCGAGGAAGTTGCGGCCAAGCCCGTGCCGCCGGTCGTGATGGACGGTATGGCGGTGAGCGCCGCGGCCGCTGGCGCCCCGACCGCCGAGGCGGCGACGGTGCAGGTTGCGTTCGACTACCTGCGCCTTGGCATAGGCTACCTCGAGCTCCCCTTGCCGGACGGCTCCGTCATCGAGGCCGAGAACGCAGTCTTCGAAGACCGTGGCAACGGCAACCTGATGTGGACCGGCGAAGTGCCGGGCGCCGGCTACGAGAGCGTGGTGCTCACGGTCCAGGACGGGCACCTGGCGGGGTCGTTTGGGGAGCCGGGAGGACCGCAGTACACCGTCCGCGCGGGACCGGACGGCAGCGGCTCGCTGGCCGTCGAGGCCGGCCCGACAGGCGACTGGTGCGGCCATGGCACGGTTGAGGAAGAAGCGCTCCACCGACACCACTACGGTCGCGAGACGAGTGGCGCCGGGATTGAGAAGTCGGCCGGTGCAATTTCGACCGACATGTTGGACATCCTGGTGGCCTTCGATGAGGGCGCTGCGGCGTATTGGAAGAGGGCTGGCGGAATCCACCTGGCGATCCAGTCCGTCGGCGACTACTTCAACATGGTGTTGCGCAACAGCGGCCTATCGACCTCTGCAAGAGCGATACCCGTCGGTTGGTCTCCTGAGACAGGCAGCGCTCCACTTGAACGCCATAGGTATCCAGGGTTGCCGTACACCATTGGCGAGACGCAGCTCATCCGCACAAAGAACCTGGGCCGCATTCGCTTGGAAGAGCGTGCCGATCTGGTGGTCGTAGTCGAGTTCCCCCGAACGAATCTCTGGCGTAGAGGAGAGGCAAACCCAATAGGATACATAGTGTTACCAGAAGCCGGTCAGTATGGGTTCGGCAGCGGGGTGTCCGCACCGGCTCTCTCGACCGGCTACGTCTTCGCACACGAGCTAGGGCACAATCTCGGGTCTGGTCACGAGGCCCCTTACGACAGGTGCTGCGGCACAGCCGGTCAAACGAGTTACTGCGGCTCGTCGCTGCCGGCCTACGCCTGCGGCCACACCGACGTCACGGCAAGCCCGCAGCCTGTCCACACGATCATGAGTTACGGCCGAGTCCCTTCGGGCAGCCCGTACTCCAGGCAGGTGCCGTACTTCTCCTCCCCTGAGTTGTACAAGCCGAATGACTGGACACTAGGCGTCATCGGCGAGGCGGACAATGTACTGGCCTTCCAGGAAACGACTCTGCCACGTGCGGTCCGACTGAGTGACATTGCAGTACCGCAGCCTCCGGGCGCTACCGGCTTGAGTGGGCACTGGACGGGTCGGGGCAGTGTAGAACTGACGTGGGATGCGGCCAACGTCATTTACGTAGGAATTCGACTTGATGATGACTATTGGGATTCAGCTTGCTGCCCCGGACCCGAAAGTTCCGGCGTGAGTGCTGTATTGAGTGCGAGAATGGACGGCTGGATCGAGGATCCCTCTTCCCTTGAGAGGGTTGGAGTCCACCTCTCCGGATTGAGACCAGGCGGCCGGTACTCCTTCTTTACTCAGAGCGGTTATCCCATCAGCGTGATGAGTGACGTGCTGGTGTTGGAGCCGCCAGAGGGCGGCCTCGGCATGGGTTTAGAAGCGCCGAGCAATGTTGCCGCCCAAGGAACGGGAGCAGACAGCGTGCGCCTGACGTGGGCTGACAACTCGAACAACGAGGACGGGTTTGAAGTCTGGTATCGCAAGTGGACCCCTGGAGATCCTCATTGGAGCGACGCGGACCTGCGCTGGCGGCGCTACGGCGAACCGTTGCCGGCTGGCAATCGGCACGTGGACGTCGATGGCTTGGTAGCGGAGGAGGGAATCCAGGTTACGGACAGCTACTGGGAGAACCGCGTCTGGGTCCAGGGCACGGCCGCGAAGCGGGGCCGCTACTCGTTTGTCGTCCTCGCCTACAACGACCAGGGGTTCAACGCCAGCGAGACGTTCGATCTGGAGTTCTTGCCGGAGCCCTACCCGGAGCCGACGGCTTCCGGAGAGACCACGGACTGCGCCGTGGGGAGCCGGCCGACGGGGATCGACTTAGACGGCTACCAGGTCCATGCGTGTCTGGAGACGCCCGACGGCGCCCGGCGGCGTGCGTGGGACTACCGGCTGGAGGCGGACCAGTCCGCGCTGCTCTACTTCTTCAACCGCGACAACGCGGAGATCCTGGTCAAGGTGCTTGACGGCTGCGCGATCAACGGTCACCGCTGGGTGTATCTGGCCCCGGTGACAACCCTGGCGTTCCGACTCCAGATTTGGGAACTCGGCCCTTACCTCGCGAACCGGAGACAGGTTTGGTACTACGACTCGGAACGCCGGCCGCAGGATCAGATTCAGGGCAACCTGAGCCGCAGGGTCGGCAACCCGAAGGACCGGACGGCGCGCACGGTGAGCGATACGACCGCTTTCCCCTGCACCACGGCGGAGATGGCCGCCGCGAAGGCCACCTCGGGCAAGGCGAAGGGTACCGGGTTCGCCTCCCTACTAGGCGCCACGCTGCCGGCTGCCACCAGGCCGGCTCGGTCGCTGAGCGCGGGTTCGAGCACGGACTGCGAGCCCGGCGGTCCGGCGCTGACGCTCCGCGGCGGCTACACCGTCAGCATGTGCTACGAGACCTACAACGGCGAGGTCGGCGACGCGCGCGACTGGGGCCTCGACTCGAGCCAGTCGGGGCTGATGTACTTCTTCGAGCGCAACAACGCGGAGGTCCTGATCAAGGTGCTGGACGGCTGCGGCGTGAACGGCCACCGCTGGGTGTTCGTGGCGCCCGTCACCGACCTGGCGTTCAATCTGGTCGTGGAGAGCCCGAGCGGCGAGCGCTGGACCAACAGGAATCGCCTCGGCCAGACGGCCGACGCGGCGAGCGACGTTTCCGCCTTCCCCTGTACGGCGTAGGGCGGGAGGGTCTGTGGCGACGCAACACATTCAACGTACGGGCAGGAGGGCGAGTCCATGACCGGAAACCGAAGCGGGAACGAAGAACGCAAGGCGTCGGAGTGGCCCTGGCAGGCGCAGCTTCTGCTGTTCGTTCTCGTTCTTGTCGCCGCGACGTTGATCTTCATCTTTCCTCCGGCGCTGGCCCGCATCCTGGACTTTGAACCCGTCGCCACGGGCGACGAGTCGTGGCTCACTTCCTACGTTGCGCTGACCGCGGTGCTGATCAGCGGGATCTTCGTGTTCATGGCCTTTCGCATAGACAGGGGCGCCAAGTGGGAAGCCCGCGCGGAGGCTCACGAGATTCTCAAGAAAGAGAAGCTTCAGGAACTGCGCGAGGAAGCCGAGCGCAATGCTCGAAGGGCCGAAATTGCTGCGGATCAAGCGGAGGAGTCGCAAGAGACTGCGGGGACCGCCGCGACCGCGGCGGTGGAGGGCGGACGCCGCGCGGCGGAGGCTGCGAAGAAGGCGGCGCAGGCGCGTGACGACGCCGAAAGCGCCGTGGACAATGCGGAGCAGTCACGCGACGACGCCAAGGTTGCAGCGGAGAAGACAGAAGATGCGCTTCGGGAGGCGGAATCGGCCTTGGCCGCCGCGGAGCGGGCGAGCGGCGGCGCCCAGTCCGCGCAGCGCAGAGCAGAGATTGCCGCGGCCGAGACGGAGCAGGAGGGTGGCTACGCCGGTGGGGGCGCGGGCGATAGCGGGAACGGCGATGCGTCCGCGGATGAAGACTGAGAGGGGGTTGCCGATGACCGCTGAGTCGAAGTCGAAGGACGATGCCGCCGGCAAGAGGACGAACGGCTGTTGTTGGTCCCGTGAAGGCGCTACTGAAGAACGAGTGGGTTTAGCGGTGGGGTGCGGGTGAGTGGATTCCTTGTTCCAACATTCTCTCTACTACGCGACCAACCGGCGGCACGTCGGCCGGGACCGCTGGCGGCCAAGCCGCTACAGCGGGGAGTTCAGCAAGGACGGCGCCGAGAACCTGCGTTTCGGCAGAGTCAAGTCTGGACAGTCGCGTCCACAGCGTGGATTGCAGCGAGGTCGTAGGCGGCCTTCTGGAGCACAGCTATCACCAGAGTGGCCTGGTCAACCGCGACATTGCCCAGAGCCTGAGCGGCATCCCTCCCGGCGATCCGCTCCGAAGCCGCTGGCCGGTGCCGCACGGCTGGCCGAACGGGTGGTGCCTCAAGCCTGGGCGACCGATAGGCGCAACCGCTCCTTCGCCGCCGCCGCGGTGATGATTCCGGCTGCGAGCACCGCGACCTCAGCGCTTCGAACAGCGCGGCCATGGGCTCGATCGTACCTGTCTTCCCGAACGCGGAGCGTCCTGGCGCCTGGCGGTCCGGCGGCCTCGGGGTAGCCGGCGCGCCGAACTGTCGCGGGGCGCTGCTGGTGCTGCGGGACTTGCTGAACGCCGACGGTGAGTACCGCTGCGTCTACACCAACGTCGAGACCGCGCAGACGGCGCGAGGGGGCGTCGAGGAGGCCATGCAGGCCATTCTGGGGGGGCTGGGCGATCGGGCGCTGAGCACTCTGGGCGACGATTTCGTTGAAGCGAATCGTGGAGCGTTCCTGGGCGCGAAGGTCAGGGCAGGAGCTTGAGAGCCGCTACGACCAGGCCGGCCAGCGCCACGATGCCGCCGAACAGCCGCCACAGCAGAGCCGCCAACCGCCGTTCGGTTTCGGCGATGCGGTTCACCAGCCCGTGTTCGGTTTCGGCGATGCGGTCCACCAGACCGCGTTCGGTCTCGGCGATGCGGTCGACTAGTTCGGCCTTCAGGGCGGCGAGGGCAGCCTTGAGCTCGGGGCGGGTGACGGCCTCGCCGGTGCTGACTGCGGTCTGGATCTGTGCGGCGCAGGCGCGGGCCGTGCGCCGGTCCATGCCGGCGGCTTCCAGCGCGTCGCTGGCGGCGAGCGTGTCGAACAGCGCGGCCATACGTTCGATGATACCCGTCTTTCCGAGAGCGCGCCCGGCCGCTGGCGCCTCAGGCCTTCATCTCCCGGAAACACTTCCGCAGTTCCCCGACGAAGACCTCCGGCACCTCAAACGCCGCGAAGTGGCCGCCCTTCGGAAGCCGGTTCCAGTACACGAGGTTGCGGTACCGCTTCTCGGCCCAGCGCCGCGAGGCGCGGAAGATCTCCTTGGGGAAGATGCTGCAGCCGACCGGGATCTCGACCGGATCGCTGCTGCCCTTGCCGAAGCTCTCCCAGTAGATGCGTCCCGAAGACGCGCCGCAGGCGGGCAGCCAGTACATCATCACGTTGTCGAGCAATTGGTCGCGGCTGAGCACGTCTTCCGGGTGGCCGTCGTTGTCGGTCCAGGACCAGAACTTCTCGACGATCCAGGCCGCCTGGCCGGCCGGCGAATCGACCAGGCCGTAGCCCAGCGTCTGCGGCCGGGTCGACTGCTGCTTCGAGTAGCCGGAGTCCCAGTCGCGGTAGTGCTGGATGCCGGCGAGAGCGTCTTTCTCATTGTCGGTCAGGTCACCCATAGTGCTCTGGTCGACGCCTACGGTCGGCATGTTCACGTGGATGCCGTGGCAGTGCTCGTGGTCCTGGATCGCGATCGCCGTGCTGACCGCCGCGCCCCAGTCGCCACCCTGGGCGAAGTACCACTCGTAGCCGAGGCGCGCCATGAGCTCGGCCCAGGCGTCGGCGACTTTCTCGACGCTCCAGCCGGGCGCTGCCGGCTTGTCGGAGAATCCGAAGCCGGGCAGGGTCGGCACGACGAGGTGGAAGGCATCCTCTGCGGAACCGCCGTGCGCGGTCGGGTCGAGCAGCGGACCTGTGACATCGAGGAACTCGACGATCGACCCCGGCCAGCCGTGGGTGAGCACCAAGGGCGCGGCGCCTGTGTGCCGGGAACGGAGATGGAGGAAGTGGATGCCCAGGCCGTCGATCTCGGTCTTGAACTGATCGAGGTCGTTGAGGCGGCTTTCGAGCCGGCGCCAATCGTAGGAGGACGCCCAGTACTCGCACAACTCCTTCGTGTAGGCGAGTGGGATGCCCTGGGTCCAGTCGTCGACCGTCTCGGGTTCGGGCCAGCGCGTGGCGGCCAGCCGCCGGCGCAGATCGGTCAGTTGCTCGTCGTCGATTCCGATGCGGTAAGGCGTGATGTCGGTCATTCGGCGGACGCTAGCACCTGGGGTTGGCGGCGCTAGAAGACCATCCGGATGCCGGCCGAGACGGTCTCGATATCGCCGGCGATCGACTCGATGCGGCCGACCGCCCTGAACCGGCCGAGGATCTGGACTTCGACGCCGACGCCGTAGATCAGGTCCTGCTCGTCGACGTCCACCAACGTGACTTGGAGGTCGTCGGCCGCGTCCTCCACGTTGGCGGCCCAGGACACGATGCCGAGCTTCGCGAATACTCGGATCCGCCCCGTCAGGTCGTAGTGGGGCACGATCGCGGCGGAGTAGGCGGTGATCTTGCCCTGGATCGCGATATCGGAGCACGACACGCCTTCGGCGCAGGGTCGGATCGCCCCGTCGACCTTGGACAAGTCGTAGTAGCCCACTTCGACCGCCAGGAAGTCGTTGAACTTGTAGCCGATGTCGTAGCTCAGCGAGTTCTCGTCGCCGTCGAGGACCTGGTCGAAGGCGTCGTTCCTGTTGATGTCGACACCCGCCAGGCCGAGGTGGAAGCCGACGTAGATCTCACGGTCGGCCGCCGCTGCCGGCGCCGCCGCGAGGGTGGCCAGCAGCAGGGCGATCGGCGTTGCCACGGGCAGGAAACGGGACATCGGGGAGCGGCGTCTGGTCATCGGGGGCCTCTCAGGGGGACGGCGGTTGAGTCAGCCTTGCAATCATACAGGAATAGCTATATGTCGGCGGGAACGGGGACGCCGGCGCACCCAGTCTTGGCCGCGCAGTCTCCCGGGTCGGGATTTCGGCCGTTCGGATCCAGTAGTGTCCGCGCACCAATGAGCGATCCGGTCTGCCTCGTCTCCGGCGTCGGTCCAGGAACGGGGGCTTCGCTGGCTCGTCGCTTTGCGGCCGGCGGCTACCGGGTGGCGATGCTCGCGCGCAACGGAGAGCGCCTGGAGGCGCTGGAGACCGAGATCGAGGGTTCGCGCGGCTACGTCTGCGACGTGTCCGACCCGGAAGCGGTTCGGATGACGGTGGCTCGGGTCGGCGGTGATCTAGGCGCGCCGACGGTGCTCGTCCACAACGCCGTGGGCGGCGCCTTCGGCGACTTCCTGGAGGTCGATCCGGAGCGCCTGCGCGCAAACTTCGAAGTCAACGTGATGGGCCTGCTCTACCTGGCGCGCGCTCTGGCCCCGGCGATGATCGAGGCCGGGCGCGGGGCGATCATGGTCACCGGCAACACGGCGGCCCGCCGCGGCATGCCGCGCTTTGCCGGGTTCGCGCCGACCAAGGCGGGGCAGCGCATCCTCGCCGAGTCGATGGCGCGGACCCTGGGGCCGCAGGGCATCCACGTCGCGTACTTCGTGATCGACGCGGTGATCGACCTGGAGTGGACCCGGCGGCGAATGCCCGACCAGCCCGACGACTTCTTCATCCAGCCGGACGCGATTGCCGAGAACGTCTGGTACGTCGCGCACCAGGACCCGTCAGCGTGGAGTTTCGACGTCGAGATGAGGCCATATAGGGAGACGTGGTAGCGGCGCCCACGGCCTCCGATCGGCTGCTCCCGCGTGGTAACTTCGCGGGATGACACGTTCCGTTCCAGCCCTCCTGATCGTCCTCCTGATCGCGCTTGGCGCCCTGGCCTGCGGCGGTGGCGATGCCGCGCCACCGGCGGCCGACGATGCGGCCGAACCGGTCGCGCAGCGGGTCGAGCCGTTCCAGATCTTCGACAACCTCTACTACGTCGGGATCGAGTGGGTCTCGTGCTACCTGCTGGTGACCACGGACGGTCTGATCCTGATCGACGCGCTGTACGGCGACCACATCGAGACCGCTATCGATGGCATCCGGACCCTGGGGTTCGACCCGGCGGACCTGAAGTACGTGCTGGCGACCCACGGCCACTTCGACCACGTCGGCGGCGCCGCCAGGTTCCAGGAGACGTACGGTGCGCGAGTCGGCATGACCGAGGCGGACTGGGAACTGGCCGAAACGCCGCCGGGCAACCCCGACTACGAGATCGACGTGCCGGTTCGCGACATGGTCATCGCCGACGGCGACACGCTGGAGCTGGGCGACACCGAGCTCCGGTTCTACGTCACGCCCGGGCACACGGAGGGCGTTCTGTCGATGGAGTTCCCGGTGCGCGACGGCGGCGAGGAGCACCGCGCCTTCGTGTTCGGCGGCGTGGGGCTCAACTTCGAAGGCGTCCACCGCACGAACCTCTACCTCGACAGCGTGGCGCGGATTCAGCGGCTTGCCGCCGAGGACGGCAACCCGATCGAGGTCAACGTCACGAACCATGCCTCGATGGGGAGGATCTTCGAGCGGGCCGAGCAGTTGGCGTCGCGGGCGGACGGCGATGTCCACCCCTTCGTCGATCCCGATGGCTACGTGGCCTGGCTTGCCGAGCTGCAGAAGAACGCCGGGGAGAAGCTCGTCGTCGAGCGGGAATTGGCTGGCGAGTAGGGCAGCGTGAAGAGCTTCGAGTTGATGCCGCGTTTCGAGAACGCGGTGGCGGGGTTCGACCTGTTTCACCGGGAGGATCCGGAGACGGAGACGGTGGACGGTGAACAGGTGCCGCGGGAGTTGGCGTACGCCCGGCGGATGGCGGCTTGGGTGGAGCGGCTCGATCCCGATGCGGGCGAGATCCTGCTCCTTGCGGCGCACTGCCAGCATCTGCGCCGCTTCAAGCTGCCGCGGACCGACTACCCGGCCGGGCGTCAGGGTTATCTCGCCTGGCGGCGGGCGGCGGCGCTGGAGCACGCGCGGCTGGCCGGCGCCGTGCTGCGCGACGCCGGCTACCGGCGGGAACGGATCGAGCGCGTACAGAACCTGGTGCTGAAGCGGGCGGGCCGAAGTTCGCGCCAGGAGGCGCAGACCCTGGAGGACGCCGCCTGTCTCTTGTTCCTGGAGCGCGACCTGGAGGAGCTGGCGAGCCGGCTGGGGGCCGAGAAGACGGCGGAAGTGCTGGCCAGGACCTGGCCCAAGATGTCGGACGCCGGTCGCGAAGCGGCTGCCGAGTTGGACTTGAAGCCTGAGTTCCGGCGCCTCGTGGCCAGCGCGCAGGCAGTCAGCCGGCCTTGAGGGTCAGTCGCTCGCGCGCGTCGCCAGTTCGCTCCACCCTGACCGGCGTGTTGCCGTTGGCGACGCCGACGGCTGCCAGGGCTCGTTCGAAGGCGAATTCGAGCTCTGCTGACGTGTCTTCGTCCTGGGGGACCAGGCGGTCGTTGACGCGCAGTTCGAGCCGGTGGCGGTCAAAGGCGACTCTGCCTTCGAGCCGGGGCTCGGCCTCGATCAGGTCGCACGCGCGAAACGCGCAGGCGAGCAGGGACCGCAGGCGCTCTTCCAGTGAGCCGATGCCCGAGAGTTCTCGCGAGGTCTCACGCCGGCGGCTGTAGAGGAGCCCCGGCTCGCCGCGACGCTGGTCGTAGCCGTACTGGGCGTCGTGGCCGATCAGCAGCACACCAGGTCCTTCGGGGACGTGGCTGTAGTCGGCGACGTCGATCAGCAGTTCGGGCAAGACCCGCTCGGTGATCCAGCGATGGAAGACGGGGATGAACTCCTCCGCCTCGGCCGTGGAACCGGCGCGGGCGAGCACCTTCAGGTCGAGCTTGACCAGACCATCGAGGTCCGGTCCCTGGGAAGCGCTCATACCGCTCGTCGCAGACCGGCCGTCGCCTGCTGTTGCGCGATCCGGTGGTTGCAGGCGTGGGCCGCCTCGATGAACAACTGGGCTTCCTCGATCCGGCGGTGCGCCTCCTCGCTCGAGTCCGTCTCGGCGTCGCCGTGGACGCGGAACAGGTAGTTCGCGAACTTGGCGCCGGCGTACGGATCGAAGAACAGCTCCGTGTCGTAGAAGCGGGTGCGGAACTCGCCGACGATCTCCGTCGGGGCGTTGCCGATGTCGATGTTCTCCGTCGTGATCAGCGCCCGCGCTGCCTGCAGCATGGCGGCGTAGGCCTTGGCGGCAGCGGCCTCCGCTGCTCCGCGGTCCAGCTCCAGCATGCCCTGGAAGACCTCGCGCTCAGCCGCGGTCAGGCCGAACTCGACCGCGGTTACGACCTCGCCCGCGCACTCGCCGACGCCGAGGTCGCCGATCGTGTACTCACGCGGGTCGCCCCAATCGGAGTAGAGGCTCCGGTCCTCGATGTAGGTCGGCAGCTTCGTGAGGTCGTCCAGCAGTTGCCGGATGCGCGCCTTGCCCACCCGGGCGATGAACTCCTGGAAGCTCTCGCCCTTCCCGTGTTCGGTGACGTAGAGGCCGGCGATCCGTTCGACCACTTCCGGGATCCGCTTGGACGGCACCGCGACCACGGCGAGGCCGTAGGAGCCCGCGTTCTCGCTCCATTGGCCGCCCAGGACGACCTGAAAGTGGGGCACGGTGCGCCCGTCGCTCTTGCGGCTCACGCCGTAGAAGCCGATGTCCGCGACGTGATGCTGGCCGCACGAGTTGAAGCAGCCGGAGACCTTGATCCGCAGGTCCTTCACCGCCTCGTCGGCGAGCACGCCGGCCATCTTGATGGAGGCGGCGATCCGCTTGCGCAACTCGCCGGCGAGTCCGCGGGACGACGAGATGCCCAACTTGCACGTGTCCGTTCCGGGACAGGACGTGACGTCGACCAGGGAGGAGGCGCCGGGTGCGCCCAGGCCCTCGCTCCTGAGTTCCGAGTAGAGGGCTGGCAGGTCCGCTTCGCTGATGTTCCGGAGCACCAGGTTCTGCTCCACCGTGTTCCGCGCCAGACCGCCGTTGTAGCGACGGGCCGTGTCGGCCAGGGCTCGCAGTTGGGGAGAGGTCAGGTCGCCGAGGGGCAGGTTGACGGCGACGGTGACGTAGCCCTCCTGGCGTTGCCGCTGGACGTTCGTGGCCAGCCATTCGGCGAAGCCTTCGGGGCGCGGTCCCGGTTCGAGCTTCGCGGCCGGCCGCGTCGGCGCCTCCGCGGTGATTGCGAGGTCGTCGAGATAGGCGGTCCACTGGTCATCGGCCGGCAGGATCGCGAGTTCCTCGTCGACCAGGCGGGTGAATTCCTCGATCCCCAGCTTGGCGACCAGGAACTTGACCCGGGCCCGTGCGCGATTCCGCTTCTCGCCGAGGCGGCCGAAGACACGGCAGACGGCCTGCGCCAGGGGCAGGAGCTGGTCCTCGGGCACGAACTCCCGCAGCACCTTCGCCTGGTGCGGAACCGCGCCGAGGCCGCCGCCGACGTAGACCTTGAAGCCACGCTCTCGCTCTGCCCGCGCGCCGTTCGAGGAGGCGCCCGGTCGAACCTGGGCAACGACGCCGAGGTCGTGCATGTTCGCAAGGCCGCAGGCGTGTTGCTCGCAACCGGAGAAGGCGATCTTGAACTTGCGGCCGAAATCCTGGGCGTCCCTGTGTCCGAGCAGGAAGTAGGTCAGCGCGTGTGCGTAAGGCGAGACGTCGAACGGCTCGTCGCGACAGACGCCTGCCAGGGGACAGGCCGTGACGTTGCGGACCGTGTTGCCGCAAGCTTCGCGGGTGGTAATGCCGACCGCGGCCAGTCGCCGCATGATGTCCGGTGTGTCGTCGATGTGGATGAAGTGGAGCTGGATGTCCTGGCGGGTCGTGATGTGGGAGATTCCGTCCGAGTACTCCTCGGCGAGGTCGGCGAGCACTTCCATCTGCTCCGCGTTCATCGCGCCGAACGGGATCTTGATCCGCAGCATGCCCGGCGCGTCCCAGACCGTGTTCGGCCCCTTGGTCAGGTCGCCGCACGGGAACTCCAGGGCCCGGCTCGCGAACCCGTCGTGGCGCTGGCCGTTGTCGTAGCGCTGGCCGTAGACGCCACGGCGCAGGCGGGTTTCGGCGAAGACCTTGTCGGCGATCTTGCCCAGCCGCTTCTGCGCGATCTGGGTCTCGAAGATCTTGATCTCCTCCTCGAGGTCGAGCGGAATGCGGCCTTCGAGTTGGGTCTTCCACGTGGTCGCGGAGTCCACTGATAGCTGGGTCATCGGTCGGTTCTCGCTTGCTTTTTTTCGGGGTGGGCTTTTCCGCGTCCGGGACGCGGGGCGGGAGAAGCCGGCGTATTCGTGACTATAGTGGTCACATTGGTCATCATTCTACGCGTACGGGTGCCCAACGTTGCAACTACGCGGGGCGCGTGGCGGGGTCGCCGGTCTCGCGGCGGGCTACATCAGATCCTGGAAGCGGACCGGCTTTGGGAAGTCGGCCGATGCGGCGCGGATCTTCTCGCCGATCGCGGCCACGCTCCAGGGGTCCCGGTCGTTCGGTCGGCGCGCGATCTCGAGCGACTGCCAGGACAGGAGGAACACGGTGTTGCCGCCGACCGCGAAGATGCGGCCGGTGATGTCGGCGGCGTCGTCGGTGCAGAGCCAGACCACGGCCGGCGACACCTTCTCCGGCGCCAGGGGCTCGGCGGTCGCTTCCGGCATGATGTCCTCGGTCAGGCGAGACCAGGCGGCTGGCGCCAGCAGGTTCACCGTGACGCCGTACTTTGCGCCCTCGAGCGCCAGACAGCGCATGAAGCCGGCCATGCCGGCCTTGGCGGCGCCGTAGTTCGTCTGGCCGAAGTTGCCGAGCAGGCCGGACGTCGAGCTGGTCATGATGATGCGGCCGCCCGACTCCTGCTCGATCATCTGGTCGTACGCGGCCTTCGTCACCAGGTAGGTGCCGCGCAGGTGGACGTCGAGGACGATGTCCCACATCTCGTCGGTCATGTTCTTGAACGACTTGTCGCGCAGGATGCCGGCGTTGTTGATCGCGATGTCGAGCTTTCCGAACTCGTCCACGGCGCGCTGGACCATTGCCCTCGCGGCGTCGCCGTCGGAGACCGAGCCGTAGTCGGCGACAGCCTTGCCGCCGGCTTTCTGGATCTCCTTGACGACTTGGTCGGCCATCCCGATGCCGGCGCCCGTGCCGTCGCGCGCGCCGCCGAGGTCGTTGACCACGACCGCCGCGCCTTCCTGTGCGAGGAGCAGCGCATGCGCGCGGCCGACACCGCCGCCCGCGCCTGTAACGAGTGCAACCTTGCCGTTGAGCAGACCCATGGTGTCGATTCCCTCTCTCGGTCGTCTTGTCGTGTTCGTCGTGTTGAAGCGCGCGAAGTCTAGTAGAGGAGCTTCGTCCGTGCAGGGGTGTGTTTGTCGCTAGGCGTCCCGGCTCAGGTCCGGCCCTGGGAACCCGGGTGGCGCGATCCGCGCCACTCGCGAACCACTCCGTGCGTTCGTCATCGGGCGCACGGATGGCACCCGGGCATCTTGCCCGCATCGGCGCGAAGCGCCGCTCTGCCCGTTAGAGTCCAGTCGATGAGAGGCCCCGCGTTTGTCTGGCCCGGTACGGCGTCAATGGCAGGGTCTCTTGTGTTGGCTACCGCGATAGGCGTTTCCGCCCAGGAGCCACAACAACTCCACGCCGAGCCCAGCGCCGCGATGCTCCTCCGTCAGGCCAGCCTCCACGAGTCCCGCGGCGACTACGAGGCGGCCATCGCCGGCTACGACCGGGCGATCGAAGCCGAGCCGCGGGACTGGCAGCTCCACCTGCTCCGCGGGTCGGCCCGGTTCAAGGCGGGTCAGATCGAGGCCTCGATCGACGACTTCGACCGCGTCGTTACCCTCGAGCCATCCCAGGATCCGTACCTCTGGCAGCGCGGTATCTCGTACTACTACGCGGACCGCTTCGCCGACTGCCGGGGTCAGTTCGAGCGCCACCGGCTGGTGAACCCGAACGACGTGGAGAACGCGGTGTGGCACCTGCTCTGCGCCGCCGCCGAGAACGGTCTCGAGTCGGCGCGGAAGGCGATGCTGCCGGTCGGCCCCGACGCGCGCCGGCCGATGAAGGAGATCGACGCCCTGTTCCGCGGCAAGGGCAGCGTCGAGGATGTCGAGACCGCGGCGCAGGAAGAAGGTCCCGGCGCCCGCTTCTACGCCGATCTGTACCTCGGGCTGTACTACGAACTCGTTGGCGAGACCGAGAAGGCCGCTGCCGCGATCGAGCGCTCCGCGTCGCTACCGAACCGCGGCTACATGGTCGAGGTCGCGCGGGTTCACCGGCGGCTGAAGCACTAGCTCCCTATCGCCCACAAGTGTCCGTCGGTGCGGATGTACCAGACACCGCCGACCAGGGCCGGGGAAGCGATCGTCCGTTCGCCGATCCGGTTGACGTGGAGCAGTTCGAAGTCCGGCCCTTCCTTGATCACGAAGGTCTCGCCGTTGTCGTTGGTGAAGAAGATCTTGCCGTCGAACGCCACCGGCGCGGCGGAGAAGCCCTCGCGCATCCGTTCGCCGAGGCGCTCCTGCCACAGGACCTCGCCGGTCTTCGCCTCGTAGACGGTGATCACGCTGGCCATGTCGTTGACCATGTAGAGGTAGTCGCCGACGAGCATCGGCGCGACGACGAAGGGCGAGCCCTTGGCCGCGGTCCAGACGATCCGGCTGTCCGTCACGTCGCCGCTGCCGCCGGGGCGGATCGCCAGGGTCGGGCCCGCGCGGCCCGAGGTGCTGAACAGCAGGTCGTGGCCGACGACGGGGCTGGGGATGACCTCGAAGGTGGTGCCCTTGGCACGCCACAGCTCGCGGCCGTCCTTGGGGGCGTATGCGATCACGTGGTGCTGGCTGTTGACGACGATCTCGTCGCGCTCTTCTCCGTCGTCGGTGGTCACCGAGATCGCGGCCGGCGAACTCCAGCCGACCTGGGTATCCCGTTCGGTGCGCCACAACTCCTCGCCGGTGCTCCGGTCGAAGGCGGCGATGAAGGACTCGGCGCGCTGCTGCTCCTGGACGATGATGAGCCGCTCGCCGAGCAGCAGCGGCGACGAAGCCGTGCCGTGGAAGGCCCTCAGTTCGCCGAAGGACTTGTGCCAGACGATGTCGCCGTCCATGTCGAGCGCCAGCAGGCCGTGGTTGCCGAAGTAGGCGTAGACCCTCTCGCCGTCCGTGGTCGGCGTCGAGGAGGCGTGTCCGTTCTTGCGGTAGGCGCGCTCGGGGTTCGCGTTCGGCGCCGCGGTGGTCCACAGCCTCTTTCCGGTCTCGCGGTCGAAGGCGAGCACGGAGCGCCTGGCGCCGGCCGCCTCGGCGGTGGTCAGGAAGATGCGGTCGCCCCAGACGATCGGCGATGAGTTGCCGCTGCCCGGCACCGCAACCTTCCAGCGCACGTTCTCTTGCGGACCCCAACGGTCGACGTAGCCGCTGCCGGCTACGTCGCCCTGCCCGCTCGGTCCGCGCCAGCGTGGCCAGGTGTCGGCGGGATCGCCGCTTGCGGGGGTCATGCGCGCCCGTTCGCTGGCGCCGGCCGGACCGACGCACAACGCAGAGAGAAGCACCGTGGCAGTGAGGAGCGGGCGAATCGGCATCGTGAATCTCATGACTCGGAATGATAGAACGCTCGGACCTAGCGCGGCAGAACTCCCAGAGACCGGCGCTTCGCGCCGGATGCGGGCCAGAAGGCCCGCGCACCCAGTTTCTGCCGCGCAAGCTCCAAGCCTGAATCCAGACACTGAGGGACTTTCCGAGAATGAGCGACACCTTTCGAGCGGTCGTCGTCGACAAGATCGACGATCGGCACACTGCCGGTCTACGCGACCTGACCCCAGACGATCTGCCGGAGCACGACGTGCTGGTGGACGTCGAGTACTCCACCCTGAACTACAAGGACGGGCTGGCGATCACGGGCGCGGCGCCCATCTGCCGCTCCGTGCCCATGGTCTGCGGCGTCGATCTCGCGGGCACGGTGGCGGAGTCGGCCTCGGACGCGTTTTCACCCGGCGACCGGGTGCTCGTCAACGGCTACGGGCTGAGCGAGAGCCACTGGGGCGGCTACGCCCAGAAGGCGCGCATGAAGTCGGAGTGGCTGGTACCGGTGCCGGACGCCTTCACGAGCCAGCAGGCGATGGCGATCGGCACCGCCGGGTACACGGCGATGCTGTGCGTGATGGCGCTTCAGGATCATGGCGTGACGCCGGAGAGCGGCGACGTCGTGGTGACCGGCGCCGCCGGCGGGGTGGGCTCGGTCGCGGTGGCGTTGCTGGCGCGGGCCGGCTACCGGGTGATCGCCTCCACCGGACGCGAGGCGGAGCATGACTACCTGCGGAGTCTGGGCGCGGCCGACTTCCTCGCGCGCGACACTCTGTCCGCGAAGCCGCGGCCGATCGGCCGGGAGAACTGGGCCGGCGCCGTGGATGTCGTCGGATCGTCGACGCTGGCGAACCTGCTCGCCCAGACCCGCTACGGCGGCTGCGTGGCGGCGTGCGGGCTGGCCGGCGGGATGGATCTGCCGTCCAGCGTCTACCCCTTCATCCTGCGCGGCGTGGTCCTGGCTGGCGTGGACTCGGTCATGGCGCCGATGGGACGGCGGCGGGAGGCATGGAACCGTCTGGCCGCTGAGCTTCCGGCCGATCTACTGTCCGAGATGACGACAGTCGAGCCGATGAGCCGGATCGAGGAGCTGGCGGTCTCGATCCTGGCCGGCCAGACGCGAGGCCGCGTCGTCATCGACGTGAACGCCTAGCAGCCACAGCGGACGGGAGGATCGAATGAGTGGAAGGACGTGCCTGGAAGCCGTGGCGGCGACGCTCTGTCTTCTCGTCGCCTCCGTTCCGACCGCCGCCCAGGACAGCGCGTGGCCCGTGACCACCGGCGACAAGGGCGGGCAGCGCTACTCGCCGCTCGATCAGATCGATGCCGGCAACGTCGGCGAACTGGAAGTCGCCTGGCGCTGGTCGTCGCCTGACAACGTTTCGGTCGCAAGCGACCGCCGGCTCCGGAGCCGCCGCATGCAGCCCGGCGGACACCAGGTCACGCCGATCAAGATCGGCGATCGTCTCTATTCCACCACCGGCCTGAGTCAGATCGTCGCGATCGATCCGGCGAGTGGCGAAACCGAGTGGGTCTACGATCCGGAGGCCTACGACGCGGGCCGGCCCACGAACCTCGGCTTCGTGCACCGGGGCGCCAGCTACTGGCCTGGCAGGCCCGCCGCCGACGGCGCGGAGGAAGTGCCGCCGCGTCTCTTCTACGGCACCGGGGACGCCCGCCTCCTGGCCGTCGATTCGTTCACCGGCGAACCGGTCGGCAGCTTCGGCGACGGCGGCGCGGTCGACCTGACCCAGGGCCTGCGGCGCGAGGTCAAGCGGCGCCGCGCCTACGCCGTCAGTTCGCCGGTCATGATCTGCCGCGACACGGTGATTGTCGGCGCCTCGATCTCGGACGCGCCGAACCACCCCGATGCGCCGCCCGGAGACGTCCGCGGCTTCGACCCGGTGACCGGCGAACTGCGCTGGACCTTCCACTCGATTCCGGAGCCGGGCGAGGTCGGGCACGAGACCTGGGAGAACGACTCCTGGCAATACACCGGCAACGCGAACGTCTGGACGCTGATGACGGCCGACGAGGAACTCGGGCTCGTCTACCTGCCCTTCGGCACGCCGACCAACGACTGGTACGGCGGCCACCGGCTGGGCGACAACCTGTTCGCCGAGACCCTGGTGGCGCTCGACTGCGAGACGGGTGAGCGGGCCTGGCACTTCCAGGCGATCCGCCACGGCCTGTGGGACTACGACCTGGTGACGCCGCCGATTCTGGGTGACATCACAGTCGACGGCCGCGAACTGAGAGTCGCGGCCCAACTCAGCAAGCAGGGCTTCGTCTACGTCTTCGATGCGCGCAGCGGCGACCCCGTGTGGCCGATCGAGGACCGGCCGGTGCCCAGGAGCACGGTGCCCGGTGAGCGGTCGGCGCTCACCCAGCCGTTCCCGACCAAGCCGCCGGCGTACGAACGGCAGGGCATGCACGAGGGGCAGTTGATCGACTTCACGCCGGAGATCCTGGCGCGTGCGAAGGAGATCATGGAGCAGTACGACTACGGTCCGCTCTATACGCCTCCGTCGCTGCGCGGCACCTGGAACCTGCCGGGTTGGGGCGGCGGCGCGAGCTGGCCGGGCGGCGCCTTCGATCCGGAGACCGGCCGGCTCTACGTGCCTTCTTTCACCCGCCCGGTGGTGTTGACGATGAAGAAGCCGGATCCGAACCGTTCGTCGTTCGACTACATCGGGTCGATCCAGGTCAGCCCGCCTGGACCCTTCGGCCTGCCGATCGTCAAGCCGCCCTACACCCGGTTGACGGCCTACGACCTGAACCGGGGCGAGATCGAGTGGGTGCGGCCCCTGGGCGAGGGGCCGAGCGGGCATCCGGCGATCCGGGAACTCGATGTGGGGCCGATGGGGTCCGGTTCCCGCGCACACGTGCTGTTGACGCCGGAGTTGTTGTTCGTGGGCCTGGAGGCGACAGTCCACCCGGACGCCGAGATGGAGGCGTCGTCGATGGATCTGGAGTCTTCGGCGCTGGAGGAGCTTGCCGTTGCGAATGAGGAGCAAGCGACGGCGCTGGCCGAGATCGCGGCGAGCCGCGACTGGCGCTTCGAACCGGCGACGCTTTCGGCCCTCGACAAGACGACCGGCGAGACGGTGTGGTCGGTGGAGATCGAGACCGGTGTCGGCGGCTCACCGATGACGTACATACACGAGGGCCGCCAGTACCTGGTGGTGGCCGCGGGCGGCAGCGGGGCGCCGTCCGAGCTGATTGCGTACGCGCTGCCTGCGACCGGAGAGTGAATTCGAACGTAGAGTGCACCGGCCCGACCCGGTCACCAACCAAGAGGAGAGGAACGATGATTCGAGTGAGTGGAAAGACGACACGACGGCGCCTCATGGCTGCGGCCGCCGCCGTTCTACTGCTGGCGATGACTGGGGGAGCGGCGATGGCAAGCGACCTGATGGACCGCGTGGAACACGGCTACGCCGACTCGGATGGCGTGAAGATCCACTTTGCTTCGATCGGCGAGGGCCCGCTGGTCGTGATGATCCACGGCTTCCCGGACTTCTGGTACTCGTGGCGGCACCAGATGGAGGCGCTCTCGAGTGACTTCCAGGTTGTGGCGATCGACCAGCGCGGCTACAACGAGAGCGACTCGCCCGACGGCGAAGAGAACTACAACATGCGCTACCTGGTCGGGGATGTCGCCGCGGTGATCCGGCATCTCGGCCGCGACAAGGCGACGATCGTCGGCCACGACTGGGGCGGCGCCGTCGCCTGGCAGGTCGCGTTCCACATCCCGCAGATGACGGAGCGGCTGATCATCCTGAACCTGCCGCATCCGAACGGGATGGGCCGGGAACTGGCGAACAACGCGACGCAGCAGCAGAACAGCGGCTACGCCCGGAAGTTCCAGGAGGGCAAGGCCACCGACCCGGACATCTTCTTCGGCATGCCGATGAATCCGTTGACCCTTTCCGGGTGGGTTCAAGACGAGGATGCGCGGAAGCACTACGCGGCGGCCTTCGAGAAGTCCGACTTCGACGCCATGCTCGCCTACTACAAGCAGAACTACCCCCGAGACGGAGGCGGCATCGGTCAGGCGCCCGGACAGGAGTTGCCTCGGCTGGGGATGCCGGTGCTCATGTTCCACGGCCTGGACGACACGGCTCTCCACTCGGACGGTCTGAACAACACCTGGGACTGGCTCGACAGCGACCTGACCCTGGTCACCGTGCCGGGCGCGAGCCACTTCGTGCAGAGCGACGCGGCCGACCTCGTGTCGACCACAATGAAGTGGTGGCTGTTGTCGCGGGTGGAGTAGAAGCCGCGCCAGCATGATCGCGATGAAGTGGTGGTTGCTGTCGCGGGTGGAGTAGGGCCGGCTACCAGCGCGGCCGCGTGCTGACGTAGGCCGGGTCGTCGGTGAGCTGCGCCACCTCGCCGGTCTCGATCTCGATCTTCCAGATCTCCCAGTTCCCGGAGCGGTCCGACTCGAACACGATGAAGCGGCCGTCGCGGGAGAACCAGGGGTGGCCATCGTTCGCGTCGGACGTGGTCAGGCGTCGCTGATTCGAGCCGTCGATGTCGGCGAGGAAGATGTCGTCGGTCGGGCCGGTTCGGTTCGTTTGCCAGGCGATCGTCCGGCCGTCGGGTGAGACGGCGGGCCGCCGGTGGCGGTGGTCGCGGTCGGTGAGCGCCGTGTAGGTGCCCTGGCCGTAGCCGTCGAAGCGGATGATCGCGATCTCCATCCGCCGCTCTCCGTTGACGGCGCCGCTCTCGCCCTGGAACAGGACGGCGCGGTTGAGACCGACGCCGTTGCCGATCCGAAGCGCCGTGGTGATCGACGCGTCGAGCCGGCGGCGATCGCCGAACTCGGTGATCAGCCCCTGGTTGAAGCCGTCGCCTTCGGGACAGTTCCGCGTGTAGGTCAACTCCTGGTTGATCGGCGAGATGGTGGCGTGGTGGACGGCGCATCCCTCGACTTCGCGCAACACTTCGCGCTCGCCGGTGGCGAGGTCCTCCCGGAAGATGCGGGCGCCGCCCTCGACCCCGGCGTCGGCGTCGTTGAACTCGGCGTAGACCACGGTCCGCAGGTCGAGGGACAGGGACGGGTGATCCAGGTGCGCCGGAACGCCCCGCCGGACCAGGCGCGGGCCGCTGCCGTCCCCCTCCATGATCCAGATGTCGGCGCCGCCGTAGAAGCCGGGGACGGTCGGCGTGGCGCCGGTGTTCGCGAAGCGCTGGAAGACGATCGGATCGGTGAACTCGGGCGTTCCTGGGACCGCGGGCGTCCCGCCCGCATCCGGCTCCATGCCGCCGCTGCCCGGAGCGTCACCGCCGCAGGACAGCAGAACCGCCGCCGCGAGGGCCCCGGCCGCGCCGAGAGCGGCCGAGGCGAACCTCCGTGTGGCGGCGGAGCGCTCCGTCATGCGGGACCTGCTACCCGGTCGGCAGGGTGGACGGCGTCTCGTTCTCGGCCGGTGTGCCGGTCATCGCGCCGAACCCCATGTTCATGAGCAGGGAGCCGTCCTTCTGGACCGTGCCTTCGAGTTCCATGGCCTGACCGGGGACCTGGGCCGTGGCGGTGACGTGGTCGCCGTCCCAGACGATGTCGACGATCGGCGCCGGCAGAGTGAGGGTGCCGAACTGAACGAACCAGCCGCCCGGCCTGCCGTCGCGCGGCAGGAGCATGGCGGTGGGTTCGGGCCCCTGGCCTGGCTGGCGGGTGACGTCGAAGCGCCAGGCCTGCCCGGGATCGGTCTTTCCAAGCTCGGCCAGCTTGGCGATCACCGCGCTGGCGGGCTCGGGGCTCACGCCGTCCGCGGCCACGTAGTCGACGAAGCCGATCAGCATCTCGTCCGTCGATTCGGTGCCCCAGGTGACGTTGACTGTCGGGTCGGGATTGTTCGGATTGTCCGCGGAGTTGTCCCAATGCGCGACGACCTCGATCCTGGTGCCTGCCGGAAGCGCCAGGGGCTCGTCGAACTCGTAGCCGGTCTGCCAGTTGAAGTCGTAGCGGCTGACGCTGAGCAGTTCCCGCTCCTCGCCGTCGGGGAGGTACGCCGTGTACTTCATGTCCTTGCCGCGGTAGTGCATGTGCGGGGCCAGGGAGCGCACGACCACATCTTGGGAGAAGACGTGGCTGGCCTGTGCCTCGTAGTTGGGGTCGCCGGCCGGGATCTTGAACGTGGCATTCATCACCCAGAGGTTGATGAGTTCCTTCTCGACCTCTTCGGGTTCGGCGAACCAGACGCCGATGCGGGTCTTGTCGGTCGAGGCGGTGCCGTTCGGGTGGTAGTGGAAGTCGCCGAGCAATGCGCGTCCCTTGGGCACGAAGCGCGCGGTGCCGGCCGGGAGTTCGTTCGCTCCGACGCCGGCGGCCCAGGCGTCGATCCAGGCGTCCTGGACCTGCGTGCTGGCCTCGGATGCCCGCCACAGGATGAAGTGGTGGACAACTTCCCGGTCACCGGGCTGGACCTCCACCGCGCGAATCCAGCGGTCCTCCTCGAAGCCGGTCTCGATCGGCAGGACGGCGAAGCTGTCCGGGCCGTCGGCGGCGACGTCGAAGGCGTCGAACTCGTAGACCCAGTCCGGTTCGCCGAACGCCCACTCGGCTTGCTCGGCGGGCTGTTCGTAGACCGGTTCATCGCCGTCGCCCCGCGGTGCGCCCGAAGCGGCCCAGCGCGTGATCGCGGCAATCTCGGCGTCGCTCAGGGAGATGTCGTTCTTCCACGGTCCGTAGCCCGGGTCGGCGTCCCAGGGCGGCATGTCGCGGTTCTCGACGGCGCGCGCGATGGACTTCGCCCACGGCCGGGCCTCGCGGTAGGTCCGCAGCGCCATCGGCGCGATCTCGTCCGGCTGGTGGCAGGAGGTGCAGTTCTCGTGGAGGATCGGCGCGATGTCGTCCACGAAGGTGGGCTGGTCCAGGTTCAGGGCGAAGCCCGTCGCCGGCAGGACGAGCAGTCCGACGGCGAGGGCCGTCGCTACGGGGGTGCGCGGAGGGATCTGGTTCATGTCTCTTCCTTTGAGGCGGAATGTCGGGGTTCCCGGGAAACCCGGCGGGTGCTCCATGCGTCTACTACAGGGAGCGCTCAAACGTCCGATGTGGCTTGCACAGTACCCGACTATACGGCGCTTAGGCCTTAGGGGTTTCGCCACAGGCGGCTGATCCTGGTGCTACGCTCAGCGACATGTTTCCGGTCGTATTGACACGTGTTCAGAGTTCGAGGGTCGAGCCTCGGCGACGCCTTTCCGGGCGGCATGTCCCGGGGTCTTCTGACCCCCGGTTCCGAGTCTCTGTCCTGACGGTAACGGCTCTCTTCGCCTCCATCATCTTCTGGGGTCAGCCGGTGACCGCTCAGAACGTGCTTTCGAGGGCGATTCAGGATCGCGTTCAGGAGAATCCCCACACTACCGGGGCTGACATCGAGGCCGGCGCCCGGGTGTTTCAGCGGAGTTGCTCGCTCTGCCACGGCGCCGACGGCACCGGCGGCGACGGCCCCGATCTGACCCGTGGCGTGTTTCGTCACGGCAGCAGCGACGCGGCCCTGTTCCGGAACATCCTGACCGGCATTCCCAACAGCGGCATGGGCGGCATCTACCAGCCCGACAAGAAGATCTGGCAGGTCGTGTCCTACGTGCGGTCGCTCAGCCGGGCCGGTGGCGACGAGGACCTGCCAGGCGACCCGACGCGGGGCCGGCGCCTGTACGTGAGCCGCGGCTCCTGCTCCGATTGCCACCGTCTGAACGGCGCCGGCGGCCGGCTCGGACCCGATCTCAGCGATCTCGGCTGGCGGCGGGCGCCCGACCACATCCGCACTTCGATCTCCGATCCCTCGGAGGTGATCGCCGGTGAGTACCGCACGGTCGAGGTCAGGACCACCGAAGGCGCCATCGTCCGCGGCGTGTTGCGGAATGAGGACCGCCACTCGATTCAGTTCTTCGACGAGTTCGAGAATCTCCGGTCCTTCGCCAAGGCCGATCTGGCCGCGGTCGACAAACCTGGGGAGTCGCTGATGCCGCCGCTCGGCAGTTTCTTCCGCGGCCGCGATCTGGACGATCTCGTGGCCTACCTCTACTCGCTGCGGCCGGAGTGATTTCGATGCCCCGCATGAACGAAACGGAGACGCCGGTGGGCGTTCGTATTCTGCTGGTGCTCCTGCCGCTTGTTCTCGCAGCGTCCGGTGCTTTCGCCCAGCGCGAGGTCAGCTACGAACGGCTGAGGGCCGCAGCCGACGAGCCTGGCAATTGGCTCATGTACTCGGGCCAGTACGACAGTCAGCGCTTCAGTCGCCTGGACGACATCGACCCGTCGAACGCCGCGAACCTGCAGCTTCGCTGGGTCCATCAGTTGCCGACGCTCGGACAGGTCGAGACGACGCCGCTCGTTGTCGACGAGGTCATGTACGCGACCACGCCGGACAACATCGTGCTGGCGCTCGACGCGAGCACCGGCCAGCGGTACTGGACCTACACCCATGACGTGCCGGATCAGCTCGCGCTCTGCTGCCGCAAGCAGAGCCGGGGAGTCTCCGTTCTCGGTGAGCGGCTCTACATGGGCACGATCGACGCCCGCCTGGTCGCCCTCGACGCGAAGACCGGCGGGCTGATCTGGGACACTCGAGTCGGCAGTCCGCTCTCCGGCCACTCGATCACCGCCTCGCCGATGATCATCCGCGATCTCGTGATCACGGGGATCGGCGGCGGCGAGTACGGCATCCGGGGCTTCCTCGACGCTTACGACGCCGGCACCGGCGAACTCCGCTGGCGGACGTACACGATTCCAGGGCCCGGCGAACCAGGCCACGACACCTGGGAGGGCGACTCCTGGAAGACCGGCGGTGCGCCGACCTGGATGACCGGTTCGTACGATCCCGAACTCGACCTGCTCTACTGGGGAACCGGCAACCCGGGCCCGGACTGGAACGGCGAGGTGCGCGAAGGCGACAATCTGCATTCGGATTCGGTCCTCGCCATCCGACCCGACACGGGCGAGGTCGTTTGGGCCTTCCAGTTCACGCCGCACGACGTCCACGACTGGGATGCCTGCCAGGTACCGGTCCTGTTCGATGCCGAGTACCAGGGCCGCCAGCGCAAGCTGATGGCTTTCGCCAACCGGAATGCGTTCTTCTACCTGTTGGACCGCGAGACCGGCGAGTTCCTGTTCGCACGCGAGTTCGCGAAGCAGACCTGGGCCGAGGGAATCGACGCCGACACCGGCCGCCCGATCCGGGTTCCCGACATGTTCCCGACCGAGGCAGGAAGGCTCGTTTCACCGCCGATCGGTGGGGCCGCGAACTGGTTCTCGCCCACCTACAGCCCCGACACCGGCCTGTTCTACATTCAGGCCTTCGACGCCGGCCAGCTCTACTACATGGCCGAGGCCGAGTACGAAGAGGGTGAGCTCTTCGTCGGCGGTTACGGCAAACCGGCGGCGCCCGCCGACACCTACGTCAGTGCGGTGCGGGCGCTCGATCCGCTGACCGGCGACCGCAAGTGGGAGTACCGGGTCCAGCCACGTTCTACGTCGGGCCTTCTGGCCACGAAGGGCGGCGTGGTGTTCGGCGGCAGCGTCGCCGGCATCTTCTATGCGCTCGACGCCGGCAGCGGCGAGGAACTCTGGCACCGGCGGCTCGGCGGCAACGTCCACGCCGCGCCGATGAGCTACGAGGCCGGCGGGCAGCAGCACGTGACCATCGCGGCGGGTCAGGCCCTGTTCACGTTTGCGTTGCCGGTGGAGTAGGGACCTCCCCCAAGCCGGCCATGAAGGTCTTCCCGGAACTCTTGATCGAGGATCTGCGCGCGGAGATCGAGCCGGAGCGGTTGGGGCGCCGGGCAGGCGAGCGGGGCATTCCGCCCCTCGAAGCGGCGGATGATCCGGGCCAGACCGAGATCGAGGAGTTCATCGAGGCGAAGAAGAACGAGGCGGTTCAGGCGCGAGACGCCCAGCTCGAGCAGGTCGACCGCCACCTGGACGAGCTCGATCAGGCCGTGCTCGCCGGTGACCTGGAGTCGTCGGCGCGCAAGGCGGCGACCGAGTTCCGGGAGGTCGAGCGGAGCGAACTGCAGGTGCTCAAGGCGAGCCTGCACGAGTTCGAACGCAGACGGAGGGACTTCTTCGACTTCAAGCACCGGAACGGACTCGACCGTGAGCCGGACTATCTGAGTCCGAAGACGACGGCGATCTTCATCGCGGTTCTGGTCCTGATCTTCCTGATCGAGAGTGCTCTGAACGGCACCTTCCTGGCCGTCGGCAGCGAAGGGGGTTTGATCGGTGGATGGGGGCTGGCGCTTGGCTTCAGTGTCGTGAACCTCGTGCTGCCGGTTCTGGCCTTCGGCCCGGTCAGCCGCTATGTAAGCCACATCAGCTTCGTTCTCAAGGGAGTGGGGGTGCTCGCCATCCTCGGGTGGATCGCGACCGCCCTGGTGCTTAACCTGGGGCTTGCACACTTCCGCGACGCCTCGGCCGATCTGAGCGAGAACATCGGCGCCGAGGCGCTCAGCCGGTTCCAGGCCTCGCCGCTTGGTCTCCAAGACGCCGAGTCCTGGCTCCTCTTCGTGCTCGGCTTCTTCTTCTCCGGGGTCGCGTTCTTCGAGGGCCGGAAGCTGTTCGGCGACTCCTATCCGGGCTACTCCTCCAAGCACAGGAAGATGGAGACCGCGCGCGCCGACTACGACGACCTCTGGCAGGACGTGGTCGATCAGTTGCGCACCATCCGCGAAGACGGCCTGGACGCGATCCGCCGCACGGCCCACCAAGCGAAGAGCCAGCCCGTCGAGCGCCGGCGGGCGCTCGAGAGCGAGGCGAAGCTGCTGGCGGCGTTCGGCGCCCATGTCGAGCAGTTGCAACGGTTCGGCTCGATGCTGATCGAGGAGTACCGGGAAGCGAACCGCACGGTCCGTTTCGATCGTGGCACTCCCGAGGCCTACGCCACGCCCTGGACGATGGCGCCGCCGGCGCCGCACCGGACACGCCGCGATGCGGGTGTGGCCGAAGAGGTGGACCTTGACCTGTTGAACGATCAGTACGAGTCGGCCCTGCGCCGCGTACACGAGGAGTGGGAACAGACCCAGTTGCGGCTGGAGCTCGAGGGCTCGATGTCCCGCGCACGCCCGGCGGAGCCCGTTCCAGCAGCCGATGGTTGTCCGTAGACGCCGGCGCCACCGCTCCCGTCGGGGGGATCTGTCGACGCGTGACATCGCGGTGGGAGCCGGCGCCGCGGTGCTCCTGGGCTTCGGGCTGTTCCTCATGGCCCGCTTCACTCTCTTCGCGCCCGGACCCCCGAGCCGTGATCCTGAGACCGGGTGCCCGGAGACGGGGCCCGCGGCTCTGACCGCGATCCTGGTCGATGCGACGGACCAGGTCGGGGCCATCAGCCGTGCCGATGTGCTCGCGCACCTGAACGAGTACGTCGAAACCAGCCGTGAGGATGAACTTGTGCTGGCCTACGAAGCGAAACCGGTCGGTGAGGAAGTCGGCGATCCGTTGCTCTCCGTCTGCCATCCAGGCGATCCGGATCAGGCCAGCGAGTGGACGGAGAACCCGCGGCTGATCAGGCGGCGTCTGGAGGAACGGTTCAGGAGACCGTTGGAGGAGCTCTTCGCCGATCTGCTGGGCCGGGAGGCGGCGGCGACCTCGCCGCTCATGGAGAGCGTCCAGAGCGTGGCGGTCTCCGTCCTGGCGCGGTACGAGTACGCGGACATTCCGAAGCGCCTGATCCTCGTCTCGGACCTGATGCAGAACACGGACAACCTCTCGTTCTTCCGCCAGGCGGTCGACTACGACGCCTTCGCCGGTGCGGTCGGCGCCGACGCGCTGAGCACGGACCTGCGGGGGACGGCGGTCGAGATCCTGTTCGTGCAGCGGGCTGCTCACCGCCGTCTGGAGGACACCCGCGGCCTGATCGCTTTCTGGCAACGCTGGATCGAAGCGCAGGGGGGAACGGTGAATCGAGTCTCCCGCATCGACGGCGTGAACTGATGGCCCCGCGGTCGCGGTCACAGCCGGCCGGAGTTGCGCTGCCGAGCGGCCGCGGCTTGTTCCTCGGCTTCTTCCTCGGCGGCGCGGTTCTGATCCTGCTGATGAAGTTGCTGAGCGACAGTCCGATTCTCGCCGTGGTGCTGCCGATCGTGCTGATGGGCAGCTATGCCCTGCTGCTCATGGAGTGGCCCGACCTGCGGCCGCGGTACGACTTTGCCGGCGACAACTTCTACTACCTCGGCTTCCTCTACACCCTGATCTCGCTGGCCATCTCGCTCTACCAGTTCAACACCGAAGGCGCGACCAGCGCGATCATCACGAACTTCGGCCTCGCGCTCACGAGCACGATCCTCGGGCTCGCGGGACGGATCCTTCTGAATCAGCCGCAGGACGAAGCCACAACCGACGCCGAGGTGCGAGCCCGCGAGGACCTGGCACGCGCGAACCGCCGCCTGCGGGCCGAGATGGAGTACTCGATCGATGAGTTTCAACAGTTCCGGACCGAAGCGAAGCGAGTGTTCGAGCAGCTCGATCACGGCGTGAGCGCTGCCGGCACTGCACTTGAACGGCAGATCGAACAGCTCCAGGGCGGCGCCGCGAGGTTCGGGGCGCTCCAGGAGCGCGTCGCGGAGGTCGATACGGCCGCGGCGGCGGCCGTCGGCGACATCCAGGCTCAGCGCGAGCTGTTCGTTTCCGAGGCGCGGGGCATAAGCGACTCGCTACGGCAGATGCTGGAGAACTTCCGCTCGGTCGACTTTCGGCGCGAGTTCATCGAGGAACTGATCGAGCCGACTTCGCAGCAGTTCCAGGGTCTGGCGAGGGAGTTCCTTGCCGTTGCGGAGGGCCTTCGGCGGCTGGAGGCGGGGCAGTTGCGGGTCATGGAGCAGAACCAGGGGGCGGTGGCGCGGCTGGCGGAGATCCTCGAAGAGAACCGCCGCTTCTCCCAGGCCAACGCGCGTGCGGCAAACGGCTTCCGGAACGCGACCGACGCGCTCGTATCGCTGCGGACGCACATCGATCAGTACAGCGAGGGGACGCGGGCGGTCGTGAACGAACTCTCGGCCGCGCTGCTGGCGCGCGAAACGGAGCAGCGCCGCAGCGCCGAGCAGGACCTGGTGCGCTTTGAACAAATGGAGACCCTGTTCGAGGAGGAGGCGCTGCCCGAGGATCCGGCCGTGCTGCGTGCCGTGCTGCGAGAGCGAGTCGACGAACACGAGGACGCCGACAGTTGGCGGGAACTGGTCCGGGAGATCGAGCGCGCGTTCCCCGAACCGTCCGCCCAGGAGGTGGTCGAGCGAATCCAGGAATCGGCGATTGGCCGCATGTCGCCGGCCGAGGCTGAGGAACTGCTGGAAGCTCACCAGGCGGTCGAGAAGGCGGATGCCCACGCCGAACTCGAACGGGCGATGGAGGAGGCGCGAGTCTCAGCTACGCCGGGCGAACTCCGCGAGATGGCCGAGGTGATGGAGGTTGCCGCACGGAGGGGCATGTCGCCGGCCGACGTCCGGGAAGCGATCGAGAGCCGGGACGCGCTGGAGGCGGCCGATGCGGATCCTGCTGCGCTCGCCGAGCAGCTTGTTCGAGCTCGGGAGCGCATCGAGCGGCTGGAGGCCCAGGCGAGGGCGCGGGGAGGGGGCGGTACGGACCATCCGAGCTGCTGGTACGACCGCGACGGCACGGTCGCCTACCTGTTCGATGTCGCTCTGGCGCCAGGCGGCTTCGTCGTGGCCATGGCCCGTGCTCCCGAGCACGGGGCCGAACGCGGGCAGCTTCCGGTCGGCGGGGTGCAGACAGGCCGCCTGTTGACCGAAGCCCAGTTTCTGCGCCAGACCCTCCCTGTCTACGAATGGAGCGTCGAGCGGCAGTGCCGGTTCTTCGTGAGGGCTTTCGATCTTGTCGCCGCCGACCAGAAGGATCTTTACAAGCGCCGGATGTTCGCGCTTGAGTCGCGCTTCTACAAGAACGCGAACCCAACCGGTGGCCTGCCTGCGGGCCTCAGGCTTCGCGCCGAGGACTGACGGTGCCAAGTGCCGTGGTACGCGATGCGTTCGCCGCGCGCTCTGGCGACTACGCCGACTCTGCGAACGTGGCTCGACGAAGTCGACCAGGCTCTGGGCGCGGCCCCGATCATCCGCCTGGCCTGGGACTGCCGCGACGCGGACGACTTCGTGCGCCGGGCCCGTTTGCTGACCGGCAACCGAGCCTGAGAGCTGCGCCGGAACAGGTTCGACTCGCTCGCCCGAGGCGAGCTTCGGATCGTCGACGAGTCGAGGATTTGCGTCCATGCCTATGGAGAGAAGAGGTGCGCCTCCAGCGCATCCTCGACGTGATGCCGTGGCGCTCAAGCGCCCGCCCAATCTAGAATCACAGCAGAGGGATCCGATCATGACCGCCACAGGAACCGAACATCGCCCGGCCACGCCGGAGGAGATCTGGGAGATTCTCCGCCAGGTGGCGCTACGCCAGAAGGAGGGTGAAGAGGTCCGGAAAGAGGCCCAGGCGGAGGACCGGAGGCAGATGCGGAGACTCCGGGAACAGATGGAGGAAACGGACCGGCGGCTGCGCCGTGCCGAGGGCCTGTTCACGAGCCAGTGGGGCCGCCTGATCGAGTCGCTGGTCGAGGGGGATCTTGTGAAGCTGCTCCGCGAGCGGAACGTAGAAGTAGACGTGGTGTCTTCCCGGATCCGGTTGTCCCGGGATCCAAAGCTGCGGGAGGTGGACCTCTTCGCGGCGAACGGAGAAGAGGCGGTTGCCGTCGAGGTGAAGTCGACGCTGAAGCCTGAGCACATCGAGGACTTCGTGGAGTTGCTGGACGAGCTCCCGGACCTGTTCCGGTCGTACCGCGCCCGGCGGCTGTACGGAGCAGTGGCCTACCTGAAAGCCCAGGAGGGGACGACCCGCTACGCGATGCGGAAGGGACTGTTCGTGATCCGCGCGACGGGCAGCAGCGCCAGCATCGTGAACGAGCCGGACTTCAAGCCCCGCCTCTTCGGTTCTCCTGCTGCGTCCTGACCCGGAATCGCCGCTATCGACTCCCTTGCAGCCGCGGTTCGGGCTCGGCTACTGGAGAGCTTCGGCGCAACTCTCAGGCTCGGTTGCCGGTCAGAAAACGGGCCCGGCGCACGAAGTCGTCCGCGTCGCGGCATTCCCAGGCCAGGCGGATGATCGGGACCGCGTCCAGAGCTTGGTCGACTTCGTCGAGCCACGTCCGCAGAGCCGGCGTAGTCGCCAGAGCGCGCGCGGCGAACGCATCGCGTACCGCGCTCCGGACGATGTCCAAGCGCTCCTCGGCGCGGCTCTCAGCTCGTTCCCGGTGCAAGAGGGGGTCGTCGTCGGGACCCGTTCCCTCGACCGCCGCGAGTGCGTCGGCTACCCGCCGCAGCACGTCGACGGTCGTCGCCGACACCGCGGGCTCGTTGAGTGCCCGGTGGATCTCCTCGGCCGTCCAGCCGGGGAATGCCCGGCTCGACGTCGCCCCGACGTACCGGCCGCCCTCCAGTAGGTGAATCGTCACGCCGGACCGGCGGGACTTGGGGCGGTAGCTCCAACTGGCGTCCGGCACTTCGATCCAGACCTCCGGGAAGCCCCAGGACTCGTAGATGCCGAGCTTGCGCCGCCTCGCGTCGGTGCTGTAGTCGACTTCCAGGACGACATCCGGCAGGTGGTCCGCGCTCCGCTCGATCTCCTTGCCGTGGGGCCGCGTCGCGGCCGGATGCAGGTAGACGACCTGGTCAGCGTTCAGGAGGCGCTGCCGCGTGCCGTCCGCGTCCCGCACCGCGAGGTCCGATGCGCCGATCACGTCGATCGGCGAACCGCGCCTCATCGCGATCCTCTCGATCAGGCGTGCGAGGCGCTGAGCTCCGTACTCGTGGTAGGTGGTCGTCGGTTCCGCGATGAACGCGGCCTCGTTGCGTGCGTCCCAGTACTCGATGCGGCCGTCGTAGTCCTCGATCGCGTCACGTGGGATCCGCACCTGGCGGCAGCCAGGGAAGTCGTCGGCCCGGGGCGGCGGTCCGTCGTCCGGAATCTGTTCGGCTGGCATGGAAACCGGTTCAGCCATGTACCGAGTCTATGCGGGGAACAGCAACGATGGCGGGACCCGGTCGCGGCGCGGCGCTCAAGCTGAAGGAGGGTACTCCGCGAAACACGGAATGCTCTCGTCGAGAGCGCTCCACGGGGCCTTCGAACGGACAAAGATGTTCACGGCCGGCCGGATGTCCGGGTCGGCGTCGAGCGATCCGGCTGGCGCCTGGACCTGCCCGGGCTCCCTGAGCCGTGGAACCAGGCTGCCGCAGTGCCGGCAGAACGCCGTCCCCTTCACGCGCGCCTCCGGCATCTTGTAGTCGACGATCGATTCCCGGCCGCTCAGCCACCGGAAGGCGTCCTCGGTGACGAAGACGAATGTGCCGTAGGCGGCGCCCGTTTGCCGGCGGCAGCGGGAGCAGTGGCAGTTGACCATCCGCTCCGGCGGACCGTCGAACTCGTAGGTCACCTCACCGCAGAGGCAACTCCCGGGGGTGGCGCCGGGCGTGGCGCTCTGGCGCGCCCGCTTCTCGATGCCGGCCGGAGCGTTCCATTCGGGCGGATACTCCTCGTGCTGGGGAAGGTCGTCGACGATCGTGTGCCAGGGCGCCGTGGAGCCGGCGAAGATGTGGAGCGTCGGCAGGATGTCCGGATCCTCGGCGACGCCGCCCATGGTCACCAGCGATACGGGGCCGCCTTCGGGATTCGCCGGGACCGCCGATCCGCAGCGCGCGCAGAAGTGACGGAAGCCGTGCGGCGAGGACTGGTAGTGAACGATCTTCGTCTCGCCACGGGTCCAGTGGAAGAACCTGGGATCGACCGCGCCGAAGGTGGCGTAGGCCGCGCCGTGGAACTTCCTGCACACCGAACAGTGACAGTGGGCGATCTCGATCAGATCGCCGTCGACCTCAAATGCGATGTCTCCGCAGAGACAGGTGCCGGTGAGCATGACTCAACAGACCGTGCCGGATGGCCGGTTTCGGGTGGGCAAGTTGTAGTAGTGCGTGTCTGCCTCGTCGCGAGAGCCGGGATGGGAGCCTGCGAGCGTACCCCGTTCACCAGTGTGGTGACCCGACTCCGCTACCAAGGCAGTGGCGCACCTTCCCCGGGCAGACACAAGGGCTGCCCGCAAGGGGCACTTGGAAGCTGCGCCGTCCCGAAAATACCACGTTGGAGGCTGCTTGTGAGTTACCCCGGACTGGTGGGGATTTCTCGCTCATGAGCGTGCCTCTGTTCGACCCTTGGTCGGAGTAGGAGCTCAGCCCTTGGGGTGTCCCGAGGGACTCCCCGGACTTGGGGTAGGTTCCTTCCATGCGAGCTGGAGCGTTAGCGGCGGCAGGCGTGACGGCGGCCTCCCTGCTGCCAGTGCCACTCGTTGCCGGCGGTGACGGCGGCGCCGACGACGCCCACGTGGTGGTCGCCTTCGCCGCCGAGCCGACGCAGATCGACCCGACGCGGACCTCGGCGGGTGTCGACCAATACTTCATGGCGCTGTTCTACGAGCAGTTGCTGGCGACCGATCCGGACCTCAAGCAGCGGAACTGGCTGGCCGAGTCGTGGCGGCTGTTCGAGCGCGACGGGGTCTGGCTCATCGGCGTCGAGCTGCGGCGCGGCGTCCGATTCCACAACGGGGAAGAACTGACGGCGCACGACCTCCGGTACTGCTATCTCCGCCAGCGCGATCCGAGTGTGTCGCGCCAGGCCGGGCGCTGGCGCCACGTCGCCGATGTGCGGGTGCTGGGCGACTACGAGCTGGAGATCGTCTTCAAGGGCCTGCCCGACTCGGCGCTGCTGCCCCTGAACCTCGATATGTGGGCGATTCCGCGCCGCTACTACGAGGAGGTCGGGGACGAAGGGGTGCAGGCGCACCCGATCGGCACCGGGCCGTGGAAGTTCGTGTCGCGCAAGCTCCGAGAGGAACTCGTCATCGAGCGGTTCGACGACTACTGGAAGCGCGACGCGTTGCCCGGGATCCGGCGCGTGACGATCAAGATCATTCCCGAGGACACGACCCGGGTCGCCGCCTTCAAGACCGGCGCGGTCGACTGGATCGACGCTGTGCCGCCGGCCCAGGTCGCCGACTTCGAGCGCATGCCCGGCGTGAAGGTCGCTTCGCTTCCGACCGCGAACAACCTGTTCCTGGCACTGAACGCTCTCGATTCGAGGAGCCCGCTGGGCGATGCCCGGGTGCGCCGGGCGGTGGCCCACGCCATCGACTTCGACGCGATCATCAAGTACATCCTCCACGGCCAGGGCATCCGGACGGCCCAACTCACGCCGGGCGCGCCGGGGCATGACCCCGCGCTTGAGCCCTACGCCTTCGATCCGGATCGTTCACGTGAGCTGCTGCGCCAGGCGGGCTACGGCCGCGGCATCAACGTGAACTGCTACAACCTGACCACGCCGCGGGAGCCGTATCTCAAGGAGGTGGGGGAGGCGATGTTCGCCTATCTGACGGCGGCCGGCATCCGCTGCCGGATCGTGCAACTCGAGTACGGCGCCTGGATCAACCTCGGCCGCCGCGACGCGCGTCCCGAGATGGACGGCATCGCGAGCTGGATGTGGGGCCATGGCACCTTGGGCGATCCGACGGACCCGTGGTCGGGTCACCTCCATTCGTACGGCGATGGCTGGGGCTGGTACTCGTACCACGACGATCCCGAGTTGGACGAGATGGTCGAGACTCTGCGGGTGACCGTCGAACCGGAGGCGAAGGAGGCTCTCATTCGGGAGCTTGCCCGGCTCAAGCACGAGCGGGTTGCCGGAGGCGTGCCGACCTACCGGCCGCTCGTGACCCTGGCCTGGCGCGACACGCTTCGCTTCAGGCCCTGGCCGCAAGCGAACTGGCGCATGATGCGGGACATCGGGCTGGCGGACTCGGGGGCGACCGAGGCTGGCACGGCGGAATCGCCGGGTCGTTGACCGCGACAGAGCCATGCGCGCCTACCTGATCCGCCGGCTCTGGCAGGGCGGGGTGGCCGTTCTCGGCGCCCTCCTGATCGTCTTCGTGGCGCAGCGTCTGGCGGGCGACCCGGTGGCCCTGCTGCTGCCGATGGAGGCCTCCGAGGAGGACTTCGCGGCGATGCGCGAGGCGTTGGGGCTCGACCGTCCGCTGCCGGTGCAGTTCGTCGTCTTCCTCAGGGACGCGTTCACCGGCGACTTCGGCGAGTCGTACCAGTGGCAGGCGCCGGCGATGCCGCTGCTGCTGGAGCGCCTGCCGGCGACCCTCGAACTGGCCTTCGCAGGGCTGGTGTTCGCGCTTCTCCTGGCCGTGCCGCTCGGCGTGCTGTCGGCGGTCTACCGCGGCCGCTGGGTGGACCGCCTGGCGAAGGTGCTGGCGCTTCTCGGCCAGGCGATGCCGGGCTTCTGGGTCGGGTTGCTGCTCATTCTCTACGTGGCCGTGCGGCTCCAGTGGCTGCCGGCCTTCGGCCGCGGCGGGCCGCTTCACCTCGTGCTGCCGGCGATTGCCCTCGGCTGGTATCCGGTCGCCGCGATGACCCGCACCCTGCGGTCGTCGATGCTCGACATCCTCGACAGCGACTACATCCGCACCGGCCGTGTGATGGGTCTGCCGGAGCGCACCGTGATCTGGCGCTACGCGCTCCGCAACGCGGCGGTGCCCCTGGCGACGATGATCGGCGTCTACTTCGCCAACATGCTCGGCGGCGCCTTCGTGATCGAGGTCGTGTTCGCGTGGCCCGGCGTCGGCCGCACCGTGGTGGACGCCGTGTTCGCGCGCGACTTCCCGGTGGTGCAGGCCGGGGTCGTGCTGTCGGCGGTCATCTTCGTCGTCGTCAACCTCCTGGTCGACCTGAGCTACGGGCTGATCGACCCGAGGATCCGCCATGGCTGATCGGCTTGGCGAACCGATGCGGGTGTCTTGGTGAAGAAGTTGGTCGACAACCGGCGGATTCCCGTCGTCTCGTGCGCCGTGCTCGGCCTGGTCCTGCTGTGCGCCGTGGCTGGTCCCTGGCTGGCGCCCCACGAGGCCTCGGAGATCGCGCTTGCCGAGTCGATGACGCCGCCGTTCTGGCGGTCTGGCGGCAGCCTCACGTACCCCCTGGGCACGGACATGCTGGGGCGCGACATCCTGAGCCGGATCATCGCCGGCGCCCGCGTTTCGGTGACGGTGGCGGCCTACGCGATCGCCCTCTCCGGCGGTCTTGGCGCGGCGCTGGGCATCTCCGCGGGCTACTTCGGCGGCGTCGCCGATGCCCTGATCTCGCGCCTCATCGACATCCAGATGTCGATTCCGGCCATCCCGCTGGCGATGCTGTTCGCCGCCGTGCTGCCGCCGGGAGAGGGGATGGTGATCACGATCATCGTCCTGACCTACTGGACCTGGTACGCGCGGATCGTGCGTGGCGAGGTGCTCAGCCTGCGTGAACGCGACTTCATCACCGTGGCCAGAGTGGTCGGTGTGAGCAGTCCCATGATCCTGATTCGGCACCTGACGCCGAATGTGCTGAACACGCTGCTCGTTCTGGCGACGCTGCAGTTCGGCAGCGTGATCGTCTTCGAGGCGGGACTGAGCTTCCTGGGGCTCGGCATTCAGCCACCCCAGGTATCGTGGGGCGGCATGCTGGCCGACGGTCGCAACTTCATCGAAGTCGCCTGGTGGCTGATCACGATGCCGGGTCTGGCGATCATGGCGTCCTGCCTGGCGTCGAACCTCCTGGGCGACTGGCTTCGGGACACGCTCGACCCGAAGCGGAGGCTGACGTAGGTGCCTGCGTGAACGAGACGGCACTTGAGACGTGGGGGTGGGCGCCCGACTTCGCCGACTCCTACCGGCGGTTCCTGGAGTCGGCGGCGAGGCCGGAACGCCTGTTCCCGGCGCGCGTCGTGTCGATGTCTCGCGGCGTCTATCACCTGGCGACCGCCGAGGGCGAAGTCGACGCCCCGCTTCTGAAGCGCGTGCGGCGCGCCGCCTCGGGCGCCCCGGCCGTCGGTGACTGGGTGGTCGTGGAGGCCGCGCCGGCTGTGGGCGCCGATCCGCGCATCGTCCACGTGGTCGAACGGCGGAGCCGGCTATCGCGCAAGGCCTCTGGCGCGCGCACCGAGGAGCAGGTCGTGGCCGCGAATCTGGACGCCGTGTTCCTGGTGATGGGCCTCGACGGCGACTTCAACGTGCGGCGCCTCGAGCGCTTCGTCGCCATGGCCACGGAGAGCGGCGCCGTGCCCGTCGTCGTCCTGACCAAGGCGGACCTCGCCGCCGATGCGGAAGCGATGCGGCAGCAGGCCGAGGAAGCGTCGCCGGGGACGACCGTCGTCGCGGTCGCCGCCTTGGCGAACGAGAACCTGGAGCCCTTGGCGGTTCACCTTGCGCCCGGCCGCACGGTCGCCATGGTCGGCGCCTCCGGCGCCGGCAAGTCGACCCTGCTCAACGCACTCTGCGGCGAGGAAGTGATGCGCACCGCCGCGGTCCGGGAAGGCGACGACCGCGGACGCCACACCACCACCCACCGGAGACTCGTCCAGTTGCCCGGCGGCGGCCTCCTGATCGACAACCCGGGCATCCGCGAACTCCAGCTCTGGGCGGATGACGACAGCAGCCTGGAAGAGACCTTCGACGACATCGAAGAACTGGGGCGCGATTGCCGTTTCCGCGACTGCGGCCACGGACAGGAGCCCGGCTGCGCCGTCCGGGCAGCGCTCAAGGCCGGCAGGCTGGACCCGGCCCGCCTGCGCAACTACGACGAGCTGCGGGAAGAACAGCGCCGGCTGGAGCAGCGCCGAGACGAAGTGTCTCGCCGGGCCGAGGATCGCCGGCTGGGCGTGTACTACAAGTCGGTTCAGCAGGCGAAGAACCGGCGCCGGTAGGGCGGCGCCGGCCGTGGCCCGGGTTTTCTGACCCGCGCTTCCGGCATCTGCTCCTTTGGACGCGCCGGCGGTCCGCTCCGTATACTCCCAAGCATGTCCGTGACGCTGCTCGAACAGCCGCCGCCGACCGTGCCGAGCGAGCCTGGCCCCTATCGCCGGGCAGACTATGCCGCACTTCCCGACGAGCCCCGCTGCGAACTGATCCATGGCAGGTTCTACTTGAGTCCGAGTCCGACTCGCCTTCATCAGTTTCTGGTCACCCAGTTCTGGCAACTGCTGCACGTCGTAGCCGAGGAACGAGGCGGCGAAGCTCTGGTATCCCCGATGGATGTCCACCTGGCGGACCACACCATCGTGCAGCCCGATGTTCTCTACGTCTCTCCGGATAGGCGGGAGATTCTCCAGGACTGGATCGAGGGCGCGCCGGATCTGGTGGTCGAAGTGCTGTCGCCGAGCACAGCGCGGATGGACCGCGTGCTGAAGCTGAACCGCTACGCGGAGGCGGACGTGCTGGAGTACTGGTTGGTCGATCCCGCGGCCCGAACGATCGAGTTCCGGGTGAACGATGGCGGTCGCTTCGTCGCCCATGTGCCAACCGGCGGAAGCTGGACGTCTCCGGTGGTGGGCGGCGTCGAACTGGACGTCGACGTTCTCTGGGCCGCCATGGAGCGGACGTTCGAGCCGGTTGGCTGACCAGGACCTCGCCGGCCTCCTTTCATTCGATCCGGGCCTGGTTTCCTGTCTGCGGGCCAGGGCACGGATGGATGCTCCGGCCTCTCGCTCCGTATACTCCCTTGCATGTCCGTGACGTTGTTCGATCAGCCGCCGCCGACGGTTCCGAACGAGCCGGGTCCCTATCGTCGAGCGGACCATGCCGCGCTTCCCGACGATCCCCGCTGCGAGTTGATCCATGGCAGGTTCTACGTGAGTCCGAGTCCGAGTCCGCTTCACCAGTTCGTGGTTGGTCGTATCTGGCGTCTCCTGGACGACCTGGCCGAAGCCACGGGCGGGCTCGCGCTTCCCGCGCCGTCCGACGTCCATCTCTCAGACCACACGGTGGCGCAGCCCGATGTCCTTTACGTTTCGCCTGAGCAGCGGCGAATCGTGCAGGCCTGGATCGAAGGCGCCCCGGACCTCGTCGTGGAGGTGCTGTCGCCGAGCACGGCGCGCGCGGACCGGCTGCTGAAGTTGAACCTCTACGCCGAGGCCGGCGTGAGGGAATACTGGCTGGTCGATCCCGTTGCCCGGACGATCGAGTTCCTCGTCCACGACGGAGAGCACTTCGTTGTTCACATGCAGGACGGTGGAACCTGGACATCTCCCGCGGTGCGCGGGGTCGAGCTGGACATCGACCGGTTCTGGGCCGGAGTCGAGCGCGGGGTCGGGTCTTCCGAAGTTAAGGACTGAGCTGACCTGCGGCGAGCTGGCGCTGCGGATTCACTCGGGCGCCACGCCGGAAATGCGGTGCGCGAGTTCGCGGAGTCGGTCGACGACCGCTTTCACGACATGGTCGAGTTCGACGCCGGTGGGCAGGTGGATCGGAACGAACTGAGTTCCGGTCAGCGGGTCATCTCCAAGGCGATTCTTGATCTTCTCCATCTTCAGTGTGGCCTTCCACTCGGCTAGGTAGAGCCAGAGAGGAGTTTCTCGGTACTGGGACCAGGCTCCATAGTGCAGACCGAGACGAGCGCCAACGAAGCAGTCGTTTGCCCAAGAGCCCTCTCTTCGGACTCCCAGCCTGATCCACCTTCCGTAGCCTTGCTTCGGCGCGGCTGCCCGGAGTCCCTTCGTGCTGACGAGGCGCTCTGCCTTCGCCCGGTCCACGATCCGGTCGATGCCCCTGCTGAGGTTCACGACGCGGCGTGGCAACTCCGGCCCACGCTCTTGACGCGGTAGGGGCAGAAAGGCCCCTTGGTCTTCGCGTTCGCAGAGGGGAATATACTCGATAGTAACCATTCCTGACGGAGAGCGCAGGCCACGGATAGTCACCACTTCTGGAATCCACTCGACAGCCCCTTTCGCAGCATCTTCCTCGTGATGGCAAGACCTTCCGAATACCTTTCTGCTACATCGTCCCTATCTCGAAATGTTCCCGTGTGCAGGATCCGAGACGCGATGTCGTATGTTCTCTTCACACATTGAGACGTAGTTCTTCCGTTTACTCCTTTGGTGCCGATCCATTGCTCAGCCCTCTTCGCCATTTTCGATAGGTTCGTTGTCCCCTGCTCCTTCTCCGACGAGAGCAACAGGTCAAGAACTGTGCGGAGTTCCATGAACTTGTCTTCGAGTAGACTGTCACCGAAACTACGTGATGCCTTACGCCACCGACGAGAGGCGAGAAACGCTCTTTTGATTTCCGATGGAGCAGGAACATTGTAGTACCAGGCGGGAATTCTATTCACGTCCACGTCCCGAAACACACCCTGCCAGTTCCTGCATATTCTGCGCAGACGAGCGGGAGAAATCGGGATCTCAGGAGGCCATTCTATTCCCGTGTTGACCGTGACTGGTCTCTCCAGTTTGAGCATGAATGCTCCCCGGTCACCGTAATCTACCCACTTGTATCTGTCGTCGATGAAGTTCCCCGTCTCGATACTGAGCACACTGAGCAGAACTTCGCCTTTCACTAGGTTCAGCCGCTCGTCGTCGTAGAGGTCGTCTTCCTCCCTACTGTAGAGGGCACGCCTTCCTCTGCACCTAAGCTGAGCCAGATGCAGCTGCCTGGAGTTTCGATGCCCCGTGGCATAGTGGTTGCGCTGAATGAACGCACGAAGCCGAGCAGAGTGTTCATCGGGCGTGTACATTCTGATGCAGGCGCCATAGCCGAGTTCACGGGGGGGAGTAATCCGAGGGTCCAGTTTGAGACGACTGATGGCGTAGTTCCGCACATAGCCTAGACGGTCTCCGTGCAGCCAGCCGTTAACGATGTCGGTTGCCCTTTCGGGGCCGAGAATAGCCGCGCCGCGTAGAGCGCAGTGAATCAGCGCCAGTGGATCCCTACCGCTAAACGCGACGGATTGGATGAGTTGGTGGTTGATGTGGACTTTGTCCCAATCGACGCCCACTGTGGCCAACTCGTCCTTGAAAAGCGCGGTAAACCCGTGGGTTGTATGGGCGCTGATTCCGTCAACCCATACGTCGTTCTCAAACCCGTCGTGGGCATGATAGTAGCGGTCGCGGAGTTCATCGGCAGAGTAGGTAGCTTCGCTCGACGAGAAGCGACAGGTTTCGAGGGCGGTTCTCAGTAACTGGGAGAACCCTGTCCTAAACGCACTCTGGGCTTGAGGCATTTCGATATCCACGCAAGTCGCTTTGGCCGGCGTTGGCCGCCGTTGAATCAGTGCTGGGATGGAGGAGCGGTTTAGGAGAGCGCTCTAGGTGAGGTGGTTCGTGGCTTCCACGGCATCGACGATTCGCACGACAAGCCCTCGACGAACTACCCAAACAGCCCCTTCGCCGCCTTCGCCTCCGGCGCCATCAACGCGGCAATGCAATACGCCGCAAACGAAATCGCCATCGCCGGGAAGACGGCGTGCATGCCCTGGATGTCGAGCAGCATCCAAAGCCCCAGCGTCCCGCCGCCGGCGGCGAAGGACCAGAGGGCGGCTTTGCCGTTGCCGCGGCGCCAGGTCAGGCCGAGGGCGAGGGAGGGCAGGAAGCAGGCGGCGTAGAGGGCGCCGGAGAACGACGTCAGCTCGACGATGCCGCCGGGCGGGTCGATGGCTAGCACCGCGGTGATCGCAGCGAACAGGACGACGCAGATGCGGGTGTTGCGGACGGCGTGCCGGTCGTCTGCGGGGACGAGCAGGCCGAGCAGGTCGCGCTGGGCGGTGGAGGCCATGACCAGGAGGACGCTGTCGAGGGAGGACATGGCGGCCGAGACCAGGGCGAGGAACAGGAACGCCTGGGCCACTGGCGGGAAGATGGCTGGGTCGCTCAGCATCATGGGGATGACCTGGTCGGTGTCGACAACCCCCTGGCCGACGACGAAGTGGGCGTAGAGCCCGAGCGGCGCGAGCAGGCTGAAGACGATCAGGAAGCTCAGCGTCGACACGACGAGGCCGCTCTTTGCGGCGGCCTCGGTCTCCAGGGCGTAGAAGCGGGAGAGCTGGCGCGGCTCCACGATCAGCTTGACCGTGGACGCGAACACGACGCCGATCAGCAGACCCAGCGGCTGCGCGGTGTCCCAGCGGACTAGCGCGCCGTCGCCGATCTGGGCCAGGTCGGCGAGGCGGCCGATGCCGCCGGCGGCCCGGGTGATGGCGAAGAACATGAGCACGGCGGCGAGCGTCATCAGAATGCCCTGGACGAAGTCGGTCCGCGCCACGGAGTGGAAGCCGCCGATCATCGTGTAGAGGCAGACGATCAGGACGACGACGAAGAGCGACAGGCCGTAGCTCAGATCGAGCAGTTCGACCAGCAGCGAGCCGATACCCTTGAAGACTGCGGTCATGTACAGGAAGCTCGAGAAGATAACGATCAGGGCTGCGACGAAGCGGGCCGGCCGGCTGTCGAAGCGGAAGCCGATGTAGTCCGGGATGGTGACCGAGCCGAGCGTCTCGGTGACCCCGCGCAGGCGCGGCGCCAGCCACGCCCAGGCGACGAAGGACAGGATGACCACCGTAGGAATGATCAGCAGCCAGGCGATGCCCGAAGCGTAGGCCTTGCCGGCGAAGCCGATGAAGCTGTTCGTGCTGGCGTAGGTGGCGAAGAAGGAGACGCCGAGGATCACGCCGCCGAGCGAGCGGCCGCCGACCAGGAAGTCGGCGAGGTCGCGCGTCCGCCGCTGGCCGATCAGGGCGTGGTGGACCAGCACGCCCGTGTAGAGGGCGAACAGGACGAGGATCAGCGCGTGTTCACGGAGCCACATGACCGGTTCCTCTATGTGCCGATGCTCGGTGGAGACGTGCGCGGCGGCCGGGAGCGCCGGCTCACAGGCCCATCTGGTCCAGGTACCAGCCGTCGAAGATCTGGATGCAGGCTTCGGACTCTTCGAAGGCGGTGGGGCGGTAGCCGCGGGACGCGACGCCCAACTGGGTACGGGCGCAGACTATCCAGTCCTGGCTGTTGACGAGATGCCAGAAGTCCACGGCGTCGCTGGGGTCGAAACCGGGGGCAGAGGCCGTATCGGGGTCGAACAGCCATTCGCAGACGATCCGCGTGCGCCCGGCCTCGATCGGCCACAGCGTGTGGGTCACGACGCAGTCCCGGTGCAGGCTGATCAGCAGGTTCGGGTACACGTGGTAGTACTGCACCGAGGTCCGGTCGGCGACATCGATCGCGGGCAGATCGGGTCGGTCGCTGCGGCCGGTGGCGGTCATCGTGTTGCAGCCGTCGTTCAAGGTCATTGGACCGCCGACGTGGAAACGCCCGGTCTCCAGGTTGCCGCCGTTGCGGTAGTCCGACACCCGGTTGAGCTCCGGGTGGACGACGGCGCAGTGGTAGCACTCGTTGTAGTTCTCGCACAGGATCTTCCAGTTCGCCTGCGCCTCGTACTCGTGGCGGTCGCCACGGACGAGCCGGCCGAGCGTGAAGCGGGACAGGTCGGGGAGGTCGGCGGCGACCTCGGCGAGCGGCGGCCCGTCGGACGCCAGGGACAGGTAGAAGAAGCCGTTCAGAGCGTCGATCCGCACCGGCACCAGGCCGGCGCCCTTGGCGTCGAAGTCGCGCCCCATGTGCGGCGCGCCGACCAGCCGCCCGTCGAGACCATAGGTCCAGGCGTGGTACGGGCACTGGAAGACCTTCGCCCGGCCCGCGCATTCGTCGACGACCCGCGACCCCCGGTGGCGGCAGACGTTGAAGAAGGCGGCCAAGCCGTGCGAGGTGTCGGTTACCGCGTCGGCGCCGTTCTTCCTGCCGTTGCCGTTCGCGGCGCCCGCGCCGTTCGACCTCGGGTCTGCGTCGCCAGCCGCGGTCCGCACGGCGATGATCGACTCGCCGCCGATCTCGCGGGTGACGAAGCGCCCCGGTTCGTCCAGTTCCTCGAGGCGCCCTCCGCACACCCACATCCGCGAGAAGATGCGCTCCATCTCCTCGTCGAAGATCGCCGGGTCGGTGTAGAGCAAGCCGTCCAGCGGCCGGGGAGCCTTGCGCGGGATCATGGGCCGAATCCTAGCGCCGTTGATGTGCCATCATCCGAGTCGTGCCGCGCCTGCTCATCGCGTTGCTGGCCGCGCTTTCCACGCCTGGGACCGTTCAGGCCCAGGAAACCGGCATCGAAGGCGCTGTCTCCGCCGACGGCGCCACTGTGGAGGCGGTGAGCACGGAGGGCGAGCTGGTCGCGGAGTTCGACGAACAGTTGGTGGTGGTCGGCACCCGCTCGCGGGCGCGGTCGGTGACCGAGTCCTCTGTCCCGATCGACGCCATCTCGTTCGAGGACGTCGTCAGCCAGGGCGCCAGCTCGCTGGACTATCAGTTGCGGAACCTGGTGCCCTCGTTCAACGTCGCGACGCATCCGATCAGCGGCGCCGCGTCGCTGGTGCGGCCCGCCAGTCTGCGCAACCTGGCCCACGATCACACTCTGGTGCTTGTCAACGGCAAGCGCCGGCATCGCTCGGCGATCCTGGTCTGGTTCGGGGGCGTGACCGACGGCACGCAGGGTCCGGACATCTCGACCATCCCCGCGACTGCGTTGCGCCAGGTCGAGGTGCTGCGCGACGGCGCCTCGGCGCAGTACGGCTCCGACGCGATCGCCGGTGTCGTGAACTTTCTGCTCAAGGACGACCCGTCGGGGGGCAGCCTGGAAGTGAAGGGCGGCGCCTATGCCGCGGGCGACGGCGCGGCGTACACGATCGCTGGCGACATGGGCCTGCCGCTGGGGGAGAACGGGTTCGCTCATCTGAGCATGGAGTACGGCAACGCCGACCCGACCAGCCGCAGCGTCCAGCGGGCCGACGCGGCGGCGCTGATCGCCGCCGGCAACACGCACGTCGCCGACCCGGCGCAGATCTGGGGCGACTCGGAGTACGAGGACGACCTGAAGCTGTTCGGCAACTTCGGCAACCTGTTCGCCAACGGTACGCAGCTCTACGGGCACGCCAACTACGCCGAGAAGACGGCGACGCAGGGCTTCTACTACCGGAATCCCAATACCCGCGCCAACATCTTCAGCCTCGACGGCGGTCGCACGTTGCTCGTCGGTGACGTGCTCGACGCAGAGGACGGCGTGCGGGACGGGTCGGCGGGGTGCCCGATCGTCACGATCACCGACAACCGGCCGGACCAGGACGCGCTGGCGCAGGTGATCGCCGATCCGAACTGCTTCACCTTCCAGGAGATCGCTCCTGGCGGCTTTACCCCCTACTTCAGCGGCGTGATCACCGACACATCAGCGGTGGCCGGCCTGCGCCGGAGCATGAAGAGCGGTCTCACCTGGGATGCCAGCGCCAGCTACGGCTCTCACGAGGCGGACTTCTTCCTGTTCAACACGGTCAACGCTTCGCTGGGGCCGGCGAGCCCGCGCGACTTCGATCCGGGCCTCTACCGGCAGGCCGAGGTCAACCTCAACTTCGACGTCTCCTACGCCGTCAGCCAGCTCCTTCACGTGGCCGGCGGCGTCGAGTGGCGTGACGAGCGCTTCACCATCCGCTCAGGCGCACAGCCGTCGTGGGAGGTCGGACCGTACGCCGCGCAGGGGTTCGTTTCCGGCTCCAACGGCTTCCCGGGGTTCCCCGACTACACGGCCGGGACCTGGAACCGGGCCAACACGGCCGTCTACGGCGACCTGGAACTGCGGGCCCCGGACGGCCGCTGGACGGTCGGCGGCGCCCTGCGGTACGAGCACTTCGACGTCTTCGGCGACACGACGAACGGAAAGCTCTCGGCCCGCTACGCACTGGCCGACGCCGTTTCAGTCCGCGGCGGCGTCAGCACCGGGTTCCGCGCCCCGACGCCCGGTCAGCAGAACGTGTTCAACGTGCAGTCGACGATCAACCCCGAGACGCTGGACCTGGTCGATAGCGCCACCGTGCCGTCGACCTTCCGCGCCGCGCAGTTCCGCGGCGGCCAGGCACTCCAGCCCGAAACATCGACCAACGCGACCGCCGGGGTGGTGGTCGACAAAGGCTCGTTCACGTTGACGGTGGACGCCTTCCACATCGATGTCGACAAGCGGCTCGCCCTGTCGCAGTTCTTCACGCTTGCCGCCGACGAGCGCGCGCTGCTGCTGTCGGAGGGAATCGCATCGGCGCGCACGCTGTCCTCGTTCCGGTTCTTCATCAACGACTTCTCGTCGCGGACGCAGGGGATCGACATCGTCTCGACCTGGGCGCCGCCGGCGCTGGGCGGCAACACGGTGTTCAGCCTGGCGTTGAACCACACGGAGACCGAGGTCACGAAGGACTCGGACCTGCTCGGTCCCGGCGACGTGCTCGCCCTGGAACGGGGCGTGCCGGAGACGCGGTGGAACGTTGCCGTCAACCAGGGCGTTGGGCCGGTCAACCTGCTCGGACGCCTGCACTACTTCGGGTCGTGGGTCGACCACCTGGACGCCCGTTCGGTCCGCCGCGCCGACGCGCCAGTCCTCAGTGGCCGCTACATCTTCGACCTGGAGGTAAGCATCCCGCTCGTGCGCGAGACGACGCTCTCCGTCGGCGGCCAGAACCTCTTCGATACGTTCTCCGATCGCATGGACCTGTTCGCCGCGCAGTTCGGCCTGCCGTACAGCCAGTTCACGCCCTGGGGCCTGGGCGGCGGCTACTACTACGCGCGCATCCACCGCCGGTGGGGCCGGTAGCGGACCGTGGCGCGCCGGGCTCCGCAGGGAACGCAGGCCATCCAGCGGGCGCTTTCGCTCTACCGGTCGTTCACGGCGGAGCACCCGGAGCATCGGCTGACGGACCTCGCCGCGGTGCACGGACTCCATCCCTCGACGGCGCACCGGCTGCTCGGTGTGCTGGAGGCGGAGGGACTGGTTGGACGCAACCCGGAGACGCAGGGCTACCGTTGGCTGCCGGAGAGCGGCCTCGGTGGCGGCGCGCGTGCCATGCGCCGCAACGGCATGGCTCTGCTGGAGCCGCTCCGGACGCCGTTCCACCGTCGCACGGAGGCTCTGTGCGAGAGCGGCTTCTTTCGCGACTGGTCGGGCTACACCTGCGTCGAGACGTTCGAGCCGACGCCGGACCGGGACTACTGGGCGGTTCGCAACACGGCGGCCCTGATCGACGTGTCGCCGCTGTTCAAGTACGAGATCCGGGGCGCCGACGCGGAGCGTCTGCTCGACCGGGTCATGACGCGCGACTTCACGAAGTGCCGCGTGGGCCGGGTCATCTACACGTCGTGGTGCAACGAGGACGGTCATCTGCTGCAGGACGGCAACGTGCAGCGCCTGGAGCGCGAGCGGTTCCTGGTCAGCGCCGCGGAGCCATGCCTGCGCTGGTTCGAGGACTGCGGCTGGGGCATGGATGTCGAGGTGCGGGACGTGTCCGCCGACTTCGGCGTGCTGGCGCTGCAGGGACCGCGGGCGCGGGCGATCGCCGAGGCGGCCATACAAGGTGTCGACTTCGCGCGGATGCGCTACTTCGACCTGGCCGGCGGTGAACTGGGCCGCGTGGCCGGCGACGCCCGGGGCGTGCCGGTCACGGTGACCCGCACCGGCTACACCGGCGACCTCGGCTACGAGTTCTGGATCGCCGCGGAGCACGCGGAGGCGCTGTGGGATGCGCTCATTGCTGCTGGGGCCGACCACGGCCTGCAGCCGGCGGGCCTCCTGGCGCTCGACATGGCGCGGGTCGAGGCGGGCCTGGTGCTGATCGACGTCGACTACGTTTCGGCGTCCCACGCCGAGATCGAGGTGCTCAAGGTCACCCCGGCCGAGGCCGGCCTGGGTTTCACCGTGAAGCTCGGCAAGCGGGCCGACTTCGTGGGCCGGCGGGCGCTGGAACGCGAGCGCGAGCGGGGCCCCGCCTGGGCGATGGTCGGGCTCGAAGTCGACTGGCTCGAACTGGAGCGGCTGTGGTCCGAGATCGACCTGCGACCGCAGGTGGTGGGCCACCCGGCGTCGCGGGAGCCGACGCCCGTGTTCGCGCCCGGCGGCTCACAGGTCGGCCAGTGCACGACGCGGTTCTTCTCGCCCTTGCTCAAGAAGTACATCGGTCTGGCGACGGTGCAGGCCGACGTGGCCGCGCTCGGGACCGCCCTGGAGATCGAGGTCGCGGTCGGCTACGGACGGCGCCGGGCCCGCGCTCGGGTCGCAAGACGCCCGTTCTTCAATCCGGCGCGCAAAACGGCCGTGGGTTCGGCCGTGGGAGACGGTTCGTGAGCGGCGTCTCGCCCGCATCCGATCCGGCCCGCCGCGGCGGCCGCTTCGACGCGATCGTCGTCGGCGCCGGCCACAACGGCCTGGTCTCCGCGGCCTACCTGGCCCGGGCCGGGCTGGATGTCGTGGTGCTGGAGCGCGCGCCCGTCATCGGCGGCGCCACGCTCAGCGAGGAGGCGTTTCCGGGCTTCCGGTACAGCGTGTTCTCGTACCTCGTGTCGCTGCTGCGCCCGGAGGTCATCCACGAGCTCGACCTGGTTCGGCACGGCCTCTTCCTGGTGCCGACCGCGAGCACGCTCAACCCGTTGCCGGGCGGCGACTGCCTGCTGCGCGAGGCGGACCCCCAGCGCACGTACCGCAACATCGCCCGGCACTCGCGGCGCGACGCCGAGGCGCTTTCCGAGTACAAGCTCGAGATGCGCCGCCTGGGGCACCTGATGTTCCGGCTGCAGCGGGCGGCCCCCGACGAACTGGCGGCGGCGGTCGCCGGCCACGTCGATGAGGAGCCGGAGCAGATCGACTCCGATGTGTCGGGGGAAGTTGCCGACATCGCGCGCTACTTCCTCGACCTGCCGAAGGACCGGATGCGCTCCTTCGTGCAGATGCTGACGATGAGTTCGGCGGACTTCCTGGACCAGTGGTTCGAGTGGGACCCGCTCAAGGCGGCGCTCTCCTCCTCCAGCATCATCGGATCCTTCCTGTCGCCGCGCACGCCCGGCTCGGCGTACGTGCTGCTGCACCACTACATGGGCGAGATCGACGGGGTGTACCGGGAGTGGGGCTTCCAGAAGGGCGGCACCGGCGGCGTCGCGGCTGCCATCGCGTCGGCCGCGCGCGGCTACGGCGCAGAGATCCGCACGGATTGCCCGGTCGCCCGCGTCCTTGCGCGAGACGGGCGCGCCTGCGGCGTGGTGCTTGCGAACGGCGACGAACTGACCGCCGATGTCGTCGTCTCGTCCGCCGCGCCCCAGGTCAGTCTTGGCCGGTTGCTCGACGCCGACGACGTACCCGGCGGAGCGGGGGAGGGGCTTGCAGGTCGGGTGGCCCGGTGGCAGAGCAGCGGTTGCGCCGGCAAGGTCAACCTGGCGCTCGACGGGCTGCCGCGTTTCGAGTGCATGCCGGAGCCGGGCCCCCACCTTGCGGGCGGGATCTCCATCGCTCCGGGTCTCGACTACATCGACCGCGCCTACGACGACGCGAAGTACGGGGGCTTCTCGGAACGTCCCTTCATCGACCTGATCATCCCCTCGGTGCTCGATCCGGACATGGCGCCGCCGGGGAAGTGCGTGCTGTCGTGCTTCGTGCAGTACGCGCCCTACGAACTGGCGGGAACAACCTGGGACGAGCAGCGCGACGCGTTCGGCGACGCCGTGGTGCGTACTCTGGCCGAGTACGCCCCGGGCATAGAGAACCAGGTGCTGCACCGGCAGGTGCGGGTGCCGCCGGACATCGAGGCGATCGCCGGTATTCCAGGCGGCAACATCTTTCACGGCGAGCTGCGGCTGTCGCAGCTCTTCCTGTTGCGTCCCGATCCGGCCGCCGCGTCGTTCCGGACGCCGTTGCCGGGCTACTACCTCTGCGGTTCGTCGACGCAGTTCGGCGGCGGCATCTCGGGCGGGCCCGGGCGGCTGGCGGCGCTTCGAATCCTCGACGACCTGCGGCGGGGCGGGGACGGGACGGAGGCGTCGTGAGCGATCGGGTCGCGATCGTCGGCGGGGGCCACAACGGTCTCGTAGCCGCCGCTCTGCTGGCTCGCTCCGGGCGGGAAGTCGTGGTGCTCGAGGCGCGGAGCGAGCTTGGCGGGTTGGCCTCGACCCGGGAGCTGATCCCCGGCCACCGGGTCGACTCAGGACACAACGACCTGGGGATGTTCCGCCGCTCCCTGATCGAGGAACTCGAACTTCTTCGCTACGGCCTGGAGCCGATCGAAGCGCCGGCGGTGGCGGCGGTCCCGGCGACCGAAGACTCCGGCCCCGTCGTCCTCTGGCCTGAAGTCGACCGCACGGCGGCGGGACTCGCCGCGGCCAATCCCCGCGACGCTGCCGCCTGGCCGCGGTTCGTCGCCCAACTCGCGGAGCACGCGGCGGCGCTCGAACCGCTGCTGTGCCGGCCGCCGGAACTCGCCGACATGGGGCGCCTGCTGATCGCGCCGGAACTGCTGCGCTTCGTGTCCGCGCCGCTCGACGAACTGTTGCGCGACTGGTTCGAGACCCGGGCGCTGGCCGCGGGACTGTGCGGCCTGGCGCTCCCGGCGACCGGAATGGGTCCGCGCGCGAACGGAACCGGCTGGCCGCTGCTCTACCACTGCGCTCTCGGTGGATCCGACCGTCTGGCGCCCGTGGTGCGGGCCCGGGGCGGTGCGGCCGGGCTGGCCGGGGCGATCTCGGCTTCGGCCCGGGCCTCCGGCGCGGTGTTCCGGACCGGCGCCGTCGTCTCCCGGATCCTGGTGGAGGAGGGCCGCGTTGCGGGCGTGCAACTGGCGGACGGTGAGCGGATCGAAGCCGGGGCCGTGATCTCGACCGCGACGCCCACCGCCACCTTCCTCGACCTGGTCGGCGCGCCCAAACTCGAACCTCGCTTCGTCCGCCGGCTGCTCAAGGTGAAGTACCGCGGCGCCGCGGCGCGGTTGGCGCTGTCTCTCGACGATCTGCCTGCGTTCGAGGGTCTGGAACGGCCGGCTTTCACGGGGCGAATCGTGCTGGCCCGGGATCCCGACGACATCGAGCGCGCGGCTGACGCGGCGAAGTACGGCCGCTTGCCGGCGCGGCCCTGGATCGAAGCGTCGCTGCCGACGGCGCTCGATCCGTCGCTGGCGCCCGCCGGGCGGCACCTGCTGCTGGCGACGGCGCACCACTTGCCCTTCGACCTCGAAGGTGGCTGGAGCTCCGGCGGCCCGGAGCTCCTGGACCGGATGTTGGCCGAACTGGAGCGCTGGGCCCCGGGGATCGGCGGTCTGGTCCGGGACCAGGCGCTTCTGATCCCCACGGACTACGAGTCGGAGTACAGCGCCACCGAGGGCGGGCTTCACCACGGCGAGATGAACCCCGGTCAGAGCCTGTGGCTCCGGCCGACGGCGGCCGCCTGGGCCGGTGAGCCGTTGCCGGTCGAGGGGTTGTGGCTGGGAGGCGCCGGCTGCCATCCGGGCGGCGGCGTGACCGGTCTGCCGGGCCGGACGGCTGCGGTGTCCCTGCTCAGGGGATAACCTGCGCCAGCGGACCCTACGATCAGACGACCTTTCAAGCGGCGTTCGCGCTGGCGCTTGCAATGGCGTTGTCGGCCCGACAGCGCACCTGGAGACCATCGATGAAGAACTTTCTCCCCTTCGTGTTCGCTCTTGGCACCGCGCTGTGCTGGGGGCTCTACGGCCCGGTCCTGGGCAGGGCGCGCCTGGTGGACGAGACGATGTCGCCCTTCAAGCCCTACGTCGGCATCGGCATCGCCTATCTGGTGATCGCCATCGTCGGCGGCCTGATCGGCATGAGAATCATGGGCGACAGCTTCGAACCCACCGGCCCGTCCGGCGTCTGGGGTCTCTACGCGGGCACCCTGGGCGCGCTGGGCGCGCTCTCGCTGACCCTCGCCATGTTCAGCGGCGGCGCACGGATTCCCTACGCCGTGATGCCGGTCGTGTTCGGCGGCGCGGTTACGGTTACCGCCCTCTATACGCTGTTCCGCGCCCGCGGCCAGATCGAGGTGAGCCCGCTGCTCTGGGTCGGCATCGCCGGCATGTTGATCTCGGTCGTCCTGATCACGACGAACACGCCGCACCCCGGGCCGCCGGGTGGCGGCCACGGCGAGCAGGGCGAGCACGCGGCTACGGTCGAGGAGGGCGGCGTAAGCGATACCGAACCGGCCGGTTAGGTCGCCGCTTCGCGGCGCGTTCCTTTCCGCGGGTCAGAAGACCCGCGGACACTGGCCCGGAGCGGCTTGACCATGTGGGCGCCGTAGCCGAGAAGGAACAGGGCCGACGCGATCAGGTGCATCGCGATCCAGGTCTGACGCCAGAGATCGCCGACGGCGGTCTGGATCAGGTAGCCGGACACGATCATCGGGGCACAACCCAGCAGCAGCGACAGGCCGCTGGGGCGGCGGTCACGGATCCGGCGCCGGTAGTGCCGCCAGGCGTGGTCACGCCAGATCAGGCCGATGGCGAAGACGAGCAGGGGCGCCGTCCAGAGGTGGAGGTGCTGGACGTGCGGCTGCCACGGGTGGCCGACAATCGCGAACTCGTCGGCCGGCGCCGTGAAGTAGCGCATCCAGGCGTACACGAGTCCCGTACCGCCGACCAGCAGGGTCGACGTGTGAACGCTCCAGGCGGTGAGGCGGTTCACGGCACGAGCCCTCCGGGTTGGGACGGCGCCTTCCTGAGCACCTGGTCAAGCGCCAGGATCCGGCGTACCGCATTCGTCGTGGCGCGCGCGGTCAACGTGGCGCCGGTCACCGCGTGGATCGACCGCTTGAGCCGCAGTCTGGCGTCGAGCCGTTGCTTGAGGAACTGGTCGTACCAGGTGCGGCGCGGGATGTACTCCTCGGGTTCGAGGAACGACACCACTTCGAGCCGCCTGACGCGGCCCTCGGCGTCGACGACGACCATCAACGTTTCGGCGAGAGTGCGGACGCGGTGGATGTCGAAGTAGGCGGCGCCGCCAGACTCACCGTTGCAGAGCGCGGCGTACTGAACAACCAGGCGCGAGTCGACCCTGACGCCGGCGAGTTCGGCGGCCCGGTCCTGCTCGGCGTGGGTCAGGTAGCGCGCCTGACGCTTCACTTCGCAGTCCGGGAAGGCAAGGGCGAGCGCCTCGCTGCGGGTCAGGAAGACGCTTCCCGCGGCCGGTTGCGGCGCGCAGACTGAAAGCGCGAACAGACCGGTCACGATCGCCATCAGCGAAGCGCTGCCCTTGTTGCCGGTCATGTCGCGCCTAGAACAGGTAACCCATCGCCAGGTTCCACTGGTCGACGCCGGTGTTGGCGGCGTTGCTCCAGTCCTGGTGGTCGATCTTGAAGATCAGCCGGTCGATGGGTTGGAAGGCGAACCCGAAGGTGAGGATGTCCGCGTCCTTCGAGCCGCTGCGCGAGGTTCCGGTGGGCACCCTTGCCTGAGTATCGAGAGCCTCAATGCGCAGGAACGGCGAGAACGACGCCTGCCTGCCGCTACGGGCCAGGAGGTCGTACGCGACCTCGACGTAGTGGCCCTCGAGACGCTCGCCGACGGAGGCGCTGCCGGTCTTGCCCAGGGCCTGGTTCAGGCGGGCCGCGTCGCCGATCTCGGCCTGTGCCGCCAGCGCGCGCAGATGAAGACCGCGGTACTTCCAGTCGAGGTGGATGTCGAAAATCTCGGTGCGGGCGCCGACGATGTGCCCGGCCGGATCCAGCAGGCCCTGTCCCGAGTCGCCGATGTACGCCGAGACGCCGGCGGTCAGTCCGGGGGTGGCAGTGTAGTCGAGCCGGCCCGTCCACGCCACGTCCTCGGCCAGTGCCTTGGCGCCCTTCTGCCGGCCGCCCCGCACGCCGGAGGAGGAGAAGTTCGCGCCGTTCAGACCGTTGACGATGTAGGTCCGGTAGGAGAAGGGACCGATGTCGCCGAAGATGCCGACGCCGTTCTCGCGCCAGGTACTGGGGATGATCGCCTTCTCGACGTTCGGCCGCTCCGCGCTCAGGAACAGGGGCGGCTCGTGGAGTTCGTTGAGGAAGCCCATCGGCACCAGCAGCAGTCCGGTGCGGAAGCCCATCTCGGGCTTCCACAGGTAGTCGAGGTAGGCGAACTCGACGGACGCGCTGCCGGACTTGGATGTAGAGGCGTGCTCGAACTCGATCTCCGAGTTGAACACCCAGCGGTCATCGAACTTGTAGCCGATGTAGAAGACGCCGCGCAGGTAGTCGACGGTGTCCTTCTTGCCGGCCGACTCACCGTCCTCCCGGTCGCTGGCGTAGCTCTCGAAGAGCATTTCGCCGTAGCCGCCAATCGACAGGCCCTGCTCGACCCGGTAGACCTTGGAGGCCGCGGGACCGAAGCCGTAGGCGGCGCCGTCTTCCAGGCTCGCTTCCGGCGCCTCGCCAAGACGCAGGTTCTCGAGTTCTTCGGTCAGGACTTCGACCTGCCGCTTCAGCTCCGCCAGGTCCGGGGAGCCGGGCGCCGCCAGTTCCAAGGTCGCCCGGCGCAGTTCCGCGATCTGCTGTTCCAGGGCGTCGAGGCGGTCTTCGGTCGACCGTTGGGCGGTTACGGCCCCGGTGGTCAGCAGCAGGGCCAGAATTGCTACGAGAAAGCGGACCAGCGGCCTGCCGGCCTTCCGCGTGTGGGTTCCCATCCGTTACGCTCCCTCCTGGGACCCAATGGGCCCCGATTGCGGGGGCGGGCGGACCGCATGGGCAGCTAACCTTCTGGTCCGCTCGCTCTCCATTCCTTGACTTGGCAGCGACGCTGCCTTGTCCGAGCCGGGAGATAGTGGAGCGGATTGGTCCTGTTTGTCAAGGGGCCGTCAGGCAGCCGAGGATCGGGCGGATCTGTAGTGCCGGCCTCAGATCAGCCGGCACTACAGAAGAGGAGTGGAGCTACTCGACGGCGCGCGTAGCGGTCGCGGTCATGTCGCCGAAGTCGGTGGCGAACGTGCCGTTCAGCGAGTCGCCGTCGACCATGCCGCTGAACACCAGCGTGAGCTGCTGGCCACCGGCTTCGATTTCAACCGTGAAACCCAGGGCGCCGTCTTCGCCAAAGGTGACGTCGGTCGCTGCCACTTCACCTTCGGGCGAGACCATCGCAGCCATCAGGCCGCTGGCGTCGCCGGTGACGTTGATGGTCGGCGTCTGGGTGCCAAGCGGCGTCTCGATCGACATGTTCCAGGAGCCGACGGCGGCGGGCAGAGCCGGCGCGCCGTAGGCGCTGCAGCCGACGGTGAGCAGGGCTGCGACGAGCGCGAGCAGGAGGTAGTTACGGAGTTTCCCAGTTGAGAGGGTCATTGTGGCCTTTCCGGTCCCATCGGGACCCATGAGGTTCGGAGCGTCAACCGGCCCCGGGGAATCAAGATCGTGTAGACGGCGGATGATAGCCGAGCGGCCTCAGCCCGTGTCGGTGTTAGTCGTTTTCCAACTGCCGGCGCATGTCGTCGAACATGGCCAGGTCGGCGAGCGACGGCTCGGGGTTGTGCAGATCGAGGCGGGTGAGCGCGTCGCGCACGATGTCCGCCACCGCCCAGCGCATGTACGGCTTGTTGTCGGCGGGAATCGCGTACCACGGCGCGTGGGTCTTTGTGGTGGACCGGATCGTTTCGCCGTACGCGCTCATGTAGTCGTTCCAGAACCCACGTTCACGGACATCGCTGATCGCGAACTTCCAGTGCTTGTCGGCGCGGTCGAGTCGGCGCAGGAAGCGGACCTTCTGCTCGTCGCGCGAGACGTTGAGGAAGAACTTGAGGATCAACGTGCCGTTCCGCGCCAGGTGCTGCTCGTGGTCGACGATGGACTCCATGCGCTGCTGCCACAGACCGTTGGGGTCCCGGTCGGGCAGTTGTTGCTTCTCCAGCAGCTCGGGATGGACCCGCACCACGAGGACTTCCTCGTAGTAGCTGCGGTTGAAGACGCCGATGCGGCCGCGCTCCGGCAGGTTGCGGGCGGTGCGCCACAGGAAGTCGTGGTCGAGTTCTTCGGTCGACGGTTGCTTGAAGCTGAACACCTGGCAGCCGGCCGGGTTGACGCCGGTGAGCAGCGCGTTGATCGTGCCGTCCTTGCCGGCCGCGTCCATCGCCTGGAAGACGAGCAGCACGGCGTGGCGGTTGTCGGCGTAGAGCAGTCGCTGCAGGCGGCTGATGTCGCGGACGGCGGCGCGGCGCAGTTTGTTCAGCTTCTGGTGGCTGGGCGCGTCCGGCGGCGGCCCCGTGTTCCACTGCCGCGGGTCGAAGCGCTTCGTGCCCTGGGGCACCAGGTAGCGCTGCGCTGGTTTCGCGGTCTCGTGGAGAACGCCCTCGGTGCCGTTTGGAGACATGAACGAACGATGATGCCACAGGCCACTCGCCTTCGCTGCCAGGCGCCCTCGGCCTCCCGGGTTTCGTAGACTGTCCCCTCCACCAACGGAAAAGGAGGCAACATGAACAAAGTCGACTGGTACTACCACCGCAACGGCTGAACGAGCTGCAAGAAAGCGTCCAAGTTGATGGACGCACGCGGCGCGGTGATTGCGGACAGGACTTCGGCGAGCCGGAAGCTGGGGCGGGCCGATGCGGAAGCTCTGCTGGCCGATGCGGAGACGATCTACGTTGCCAGGGGGCGCAAGCAGACCGAACTCCGGGCCTCGGAACCGGGCGCGGCCGACCTGATGCTGGGGCCGACCGGCAACCTGCGGGCGCCGGTGGTCCGGGTCGGCAGCACGCTGATCGTCGGCTACCACGAAGAGGCGCTGAACCAGGTTCTCGGCTAGCAGCCAGCTAGTTGTAGGACAAGCGCCGGACCTGTTCGGGATCGTCGCCCTCGAACAGCAGGCGGCCGTCGACGAAACGGGCGTCGGGCAGCGCCACCGCCAGCACTTCGCCCAACTCCTCGACGGCGTGGATGGTCAGCGATTCCCGCACGTCGGCGGGTAGATCCTCGAGATCGGCCTCGTTCTGCTGCGGCAGCACGATCTCGCGGATGCCGGCGCGCACCGCGCCCAGCACCTTCTCCTTGACCCCGCCGATCGGCAGCACGCGGCCGGACAGTGTGATCTCTCCGGTCATCGCAAGGCCCGCCTTCGCGGGCCGGCCGGAGAGCGCCGAGACCAGGGCCGCGGCCATGGTCACGCCGGCCGAGGGGCCGTCCTTGGGGATGGCGCCGGCCGGGACGTGGATGTGAACGTCAGTCTCGAAGGCGGCGGGCGGGATCTGGAGCGCTTCGGCGCGGGACTTCGCGTAGGTCCAGGCCGCGCGCGCCGATTCCTTCATCACGTCGCCGAGCTGGCCGGTGAGTTCCAGCCGGCCCTTGCCCTTCGTGGTCTCGACCTCGACGAACATGATGTCGCCGCCCATCGGCGTGTAGTACATGCCGGTGGCGACACCGACGGCGTCGCGTTCCAGCGCTCGTTCGGGCCGGACCCGCGGGCGGCCCAGGAACTCCCGGACTTCGCCGGCGCCGACCCGGGTCGTCGCGCTCTCGTCTTGGGCCTCTGTCTGCTCGGGCGTCGCGGCGAGCCGGCGGGCCACCTTTCGCACCATCCGGCCGAGCTCACGCTCGAGTTGGCGAACGCCGGCTTCGTGGGTGTAGTGGGAGATCACTTCGCGGAGCGCCTCGTCGCCGACCGCGATCTGCTCCGGTAGCAGGCCGCCGGAGCGAACGGCCCGCGGCAGCAGGAACTGGCGGGCGATGTTCTCCTTCTCGTGCTCCGTGTAGCCCGAGAACTCGACCGTTTCCATCCGGTCACGGAGCGGCGCCGGGATGTTCTGGATGAAGTTCGCGGTGGCAATGAACAGCACCTGGCTCAGGTCGTAGGGAACTCCGAGGTAGTGGTCGGTGAAGGCGCCGTTCTGTGCCGGGTCCAGGACCTCGAGCAGCGCGGCCGACGGATCGCCCTGAAGCGAGGCGCCCAGCTTGTCGACTTCGTCGAGCAGGAACACCGGGTTCTTGACGCCCGCCTGCTTCATGCCGTGGAGGATTCGCCCCGGCATGGCGCCGACGTAGGTGCGCCGGTGTCCGCGGATGTCCGCCTCGTCCCGGGCGCCTCCCAGGGAGACCCGCACGTACTCGCGGCCCATGGCGCGGGCGATCGACTTGGCGATCGATGTCTTGCCGACGCCGGGAGGTCCCACAAACAGGAGGATCGGACTGCGCTCCGTTTCCTCGTCGGCGTTGCGGGTCTCTGCGTCCTCGGGTCGGTCGGCGGCGGCCTCCTCCGCGGGTCCTGCGTGGAGCTGTTGTCTGCGCGTCTGGCGGTCGTGCATGACCCGCACCGCGAGGAACTCGAGAATCCGGTCCTTCGTGTGCTTGAGGCCGTAGTGGTCCTCGTCCAGGATGCGCGCCGCGTCCGCGAGGTCCAGCCGTTCGTCGCTGAGCTCGCTCCAGGGCAACTCGCACACCGTCTCGATGTAGGTGCGGATGACCTGGGACTCCATCGACTCGCGGCCCATCCGCTCGAGTCGCCTCAGTTCGCGGTCGACTTCCTTCCTCGCCGCGGGCGGCAACTCCAGCCCGGCGACCCGTTCCTTCAGCTCCTCCAGGTCGTCGGCGCCGTCGTCGTCGCCGAGTTCCTTGCGGATCGCCTTCAACTGCTCGCGCAGGTACATCTCGCGCTGCCGGTCGCCGATCTCCTCCTCGACCTGGGTGTTGATGTCCTTCTGGGCGTCGAGGAGCTTGATGCGCCGTTGGACCAGCATGAGGACGCGACGCATCCGCTCTTCGACCGCGAGCGTCTCGAGCAGGGACTGGTGGTCGCCGGCCGGGAGTTCGAGGTGACCGGCCACCAGGTCGGCGAGCCGGCCCGGGTCATTCACCGCGCGCAGGGTCTTGGTCAAGACCTCGCTCGGGATGCCGGCACGGGCGCCGAGTTCGGCCGCCCGGTTGCGCAGTTCCTCGTCGAGGGCGACGAAGGCGAGGTCATCCGGGTCCACCGGCATGAGTTCCTCCGCCGGCGAGACGGTGGCGACCAAGTGCCCGTCTGCAGGATTTCCAGCGGTGCGGTCGATGCGCAGGGCGATGCCGCGATGCAGACCCTGCACCAGGGCCTGCGTGCCGCCTAGACCCTGGTGGAGTTGGACCACGTGCGCTGTGACGCCGATCGTGTGCAGGCCGAGCGGGTCGACCTCATCGCTCTTCTCCCGTTGCAGGAGGACGAAGAACCTGCCGTCGGGACTCTCGCCTGCGGCTTGGATGGCGCTCAGTGTTTCCGCCCGTCCGACGGACATCGGCACCGTGACTCCCGGATAGATCACCATGTTGCGGAGGACGACGACTGGCAACTCGGGCTTGGGGCCGGTCGTCCGCGCTGCCAGGGGCGCTTCGGAGGCGATCGGCTCGGCGGCCAGGACCTTCGGGTCGGGCTCTTGGGGATCGTGACGGTCGTCGTGCTCGGTCATGTCGTTGTCGCCTCGCTGTCCGGGTCTGTTGTCGGTCGTGTCGAGTCGTGTCGGTCGACGGAACGGGGCTGGCGAGAGATCTTATTCCATTTCGCTTAGGTTGACAAGATCTGAGTCCTCAGCCATAAGGATCGTGTCCGTAGCGCCTCGTCCTTGCGCTGCCAGCGGTCATTGAGCCATTCCTGGACGCGTTCGGGCGGCACCTCCGTGATCGGGACCACTTCCCATGCGACGTCGACCGGTCCTGCCGCGCCGCCGAGGAAGTCCCAGAACGAAACGGCCCGTGGATAGGCGAGGGTCACGTCGACGATCGTGCCGCCGCCTGGGGTCAGCGCCTCGATCATGGCGGCGAGGCCGCCGGCCCTGGGCGGAAGCACGTTGTCGTACGGTCCGCTCATGGCTTCGCGCTTGGCCTCCGTGAACCGCGTCCCCTCGGCGAAGGAGAGGATGGCGGCGGGCGAGTCGATCAGGGCCGCGGACGCTTCGCTGACCCGGCGGCGGTCGTCGTCCCGGCGGTTCGCCGGGTTGCCGCCCCGGCGCGCGCGGCGCCGGAGGACCGGGAAGTCGAAGGCAAGGATGATGACGCCGAAGATCGGCATGTAGAGGAGCTCGCGCTTGCCGAGGAACTTGACGATCGGACCGCGGGTTGCGACGACGCTCTGGACGATCAGGATGTCAGCCCAGGATCGGTGGTTGGCAAGGACGATGTGCGGCCGGGCCGGGTCGAGAGTCAGCTCCTCGAAGATCCACGTGGCGCCCGAGATGTGTCGGAGCAGCGCGTTGTCGATGCGCACCGCGCTCCGGTAGATGCGGTTGGAGAGGCGCCGGAACCAGGATCGCGTGCGCCGCGCTGCCTTGGCCGGCAGCAGGAGCAGCAGCAGAAGGGCCCAGAAGGCCAGGTTCAGCGTGATGGCGGCAAGGCACGTCGCCGCCCTCAGATGGCGCGGGAGCGTCAAGTCCGGTGCGGCGGCCAGCTTTCCGCCGCCAGGCCCGCTGCGATGCCAAGGAAGGGAACGGCTTTGGACACGGGGTGAACCTAGCACCCGGCCCTGCAGTCGGCCCCTGGGAACCCGGGTGGCGCGATCCGCGCCACCCGCGACCCACTCCGTGTGTCCGTCATCGGACGCACGGATGGAACCCGGGCATCCTGCCCGCATCCGGCGCGAAGCGCCGGTTCGACGTCCGGCGAGGCTCTAGTACGGCATGTCGTCGTCGCCCAGCCCGAAGTGGTGGCCCAGCTCGTGGACCAGGGTGTCGCGCACCTCGCGCACGACGTCGTCTTCGGTGTCGCAGATCCACAAGATCGGCAGGCGGTAGATGACGACCCGGTCGGGCAGGGAGCTGTAGCCGCTGCCTCGTTCGTCGAGCGGTACGCCGTGGTAGAGGCCCAGCAGGTCGTCCTCTTCCGGGTCCAGGCCGACGAGGCGCAGATCCTCCTCGGTCGGCTCCTCCTCGACCACCACCGCGATGTTGTCGAGCAGGTCGGCGAAGACCCGCGGCAGCGTGTCCAGGGCCCTGGCCAGCAGCCGCTCGAACCGCGGCAGGTCGACCTTGATCATGAGCGGTGCGTAGTTTCCATGTCTCGCTACGGCCGACGGGGGTGCTGTTAGGGTCCGCCGAACCAAGAACTGAGCGATTCCGTGACCGACCCGCGACGATACTTGACCGACGACCCGTTCGAACCCGGGGCCGCCGCCAAGAGCGCGCTGACCTTCCATGAGCTCGTCGTGGCGGCGCGCCGGAAGCTGACCCAGGAGGTATGGGACTACCTGGTCGGCGGCGCCGAGACGGAGACGTCGGTCAAGCGAAACCGGCAGGCGCTGGACTCGGTCGCCTTCCGGCCGCGGGTGCTGACCAACGTCGCGGAAGTCGAACCCGGGGGCTCGCTACTTGGACACGACCTTCGCATCCCCGTGATCCTGGCGCCGATCGGCTCCCTGCAGTTGTTCGAGGAAGGTGGCGGCGCCACGGCCGCGAAGGCGGCCGAGGACTTCGGGATCATGAACTTCGTCAGTTCGGTGTGCCTTCCCGGGCTCGAGGGCTCTGCCGAGGCCTCCGATTCGCCTAAGGTGTACCAGCTCTATCTCGCCGACGACGAAGACTGGATGCGGGGACTGATCCGCCGGGTGCAGAGCGCGGGCTACAACGGCTTCTGCCTGACCGTCGACACCCAGGTCTACAGCCGGCGCGAACGGGACATCCTCAAGCGGTGGCGCCCGCCATCGGTGGGCGAGTCGACGGTCCGGGTCGCGCCGCTGAACTACCAGGCCCGGATGACCTGGGACCTGGTCAAGCGGATCAAGGACGAGTTCGACATCCCCCTGATCCTCAAGGGTATCGCCACCGCGGAAGACGCAGGGTTGGCCTGCGAGCACGGCGTCGACGTGGTCTACGTCTCCAACCACGGGGGCCGGCAGCTCGACCACGTCCGCGGCACCCTCGACACCCTCCCCGAGGTCGTCGCCGAGGTGGATGGCCGCACCCAGGTCGTCGTCGACGGAGGCTTCCTGCGCGGCACCGACGTGGTGAAGGCAAAGATCCTGGGCGCCGACGCCGTCGGCATCGGCCGCCTCGAGTGCATCGCCATGGCCGCCGGCGGCCGCGAAGGCGTCGTCCGCATGCTCCGCATCCTCGAACACGAGATCACGACCTGCCTCGGCCTCCTCGGCGTCACCAGTTGGGACCAACTCGACGCCTCCTACCTCCACCGGGCGTTGCCGGTGGACCGGCCGGGCGTGTTGAGCGCCCTGCCGTTCCTCGACCTCGACTACCCGTAGCCGCGCCTGCTGGGGCGATCAAAGCCGAGGAGCCGCCGGCCACGATACGGACGGGAAGGCATAATGTCCTTCGCCCGGCTGAACGGCAACCGGAGGCGGCATGGACGATACCTACTTCGCGGAGATTTCCTGGGACGAAGAAGCAGGCGTCTGGTACGTCTCTGACACGGACTTTCCCGGCCTGGTCGCCGAGGCGGCGTCGGAGCGTGACCTGGTGAAGAGGATCCGAGCGCTGGTACCGGAACTGTACGCGCTGAACCGGCGTTTCCTGGGCGAACCGGCAGGGCAGGCGTCGGCCAGGCTTGCGAAGACCAACGCGATCACGAGGTGATGAGGAGTCCCATCGAATGTTCAAGCGGATCTACATCGACAACTACAAGTCCCTTGTCAACTTCGACTTGCGGCTTCAGGAACTGACGTTGCTTGTCGGACAGAACGGGACCGGGAAGACGGCGGTGTTGGACGTGGTGTACGCGTTGCGGAGACTGCTCGAAGGCACGGCCAAGGTCACCGACCGGGATGTGTTCCCCCCTTCGTCCCTTACGAAATGGCAACAGCGGGACATTCAGTGTTTCCGACTTGAAGTGGAGTTGGAGGGAGACGCGTTCCAGTATCGCCTCGAGGTGGAGCACGACCGTCGGGAACGCCGCGGACGGATCATCCTGGAGACTCTGTCAAAAGGTGACGGCCCCCTGTTCAGCTTCACAGGGGGCGACGTGCAGTTGTACCGTGACGACCATTCGGCGGGTCCCGCCTTCAAGAGCGATTGGGGTGAATCCGCGCTCGCTCGCGTGGTGCCTGTCGAGAAGAACCTGGCTCTCACGCGTTTTCTCGAATTCATGCGCGGCGTGTTGGTCTGTGGGCTCAATCCGCCAGTTCTCGCGTCGGAGGCCGCCGGCGAGGATCTGATCTTAGCCAGGGACGGACGGAACTTTGTCGATTGGTACCGGCACTTCCTGCAGGAACGGCCGCACCTGTATCCGGAGTACGTTGACGCTCTCCGCGGCGTGCTGGGCGGACTGCGCAGCCTCTCCCTGGAGAAAGTCGGGGTCGATACGCGGGTGTTGTCTGCGAATATTGGTGAGGCTGACGAGGCCCACAACTACCGATTCCACGAATTGTCCGATGGGCAGCGTGCTCTGATCGTTCTCTACGCCATCACGCTCCTCACTGCCGAGGGGACGGCGCTCTTTATCGATGAACCCGTGAACTACGTGGGGCTCCGAGAGATCCAGCCGTGGCTGATTACGGTCGCCGATGCTTGCGGGAGCGAGATTACTCAGGCCGTATTGTGCTCACACCACCCGGAGGTCATCGACTATCTGGGAGGCGACCGGGGCGTCTTGTTGTGGCGTGACGGCGTGGGGCCGACCAGAACGGAGTCTCTCGCGGACAGGTTGGAGGCCTTGAATCGCGATTCCCCGCTGAGGCTCTCTCAGTTGATGGCTCGCGGCTGGGAGCGCTGATGACTCGCCAGAGAGTGCAGTATGTCCTGGTGTGTGAGGATCAGCAGCAGGAGGCCTTTGCTCGCCGGTTCCTACGGCAAACGAATATCATAAAGGATCCCCACCAGCTACGTGTAGAGCGCAGTCCCGGTGGCCGAGGAGCGGCCGACCGGTTTGTCCAAGACGTGTACGTGACGGAACTGGATGCCGGCCGTCGGACGCATGTCGCTTCGACCTTGCTCCTCTTGACCGATGGCGACGCGATCGGCGTTGACGAGCGATTGCGCAGACTGGACGAGGCATGCAAGCAGCGGGGCGTGGCGGCCAGGTCACCTGCAGACAGCGTGGCAGTGTTTGTACCTACTTGGAACATTGAGACGTGGATCGCGTACTTGGACGGCGAAGCCGTGGACGAGAATCGGAAGGACTACCCCAGGTTGCCGAGACCGAGAGAGTGTCGGCGACACGTTGGCGTGCTGGCGGACATGTGCCGGCGGGGGACACTGCGTCAGCCCGCCCCGGAATCTCTTGAGGCTGCATGCGACGAATACGGTGCGCGCCTCAGCGATCCGAAATCGCCGTGAACACCGCGCGCCGAGTTGCCAAGAGTGGTCCCGTGGCCACGGAGAGAACCTCGCTTGGCAAAGGTTGGACCGATGCCGCTGCCAAGTGGGTCAAACGGCACGACTGCGCCGAATAGCCACGTCGGCGACTACGTCCGCGGCACCCTCGACACTCTTCCCAAGGTCGGACCTCTTAGTCAGAGATCAACTGTTTCAGGTCGAAGCGCTCGTTCAGAACTCGGATCCCAGCGGGGGTCAATCCGGTCTCGAACGCCTGCTTCCAGAACTGCCGGTTCTGTTTGGGACCGAGGACCGTCTGGCTTAGCTTCGAATCCGACCACAGTGACAGATTCGACACGCTGCGCAGGAAGTTCTCCATACAGCGCCACTTGGTTGCGTTTCATTTGGCGCGGATTCGTCCCCTGTTCCATGCCGTCGTCGAGAGGACTGTCGAGCGCCTTCTTGTACAGCAGTTCCTTCAAGAATGACCGCTCGATGGGCATGTAGGATAGTGGTCTCGTGGCACCTTTGCCAGTCCACTCGACGAACTGCAACAGTGTGTTCTTTATCTCGCTGTTGACGGCGTCCCGCTGAGCGTCCACGATGTAGCGCTCCGTTTCGCGACTCTCCCCACGGTAGAAGCGTACGAGGTCGCTCTCGGAGAACGAGTAGTCGTCGGCCGCAAGCCCCCGCATCTGGCGATACATGTTGAGCCGCTCCACGTAGATAGTGCTTCCCAGATGTCGCATGACCGCTGGATCAAACGCTACCTGTCGGAGCTTCCCTCCCGCGTTTGTGTTCGCCTGCAGCAGAACATTCGCGTCGGGTTCAAGAAAGACCCGCACCGGAAGCTCGCGAACTCCCAGGAGGATTTGAGCCGCAGCCTTGTGCTGTCAGCACTAGATCGGTGGCCTCGTCACAGATGAAGCAAGTCTTCGACTGCCGGTCGTACAGACTCTGCTCCAACTCCTGCCGTTGTTCTGCCGTCAAAGACGACAGGTACTTGGATGTCGTGCGGCGCCTCCTCCTTGTAAGCGGTGAGAGGTTACCGGCCGAGGCCGCCCCGGACAACCACGCGACTGAAAGCTGTCTCAGTTCTGTGGCCTATCCAAGCGCGTGGAGGGCCGTGTTGCCCACTGACGGGCTCTGGGCGGTGAGGGTTGGATCCTCGCCCACACTTCCGAGCGGGTGCCTCAACTCGTGTGTGGGTCGGCGTAGACCCTACCGGAGATTGATCTGGCTCGGCTCCGAGCCGAGCAGAGCGATCTGCTCATCGGTGAGAGCGCGGATCGGTGAGTCGCCCGATCGCTTGATGGTCTCGATCGCCTCGCGACATGTAGCTTCGGTTCGGTACCCCTTTGTCGATCGGCCGAGCAGCTCGTGGGTCGCGCTCGATCGGAAACGCCAGCGCCAGCGGCTGCCCGCGTCTTCGTAGATCTGGAAGTACGTGACGGCTGTCACGCCACGATGCCTTTCGCGTGCGTGTCGGGTGCGGTGTCGAAGAACTCGGCCGTGGGAGCGACGAGGTCCTCTTCGATCCGGTCTAGCTGGTCGGCCATGGACGACGCCCTGGGCATGTGGTCCAAGTCGTCGTCGAAATCGTCCAGGTTGTTCTCGGCGAACTGCTCGTCGTACTCGAGTGGGACCTCGTGTTGATCGCTACCGAATCGCGAGCGGCTCTTCTTCATCTGGTTCTCTCTGAGGAAGTCAGCAGACCCCATTGTCCGCGGCCGGGAGCGGTGTGTCGGCCGATCCCGAACGCTCATCTTACGCGTCTCTGGCTTACTTTTGATACCGCTCTGGCACGTTCGGCTTCGGCGCTGGGCCGTCGATGAGTTCGACGATCCACCGTAGGTCGCGGAGTCGAGGCTTGATGCCAACCGCCACCGTACCGCGAACGACCGCTGGGCGGCCGCGCCCTCCCTGGCGGACGGGTGAGCCCCGCACCCGGCGCGTAGCTGAAGCTACGCCGTCGGATCGTCGGTGATCTGGACGACCATCTTGCCGGTGTTGTCGCCGCGGAAGAGGCCCATGAAGGCTTCGGGGGCTCTCTCGAGGCCGGAGACGATTGTCTCGCGGTAGGTGACCTTGCCTTCGGCGATCCAGCGGGCTGTGTCGCGGACGAAGTCGGCGCGGCGGTCCAGGTGGTCGGAGACGATGAAGCCCTGCATCTTGAGGCGCTTGGGGATGATCGAGATGAGCGTCCTGGGGCCGGGCCGGGGTTCCTTGTCGTTGTACTGCGAGATCATTCCGCAGACCGGAATGCGGCCGAACATGTTCATGTGCAAGAACACGGCTTCGAGCGTCGGGCCGCCGACGTTCTCGAAGTAGACGTCGATGCCGTCCGGGCAGGTCTCGCTCAAGGATCGGTTCAGGTCACCGTGGTAGTCGAAGGCGGCGTCGTAGCCGAGGTCCGAGACCAGGTGGGCGACCTTGTCCGCCGAGCCGGCGCTGCCGACGGCGCGGCAGCCCTTGATCTTCGCGATCTGGCCCACGAGGCTGCCGACAGCGCCCGCCGCCGCCGACACGAAGACCGTCTCGCCCTCCTTCGGTTCGCCGATGTCGAGCAGGCCGACGTAGGCGGTCATGCCCGGCATGCCGAGCACGCCGAGAAAGGCGGAGAGGGGCGCGCCGTGGGTGTCGATCTTCTGCAGTTCCGCGGCGGGAGCGGCGAAGTGGCTGCGCCAGCCGTAGCGGCTCGACACCAGGTCGCCCGGCGCCAGGGCGTCCGAGTTCGACTCCTCGACGACGCCGACCGCGCCGCCGTCGAGCGCGGCGCCGATCTGAAACGGCGGCGTGTAGGACTGGATGTCCCGCATGCGGCCCCGCATGTAGGGGTCGACCGACATGTAGACGTTGCGCACCAGCGCCTGCCCTTCGCCGGCGCTTGGCATATCGGTTTCGGCGAGTTCGAAGTTCGCGGCTTCCGGCTCTCCGGCGGGGCGCGAGGCGAGACGGACTTCCAGGCTGCGGTCGGTCATCTTCTCTTTTTCTCCGAACAGGTCAGTCGACGATCGCCTGGTAGGCCAGGTTGCGGAACTCAGTGCCGTAGGGCAGGTTGGTGTGGGGGAGGATCTGGATCATGAACACGCCGACCATCTCCTCCTCGGGGTCGATCCAGAACCGGGTGCCGGCGGCGCCGCCCCAACGGTATTCGCCGACGGAGCCGTTGGCGCCGTTCATGCCCGGGCTCTCGTTGACCCGGAAGGTGAGGCCGAAGCCGTCGCCTGGTCCCAGGAGCTGGCCCGCGCGCGGCATGTCGCCGATGTGGTCGCTGCCGAGCAGTTCGACCGACTTCGGGCTGAGCATCCGGCCGCCCTCGTACTCCCCGCCGTCGAGCAGCATCTGGATCATCCGGAAGTAGTCGGTCGTGGACGAGACCAGACCGGCGCCGCCGTAGAAGATCTTCGGCTTGGTCAGGTAGGAGTTCTGCGGCGGCGCTTTCGAGCGAGTGATCGTGCCGTCGCCGGCCTCGCGGTCGAGCGTGTAGAGCACGGCCAGCCGGTCCTCGGTGCCCGGGCGCACGTAGAACGCGGTGTCTTTCATGCCGAGCGGGGCGAAGATCTCCTCCTCGAGGAAGACATCGAACGTCTTGCCCGAGATGACCTCGACCAGGCGGCCGAGCACGTCCATGCTGTAGCCGTAGCGCCACACCGTGCCGGGGTGGTTGTGGAGCGGCGCCTGACCCAGCTTGTTGGTGAACTCCTCCAGGGTCTGGTCGCGGCTGCCGACACCGAGTTCGGCGTAGTACGAGCCGCCCTGTGCATTGCGCGGCCCGCCGTAACTGATGCCCGCGGTGTGGGTGAGGAGGTCCTGGACCGTCATGTCGCGGTTCGAGGGCACGAGTTCCAGGCTCGGGTCTCCGGTCCCCGAATCGACGCTCCATTCGGCGACCTTCTGATCGCCCAGGGCGGGGATCCACTTGGAGGCCGGGGTACGGAGCGCGAAGCCGTACTTCTCGTGCAGGATCATCACGGCGACGCCGGTGACCGCCTTGCTCATCGAGTAAATGCGGAAGAGCGCGTCCTTGGGCATCGGCTCCTTCGACTCGAGGTCGCGGTAGCCGTAGGTGTTGAAGTAGGCGATCTCGCCGCGGCGGGCGATCAGGCCCGTGGCGCCGGCGATCTTCCCCGCCTCGATGTAGCCGTTCATCACTGCGTCGATGCGGGCGAGGCGTTCGGCCGAGAGACCGACCTGTTCCGGCTTCGTGACCGTGAGGGCCGCGTCGGCGGCGGCAAGCGCCGGAGCGGCGCCCAGAATCAGGGTAAGCAGCAGTGCCGCGATCGAGCGGCAGGTAGGGATCAGGCGTCGAGTCATCGGCGTGTCTCCTCTGCGGGGGAACGGTGGTGTCTGTTGCGGGTGGCGGCGACATGGTACCCGCTGCGGCGCACGATGTGCGCACGCGATTCGCCCGCTGCTACAGTGTCTCGCGCTCCATATTCCCTTGAATCGCGAGAAGCTGGATGGGCGGCTTCGGCCCGTACCGGCATAGAGGAGGTCGTTCAGATGCCGGTACCGATCCCACCGCTACGCGAGGAGAACCTCCCCGAACGCAAGCTGTCCTTCTGGCAGCTCGCCGGTCCGGGCGCGATCATGATCGGCCTCGCGGTCGGCGCCGGGGAACTCGCGGTGTGGCCGTGGGTGACGGCGAAGTTCGGCACGGTCATGTTGTGGGCGGCGGCCCTGGGCGTCTTCCTTCAGCTCTGGATCAACATCGAGATCGGCCGCTGGGCGGTGGTCACCGGCGAACACCCGTTCACGTCGTACGCCCGGATGTCGATGACCGTCATCTACGCCTTCCTGACGCTGGGCTTCGTCGGCCTGTTCCTTCCGGGGTGGGCGAGGATGTCGGGCGCGGCGCTCAAGGCCCTGATCTTCGGCCCCGACGGTCCGGGCCCCGAGTGGTTCTGGACCGCGGTCACGTTCGGGTTCATCGCGCTCATCCTGTTCGGGCCGAAGCAGATGTACAAGGCGGTCGAGCGGTCCATCGGGATCATGGTGCTGGTGATCACGATCGGCCTGGTCTACGTCGCCTTTTCGGTCGGCACCTGGGATGCGGTCAAGGAGATGGGGCGGGGCCTCGTCAACTTCGGCCACATCGAGCTGGACGACGAGTTCACGTTCGCCCGCTTCTTCGGCGCGGTCGTCTTTGCCGGCATTGGCGGCACCGGCAACCTCTACTACGCCTTCTACCTGCGCGACAAGAACATCGGCATGGGGAAGCGCATCCCGGTACTGGCGAATCCGTTGCGCCAGCACAAGACGGCCGAAGTCCAGACCGGCTTCCGCTACCCCGAGAGCCCCGAGAACGCGAGCCGGTTCAGGCGCTGGATGCGCTACGTGATCCAGGACCAGGTCCTCTTCTTCTGGCTCGGCAACACGTTCACGATGTTCCTCTTCATGTTCGGGGCGCTGGCCGTTCTCCGCCCGGCCGGGATCGTTCCCGCCGAGGGCCAGATCGTCTGGGACATGTCCGTGATCCTGGAGTCGAGCCTCGGCACCCCCGGCCGCTACGTGTTCCTGCTGATCGGCATGGCGGCCCTGTTCAGTTCCCAACTCGCCGCCGTCGACGGCGGCGCCCGCACCTGGTCCTACCTGCTCGGCTCCATGTTCAAGTTCGGCAAGAAGCGCACCCAGAGCCAGTGGTACCTGACCTTCGCGATCATGTTCATGGTCGCCGGCACCGCCTCGACCGCGTTCTTCGAACTCAGCGGCGTGTCGGCGCTCGGCTTCATCTTCAACGCCGCGCTCCTCGGCGGCTTCGCGATGGCGATCTACGTGCCGCTCACCCTCTACGTGAACCTCACCAAGCTGCCGAAGTCCGCACGACCGAAGGCGCTCAACATCGTGATGATGCTGATCGCGTCCGGCGTCTACGTGTCCTTTACCCTGTTCACGATCTGGAACCTGATCTTCGGGTGATTGATTGCCGCTGGACTGGTATCGTCCTGTCAGTGACGATCGAGCCAAATTGCGGGGAACCGAATGACGGACTGGCAGAAGTGCTCTGAGGTAGAACGGCACCCGGAGAAGCTAAGCGGCGCTTGGCTTTTTCGGGGCACGCGTGTTCCCGTAGCCACGCTGTTCGAGAACATCAGGGATGGAGCGTCCGTAGAGCAGTTCCTGGACTGGTTTCCAGGAGTGGGAGCGGCAAGCGTCGAGGCCGTCCTTGACTTCGAGGTCAGCTCGCTGGCGGAGGCTAGCCCGAACAAGCCCTCGGAGGATGTGGCCACCTCACCGCCCGCGTGAAGATCCTGTTCGACCAGGGGACCCCGGCGCCGCTTCGGCGGCACCTGTCCGGGCACGCTGTCGACACCGCGTTTGAACGCGGCTGGTCCAACCTTCACAACGGCGAACTCCTGGATCGTGCTGAGAATGCGGGCTACGACTTGCTGGTCACGACAGACCAGCAGCTTCGACACCAACAGAATCTCCACGAACGGAGACTGGGCGTACTCGTCCTCCTCACGACCTCCTGGCCACGAATTCGCTCCCGGGTTGGCGATGTTCATGCCGCCGTCAACATGATCCGGCCAGGCGAGTACCGAGAATTGGCAGTCCCGTAAGGAGGAGGATTCGATGAAGACGGTCGAGGAGTACCAGGAAGATGTGATCGCGGCCGCGCAGGCGGTCTACGCTGCTCTCGGTGAGGGCTATGCCGAGTCGGTCTACGAGAAGGCGATGGCGATCGAGTTCCGAGCGAACGGAACTCCCTACACGATCGAGAACAACGTCGAAGTCATGTACCGGAGCGAGTGCGTTGGAATGCAACGCCTCGATTTCGTGATCGCCGGCCAGATAGCCGTCGAGCTAAAGGCTGGCGGGTCCATTACGAAGGGTCACGTCTCTCAGACCAAGGCGTATCTTCGGACCACTCAGTTCGCCGAGGCGATCATCATCAACTTCCCGTCTCCTCAGAAGGACGACATCGTGCTGCAGGTGGTCGAGAAGAATGCCGAGGAACCTGACCCGTAGCTGATCGAGGCTTCGGCTCCTTCAACCTTCCTGGCGGCGCCGGTAGCTACTTCGGGCGGAATCTCGCCTTGACCTCGGCCAGCGTAAGTTCGGAACCGTCCTCGGCCTTCGCTAGTCCTTGGACAACGGCGCGAAGGAACGATCGCTCGTCCTGCGCTTCCTCGTACTGAGCCAGGGACTGAACGACGGCGACTCCGCGGCCGCGCGATGTCAGAAGCACCGGACGGCCCGAGTCAGTGGCGTGGCGCACCACGGCGCCCGGATTCACCTTGACGTTGCCAAGCGGCACCACGTCCTCGGAGAATCTGACCGGCGAACCAAGGACAGTGTGTCGTTCGCTCATGGTGCCGGAGAGTAGTGCCTCCAACCGGTGCCGTCAAGAGGTGCTGTAGGAACAACCTAGCGGTTGGGAACCATCTGGCTGCGGCTAGGCAGCCTGCGGCTCCGGCTGCTTTCGGGCCATCGCACCATACCGCTCCCGGTCGACTACAGCCTGCAGATGGGGTGGCGGCTGCCACAGGCACTCCATCACGTAGCGCAGGTCCATCGGTGTGCCGTCCCAGGCCGGCATCGACTCGTTGCCGGTGACGAGGATGCCGGCATCTTCGAGGTCGCGAACGAGATCGTCGCAAGGGTACGGACCGACGGGCGGGAGCGCGGGACTCTCATCGAGCGGCCGTCCCCGAGGATGAAAGAACTGCACGGCGCCATCAGCACCCATCCGCACCTCGAAGCCGCCTTCGTGAAGCTGACGGTGGTGCCGGCGACACAGAAGCACCAGGTTCGAGAGCTTGGTTTCGCCGCCATGTCAATGGCAACCGAAAATGTCCCACTTGTGGCAACTGAAAATGTCCCACTCCAAGAGAGGTTGGGGAGGCAGCAGCAGCGGTGCGGTCCGCCCCATGGGCTCCGGTGTCGGGCGGAGGGAGCGGAGCGACCGGAGCCCGACACCGGACGCGCGCCGAGCGGAGGGGGCCGGTTGTCATGGTCCGTCTTCCCGGCGGTGATCGTCGGTCGCGGTCCGGAGCAGGTCCTGGTGGGCCCTCATTCGGTAGCTGTTTCCCCGGATGTTGACGATGTGGCAGTGGTGCAGCAGGCGGTCGATGAGCGCCGCCGCCATGATCTCGTCGCCGAGCACGCCGCCCCATTCCTCGAAGCCCTTGTTGGACGTCAGCACCGTCGAGGCCCGCTCGTGGCGAGCGTTGATCAACTGGAAGAAGAGTACGGCGCCGTCCTGGCTGATCGGCAGGTAGCCGATCTCGTCCACGACCAGCAGCGCCGGGTGGGTAAGCACGCGGAGCCGCCGCGAGAGGTTGCCGGCGGCCTTGGCTTCGGTCAGCGACTCGATGAGCGCCGCCAGCGTGCCGTAGTAGACGCGGCGTCCGTACTCGGCGGCCGCGATCGCCAGGCTGATCGCCAGGTGCGTCTTGCCCACTCCCGGCGGTCCCAGCAGGATCACATTCTCGGCGCGCTCCAGAAAGCCGAGCTCGTGGAGGCTCTCGATCTGCTCGCGCTTGATGCTCGGCTGGAAGCTGAAGTCGAACTGATCGAGCGTCTTGACCGCCGGCAGGCGCGAGGAGCGCATTGCCGTCTGCAGGCGGCGGTTGTTGCGCAGGACGATCTGGGCGGAAAGCAGCTCCTCGATCGCCTCGCCCGCGGTCACCGCGCCGCTGTCCGCCTGCGCCAGAATGCCGTCGACCGCCTCCAGTGCTCCGGGCATCTTCAAGTCCGCCAGCATCGCCCTCAGACGTGCCCGCCGGTCGCCTGCCAGCGCCTTCACCTGACCGCCTCCGAGTACTCCCGCAATGGCCGACGCTGCACCTGCACCGTCGGCGCCAGGGCGGGATGCGGGGCCTCAGCCGCGACCGGCTGGCTGCCCAAGCGTCGGTATGGTTGCAGCGCCAGGGGGCGAAGCGTTTGGCGCTCGTCCCTCTCGAATCGGTCCAGAGGCCGCTCACGCGTCGTGCCGTGAAGGCGAACGTTGGCCGTGCCCTCGGCCCAACGGTCCGCCTGCTCATTCAGGTCCGCGTCATTCACGAACGTCCGCCCGTAGAAGAAGCTGCCGCGCACGTACCGGATCGGACGCTCCACCTTGCCCTTGGTCTGCGCCCGGTAGGGCCGGCAGGATCGAGGCACGAATCCCCAGTGGGCTGCGAATCGCAGAAACTCCGCGTTCACCACCAGTCCGCCGCCGGAGGACCGGTCGTCCGACACCACCACCGTCCGCATCTGGTCGAACAGGAGCTCCCGCGGCACGCCGCCGAAGCGGTCGAACGCGCTCTCCAGCCCCTCGAACAGCACCGGCATTGTCTGCCTGGAGTAGAAGCGCAGCCACAGAAGCCGGGAGTAGCCGAGCACCACCAGCAGCGCGTGGCGAATCCCCCAGGGCAGCCTGAACCTGCCGAAGTCCACCTGACCCTGATGCCCCGCCGGCGTCTCGAACCGCACCACCGGCTCCTGGGGCTCCCGCGGCCGCACCTCGCGCACGTAGTCCCTCACCCGGCTGTACCCGCCCTCGTAGCCCGCCGCCCGCACCTCGTCGAACAGGCGCTTCGCCGACAGCTTGGGGAACTCCTCCAGCCGAACCACGATCAACTCCTTGTACGGGTCCAGCTTGTGTGGAGCCCGAGGCCGCGGCGAGTACCGCGCCACGCCCGACGACAGGTCCAGGCCCAACTGGCCCGACTCGATCCATCTGTGGATCGTCCGCCGGCTGACGCCGAAGCGCCTCGACAACTCCGCCTTCGAGATCCCCTGCTCCAGATAGTGCCTCAGCAGCATCCTCGTCTCCCATTCGTGCATCTGCGCGTCGCTCCATGGCTGTTGGCGAAGCCAGCAGCATGGAACGACCAACGACCTCCGACAAACTCCAGAGTGTGCCGTTTTCGGTTGCCACGAACGGGACCTTTACAGTTGCCCCCAACACGCCATCCGCCCAGTGATCAACATGGTGCGCGTCGCAGTGCCGGGAAGTGCAGCCCGGGAAGCGGCATCCGCGATCCCTGAACTCCAGAGCACGCCGAATCGGCGGCGGAATGGTCCGTGTCTTGCGGCCGACGCTCAGGATCTCGCCGTTTCGGTGGCTCATCCGCACCTTGCCGGCATCGCAGGCGATCCGTCGGGCTGTTTCCGCGGAAACAGGGACGTGAGAGTCGCCGAGCCAGGCGCCGTTCCTTGAGGGCGCTTCCGCGGAAACACCATCCCCGGCCCCTTCTCCGGCAGCTGACCTCGCCGAGACACCGGTGCCGGGCGTTTCCGCGGAAACACGAGGCCTGGAGTTACTTGCTGGCGGCGCCTCCTCACCGCCTTCGAGTTCCGCCTCGTTCACATGGACGACAACTTGGAAACGGCCGCCGCTCGAACCGGGATCAAGCCCGCCCGCGAGAGCGCTCTCGGCCACCAGTCCAAGAGCGTCGGCGCGCAGCTTGCCAACAGGGGGCCGATCCACATTGTCCGTCTGGTCGCGACTTGCGTCGTACAGCTTCTCGCTCGCCGCGTCTAGCGCCTTCACCAGCACCTCGCCGACCTCCGGCGCCAAGCGTCCACGAATCACGAACATGCCGTTCTCGTCGATGTGTGTAGCCACGTGACTGGCGGCGTCCCGCAGCTCGTCGTCGTGGGCCTCGATCGTGCGGTCGGCTCTGCGCCACGCCCTGACCACCCTTTCAATGTGGGCCGCGGTACAGGTCCTGCCGAGGTCCACCAGTGACTGCTCGGTGTCGGGCCTGGCGATGCGGGTGAGTGCTCTGACCTTGGAGTAGGAGAGCTGGCCACGTTTCATCGCCTCGCTCATCAGCGGCAGCTCGCCCAGGGCCCGGGCGACGCGCATCCGCTCTCGCGCCGCGCCGGGTGCAAGACTGATGCGCCAGGTCAGCCAGTGGGCGCAACTCAGGAAGCCGTTGTTCCAGCCTTCCTGTTCGTCGAACTTGCGAATCAGCACGAGCAGTTCGTAAGTCGCCGCGTCGATGCGCGCGGCGAGCGTGGCGATCTCTTCGCCCAGTCGTTCCTTGGGATTCATGTCGGTTCGATTGTCAATCATTCTTTATCGTTCGTGGTCTGTATCTCGGGTCTCTGGAGAGGGCCTGGAGGGGTGTATGGCCGCGTCCTGCCCGCTGTTCGAAGGGAACACTCTATCTGAAATGATTACGAACAACAAGGTGTCGAGACCTGCGGCGGAAGGCGACCGCTCCGGCCGCCGGGCGTGAAATGACATGCATGGTCTCTACTACGTTGGTGGCCGGAGAATCGCGGATAGTTGATCCCGGTTGGCGTAGGCAAGTAGGGCTGCGGCGTGATCCCGGCCAAGAGACTCACGGCGGCGGTCGAGGCGTATCTCGCCGAATCTCCGGCGTATCCGCGCGTCGGGCGGCGCGACGGACGAGCGATCCAGCTATCCGCCGCTCGCGAACCTGTTGAACGCCGTTGGCGGGTCACTCAGACCGAAGGTGTTCTGCGTCGTAGAGCTTGCGGACCAAGGTTCGGGACATCCCGACGTCGGGCTCTACGCTGCGAAACAGGTTCAGGGGGGCAAGGCGCGCATGGGTCAGGTCCCCGAGCGCGGGGTCGTGGAGGTGAAGTTGTCTCAAGTGGCTTTGGGAGCGACGGACGTGCGGGAGCAGATTGACCGCTACTGGTCCCGCTATCAACTCGTGTTGGTGACGAACCTCCGTGAGTTCGAACTCGTAGACCGGCACTCCTCGGGCGACGAGGTGAAATTGGAGACGTTCAGCCTGGCCGCGACTGAGCCGGAGTTCGCGGGTCTCCTCGAGAAGCCGCGGGAAGCGGCAAGCGGGCCTGGCAGGGGGCTCGGCGGGTACTTGGCGCGTGCGTTGTCTCACCAGGCGGCGCTGGCGGGCCCGAAGGACTTGGCTTGGTTGCTGGCTTCTTACGCCCGAGATGGTCTTGCTCGGGTCGAGCGGGCAGGGGACTCGCCCTCGCTCGGAGCCGTGCGCTCAGCCCTGGAGGAGGCGCTCGGGATGCGGTTCGAGGGCGCGAAGGGCGCGCGTTTCTTCCACTCGACTCTGGTGCAGACGCTCCTTTGCGGCCTCGTCTCCGCGTGGGTGTTGTGGCCGCGGCAGGCGCCGCCACGCGGCAGTGTGTTTGACTGGCGGACCGCTGTCCGGCAGGTGCGGGCGCCTGGCTTGCGGGCCCTCTTCCAGCAACTTGCCGACCCTCGACGGCTTCGGCCTCTCGGCTTGATCGAGGTGCCGGACTGGACGGCAGCCGCTTTGAACCGGGTGGATCGCCCGGCGTTCTTCGCCAGCTTCAACGAGGCGAGGCGGTTCCCTACTCCTACGAACCGTTCCTGCAGACCTTCGACCCGAAGCTCCGCAAGCAGTTGGGCGTTTGGTGCCCGCCGACCGAGGTGGTGCAGTACATGGTTGCGCGTAAGGGAACGGTAACCAGCCGCCGCAACGGCCGCAGCCCCACTTCGAGAAGCGCAAGCTCTACACCTTCAACTCGACCCGGGGGCTGGTGGGCTTCCCCGCTTTCTCCGAGCAGGAGGCGGTGTAGATGGCTCGATCAGCAGCCACGAGGCTACGGGTCGGGACCGAGTGTACGCAACAACTCGATCGTCTTGGTGGTACCAGACGGCACATCGTTCGGCTTGTCCAGGTAGCCGGTGGGCACATTCTCGAAGACCGCTTTCGCGGCTTCCAGAACCACGGCGTCTTTGATCGCGGGGTTTGTAGCCGAATCACGGAAGGCCTCGATGGTCCGACTGCTGTTACTCCGGTGGCGATTCACTGCTGACGCATGGTGGTTCGAGAGGGACATACGGCCACTCCATGACGTCGCGTAGGTGAGAAGGGACAGGATGAAGAGCCGGCCGAGAAAGCGCGGGATCCAGCTCCAATCAGTCCAATCGACCGCCCACTCGAGCTGAATGAGATCCCACGATAGGTAGAGAGTGGCTCCCAAGAACCCGGCTGTCACGACCAGCCACCAGAATGCTCGCCACTTGTAGAGGCTGGCATCGTCCTCGAACTGCCCAGTGAACACGGCAACCCCTGTCTTGGCGGCAGCTGTCTGTGCGGCATCAGCTGCTTTAGCTGCCCTTCTCTCGTGCTCCGCGGCCGACTTCATTAGCTCTTGAGTCCTCGCCGCGGCGTTCGCGCCGGACGAGTCTTGAGAATCCACCATCGCTGCCCATGCTCCGACTTCGTGGCACAGTTCGCGGGCCTGCTTGCGGAACGTCTGAGCGTGATTGTGATACTCCTGCGCTCCTTGGCCGAGACGGAAGTTACCCATGTGCTCGACGAAACCACACAAGACGTCGAAGGCGCGCCTCACATAGTCCGAGTTGGGGACCTCACCGTTGGTCTTGACCACACACTTGGCGATCCACTGACACTCAGATAGGTACGCGAAGGTATCGGTGTCGTTCTGCTCTTTAGCGATTTGCCCCCAAGGACGTTCGGGAAGGTCCTTTAGCTTCTCAAGAGTGTCCAGGAACTTCTGCGCCGACTCAAAGGCTGCGTTCATGCGGGGCGTCCTTTTTGGGGATCAGAGGGCCGTCAGTGTACATCTTCAGGGCGGTCGACGATCCGCACTCGACGAGCTCTTGAGCACGTCCATCATGTCGTGCTCGCGTTGAGCGCACGGCGCGAGCATCGGCGAGATCTCGGTGAACCTCTCTTGGTCGGGCGCGTGGATCACGAACTCGATCCGCGTCTCTTTCTTCTCCTGACCGGCCACTTGGACGGCGATCACCGGCAGCAGCGGACCACGACTGTCCCGAACAGCTTGGCCCCCTTCATCGTGTGCACCGCTCGGCTTCGCGGATCGCGTCGAACCTGGCGATCAAGCGCTCTTCATCGCACGCGGTCCGGGCTTGGGAGCATACTTGCCGCACGGCACTCTGGCGGTCTGCAGCTCGATGCTGGTGCTGCGCGGCTACTGCTACGGGTCGCAGCGGCTAGCGTTCGCGCTGTCCGCCTTGGAGGACAAGGAGGGAGACGTGGCGCCGGCGCCGGGTGACGAAGGGAACTCCCCCGTTCGACTTAGCGACTGCGTCGCTGCTGCGGGCCCAGGAGGGACGAGTTCCTCTCCCTGGGCCGGCAGCGTTGCTCATCCAGATGGGCACCCTGCTCTCCTTCTCAGAGTGAGGGCCACATCGACGGTCCAAGAGAGACACCCTTTCCTTGCCGCGAGCGCTCCCTCAGCCGTTGAACCGCAACAGCATCGCGCCCCAGTGGAAGCCGGCGCCGAAGGAGGTCAGGAGGACCAGGTCGCCGGGGGAGATGCGGCCGTTGCGGTGGGCTTCCCACAGGGCCAGGGGCACGGAGGCGGAGCCGGTGTTGCCGTACTCCTGAAGGTTTGTGTAGACCTTCTCCATCGGCGCGGAGAGGTTCTTGGCGACCGCCTGGATGATCCGCAGGTTCGCCTGGTGGGGTATGACCATTGCGATGTCATCGAGCTTGACGCCCACTTTGTCGAGCACTTCGCGGCTGACGTCGGACATGCGGTGGACGGCGTGCCGGAACAGGGCCGGGCCGTCCATGTCGAGCTTCAGATGCTCTTCCCTTTGTGCTCGCTCGAGCGAGAACGGCTTGCGGGTGCCGCCGATCTGGAGGGTCAGGATCTTCCACTGGCTGCCGTCGGTGCCGGTGCTGGAGCCGAGGATCTCGGCCATCTGCTGCCCTTTCTCGACGATCACGCAGGCGGCGGCGTCGCCGAACAGGACGCACGTTTCGCGGATCTTCCAACTCACGAGCCGCGAAATGAGTTCGACACCGATCACCAGGACCCGTTGGGTGCCGGTGAGCACTCGCGAGCGGGCGATGTCGACGGCCTGGACCCACCCGGCGCAGCCGCTGCCGCCGAGGTCGTAGGTGGGAATCTCACGCGCGCCGATCATGCGTTGGACGAAGGAGGCGGTGTCCGGCGTGTAGACCTCGGGAGTGTCGGTCGCGACGATGATCTCGTCGATCTCTTCGGCGCTCACGCCGCGGCTCTCAAGCGCCGAGTTCGCGGCCGCGGTGGCCATGTGCGCGGTCGATTCGCCTTCGGCGGCGAAGCGGCGCCGGTGAATTCCGGTGCGGGCGACGATCCACTCGTCGGAGGTGTCTACGTGTTCCATCCAGTCCTGGTTCGTCATGACGCGCTCCGGCACGTAGCCGCCGAAGCCGCTGATTCCTACGGCCGTGTTCGTCAAATTCTCTCCTGGGGGTGGGATTGCCGCGTGGCTGTTCCACGGTACCACCGCTTCGGGAGCGGAGCCCGGGAACCAGGGAACGTTAGACCGCTGTGGGCGGAATAGACTCAGCCGGAGCGGGCTCGTGGCCCGAACTCCCACCGGCAGTACGCCGTGAGCACCATCCTCCAAATCAATCTCGACGACCTACTCCACTGTCGAAGCGTGGAGTCGGCGCGCGTGGAGTTCAAGGCATCCTGGAATCCTGAGACGACCGGCAGACAGGTCCTGCGGACGATCTGTGCCTTCGCGAACGACTTTCACAACCTCAACGGCGGCTACATCGTCATCGGAGTGGCCGAGGAGGGCGGTCTGGCTGTCTTGCCCCCTGAGGGCTTGCCAGCCGACCAGGTCGAGGCGGCGCAGACGTGGATTCGTGGCAACTGCCAGCGGCTCGATCCTCCCTACGCTCCGATCATGTCGCCGGAGCTCGTCGGCGATCGGCTCATCCTGGTCGTCTGGATCCCGGCAAGTGACATGCGACCGCATCGAGCGCCCTCAGACGACAGTCGTCGCGGTCGATACTGGATTCGGCTTGGCGCCGAGACGGTTGACGCCGAGCAACGCGGCGACATGCTCCGGGCGCTCATTGAACAGACCAACCGGGTGCCCTGGGACGACCGTGCGGCCCGCAGTGCGGAGGTGGAGGACATCCGCGAAATCAAGGTTCGCGAATACCTGCGGGACGTCCGCAGCGGTCTGCTGGGCGAGCCCAACGAAAGGGAGATCTATCGGCGGATGCGGATCACCGTTAAGGCCAACGACCATGAAGTGCCGAGGAACGCCGGTCTGCTCCTCTTTGCTGCCGACCCCACGCACTGGTTTCGCGGCGCGACGATCGAAGTCGTCCAGTTCGCTGCGGACAGTTGGGGCGACGTGCAGGAGGAGCGTGTGTTTCGCGGTGGACTCGTCGACCAGCTTCGCGATTGCCTGAACCACCTGGAGAACTTGTCCGTCTCGCACCTGCAGAAGCAGCGTGACCGAAGTCAGGTTCGAGGCTGGGTGAGCTACCCGCTGCCGGCCCTTCGGGAGACCCTGGTCAACGCGGCTTATCACGGCGGCTACGACGTCGATCAACCCGAGCCGGTCAAGGTGTACCTCTATCCGGGCCGCGTCGAGGTGATCAGCTATCCGGGACCCGTGCCGGGGATTGAGGCCGGGCACCTGGTCGCCGGTGCCCAGGTGAGGCCAGTGCCGGCCCGAAACCGCCGCATCGGCGAGTTTCTCAAGGACCTGCGGCTTGCCGAAGGAAGGCTCACCGGTTTGCCGAAGGTGTTTCGCGCCATGGAGGCCAACGGTTCGCCGCCGCCGCGCTTCGATTTCGACGAGGAGCGGACCTACTTCCGGGCCACCTTGCCCGCCCATCCGGAATACGTGGCCTTGTCCACGTTGCGGGACGCCGCGCACCTTCGGGCCCTGGGAGAGGCGGAGGAAGCGCTTCGCCGCATCGAGTCCTCGTGGCAGGCGAATCCCGCTTCGGCCGTGCTCGCATCGGCAATGATCCGCTCGTACGCGGACCGCGACGAGATTGCACGGGCGGAAGAGGTGCTGGCGACGTTCGAGAGACGGGGGTCGGAAGCGGCGATTCCCCATGTCGCCAACACCTTGATCGACGTGTTGGCGAACGCGGGGGAATCGGACCGGGCCCGTCGTCTGCTTCGGGGCCGCGATGCCGCGGCTTTCGGCCGGGATGCGATCGACACGGCCATCCTGGCGCGCCGCCTCCGAGAGCCGGAAGCCGCCCACCGGTACTTCGAGCGGGCCGGCGAGGCGGTCCATGCCGATCCTCGGGCGTTGCACGAGTTCGCGCAGACCAAAATCCAGTTGGCGGACCCGGCGCGCAAGGGCGGTCGGCGCGCGGTTCGTCGCAGGTTGCTCACGGAAGCGCGAAGCCTGTTGGAGCGAGTGATTCAGCTCGACGCGCCGGCAACGCGCCACGCCTGGGCCTGGCGGGATATGGCGCGCACGTTCAACTGGCTGGAACTGCCGGTTCGGGAAGTCGAAGACGCCTACGGCAAGGCGCTGCGTCTCCTCCCGGACGAACCGCGATTCGTCCGGGAACTGGACAGAGTACGCAAGGAGCGGCGCCGGTCACGGAATTAACGACCGTCGTCGCCGAGCAGTTCCGCGAGCACGTCGCCGGTGTCGGCCCCGCACGTGGGCGGGGACCGGCGGTAGGTTACGGGCGTTTCCGACATCCTGATCGGGTTGGCGATGATCCGGACGCTGCCGCTGCCGGCCAGCGGGTGCGGCATGTCGATCGTCATGCCGCGGGCCTGCGCCTGGTCGGAGGCCAGTGCCTCTTCCAGGTTGTGGATCGGGCCGCCGGGCACGCCGCGCGCTTCCAGGCCGTCCAGGACCTCGGCGTTGCTCAGCTTGCGCACGAGACCCGACAGCCGGGCCACGAGCTCGTCGCGATGGGCGAGGCGGCCTGCGTTGGTGCGGTAGCGCTCGTCGGAGGCCAGCTCCGGCGCGCCGAGAAGCTCGCAGAACCGCTCGTACTGGCCGTCGTTGCCGACCGCGACGATCACGTGGCCGTCGGCGGTCTCGAAGACGCCGTAGGGAACGATGTTCGGGTGCTCGTTGCCGCGCCGGCGGGGCACCTCTCCAGAGGTCAGGTAGTTCGTGCCCTCGTTGACCAGCCAGGCCATCTGCGTGTCGACCAGGGCGAGGTCGATGTGCTGACCGCGGCCGGTGCGGTCGCGGTGCCTCAGCGCCGCCAGAATCGCGGTCGCGGCGTACATGCCGCAGACGATGTCGGCGATGCCGACGCCGACCTTCATCGGCTCGCCGTCCGGTTCGCCGGTCAGGCTCATGATGCCGCCGTAGCCCTGCGCCAGGAGGTCGTAGCCGGCACGGTGTGCGTTCGGGCCGGTCTGGCCGAAGCCCGTGATCGAGCAGTAGACGAGGCCGGGGAACTCGTCCTTCAGGTCGTCGTAGCCCAGGCCGTAGCGCTGGAGGGCGCCGACCTTGAAGTTCTCGATCAGCACGTCCGAGCGGGCGGCGAGCCGTCGCACCAGGTCCGCGCCCTTCGCCGTGGCGAGGTCGACCGCGACGGAGCGCTTGTTCCGGTTCGCGCACAGGTAGTAGGCGCTCTCGCTCGTGTCCTCGCCGTCCGCGCCGCGTACGAAGGGCGGCCCCCAGGTTCGCGTGTCGTCGCCGCGACCGGGGCGTTCGATCTTGATCACGTCCGCGCCGAGGTCGCCGAGCAACTGGGTGCATGTCGGACCCGCGAGGATGCGGGTCAGGTCGAGGATGCGGAGACCGTCGAGCGCTGGCATGGTTCGTAGCATACGATTCCGCGCGATGTGCAAGTTCGACGCGGTCGTGGTCGGCGCGGGATTCGCCGGCCTCTACATGGTGCACCGTCTGCGCGGTCTGGGCTTCTCGGTGCGGGTGTTCGAGGCCGGTGACGGCGTCGGCGGCACCTGGTACTGGAACCGCTATCCGGGCGCCCGCTGCGATGTCGAGAGCCTGGAGTACTCGTACCAGTTCTCGGAGGAACTGCAACAGGAGTGGTCCTGGAGCGAGCGCTATGCGGGTCAGCCGGAGATCCTCCGCTACGCGAACCACGTCGCCGACCGCTTCGACCTTCGCCGCGACATCGAGTTCAGCACCCGCGTGGCGTCGGCCCACTTCGACGCGGAGACCTCCGACTGGCAGGTCGAGGTGGCGGCGGCCGAAACGGCCGAGACGAAGCTCTGGAGCAACGGCAATGGCAACGGCGCTTACCTTGGCGACGGCGCCGGCGGCCGCGACATCGAACTCGACGCGATCGTCTTCGCCACCGGCTTCGATGCGATGACCGGCGCCCTCGCGCGGATCGACATTCGCGGCCGGGACGGCCGCACGCTGCGGGCCAAGTGGGCGGAGGGGCCGCACGCCTATCTCGGCCTTGGCATTGCCGGTTTCCCCAACCTGTTCATCATCACCGGTCCGGGGAGTCCTTCCGTGCTCTCGAACATGCTGCCGTCGATCGAGCAGCACGTGGACTGGATCGGCGACTGCATGGACTACCTGCGGGGTCGCGGCTACTTAGAGATCGAAGCATCGCCGCGGGCGGAGGAGGAGTGGGTGGCCCACGTCCGCGAAGTGGCCGACCACACGCTCTACCCAACCTGCAATTCGTGGTACCTGGGCGCCAACGTGCCCGGTAAGCCGCGCGTATTCATGCCTTACCTTGGCTTTCCTCCGTATGTGGAGAAATGCGACCAGGTAGCGGCCAACCACTATGAGGGGTTCGAACTGTCATGAGATTCTGCGCAAGAACCAGTCTCGTTCTTTCCTTCCTGGTGTTGCTCCTGGTCGCGGCAGTGCCATCGACGGCCCAACAGCAGCCCGAGGTCGCCGCTGGCGTCATCCAGGAGTCCGTCGACGTCGAAATCGTGAACATCGACGTGCAGGTCACCGACCGGCAGGGGGCGCCGATCACGGGCCTCACCGCGTCGGACTTCCAGGTCTTCGAACACGGCCGCCGGGTCGACCCGGCGAACTTCTACGAAGTCGTGAGCGATGATCCGGACGCCAGCACGCCGATCTGGCTCATCCTGTACTTCGATCAGCACAACATGCTGTCCGCGAACCGCGACCGCGCGGTGGCGGAGCTCGAGGTCGACCTGCCGGCGGTGCTGGAAGATCGCCGGGTGCGGGTGATGGTCGCCGCGCACGACCAGGAGCCGCGCGTGCTCCAGGGCTTCACCCGCAACTGGGGATCGATCCGGGCCGCGCTGGCGAGCCTGGAGGGGCAGAGGACGGTCGGCGATGCGCGGGACGGCCTACGTCAGAGCGCACAACTCTCGGTGACCTCTGCGTTCCAGCGGATGCGCGGCAGCGACCGCCTGGACCGCCAGAACGCGGCCCTGTCCATCGATGCGCTGCTGGGTGAGATGCGGACCTACGCGCGCGAGATCTACGCTGACTCGGAGAGCAGCTTCGAGGCGCTGGGCAACTTCGTGCGCACCCTGTCCTGGCTGGAGGGACGCAAGGCGCTGATCTACGTGTCGGACGGCGTCGTGGAGCGGCCCTTGGGCTCGCTGCTGGAGCATCTCCAGGATTTGCTGACGGGCAGCGCCAGCAACTCCGGCGCCCTGGTCGAAAGTCGGTCGGGCGGCCAGGCCGGAGGCACTCCGGGTACCGGCGGCCCCTTCGACCGCGACACCAGCATGGAGGCCGGTCGCCTCCAGCAGGAGGTGGAGCAGTACCGGGCCACGGGGACCATCCGCGCCATCGTCGCGGAGGCGAACACCTACGGCGTGACGCTGTTCGCGGCCAAGCCGCCGCCGGGCGACGCAGCGACGAGCGCCCGGCGCTCCAAGGGTCGGGGCTCGTTGCTCGAGATCTCGGACTACCGGGAGGCGCTGCACGGCCTGGCCGAAGGCACGGGCGGATTCGCCCGCACCGGCGGCGGAAGGCTCGGCGGCTTCCTGCCTCAGGCCGTCGGCGGGATGCAGTCGTACTACTCGCTGGGACTGTCGTCGGCGGACAAGGTCGAAGGCGAGTTCACCGCCATCGAGATCAAGGTCAAGGGGGGCCGGGGCGTCAACGCGAACTACCGGCAGAGCTACATCAAGAAGGGCATCCGGTCCCGCATCTCGGAGCGGGCGCTGGCTGCCGTGGTCATCGGCGAAAGCGACAACCCCCACAAGCTGGAGGTCCACCTGGACGCGATCGTTCCCGTGGACGACGAGGAGTTGTTCGAAGTCTCGATGTGGGTCGAGTTTCCGATCGGCAACGTGGAACTCGTCGAGCTGGACGGTGTCCACAGCGCCTCCGCCCGTCTGGTCGTCGTGGCGATGGACGACGACGACCAGTTGACGGCGGCGCAGCACCTCGACGTGCCGCTGCAGGTGCCGTCCGACACGCTCGCGGATGCCCTGGAGAGCCACTACCGCGCCGGCTTGACCCTGCGGCTGCCGGAGGGCCGGCAGCGGATCGCCCTGGGACTCTGGGACCAGACGGCACGGGCGGGTTCCGTGCTGACCGACGCACTGACCGTGGAGTAAGGAAAATGAAGAATCTGTTCGACGTTTCCGGCAAGGTGGCAGTGGTGACCGGGGGCTCCCGCGGCATCGGCGCGATGATCGCGCGCGGCTACGTGGAGAACGGCGTGCGCACCTACATCAGCTCGCGCAAGGCCGCGGTCTGCGACGCGATGGCCGACGAACTCTCCGCCTACGGCGAGTGCATCTCGCTGCCGCACGACCTGGCGTCGGTCGAGGGCGTCGAGCGCTTCTGCGCCGACTTCCGGGAACGCGAAGAGAAGCTCCACATCCTGGTCAACAACGCCGGCGCCGCCTGGGGCGCGCCGCTCGAGGAGTTCCCCGAGTCGGGCTGGGACAAGGTGATGGACATCAACCTGAAGGGGCCTTTCTTCCTGACGGTGCGGCTGCTGCCGGAGCTGCGCGCCGCGGCGACCGAAGACGACCCGGCGCGGGTGATCAACATCGCCTCGATCGACGGCCTGCACCTGAACCCGGCGGAGCACTATCCGTACAGCGCCAGCAAGGCCGGGATGATCCATCTCACGCGCGCCCTGGCCCGCCGGCTCGCGCCCGAGGACATCACCGTGAACGCGGTCTGTCCCGGGCCGTTCGAGAGCAAGATGATGGAGTACAACCTGAAGAAGTTCGGCGACGAGATCCGCGCCCGCAACCCGCGCAAGCGCATCGGCACGCCGGAGGACATGGCCGGCGCCGCGATCTATCTCGCGTCCCGCGCCGCGGCCTACGTCACCGGCGCCGCCATCCCCGTCGACGGCGGCATCGTCGCGGTGAGCTGAGGTACTTGGCCCTCGCCGCGGGACGATCCGTCGTCGCGGTCCTCCCATATGGACAGCAGTCAGTTCGTCATCCGCTCAAGCAGGGAGGCACAGGCCCTTCAACTACGTCTCAGCCGATACCGAAAACGACGGTGCGGCGGCACCGACTTGCTCGCGCCGGGATACTTGCGCGATCTCTTTTCCTACTCTCAGCGCGCATGCGGGCGCTTCGTCGAACGCTCGAGGACCTCGCCCTTGTCTAGCCAGAGCGCGCTGGTCACCAGGCCGGGCGGGTTCGAGGTGCGCAGGGAGCCCGGGAAGTCCGTGTTGATCCGGCGTAACTGAACGGGCCGCGAGGCAACGGCGCGGGTTTCGGAGTCCGCATGAGTTCGGAGAATTCGCGGCCGAGGACTGGGTCGTCGGCTCGCGCGAGCGCTTCCCGGACTTGCCGAAGCGCAGGGGTGACGCCACGTCGTCGGCATTCCCGTCGGACGATGTGCGCATCCTCTATGCGAGAGCGCCGGAATCCGACCCTGGCCCTGGACGCGTCCGAATTGGTGGGAGGCCGCGTAAATGAGGTTGGTGCCGATGGCGGCGCCTCGGGCGTTAGTGAGGGACTGGATGCTGCATGATCTCACGGGTTCGGGCGGGAGCTCGTGGGAGCTTGAGACCGCTAGAATGCACCTGTGGCCTAGGATCGGGCGTGTGTCGTATCAAGGAGGAAGAACGCTCGATGCTGCGAGTTGTGTGTAGCCAGTGCAAGGAAGAACCCGAGTGGCTCGGTGACGCGACATTACCCGAGACCCTGGCCTAGCGGTGCGGCAACGACCAATGCCCCCAGCATGGGAAGAAGTCCAAGGAATTCGATGAAAGGAAGCCACCCGACTCATGAACGAAGGCGAGCCGCCCGTTCCGGACTTCATCTACGTCAGCTGCTAGGGCTTGCAGAAGAAGTCCGTGCCGCACCGAGACCGGCGAGGCGCGCGTCCAACAAGGCGCGACGAAGGAGCATATCGGGGCCATATTCGACTGAGGAGCAACGATGTTGGACGTGATTCATCGCCGGTCGAATGCAGCGCGACTTTCACCACGGGCTGCTAGACCACCGGCCGATAGGCTGCCGCCATGTCCCGAACCTCCCCTCTGCTCTCGACCCTCCTCCTCCTCGGCGCGGCAGCCACAAGCGCCGTTCCGGCCCAGGACTACGGCAGCCGCGGCAACCTGGGCGCCACCGCAAGCACTGCCGAACGCGCCGAGATCGAAGCGCTCTACGAACGCTTCATTCCGTACATCGACCGGGCGCGCACGGAGCTGACGATGGTTCGGGAGACGGTGGCCTACGCCGAGACGCGCGGGTTCCGCGAGTGGGACCCGGCGATCCGCGAAGTCAGTCCCGGCGACCGCTTCTACGCCGTCAACCGCGACCGGACGATGCTGCTCTGGGTGGTCGGAACGGAGCCGCTCGCGTCCGGGCATGCTCATTTCCCGATCTGGCTCACCACGTCGACCGGGCCCTGTTCGCCGCCTTCGGGCTCAACGACCGGCTGACCGGAATCGTCAACGTGTTCGCGCTCGAGGACATCGAGACGCCGACGCACACCGCCGTGGCATACCTGGTGACCGCCGAAGAGGTCGGCAGCGGTACGAACATCGGCGTGTCATCCGAGTGGTTCCGCAAGGTCGCGGCCGAGATGATCCGCGCCGAGAAGGGATCGGTCAGCGAGCTCGACGTCATGGAGAGTTTCTCGAACACCGACATGATCACCGCCGACACAACCACCGCCACGAATCCGCTATGGCCGTCGCCCCAGGCGTCCGACAACGCCTCCCTCCTTCACCACGGCCTGGTGATCAAGCTCTACGGCATAGCACCTACAGCGTCGCCTCAAAGGCCGACCTGTGGGCTCTGTATGAGGGGTTCGTCGCGTTCTTCGAGTCGTAGGCCACCGCTCTACGAACTACATGACCGTTCGCTACAACAGCGAGGAAGAACGCCTCCGCCTCGACCGCCTGCAGGACTTCCGCCTTGCTCTCCGAGACCTCCCTCGAGATCCAGCTCTTCCGGCGCCTCGCCCTGGCGATCAACCTGAACGTCGCCCACGGCAGCGAGCCCCCGACCAGAGTCAAGGAGACGGACGTCGTGCTCTCGAACTCCCTGCGGTACTCGTTCTAGGAGTCTGGGCCGTAGGACGGTGCTGAGCCCCAGCAAGGTGGGGCTGGGTTGAACCTCCGCCGCGTGTGTCTTCTTCGTGCCACACTATCTCCTGTGCTAGGCACTAGTTATAGACCACCATGCCGACACCGCACTATCCACCGGCCGCCGTCCAGCGGACCGGGATGGGCATCTGCGCCAGCGTACTGCCCGCGGTCGGGCTGCTTTACGAACTCGGCGACAATCGCAGACAGCGTAGTCCAATCCTGAAATGAGCGTGAACGGGACCGTCATGGAGAGTCGAGTCGGGTCGGTCTCGGGGTAGTTCTGGAGCGGCAGCACTGGTTCTGCACCGTCTGCCGCCTACGGTAGCGCCCGCTGCGAGGCCGCGGCGGGTTACGGGCGTTGTGTTCCCGCCTGGGCCGGTGGTGGTGGGCGGTGTATGGCATCGGGCAGCGCGGTCTGCGGTTCAGGCGCTCCGGCGCCGGTGGGGATCGGACTCCCGGTCGATGAGTTCAAAGAGTCTGGCACGAGCCAGCTTGAGGGCGATCGCGGCGTCGAGGTCGCTCGTGGCGCCGGCCTGGTCTTCGAGGGCGGCGATGGTGACGCCGGGCCTGAGGTGCCGCTCCGCGTCCGGCAGGGACTTGAGCTTCTCGAACGGCGTCATGGCGTCCTGGTAGCGGTAGCGCTTCCTGGTGCGCCCCTTCTTGTCGGTGACCTCGGTGGGAAACAGGCACGGGCGGTGGAAGTTGAGGAAGGGCGTGAGCACATCGCGGGCGAAGGCGTTGACCTCGCGGGCGAACAGCTTGGGGATGTGCCGGTATCCGAACTGGCGTCGGATCACGTTGCCGTTCTTGGATTCGACCAGCGCGTTGTCGTTGCTGTGCCGGCTTCGGGACTTGGTGAACTCAGGGGCGTGCAGTTGGTTGAGCATCTCCGCGACCTTGCGGTTGATGTACTCGGAGCCGTTGTCGGCGTGGAAGCCCAGCACCTTGAATGGGCAGGACTCGATGAGCTCCTTGAGCACCGGCACGAGACACCGTTGGGAGATGGCCCGTACCGTTGCCACGTGCTCCCACTGCAACACCTCGTCCACGAGGTTGATGTGGTACACGCCCTTCTCGCCGTCTTTGTCCCCCTGGTGCACCGTGTCCACCCGCAGGTAGCCCGGCTGCCCCTCCGGCTGGGGCTTGCGCCGTTCTCCGATCCCGACCGCGGTCGACCGCGTCTTCTTGAACGTCGTCCGGCGCCGCTGGTAGGTGGTCGACTTGCGCAGGTTGTAGAACTGGCCGTTCGAGATCACAGCCAGACGCTCGAAGCGCTCGTCGCCGTACACCTCGAACTGGCGCCGCATCACCGCCCGCGTGCTGTGACCGCACATCTGGCCCAGTGCCGCGTCGACCTCGGCGAGAAGGCCGATGTCGGCCTTCGTGTAACGCCGCCCGAATGCGTGAGGCGGCGCACCGCGGCGGTCCTCGATGCGGCCCGTCTCCCGGTGCTGCCGAATCAGCCGCGTCACCTGCGACTCGGACTTCCCGGTCATCTTCATCAGGTAGCGCCGAATCATGCCCTTGTCGCGCCTCATAAGCGCCCGGTAGCGGAACCTGACCAGCGTCTCACGGATGAACTCGTAGGTCGATCCGCGGTCCACCAGCACGAAGTCCACCGCCTCGTTGCCAGCCAGGAAGAGGCGAATCTCGTCAAGAGTCTGAAGTCGGTGGGCCTGCAGCGTCACGATCATCCTCCGATGATCCCCGATCCCGGCGACTCACGCTCACTTCTCGCTGGACTCACCCACCCCGTTCACGCTCACTTCTCGCTGGACAGCTCTCAGACTTGACTTGAGAGAAATCGCAAACTACAGTTCCTCCCAGTTCACTGAAAAGCTGCCTAATGCACTAATGCAGTAATGCACTGTTCGCTAATGTGTCGAGGCGGCAATGTGCTAACGGAGGTGGGAACATGCTGTCTTCTTCTCGCATGGCTACGGCGGCTGGTCTCGTCATTCTGGCGCTTCTGGCGGCAACGCCTATCTACGCCCAAAACGTTGGAACGGTACGCGGCACGGTCACCTCGCCGGATGGCGAACCGCTTCCGGGTGTGCTGGTGCAGGTCACGGGAGAAATCGTCCGTGGCGAACGCACCTCGATCACCGGAGCCACTGGGGAGTACTTGATCCCAGGTCTGCCGCCTGGGCTGGTGACGGTGACCGGGACGCTTGAGGGGCTCCGGCCCGACACGGTCGAAGGGGTCCGAGTCTCCATCTCCGGCGTGGCCACCGTGAACCTCACGATGCGGCCCACGGACGTGGCCGAGGCGATCACCGTGACCGCGGAGGCGCCCATTCTCGATGTGACGAGTTCTTCCGTCAGCACCAACTATCAGGCAGAGATGATCGACGCTCTGCCGACGACGACGCGCAACTACCAGGAGATCGCCCTGCTGGCCCCTGGCGTGAACGCGATAGGTCGCGTCGGGGGCGTCGGGGAGTATCAGGGGTTCATCTCGGCGTACGGTCGCGACCTAGGGTCACTGGCGTGGAACGTCGACGGCCTCGGGGTCGGCCTTCCAGATGAAGGCACTCCCATTGGTGGGTCGATCGACCCCGACACCATCGCCGATTATCAGGTGCTCGGCGCCGGCGCCCCGGCGGAGTACGGAAACATGACGGGAGTCGCAATCAACGTGGTCACCAAGTCGGGGACCAACACCCTCCAAGGGCGTCTGGCCTACAACGGTGAGTGGCCCGGGACCACCGCCAGCGGTCCCAAGGTCGAGGACGGGTTCGGGGTGGAGCGCGGCTTCGAGAGAGTCACCTATGAGAACTACTCCCTGTGGTCGAGCGGGCCCATCAAGAAAGACAAGCTGTTCTACTTCCTCTCGATCGGGTTGAGGGACGATCTCATGAACAATCCCGGCCACACTCCTAGCATCGACATCCCCGCCGGTCAGGCAGACCACTACAACCTCAAGGTCGATTGGTCGATCAACCCGTCGCATACGCTGACGGGCGCGTACCAGTGGGAAGAGGTTGCGAGACCGAGCTTCTCAACGACAGGGGGTCGCGTACTCGCCAACCCGAATTCCGTTGGCATCCTGCAGGCAAGCGGCCAGCCGTACGTCCGGTTCGGCTACACGGGTGTTGTGGGTGCCGCCACCCTCTTCGAGGCCAACTGGTCGGACGTCTACGGCGTGTTCCATCACACCTCGGCGACCGGCAGTTTTGAATCGCCATTCATCGACTACAACACGTCTCCCCAGACTTCGTCGGGCGGGCTGGTTTATCCTTACATCTACCCAGTCTGGTGGTCTCGCGGCCACGCCAAGGTGACGCACTTCGCCGACGATCTCGCCGGCAGCCACGAGTTCAAGTTCGGTGTCCAGTACAGCACCAGCGGTCAGAAGGCAGGGGCCGTCTTTCCCGGTTTCGGCGGCAAGTACTACTACAAGTACGGGGCCAATTACTATCTCTACGCCCGCGCTGTGCACTACTACGGCGCCAAAGCAGAGGCTGTCGGGATCTACGTCGACGACTCTTGGCGTGTGACCGACAGACTGACCCTGAACGTCGGAGTGCGCGCCGACCAGGACGGGGCTGATCTGCCCTCCTTTCCGATACTCGAGGAATACCTTTGTAACGACATCGACTGCGGCGTCACCGTTCCCGGAGAATTCACGCCCGAATACCCCGATGTCGTCGACTACGACAGCGTCGACCCGCGCCTCGGAATCGCCTACCGGGTCGGTGAGGAACGCAGGCAAGGGGTCCTGCGGGCGTCCGCCGGCAGGTATCACGAGTTCAACGCCACCTCCATGTGGCAACAACCGCACCCCGACCGGCCCCCCGCGCGCTTCGGCTACAGCCCCAACCGGAACGGCCCATTCACTTACTTCGCCGAGGTCACGGAGGACGACTTCGGGCTACCGCGCAAGGACTTGAAGCGACCCCAGACGGACCAGTTCTTCGTCGGCTACGAGCAGCAGCTCGGGGACTACACCGTCGGCGTTCAGCTCGTCAAACATGACACGACGGATCTGATTGGCTGGCAGCTCGACGACGACGGCGTCTACGAGGACTTTGCCTACGTCAACCCCTTGACCGGCGAGACGATCATGCTCAAGAACATCATCGAGACGCCCACCTCTCGAAAGGGCAATACGCCCGGTGCGGACGCCAATGTCCCAGCGGGGACGAAGTACGAGCAGCATTACCAGGGCGCTTTCCTCACCTTCGCGAAGCGCCACACCGGCGGCTGGTCGGTGAGCTCATCCCTCAGCTGGTCGGAGACGAAGGGATTCCAGGCTCAGTCAGCTAACCAGAACCAGGGGGGCACTTTCTACGTCAGTCTAGATGGCAAAGACCCGAACAGCCATCTCTACGGTGGAGGGCTCGGACAGGCAGACCGGCCGTGGGTGTTTCGGACCCAGGCACAGGTCGACCTGCCCTGGCAGCTCAAGGCGGTAGCCAGCTTCAACTATCAGGACGGCAGACCGTACCGACATCTGGCGCGCGTGCGACTGAACCAGGGGAATGTCACGATTCCACTCGAGCCGCTGACCGGCGAGCGCCGGATGCCTACCAACACCAACCTCGACCTTGGTCTCTCGCGTCGGTTCCTTGTCGGCGATCGGGTCGGGTTGGTCGTCGACCTCCAGGCGTTGAACGTCTTGAACGACGACACCTTCTACTACTGGGGGGGCTACGGGCGCTACCCCACTCCGCTCACTCCCTCGCAGTACACCTATCCGCGGCGGCTGGCGCTGCGGGTGGGTGTGGACTTCTAGGCATGAGAGGAGCACTGGACATGAGAGGAGCACTGGACATGAGAGGAGCACTGGACATGAGAGGAGCACTGGGCATGAGAGGAGCACTCTAGGGAGCTGTCCGATGGTCGGCTCGGCAAGGCCTCGGTGAGCGCCGTTCTATTGCGCGTTCTCCGCGGATAGCTCCGATCGACGCAAGACGCGCCCGTCGAGAATGACGATGTCGATCGCATCGAAGGCGGAGGCGTCCTTCATCGGGTTTTTCGCCATAAGTAGCAAGTCCGCGCGTTTGCCTTCCTCGACCGTCCCGATTTCGTCTTGCAGGCCGAAGAGTTCCGCGTTCACGATCGTCGCGGCGCGAAACAGGCGCATAGGCGTGACTCCTGCCTCTAACCAACGGCGCATTTCCAGCCGGCCGTTGAAGCCGGGAGGGTTGGCGTAAGTCGGGTCGCTAGGAGTGTCGCTGCCGAAACTGAGCCGCGCGCCACGCGATGCGAGATAGGAGAGCGCCTCGGTGACACGCGCGATCGGTACGGCGTCCAGGTCTTCCCAGTGGCCACTTTCCAGTACCCTCGCCACCCTCGGATTGTTGCGCATGCGATTGCGCCACCACTGCCCGTCCTCGGTTCCATACCAGTCGATTACGGCTTTCGGCAGCACCTGCCGGAGTTCGGGGCTGGAAAGATAGTCCGGGTCGTGCAGATCACGCTCGCCGTAGAGCACTTGGATGGTTGGTTGCCAAGCGATGTTGCGGTGGACGATGGCATCCAGGATCTCTGTGACCTCCGCGGTCAGCTCGATTGCCTCTCGATCATCCCATCTCCACATGCCGTGCGCGAAGGCGTCGACACCCACCGCCAGCCCGAAGGCCTGGGCGGACTGGGAGTTGGCGTGCAGCAGCACCGGCATGCCGCGCGCGTGCGCCGCGGCCACCAGATGCCGGATGATCCGTTCGCTAGGTAGCGGCAGGTTGTCGCGATCGCCGAACCCGCCCTCGAATGTCGTTTTCGCGCAGACGGCGCCGTCGCCATGCATCCTTTCGGCGACGGCCGCTGGCGTGTGGTCAGTCGGGGCGAAGCCAGCGGGGAACTCATCGGCGCGCGCCTCGTCGAACAGGAAATAGGGCATGATCCGATAGCGAACGGCCTTCGGGACAAAGTTCATCGGATAGCCGTCGAACACCGGCGCCGCCCCGCAAAAATATGCATGGGGACGAACGTCCAGATTGTTCCACTTGGCAATGACGTCGGGCAGTACCATCGTGTCGATTACCGAAGTAAAGCCGTGGTAGAGGTAGCTGCGCGGGATCTGTCGGCGGGCCTCGCGTGCAATGTTCGGATGGGCAACTTCGTGCTGGTAGTTCATCCCTGGGATGTCGCTCAGATGGGTATGCGCGTCGATCAGTCCCGGCGTGAGGTAGCGTCCCGCGCCGTCGATCACATGTTCGGAGCCGTGGGCGCCTTGCGAAAGCTTGCGCCCGATTGCGACGATCCGTCCATCGCGCACAAGCACGTCCGTCGCCGCAGACGGTGCCTCTCGCTCCGGCGAGACAATGGTGACGTTCTTGATCAGGAGGTCCTCGGCCGCGGCATGAAGAGTGCCAGCTTCTGCTACAACGCCAGCACGGCGCGGAAGTTTCATATTGGCCGGGTCAGAAGAGGCGGCGCTCCGGTGGCGTTCCTGTGGTCAACTACCGCCGAACGGCGCCGTTGACCAGGTCGACCAGGTCGGGCAGCAGGCTTGCGGCGGCCCGGTTGCCGGCGGTTGAGGCTCGAAGAGTGCCGATCTCAACACGCGACCCGCGCTCCTGTTCGATCAGGCGGCGAAGCTCCAACCGGGCCGCGTCCGGACCTTCAGCATCGAGAGCTGCACGGATGAGCGCCGCCGCGGGGCCGAACCGCGCGACGGTGCCCTCGCTCGTCTGGGCGAAGGCCCGCCGCAATCTCCTCGCTGACCACGGGGTGACGGGCTGTTGATGCGGTTTGACGCCAGCCGGCGCACTTGCGCTACGGTTTGTGGGCACAAGTTTGCGAGGGCAGTGATGACGACACTTGGCGTTTTCAGCGTAAGGGAACTGCGGCAGCGTTCGGGCGAGCTGCTCCGGGGCGCGGAGGAGGGGCGTCTCGCTGTCGTCACCAAACATGGGCGCCCAACGATCCTGGCCATGCCGTTCGATGATCGGCTTGTCAGTCACGGTGCCCACCGTGCGCTGACGTTGCATCTCTTCGAGAGCCGCCATCTCTCCCTCACCCAAGCCGCCAGAGTTGCCGGGATGGTCCCCGAGGACTTCGTAGCTCTTCTGGGTGAGGCGGGGATTGCCGCGGTTGACTATCCGCCCGAAGAGGTGGAAGAGGAGATCGTTGCGGCCGGGTGAGTGGAGCGGTCGTAGCGGACGCCGGTGCCTATCCAGGATCTTCTGATGCTGCTTGGTGTGGGGGAAGCCGAGGCAATCGCACTTGCCCAAGACCGGCAGGCGCGTCTGCTCATCGACGACGCGAGAGGACGTAGGATCGCCCGCAGCCGTGGGGTGCCTATTGTGGGTGTGGCGAGCGTGCTCCTTGCGGCAAAGCCCCGACAAGAGGTGGAGGCGGTCGGCCCAATTCTGCGAGAGCTTGCAGCAGCCGGCTATCGGTTGGCTCCGCGACTCTTAGCCAAGGTCTTGGCGACGGCGGGCGAAGAGTAGGTGGTCGCTTGCCCCGGAATCAATTCTGAGCGAGAGTCAAGGCATGAAGAAGAACCACTCACCAGATGCGATTTGCGCGGAGAAAGCGCCGCCGCTAACGAAGACATCGAACTACCCTGAGCCGTACTTCAGCCGCATGGCGAAACGGCAGAAGAGGCCGCTGGGAGACCCTTTCGGCCTGAAGAACTTCGGCGTGAACCTGACCATCCTCGCGCCCGGCGGCGAGTCGGCCCTGATGCATAGTCACAGCAGGCAGGACGAGATGATCTACATCCTGCAGGGCCATCCGACATTGGTCACGGAGTCTGGAGATACCGGGCTCGAACCCGGCATGTGCGCCGGTTTCCCGGCGCAGGGTGAAGCCCATCAGGTCGTCAACAGGACGGGCCAGAACGTGGTCATGCTGGAAATCGGCGACCGGTCCGCTGGCGACGAGGTCCGCTACCCGGCGGATGATCTCAAGGCCGTCCTGGGGTCGGACGGGAGGTGGAGCTTCACTCGCAAGGACGGCTCAACGTACTGAGGCGTCCAGGGCAGCCGAAACGGAAGCCGCAGCTACGCGAGTCGCGCCAAGTGCGCTCAGTCCTCGTCGCCGCTGAGACTGCAGATGCCGTTGCCCTTGGCGGCGATGTAGAGGAAGACGAAGCAGAAGAGAACGGCGGTTTCGCCGCGGTTCGCTAGCGGCATCAGGGCGTGCCAGATCGGCTGGTCGTCGCCGAGCCGGCTAGCGTGGCCGAGGACGTAGGCGAAGGCCATCAGGCCGCTGGCGAGGAAGGCGGCCGGACGGGTGAACAAGCCGAGCATGATGAGGGTGCCGCCGATCAGCTCGATCGGCCCGGCGATGTAGAGCAGGTACGCTGGTGCGTCGGGGGTCTCCAGCGGGAAGCCCAGGAGCTTCTGCGCGCCGTGCCACAGGAACAGAAAGCCGGCGAAGATCCGCAAGGCTGCGTAGGTCTGGGGCTGGCAGTTCCTGAACGAGTCGAGCATCGCGTCTCTCCCTGGGCTGTTGTCGGTGGGGACTAGCCTAGCGTCTGAGTGACTCGTCCAGTGGAGCCAGGAATTCTTCGTCGCGGCTGGCGATCAGCAGCCGGTGCGGGCGGTCCTTGATCAGGCTGCGTTCGAAGGGGACGATGCGGAATGCCCAGTTGCGGAGCGCCGGGAACTCCTCGAAGTTGCGGTGAATCGTGAAGACGCCGACGGTGGTTTCGTGTGAGATCGCCTCGAACTCGCTCCAGAAGTCGGCGAGCGACCAGTGGAAGCCGGCGGCGTAGAAGGAGTAGACGAGGTCGTAGGGCCCGGGCAGGGCGTCGAGGCGGTGGTCCAGGTCATGGGCGTCGAAGACGCGGAACTGCCGCACTTCGTTGTACTCCAGCACCTCTCTGAGAGTGCTCAGGTCGCCGCAGAATGAGCGGTCGGTGCGCTCCGCGCTGCGTGGATAGTCGATCCGCGGGCCGTCGCCGTCGTAGAGATGGAACTCCGTTCTCGCCCAGCCGAAGGCGTGCTGGAAGAAGGCAGTGGAACGACCCAGACCACAGCCGATGTCCAGTGCCTTGTTGGGGGTGGGCATGGTGCGGAGAACCGGCTCGGCGGCGTCGAACTCGCCCCAGCAGGACCCGTTCTGGGTCAGCTCCCAGAACGCTCGGGACGACTCGCCTGGTTCGAGGTGGAACTGGGGCGAAAGGCGGCCGATGACGGCCACCATTTCCGGCGTCATCGGTGGTGATCGGAAGTGCCCCTCGCGGGCCCGGAAGTGGGAGTGTACGTCGGCCTCCGAGAGTTCGCGGCCTGTGCGTTTGCGCCACTCGGCGCGCAGGCGTGGGAGGAGGAAGCTGACGTTCATCGGCGGGTGGGTTTGTTACCGCCGCACCCGGACAGGGAAGGGCGGCTTGACCGGTTCGCTCGGCGGGTTCGCCTCCAACTGCTCGAGGACGATCTCGATCGCCTTATCGAGTTGCGGGTCGCGGCCGGCGATCACATCGGCTGGCCACTGCTCGACATCGATATCGGGCGGCACGCCCACGTTCTCGACCACGAAGCCGTCCTCGGTCCAGATCGCGAGGTTCGGGGCGGTGACGAAACCGCCGTCCATCAGGATCGGGAAGCCGAGCGTCCCGACCAAGCCGCCCCAGGTGCGCTTGCCGACCAGGGTGCCGAGACCCAGTTTGTTGAACATCCAGGGCAGCAGGTCGCCGCCGGAGCCGGCGGTCTCGTCGATGATCATGACCTTCGGCCCCAGGATCGCCGCGCTCGGGGTGCGGAAGTCGGCGCCGTAGCGGGTTGCCCAGTGGCTGATGTACGGGCGCCGCAGGTGATCGATGTAGTAGTCCGCGACCTGGCCGCCGCCGTTGAAGCGCTCGTCGACGATCAGGGCCTGTTTGTGAACCTGGGGGAAGAAGTAGCGCTTGAAGTAGGTGTGGCCGAGGTTGGTCGTGTTCGGCACGTAGACGTAGGCGACCCGGCCGCCCGTCGCTTCCTCGACCTTGGCCAGGTTGCGTTCGACCCACTCCCGGTTGCGGAGCGCCGACTCGTTCGGGACCGGGACGACGGAAACGGTGCGCGAGTCCGAGCCGTCGGCGTCCGGGCCGACGGTCAGTTCGACGATCTTGCCGGCGGTGTTCTCGAACCGTGCGAACACGTTGTCCGTGGCGTCGAGATCGATCCCGTCAACGGCGAGCAGGTACTCGCCGGTAGTCACCGAGACGCCGGGCTCGGTGAGCGGCGCCCGCAGTTCCGGGTTCCAGTTCAGGCCGCCGAGCACATGGGCAAAGCGGTAGCGCCCGTCGGCGAGTTCGAAGTCGGCGCCGAGCAGGCCGCCGCCGACCCGCTCGGTCTCGCTCCGCTGGTCGCCGCCGCCGACCCGATGGTGGCCGACCGCGATCTCGCTGCACATCCAGCGCAGCACCTTGTTCAGGTCGGCCCGAGTGGCGACATCGGCGAGGAAACCGCTGTACTTTTCGCCCATCGCCGGCCAGTCGGCGCCGTGCATGCCGGGGTCGTAGAAGTAGTCGCGGTTGATTCGCCAGACCTCGTCGTAGATCTGCTGCCACTCGGCGCGCGGATCGATGCGGACCGTCAGCTTGTCGACCGGCATCGCGCTCTTCGCGCGGTCGATCTTGCCGGAGGCGTCGGCGATGCCGAAGTCGTCCTGGCCGGCGTAGAGCAGTTTCTTGCCGTCGGCGCTGAGAGAGAAGCCGCCTACGCCTGAGAGAAGGACGGTCTCTTCGCGGTCCTCCAGGTCGAAGCGAATGAGATCGCCGGCGCCGCCACCGCCGAACCTGCCCGCGGGCGAACTACGGAGGTAGTAGAGCTTGCCCGCCGCTCCGGCTTCGAGGTTGCTGTAGCCGCCGACCTGGACCGGAAGCGCCAGGATGCGCTGGTTCAGGCCCTCGAAGTCGATCTCGACCCGGGGCTCGTCCTCGCCGTCGTCGGCTTCGCCTTCGCCGTCGGTTTCGGCGTCCTCATCGCTGCCTTCGCCGCCGGCGCCCTCTTCGTCGGCCTTCACGGCCTGCTCGTCGCTCTCCGGCGCCAGCGGCGATTCGCCGTCGGCGCGCAGCACAGCGACATAGATGGAACCCGAAACCTCCATGTCGGCGTTCGACATCGCGAACCAGTGCTTCACCGGACCGGCGTCGGTGGAGGCGGTGAAGTAGAGGTAGTCGCCGCTCCGGTCGAACACCGGTTCGCCGACCTCGCTCAGACCGTCGGTGACGGCATGGGAGGTCTTCGCCGCCACGTCGTAGACGAGCACCTGCTGCATGTAGGAACGGGTGTTCAGGGTGTAGGCGACGAACCGGGAATCCGGCGACCAGGAGTGGTCGGGGCGCGGGCTGGCGGGGCCGTAGTAGTACTCGCTCGCGATCTTCGCCACGTCGCCGCTGTGAGTGTCGATCACGAACAGGGTCATCGAGTTGTCGACGTAGCTGATCCGGCTGCCGTCGGGCGACCATTCGGGGTTCTGGTAGAAGCCGTTGCCGCCCTGCTCGCCGCCGAGTTCGTAGCGCCTGACCTCGCCGCTGTCCTGGTTGCGGACGTGGAGCCCGTACTCGCCGCCTTCGTCCGAGAACCAGGCGATGCTGCCGCCGTTGGGCGACCAGGCGGGGAAGCGCTCGTGGATTCCCGGAGTCCGCGTCAGGTTGCGAGCGTCACCCTTCTTTGCCGGCAGCGTGAGGACTTCGCCGCGGTAGCCGAAGGCCGCGCGGGCGCCGGAGGGCGAGATGGAGGCGCTGCGGATGTAGTCCGGGCCCTCGATCCAGCGCGGCCGGGTCTCGGTGAGGTCGGCCGCGACGCCGATCCGGAGCCGCTCATGGCGCTCCGAGCCGGGGTCGTAGAGGTGCAGGTAACCGGCCTGCTCGTAGATCACCGTGTCCGCGGATCCGGAGAGGTCCTCGAGGTGGAAGTCCTCGAACTCGGAGTGCTGGACGACTTCGCCGGTTCCGGTGTCGAACGAGAAGAGGTTGAACTCGCCCGCACGGTCGGAACGGAAGAAGACCAGGCCGCCGATCCAGGTCGGGTCGGTGTCGTTCGAGCGCCCTTCGGGTTGGGGGATCGTCTGCACGGAGTGGTCCCCGGTGTCGTAGATCCAGATGCGGGAGGTGGTGCCGCCGCGGTAGTTCTTCCACTGCTCGAAGCGCTCGGGGGTGGGGATGTAGGCGATGCGGCGTCCGTCGGGCGAGTAGCTGGCCCGCAGCCCGTGCGGGATCGGCAGCTTCGTGGGCATTCCGCCGGTCAAGGGCACCGTGAAGAGCTGGAAGTGACGGTTCGTGAACATGCTGCGCTGGGACGCGAACAGCACCGCCGAACCAGAGGCCGTGAAGCCCTGGACGAGGTCCGCGCCGGGGTGCCAGGTCAGCCGCGTCGGCTCGCCGCCCGCGGCCGGCATGACGAACACGTCGATGTTGCCGTCGTACTCGGCGCTGAACGCGACCAGGGCGCCGTCGGGCGAGAAACGGGGGCTGTTCTCGGTCCCCTCGTGGGAGGTCAGCCGGCGTGCGCCGCTGCCGTCCCGGCCGGCGATCCAGAGGTCGCCGGCATAGGCGAACGCGACGTGCTCGCCGCTGACCGCGGGTTGGGACAGGAGGCGGGTGTCCGAGACGTCGACCGCCGATGCGGCGGTCGACGCGGCGGCGATCAGAACGTGGCAAAGGGTGCGCAGAGGCAGCGATGTTCTGGTCATGTCGGTTCCCTCGGGGTCCTCATAGTGGCTGCTACTCTGCCACGATGCATCATTCGAATGGAGACTCAAGTGCGCGCTCGATCGGCCGGCGCGAGCTTCTCGCCGCAGGCGCGGCCGCCGGTGCGGCGCTTGCGGTCGAGGCCGCCGTGCCGGCCGCGGCGAGAGCCCGGGCGGCACAGCCTGCCGTAACAGGTGCATTCCAGCTCAAGTACGCGCCCCACTTCGGGATGTTCCGGCATCACGCCGGCGAGGACCATATCGATCAGCTCCGGTTCATGCACGACGAGGGCTTCCGCGCCCTCGAGGACAACGGCATGGGCGGGCGGGAGGTTTCGCTCCAGGAACGGATCGCCTCCGAGCTGGACCGACTGGGCATGGAGATGGGTGTCTTCGTCGCCCACACTTCCTGGGGCGGTGTGAGTTTCGCCTCCGCCGACTCATCGGTGCGTGAGGCGATCGAGGCGGACATGCGCAAGGCGGTCGAGATCGCCGCGCGGGTGAACGCGAAGTGGTGCACCGTGGTGCCGGGTCAGCTCGACCCGGGCCTGGAGTGGGAGTATCAGACCGCGAACGTGGTCGAGAACCTGAAGCGGGCCGCGGCGATCCTGGAACCGGCGGGTCTGGTCGCGGTGCTCGAGCCGCTCAATCACTGGACGAACCACCCCGGCGTGTTCCTGACCGGGATTCCGCAGGCGTACCAGGTCTGTCGTGCCGTCGGTTCGCCCTCGGTCAAGATCCTCGACGATCTGTACCACCAGCAGATCACCGAGGGGAACCTGATCCCGAATCTCGACCGCGCCTGGGACGAGATCGCCTACATCCAGGTCGGCGACAACCCGGGTCGCAAGGAGCCGACCACGGGCGAGATCAACTATCTCAACGTGTTCCGGCACCTGAAGCAGAAGGGCTTCGACGGCATCGTGGGCATGGAACACGGCAACGCGAAGCCGGGCCGCGAGGGCGAGCGGGCCGTCATCGACGCCTACCGGGCGTGCGACGTCTGAGAGTTGAAGTGCCGCTTCGTGCCGTTCCCGTATACTGAATGCAGGTGAACGAAACTGCATGCAGGAGGCCGCCTTGCCTACCATGACGCTTCGTCTCGACGACGAGACCCACCGACGGCTCGATCGCCTCGCGAAGTCGACCACGCGCTCGAAGGCCTTTCTGGCCTCCCAGGCGCTGAACGACTATCTCGAGATGAACGAGTGGCAGGTAGAGCAGGTCAGGAGAACCCTGGAAGCCTCGGACAGTGCGCCGGCGTCGCAGTTCGTGGAGCACGACCGGGTCACTTCGTGGCTCGAGTCCTGGGGTAGCGCGAGACGTCGGTGGCCGGACCGCCTTTGACGGCCCTGGCTGCACCGACGCTCGGTGCGCGTCAGGGAGCGCTCAGGACTACTGCGCGACGCCGAACGGCAGCACGCCCGTCTGGTTGTCCCACATCACGACGATCCCGCCGCCGCCGTCCGAGACGTCGGCGAACAGGATCGTCACCTGGTCGATCGAGTACTCGGTCGTTTCGACCGTCATCGGCGCCCGTGCGACATCGTGCTCGGCGTTGTACCCGTAGGCGCCCCAGGTCAGGCCTTCCGCCACCTTGTCGCGGTCGAAGGTCTCCATGTAACCCTGCTTCGAGATGATCGCGGTCCAGGCGCCTTCCTTCAGCTCGATGAACAGGCTGTATTCGCCCGCCGGCACCGTCGTTTCGCCGATCATCAGGTCGGCCTCGGTCTTGATCCGGGTCGTCACGTTTGCGCCGGCGCGCCACACGGGGCCTCCCGCGTTCGCCGCCTCGCCGTAGGAATCGCCGGCGCCGAAGATGCCGCTGCGTCCGCGGAGGATCGGCCGGGAGTACGTGATTTCGATCCAGGCGTCGCCGATCTGCGTCGCGGCGGCGCCCTCGGGGCTGGCGGGGCGGTCCTGAGCGGCGGCGGGGGCGAAACCGATCGCCGCGAGGCAGAGGCTGAGGACGAGGGTGCGGCAGGTGGTGTGTCGGTGCATTCTCTGTTGATCTCCTGGGGGGGTGGGAGGCTCGAACTGGTGAAGGCGGACTCTAGCAGCTAGGCGTGGCTCCCGGCCTATTCCTCGGTGCCCGGTGCAACGCCGTTGTCGGCTCAAGCGATGGCGGCTACGTTTTTGTCAGGGAGCGGCGGCTGGACCAGCCCGGCCCGACGGCCTTTTGTCCAGGCGTTTGCAGGATTTTCCGTGCCGCCGGCCGTTTCGACCCGGCTGGCATGTTGGTTGCCTGTCTCCAGGCCCAGCCGTCTCCACCGACAGCTCGGCTCACAGGGACGGGTTGTCGTTGCCGTGGGGCGGACGGCGGATCCAGGCTCCCCTCCTTGTCCGCTCCGTCGTCCGCCCGCACGTGCATCAGTAGCGACAACATGCGCATGCGCGGGCCTGCTCGCCTCACGAGCCCGCCGTGCGACAATACCGGCTCGCGGTTCCAGGACGTGGGCATCCCGCTCGAGATTCCCGGACATTCGGTGGTTGGGTGGTCGTTCGCGATCAACAGCCGCCTTGCCTGGTCCAGCACCCGACCACGACATGCCTCTCCGCAAATCCCACCTCTACTCTTCGCTCTGGAAGAGCTGCGACGAGCTGCGCGGCGGAATGGATGCGTCCCAATACAAGGACTACATCCTCACGCTGCTCTTCATGAAGTACGTCTCGGACAAGTACGCGGGGAGCGACGACTTCGCCGACATCGTGGCGCCGCCGGGAGGGAGTTTCGCCTCTGCCAAGAGGTCGACGAAGGCGGCGCAGACGGAACTGGACGCGAAAGTGCTTGCGCGGTACGAGACGCTGACCGAGGTGGAGGTCGCCGAGATCATCGTCGACGACAAGTGGATGGCGAGCATCGAGGGCGCCATCGGGAAGGAGGTCGAGCGCCTGACGGGTGGACTGGTGGACCGGGTCAGGGAGCTGGAGGAGCGCTATGCCGACGCGCTACCCGAGTTGGAGCAGCGGGTCGAGGACTACGGCGCGAAGGTCGAGGCCCATCTGAAGCGGATGGGCCTGCCGGCGTGAGCCAGCCATTCGATTTCGAGCGCCTCGTTGAGCTGTGCCGGCGTACCCACGAGGAGACGCGGCACTCCGCCGCCCGCGCCGTCGACCGCTCGCTGGTCGTGCGGAACTGGTTGTTCGGCTGGTACGTCGTGGAGTACGAGCAGAGCGGTGCGGACCGGGCCGAGTACGGCGCGCAGACCCTCAAGAAGCTCTCGGCGGCGCTGAAGGAGAGGATCGGGCGGGGTTTCTCCGTGGATGCGCTCGAGAGGATGCGGCGATTCTACCTGAGTCACGACCGCATCCTCTCGAATGGCCCGGCGTCAGACAATTCCGCGACGCCGTCGCGGATTTCCGGTAGCCAGCCAAGATCCGCAACGCCGTTGCGGATCTTGGCGGGTTCTTCGGCCGCCACGACCGACGCTCTCGCGCAACTTGCCGAGCGGCTTCCACTCGGCTGGTCCCACTACGTCACCCTGCTGTCAGTAACCGACCCCGAAACACGCCGTTTCTACGAGATCGAGGCCGCGGAGAACGGCTGGAGCGTCCGCGAACTGAAGCGACAACTGGCCAGTTCGTTCTACGAGCGGCTCGCCCTCAGCCGCGACAAGCAGGAAGTCCGCCGCCTCGCCTGTGAGGGCCAGGTGGTTGAGAAGGCGTCGGCCCGAAGACGCCAACATCTACGCGTCCAAGTACCAGTTGTACCTGCCGTCGCGGGAGGAGCTTGCGGATCAGGTTGCGCGGGTTCGGCGGGAGATTGAGGGGAGTGCGGGTGCGGTTGATGGGTGAACGCATAGGGACCAGGCGTTCCCATGCCTCCAGCGAGGCAGGCGGCCTCCGGCGGACGTATCGTCGAAGTTCCCGCCGATCCGATGGAACCAGGTTCGGCATCTCTGAACTTGATCGAGGTCGCCATGGCTGAGTCGGCCGCGGCGGACGCTGAATGAGCGGCGCCGGCGAAGTCGTAGGCGTCAACGGCATTGCGCACATCCAGTTGACGGTCCGGGATCCGGACCGTTGCTTGCCGTTCTGGGAGCGGCTCTGCAACTTCCTCGACATGCGCACCCTGATCCGGGGAGAAGACGTGCTGTACTGCATCGGCAGCCGGACCGGCATCCTGGTCCGCGCGGCGCCGCCGGACAAGCGTGATCGAGGGTTCGACCAGGATCGGCCGGGGCTGCACCACTTCTGCTTCCGGGCCCGGAGCCGCGAGGATGTCGACTCGATCTACCGCTTCATCGTCTCCGAGCTCGACGCCACGATCATCCACGGCCCGGAGGAAGGCGGCCGCTTCGCGCCCGGCTACTACTCGATCCTGGTCGAGGACCCCGACGGCATCCGCGTGGAAGTGAACCACGTGCCGGGCAAGGGGCATTTCGGCGACGGCGGCCGGCTCGGACCCGGTGGAACCGGTCCCGCCAGCACCTACGGCGATCACGGTTTGGGTGACGCCTAGTTCAGATCGACGACGTAGATCGTGTTCGCGGCGTCACCGGCGACCCAGGCGGTTTCGCCATCGGTGGCGATGCCGTTGAACAGCATCGTGTTGGGGAAGGCGCCGCTCGGCGGTACCTGCAACTCGAGGCCCTCGACGACGACCTGCGCCGCACCGCTCGCCGGATCGATTGCCGTCACCCGGCCGGCCCCGGCTTCGACGACGTAGATCGAACCGTTGGCGGCCGCCAGCCCTTCCGGCTGGTCGAGCCCGCTCGCCACTTCCTCGACGCCACCGTCCGTGATGCGAAGCAGCGTCCCCGCGAGGTTGTCGGTGACATAGACGCCGCCGTCGAGCACGGTCAGACCGGCCGGGCCCTTGAGACCTTCCGCGAGAACCCGCTTCTCGTCCGGGCTGTCGGGCGAGAACGCGATCACGTTGCCGGCGCCCCACTGGCTGGCGACGATGTCGCCCTCGAACTGCAACGCGTCGACGGGTGCCGCCAGCCCGGCGAAGGTCTGGACCAGCGCGTCCGTCTCGGGATCCCAGAGCCGCACGGCGTTGTCGAACCAGCTCGAGAGCACGAGGCGGCCGTCGCCGGTGGCGTGGACCGACATCGACGAGCCGATGTCGGAGAAGCCGATCACGTCGCGGACGACTCCAAGTTCGTCGCCGGTCACCGGGTCGAGCTGCCGCAGGGCGAAGAAGTCGGCGACGACCAGCCGGGCCGTGTCGCCGGTCCCGATGAGCGCCACGCCGCCGGGCATGTTCAGCCCGCCCTCGAGCACGACCCGGTTCTCCTCCGGCGACAGCGCCTCGACGATGAAGCCGTCGGCGAAGCTGGAGATGAACAGGCGATCGGAGGCGTCGAACGCGAAGTTGTCGAGCCCGGGCTGGACCTGGGCCACGACTTCCTGGCTGCCGTCGTCGCCGATGCGGACGACCTCGCCCCGGAGCGCGTCGAGGACGTGGAGTTCGCCGGCGCTGTTGAACTTGACCGCCGCCGGCACGCCGAAGCCGCTGGCCACGGTTTCCATTTCGCCGCTGTCCACATCCAGGCGCACGACCTCGCCGCGGAACCAGCGCGGGCCGTAGAGCTTGCCGTCGGCGGAGCCCCAGTCCATGCCGTTCAGACCGCAACCGGGTCCGAGATCGTCGCGGATCAGGCGCGGCGCCGCCTCGCCGGCCGGGTCGAGTTCGAACAGGCGCGTGTCCATGAAGCACTGGGAGACGAACAGCCTGCCGTCGTCCGAGAAGGTGATCGGGTTGACGCCGGCCCCCGGGGCGGCGATCACCCGGGTTTCGCCGTCGGGGCTGCGCATGGCGACCTCGCCGTTGCTGATGTCCGTCCAGTACACCGAACCGTCGGGGCCGAAGGCCAGGTCGTCGGGCGACTTCGGGCCGTCGCCGAGACCCCATTGTTCGAGAATCTCGCCGGTCTCCGGATCGAGACGCGCCACTGCAGGGGTCACGACGGAGGCCAGATAGAGGTCGCCGTCGGGTCCGAAGAGGATGCCGTTGATGCCGCGGAAGCTGGCGCTCTCACCGATGGTTCGGATGCCCGTGTCCGCGGCTGGGGCGTCTTCGGCCGGCGCGCTGCAGGCCGCCGTCAGGGCGGCGATGCAAAGGGCTGTGGGGGACAGAACTACGGATCGCAACATCGCGGCTGACATCGTCTCTCCTCAATCGAGCAGGAACCCTAGAACCACGTACCGAATCACGAACACGACCATCACCAGTTCGAACAGGAAGATGCCCCAGACGGCGGTGCGGACTCCTCTACCCGGGCGAATGCGTGGGTCCATCCGGTGCTTCTGGAACCAGAGCACGGCGCCGCTCTGGATCGGCAGCAGCATTCCGATGACCAACGAACTGATCGTGACCAGGAGCACCGGGTTCGGTATCGCCACGTAGACGGCGAACGCGAAGACCGGGATCCCGGTGCAGTAGGCGCGGATCCAGGACGTGCGGGCGGTCAGGTTGCGCCGCCGCAGGTAGCCCAGCTCCATGATGTAGTCCGGGATGTAGCGGGCGCCGCCGGCGATGGCCGAGAGCATGGTCGAGAACAGGATGCAGAAGGCGCCGACACCGAACAGCCACAGCGACCACGGTCCCAGGGTCTGGGTGAACATCTCGGACAGCATCGAGATCGTTTCGAGGCCCTCCGGCTCCTTGCCCCGGGCGCGCAGCACGCCGGCGCCGAGGATGTAGAAGGGCAGCGTGGCGCAGGTCAGGATGACCAGGGTGACCCAGACGTCGGTCTGCATGACCTTGATCCACCCTTTCGCGCGCGCCTCCCATCCCGGTGCGTCGGGGCGTCCGACGAAGTTCGGATAGCCCTTTTCGACGCACCAGTACTGGTAGGCCGAAGTCTCCGAAGAATTCACTCCGGTGTAGCCGTAGACGGCGAGGGCGGCGACGAGGTACTCGATTGGGAAATCGAAGGTGAAGCCCGAGGCGAGGTCCGCGCGCGTGACGGCGAACTCGGTGAACTGCATCAGGATGGCGCAGACGAGAGTGGCGCCGGTGAAGGTCATCACCAGCACCAGCATGACGCCTTCCAGCAGCTTGTAGGAGCCGGTCACCAGCAGTGCGATCGCGGCGATGGCGAGCACACCGGCGGCCCATGTGGACGGTATCTGCGGCGCCAGCAGAGTGAGCGCCTGGCCGGCGCCGCCGATGATCCCTCCGAGACCCAGCAGCCCAGGGACCAGGGCGATCAGGGCGATCGCCACCGGGAAGCTGACATGGCCGCGTCCGATCGGGATGCGGCCGGGAAGGCGGTTCATCGCCCGCACGTAGGTGTCGCCGGAAACCAGGGTGTAGCGGGCGAGTTCCGCCTGGATCAGCGACTTGATCCAGCAGGAAAGGAGAACCCACCACAACAGGACGAAGCCGGCCGAGGCGCCCAGCCCCGAGGTGAGGATGATCTCGCCCGAGCCGACGATCGAGCCGGAAATGACGACGCTGGGACCGAGGTAGCGCAGCCGGCTGCGCCAGTTGGTCGGCGGCGGAACGGCGCCACCCTCGCGGACGGTATAGGGATCGCTCCGCGGAATGGGGGAGTCGCTCATTGAGATGTCGGACGGAAACCGGGATTCTACACCGGAGCTGCCGGCAGCCGGCGGACTGGTACTCTCGGCGTCGGCGCGGGCCGGCACTGGCGCCGGCGTCTCGCGGGCCGGGAGACGAGATAGATGAGGGATGGACATCGCTTTCGTAGAACCGTAGGGCTCGGCTTTGCCGTACTGGCCTTGATGCTCGCGGCCGCGGCCTTCGCGCACCTCAAGGCGCTCAAGACCAGTCCGGAGGACGGTGCAGCCCTGAGCGGTCCCGTCCGCACTCTCCGGGTCTTCTTCAACCAGGAGCCGGACGTGCCGCTGAGCAAGCTCGAACTCGAAGGGCCGCAGGGCCCGCTGAGCGTCGAGGGCCTGCACACGATGGGCGAGAAGGACCTGATGGCCAGGGTTTCGGGCCGCATTCCCGACGGCGCCTACACCGCCCGCTGGCAGACGGCCGGCGACGACGGCCACGTCCTCAAGGGCGAGTGGACCTTCACGATCGACCGCGGCGGTCGCTGAAGACCTAGGCAGCCCGTGGTACCGGCACTGAGCTGGGAGATGGCCGGCCGCTGGACGGTCTACGTGCCCCTCCTGCTCGTGTACGGTGTTCTGGGCATGCGGGTGCTGGTGGTGGCCCGGGGCGGCGCGCTGTCGGTTCGCGATCCGCGAGTCGGCCTTGAGCGCCTTGGCTGGCTGTCGTCCCTCCTGCTGCTTTCGGCACTGCTGTTGCGGGCCGTCTTCCAATCGATCGAGGTCTGGGGGCCTGCCGAGGGATTGTCTCTCGAGAGCCTGCGGGCGGTGGCGATCGACAGCCGATGGGGGAGTCGGTGGCAGTGGCAGCCGGCAGCCGCCGCATTGACCACGCTCGGTACGTTCATGGCACTGAGGCTCCGAGCACTCGGCTGTTTCGTCGCCTGGATCGGCGCCCTGGGTGTGGCGGTCGCGCTGCCGATGACGGGCCATGCGTACGGCGATTCGCTGGCCTGGACGGCTCAAAGCGTGCACATCGTGGGCGCCGGCATCTGGATCGGCACCCTGGTCGTCGTGCTCCTCGTGCCTCTTGGGTTCGCCGGCACTTCGCGGGCCGAGGCGGCGTCGATGCGTCGATACTGGTTGAGCGCGTTCGCGCCCCTGGCGATTGCCGGCGCCTCGCTGCTCGTGGCAAGCGGTGCGCTGCTCGCCTACCTCTACCTGCCGGCCTGGGAGACGCTATGGACGGACCAGTACGGCCGGATCTTCCTGGTCAAGGTCGGGCTGAGCCTGTTCGTGCTCGGTTGCGGCGCCGTCAACTCGGTGGGGATGCACTTCCGGCCTGACTTGCACACGGACCCACTGCCCAGGACTGTCGCCCTGGAAGTCGTGTTCGCCCTGCTGGTGCTCGCGGCCACGGGCGTGCTGACCAGCACGGCGCAGCCCGACATGCACTGACTTCAAGGCCTGGCGGCCGGCGCTGCCATGGATCAGAAGCTGATGCGGCTGGACACGCCGAACGTCCGCGGCTGGTTCGTCAGATAGCCGACCCGGGCGCTCGTCCCGCGCTCCTGGTCGAGAGCCAGGAAGGCCCGTTCGTCGAGCGCGTTGTTGACGAAGAATGCGATGTCCCAGCGCTCATTGAGGAAGCCGAGGCGCAGGTTCAGGAGGTCGTAGGCCGGCATCTCGGGATCGAAGCGGAACACGCTCTGGGTCAGCGGGCCGCCGACCGGGTTGGTGGCGGAGAGAGCCAGAAGATCCACGGTGCCGAATCCAGGCGCGTGGTCGCCGATCTGGGTGAAGCGGGAGCCGACGTGCTGGAAGGCGCCGGAGAGGTAGCCGGCCCAGTCGCCGGCCTCCCAGCGGTAGGTCGCGGCGACCGTGGCCTGGAACTTCGGCACCGTCGGCAGGCGGTTGCCCTTCTCGATGCCGGAGACCACGCTGGTCGTGCCGTCGGCGGCGGTCGAGGTCAGGGTCGATCCGATCTTCGAGTCGGCGTAGCTGGCAGAGATCGCGTAGTCGAAGGAGCCGGTGGGCTGTCCGGTGATCTCGACTTCGAGTCCGGTGCTGCGCGCGCTCGGTACGTTGAAGATCAATCGCGAAGAGCAGGAGCCGGCGGTGACGGTTGTCTGCAGGTCCGAGATGTCCATGGTGAACGCCGCGATGTTGAACGTGCCGCGGCCGCCCAGGATCGTCGACTTCGAGCCGACCTCGTAGTTCCAGAGTTCCTCGTCCTCCCAGCTATCGCGGCCGCTGAAGGTCCTGAGGTCCTCGGGCGTGCATACCGGTGCGTTGATCGGATCGTTGATGCCGCCGAGCCGGAAGCCCTTGGCGACCTGCGCGTTGAGCCGCGTGTTCTCGCTGACCTCGAAACTGGCGATGAAGCGCGGCGCGATGCCGTCGGCGCTCGTCTCGCCTGCGGTCGGTCCAGGATCGGCGAACAGACCGTCGAAGATCTGGCTGCGATTCTCGTCGTAGTCGTACCAGCGCGCTCCCGCCGTCAGATCGACCCGTTCGCTGGCGGTCCAGGTGATCTCGAAGAACGCCGCCGTCTGCTCGAACTCGTAGCTCAGATCGGAGTAGAAGAGTTCATCGGTATCCGCGCCGAAGGCGCCCGCGGTGGGAATCCCGCTCATGGCTTCGAAGCCGGTGACCGGCAGGCTCTGGCCGTAGTCCCGTTCGCTGCTGCTGTAGAACAGGCCGAGAACCCAGTGGGTGTACTCGTCGCCGCTGGCCAGCCGCAACTCCTGGGTCAGACCGGTGGCGGTCGTCGCGTCGATCAGGGGAGCGTCCAGGGTGTAGATCTGCTCCGGAAGGCCGATCGTGGCGCCGGCGACGCTGGCGAACAGGGCGGTCGAGTCGCGCACGACGAGCACATCGCGGTCCGTGGCCGTGGTGATCGAGGTGAAGGAGTATCCGTCGTCGAGTTCGATCTCGATCGTCAGGTCGGCGAGCAGGAACTCGTCGGTGGTTGGCTCCTCGAACTGGGTGAAGAGCTGGCGCTCGCCGAGGTCCACCGCGGGGCGCGTCGTCGTGTACGGGTTGGCCAGGATGTTGAAGTCGTCGATCCGGTTCCAGCCGTGCATGCTGACTTCCTGGTAGATCACGCGTGGTGTGATCGTCACGCTCTCGTTGGGCTCGAAGCGCAGCGCCCAACGGGCGCCGGTCCGTTCGCCGGAGTTCACGTCCTCGTTGACGCTCAGGTCTGGTTGCACAGCGTCCATGAAACCGCCGAACGCGGTGTGGTAGGCCGTGATCCGCATCGCCGACGTGTCGCCCATGGGGACGTTGACCGCGACCTTCGCGTTGCCGCCGGTGCCCCCGTCGCCGACCGAGTTGAGCGAGAACTCGCCGAAGCCCTCCGAAACGCCGACTTCCGGCTGGTTCGTGATGTAGCGGACGGTTCCCGCCAGCGAACCCGAGCCGAACAGGGTGCCCTGCGGTCCGCGCAGGACCTCCACGCGCGACATGTCGAAGAGGTCGATGTCGGGGGTGAAGAGCGACAGGGAGATCACCGACTCGTCGAGATAGATGCCCACCTGCTCCTTGACGCCGGGCTGGTCGCGGACGATCTGTCCTGCCGCGACGCCGCGCATGGCGACCTGGCTTTGGCCGGGGCCGAGGTTCTGCACCGTGAACCCGGCGACGTTGGCCGCGATCTCCTCCAGGTTGGAGACGCCGCGGTTGCGCAGCACGTCTTCGCTCGGAGCGACGATGGAGAAGGGAACCTCCTGGAGGTTCTCCTCCCGCTTGCGGGCGGTCACGGTGAGTTCCTCGGAGAAGGTCTGGCCGGGCGTCGCCTCGGCCTCGTCCGTCTCGGTTTCCTGCGCGGTGGCCGGGGCGCCGAATCCGCACCAGAGGATCGCCAGCGTGCAGGCCAGGACGGGTCGCGAGAACCTCGTCGGAGTCATGGCAGCCTTCTTTGTTTGTCGTGTTGTTCCGCTGCGCTCCGCCTGGCAAGGACGTGCGATGAAAGTCGGATTGGCCGGGCGACGGGTTGGATCAGGGCCTCAGGTGCGGCTCCAGCAGCTTGCTCCACTGTTTGCCGTACGGGTGGACACGGTCCACCTCGTTCGGCCCACGATACACGGGACGTCCCGAGTTGGCCCACTCGAAGATCGAGCCCTCGAGGTTCCAGACCCGGTCGCTGATCTCCGGGTCGTTCAACTGGATCAGGTCGGCCACTTCGGCGGACGATCGGTAGCCGACGGAGCAGTAGAGGACGATCGGCCGGTCCGGTGCCGTGTCGGCGACCAGTTCGGCAATGTCCTCACCCTGGGCGTGAACCGCGCCGGGCAGATGGCTGACCTCGTACTCGAACGGCTCGCGGACGTCGATCACCAGGGGCGGGGGTTCGTCCTGGAGCCGGCGATCGAGCTCCTCGATGCTCATCTGCGGCACGCCGGGGAAGCTGGCCCGGACCAGCGCCTTGAGCTGGGACATGCTCGTGCCGCCACAATGCACCGCAAGCGGCGCGGTCAGCAACAGCGCGGCAAACCGGACCCGGCGCCCGTTGCTCAAGGGGCCTTCCGTCGTCACTTTCCGGCGGCGGCGCCAGTGGCTTCGCTGCCCGGCGGCCGGCCCGCCGGTTGGCCGATCATCTTCATCTGCATCGGACGTTCGCCGCCCGCGCCGATGGTGATCGTGCCCCGGAGCGCGCCGTCCGCGTCAAGTTCGCCTTCGATGACGGTCGTGATCGCCGATGCCTCCGGCGTCGGGAACTGGGTGGTCACGTGGAGGCGATCCCCGGTCCAGGCGAAGTCGTCGAGGGTGATCGTGAACATCTGCAGGCCGTTGACCAGGTAGAGGACGCCCTCTCCGTCGTGGGGCGCGTCGAAGGCGACCGGCATGAAGCCCTCAACCAGGAAGGAGGTTCCGCTGGGGTGCATCGCGATCAGGTCCTTCAGCTTGTCGAGGTTTGGTTTGGGCCGGTGATAGCCGCCGTCCTTGCGGACGACTTCCATGAAGCCGACGAACATCTCGTTGAACACATTGCCGCGGTAGATGATCTCGCGCGTCGGGTCGGGGTTGGCGGGGTTGTCCTCCGAATTGTCCCACACCGCGGTGACCTCGACCCGGCTGCCGGCCGGGATGTCGATCGGCTCGGTGGGGTAGTAGAGCCACTGCCAGTTGTAGTCGTACTTCGGCACGTCGAGCAGAGTCTCGCTGGCGCCGTCGGGATGAACGAGGCGGTAGGTCATCGCCTTGCCCCGAACATGCATGTGAGGGCTGAAGGCGAGGATCTGCATGGCCTCATCCGGCTTGAAGAAGCCCTCCTCCGCGTGGTGGTCGGCGCCCGGAGGAATGCGGATGCCGGTGTTGGCCACCGAGACGGTCGCCACCTCGCGCTGCAGCTCGCCCTCGCCGAAGTAGACGCCGATGCGGGTTTCGTCCGAGATCGCCTCGCCGAACGGGTGGTAGTGCGAGTCGACCATGATCGTCGTGCCCGGCCCCAGGACCCGGCCGGTGCCTTCCGGGAAGACATACGGCGGCATGCCGGCGGTCCAGATGCCGAACACACCGCTGCCGCCGACGCCCTCGCGCACCTTCGCGCCGGCGCCGATCGGGCCGCCGCTCTGCCGCCGGCGCGGCGTCGTGTAGGTTGTCTGGATGTGGTGGGTGGCGCGACGGTCGCCGGGCATGAACTCGATCGCCCGCACCCAGCGCTCTTCCTCGAGGTCCAGCTTGATCTGCTGCTTGGGGAAGACGTCAGGGCCTTCGGCAGGGACCTCGACCCGCTTGAGTGTCAGCACATAGTCCGGTTCGCCCAGCGTCCAGCCGTCGGAGAACTTCGGAGTGAGCGGCAGGTCCTCGGGATCGCCCTCGGGCGCCCCGCCCGCGGCCCAGGAAGTGATCGTCGCGATCTGCTCGGGGGAGAGGGAGAGGTCGTTGCGAAAGACGATGTGCTCCGACTCGGCGCTCCACGGCGGCATGTCGCCGTTCTCGACGGCGCGCGCCATGCCGCGCGCCCACGGCCTCGCCTCGCGATAGGAGAGCAGCGACATCGGCGCGGCCTGGTTCGGGCGATGGCACTGGACGCACTTCTCGAACAGGATCGGGGCCACGTCACGGCTGAACGTCGGCGTTTCGGCGGCGCCGGCGACGGTCGCGGCGAGAAGCACCGCGGCCACGAGAAGCGCCGTGAGTCGATACCGGTGGGCGTGGATCGGGGACCTCATTCGCTTCGTTCTCCCTCGGTGACGTGGGAACTGCCCTGCTTTCAAGTCTGGAGCTTACCAAGGGTCCAGGCGCCAACGCCGTGGAGCAGGGAGGAATCAAGCCCGGTGTCCTTCATGTTCTGGGGGTGCGGTTGAGACTCCTGTCTTGGGGGCGCATAGGGGCAACGCCGCCTGTCAAACTCACTCCATCCACTGCGAGCGCCAACTCTGGCGACGGTGCCGACCGGATCTGGCCCAGAGTCGACGAGAGGAGCGGCCGAATGTTGGGAATCGCTGCTACGGATTTGCGACCCTCTGAAGCTCTTGGCGCAAGGACCTCAAGGTCACCGAGCGGGAGTCTCTCCGCACCCTCCGGGCGCAGCCTTCTCGGCGCGCTCCTCGCAACCGCGAGTGTCCTGGCGCTCCTCCTCGGGGGCGCCGCCGCCGCCTCCGCGCAGCGGCTCTGGAGCATCGAGGAAGTCTCGCCGCGGCCGACGCCGGCACCGCCGATGGACGGCGTGGGGTCGATTCCGACGGCAGCCGGCGTCGCCGGCTCGGTCGTCAAGACTGCGTCGGTCGACGTGGAGTTCGACTACCTCCGGCTTGGCTTCGGGCATCTGGAACTGCCGCTTCCGGACGGATCGGTCGTCGAGGCCGACAACACGGTGTTCGAGGATCGGGGGGGCGGCAACCTGTTGTGGACCGGCGAAGTGGCGGGCGCCGGCTACGAGAGCGTTCTGCTCAAGGTCGCGGCGGCTTTTCCGTTGCCGACGCCCTGGAGTCGAGCGCTCTTGAGTCGAACCACAACCGCTTGGAGATACTCGCGCTCTACCCCGAGCGGACGGTGCAGCACCTTCGCGGCGTTGGGGGGCCGACCGTGTTGATCCAGCACAGTTCCGACTACCTGAACATGGTGTTTCGGAATGGAGCGGTCCCGGTGACAGTCAACGTGACTCCTGTGGAATGGCAACCCGAGATGTTCAACCATCCCATAGAGGATGGATTTCATTCGAAACCTCCGTCACCACAGTACTACTGGGCCTATTGGGGCGTAAGAGCCAGTCCAGAGGTCTACCGTCTTGTCAGACAGCACGGCGCGGACCTGGTTCACTTTTTCCCGGCCTATCTGGGGCCCTTTGGTTTTGCCGAACTGAGGACAGATTCCTATCCTTCTGTGTTCTTTGGTGTCAGTGGAGCGCTCCTCCGTTCTTTCGCCGGTGGAGTTGGTACTGCTCAGATCTTCGCCCACGAGGTGGGCCACAACCTGGGTGGAGGCCACGATCCACCGAGCGCTTACTATCCACCTTCAGGATACATCCGCCCCTACGCCTTCGGTCATACGGATCTGACTTCGTGCGCACGAAACACGACAACGGGCAATCTGGACTGTCCGTACACCGTAATGAGCTATGCTACTGAAGCAGCGCTCGACAACAACCCCAGGACGGTCGGCAGGAGCGTGCCTTTCTTTTCGTCTGTTCGGCACAGGCCGAACGGCTGGACGCTCGGCATCGCCGGCGAGCGGGAGAACGAGCGTGTCGTTCAGGAAACGATTCATGTAGCCGTTCGAGGGAGCGAGGCCCTCGTCGATCTGGAGTCGTATCCGCGCGGGATCACAGCCATCTGGACGGGGCGGGACACGGTGCGTTTGACCTGGTCCGAGCACGTCCCGGCGGGGTCGTGCCTGTTGTTGACGCTTGCGTTGACTGGCGGCGGCGACGATCTGCTGGAATGGTGCGGAGACGACGATGAGCTGCAACCGGATTGGTTGTCCCCGGTGAACGGCGCCGATGGCTCCTACACCGGGGTCGACATTGCCGGGTTGAGGCCGGGCGGTCGCTACAAGGTCACGGCGACAGTTCGGGAGGGCGAGCTCTCAGAGGACGTGCTCGAGCCTTACGCGGAGATGAAGCACCTGCGTAGCCCGGTTCTTGAGTTGGCGCCTCCCAGCCGGGTCGATGGGGCTCCGGCGCCTCCGAACAATGTCAGCGCGCACGTGACGGGGCCGGATCGTGTGCGGCTCAACTGGTCCGACAACTCGCGGAACGAGACCGGTTTCGAGATCTGGCTCCGACAGTGGTCGGGCGATGATGCGGAGCCGGTTTGGCGCCGCCAGGGCAATTCGTTGCCGGCGGGGACCGTGTCTGCGGAAGTTTCTGGATTGTCCGTCGAAGAGAGACTTTCGGTTGGATTTACGGAGGTGCCGACGGTCTTGAGGGGCCGCTATTCACTGCTTGTCGTTGCTCACAACTCCAGTGGCTTCTCCGCCAGCGAGAGGTTCGACCTGGAGTTCCTGCCGGGTCCCCACCCGCCCCCGAGTCTTCCTGGGAAGGTGCCCGCTTGTCTTCCGCGGCCCACGGGGTTGGAAGTGGGGGGCTACCATGTGTTTGCCTGTTTCGAGCGGCCTGACGGTGCGGCGGTGCGGGCTTGGTCGACCCACTCGGGGCTTCTCTACTTCTTCAATCGCGACAACGTAGAGATCCTGATCAAGGTGCTCGACGGCTGTGGTGTGAACGGCCATCGCTGGGTGTTCGTCGCTCCGGTGACGGACCTCGCGTTCAACCTCCAGGTCGAGGGCCCGGGCGGCCCGCCGTGGTTCCACACGAACCGGCTGAGCAACACGGCAGAGACCAGGAGCGATACGTCCGCGTTCGCCTGCACGCCGGAAGCGTAGTCCTCGCCTTGTTCGCACCTCGGGGCTCGGGATAGGCTTCATTGACCTTTTTCGTCATCGAGGAGAGTGGTATGCGGATCACGAGGATCGTCTCTGGACTGACTGTCGGCGTTGCGGTTCTGGCTTTGACGGCTCCGGCCGCAGCCGCCGGCAACGAGGATGGAGTTCCGCGCACCGCGAGCGGCAAGCCGGACCTGGGCGGCCGCTACAACATCGCGAGTTCGACTCCGTTCGAACGGGATCCGCGCTTCGGGGACAAGAAGTACATGGCGGTCGAGGAAGCGGAGCGGATCATGGCGGCGACCGCGGCGGCGATGGCCAGGGCCAACGCGGCCAGCGATCCCGACCGGTCGGCGCCTCCGGCCGGGGGTGACGGTTCCGGCGGTCCCGCGGGCGCGGTCGGCGGCTACAACGCCTTCTGGACGGACAGCGGCAGCGCGCGCCATGCGATCGACGGCCAGTTCCAGACCTCCATCCTGACCGATCCGCCGGACGGCCGCATGCCGCCGGTGTCGGAAGCTGGCAAGGCGCGCCGGGCCGATCTGCATCCCTACGCCTACGAGAACACCGGGACCGCCTGGTGGATCGAGACCGGCGACGATCCCTACGACGGCCCGGAGACGCTGTCCCTGCTGGACCGCTGCCTGTATCTCAGCGCCGCCGCCACTCCGGCCCGGCCCATCCTCTACAACAACATGAAGACGATTACGCAGACCGAGGACCACGTCGTCATCATGGTCGAGTGGATGCACTGGGCGAAGGTCGTACGCCTCAACGCGGAACACGCGCCGGCTGACGTTCGCTCGCTCGGCGGCGACTCGATCGGTTGGTGGGAAGGCGACACCCTGGTCGTCGAGACCACGAACTTCCTCGCCGGGCCGCGGGTGCCGCGCGAAGGTCTCAGGGTGACCGAGCGTTTCACCCGTCAGAGCGCGGACGAGTTGCTCTACGAGTTCACCGTCCACGACCCGGACTACACGGCGCCCTACAGCGGCGAGTTCATCTGGCCGCAGACGGACGAGTTGAACTACGAGTACGCCTGCCACGAGGGCAACTACGCGATGGGCGGCATTCTGCGCGGCGCCCGGCTGCTCGAGCGTGAGTACCACGAGCAGAAGGGTCAGGCCGGCAGCACAGGCTCCGGGGACGAGTAGCCCCTGAGGCGCTGATGGCGACGTTCTCCTACGACGCGTGGGACCGTCTGCTGTCTGCTGTCGTGGCCGAGGACGGCAAGGTCGACTACGAGCGGCTTGCCGCCAGACGCGCCACGCTGAAGGAATTCGTCGACGAGCTCGGCTCGGCGTCGCCTGACAGCCGGCCCGAGCTCTTCCCGCGCGAGGAGGACGGCCTCGCATACTGGATCAACGCCTACAACGCGTTCACCCTGGATGCGATCGTGGAGGAGTATCCGATCCGCTCCGTGTGGAAGACCCGTGACGGCCAGTTCTTCCAGCGGCGAAGGCACCTCGCCGGCGGCGCCGCGCTCAGCCTCGACGACATCGAACACGAGATTCTCCGGTCGGACTTCGCGGAACCACGGATTCACTTCGCGATCAACTGCGGCGCCAACGGTTGCCCGGCGGTGCGACCGTCGGCCTATCGCGGCGACGGTCTCCGCGACACGCTGCGTCAGGCGACGAGCGCGTTCCTGGCCAACCGCTGGAACTGTCGGGTGGACCACGATGCGCGCAAGATCTTCGTCTCCCGCATCTTCCGGATGTACGCGGAGGACTTCGCAGCCGGGGCCGGCACGACGGAGGAGTACCGGCGCGGCGTGCTGGGCTTCGTCGCCGAGCACGCCGGTCTCGATGCGGAGCGGATCGCCGACTACGAAGTCGTCTACAACACCTACGACTGGGGCCTGAACGACACCCACCGCGATCCGAACATCGGCCCGATCACGTTCCACGAGCCGGTGGAGCACTTTGCCGCAGCAGACGGTGAACTTCGCGAGCTGCACCTCTACGAGGGCAACTTCTGCAACCGGGACTGCTCCTGGTGCACGATCCACGGCTCGCCTGACGGCTGGTACCAGACCTACACGCCCGAGGTTCTCGACCAGGCGCTGGATACGTTGGCTGCCGACGGCAACCTGAAGTTCTACGGCGGCGAGCCGACCTTGCACACGCCGGAGATCGTCGCTGCGATGCGCTATGTCCGCGAGCGGGGCTTCACCGGTTTGATCACGGTGTTCTCGAACGGCATCCAGGCGGAGAAGCTGATCGCGATTCTTGAGTCGGATCCGAAGAGCGAAGCGGTGCTCAATTATTCGATCTACCACGGCCGGGACGCCAAGCCGATGCCGAGGTACGCGAGGGAGCGCCTCGAGGAGTGGGCGCGCGAGAACCCGAACCGCGTCTTCCAGGGCTACAAGGTGCTCTTCCATGCGGGCGGCGGCGCGGAGCAGGAATTCGACCGGGACCGTGAGTCGGACTACCACGGCATGGGCAACCGGTGCGTTCGCTGCTTCCCGGTGCTGACCACGAAGGGAAGGTTCCACGCATGTCCCTTCGCCGCCGAGATCGACTCGCCCCACTTCGACCTCGGCGCGGTCGGTTCGAGTTCCGAGGCGGTGTTCGACAACTACCGCTCCTTCCTGCAGTGGGTGGACGACGAGTTGGACCCCGCGGCCGAGGCCCGGGGCATCTCGAGTTGTGAGATGTGCCACCGCCGCCTCGCCGAACTGCCGGCGCCCGAGTTCGCAGGCTAGGGATTGCTGCCTTGGAGGTTGGAAAGGCCCTGACCGGCAGGCGCCGACTGCCGGTTCGCGTACGGCGAGGCACGGCCTCGCGCCCCGCCGTGGATCTGGCTGCTGGCGCCGGTGATGCTGGCTGCCACACGCAGTGTCGCCGTGTGGTCCACGGGCGGGCTCGAGACGCGTCTATTCGAGGTCTGCCGCTGCCCTGGGGACGAGCAGATCCTAAGCCGAAGCCTCGGCGACGCCGGAAGCGTCGGCGACGCCGGACGACTTGGCGCCGCCCCAGCGGTTGAAGCCGAGTTCACCGCGGACGTCGGCGGTGCGCTCCAGGGTCATCGCGTCGCTGGGGATGCCGGTCGAATCCGCAACGCGGACCAGGCCGTTGAAGATGCCGACGGTGGCGGCGGCCTCGACGAACTTCGCCGGGCCCAGTGCCTCGCCGACGCGGGCGCGGACCGCGTCCAGATCGTCCGTTGCCCGCACCACTGCCTCGGCGAATGCGGTCAGGAGCGCGCCGTGTTCGACGCCGCCGTCAGCCGCGTCCTCCACCGTCGCGGTCAGGTCGACCTCGGCTCCAACTGCGTTGCTGCTCGCCCGGAGCAGCATGGTGTGGGCGGTCGTTCAGTAGAAGCACTGGTTGAGGGCCGAGACCCTGGCCGCGATCAGCTCGACCTGGGGACGGGCGAGGGGCCGGTGGTCCCACACCATCTCGGTGAAGTCGGTTCCGGTGCCCGAATACATGGCGACGACCATGCGGAAGAAGGTGCGCACGCCTTCCGGCACCAGGCTGAGTGCGCGGGCCACGTTCGCGCGGTTCCAGTCGACCACCTGGACGGGAACCCACGCGCCGATGTCGCCCATGCCGTCCGGGCGTTCGCGGCTCGGTTCGCCGGCCTCGGGCTCGGGCAGCGGTTCGTGCTCGATGCCCATCGCTTCGCAGAAAGCGTCGGCGGCGACTGTGGTCACGACGACCGAGGCGAGTTCGACGTACCGCCCGTCGCCGAGCTCGGCGATGACGCCCTCGGCCCATTCGCGGTCGAGGTGGGTCGGATCGGCGCCGATCTTGCGCGCCGCTTCGATTGCCTTTTCGGGCAGGGGAGCGCGAAGCGGCTGCGAATGGTCGCGGCTCCAGGGCGGCTCGTTGCGCTGGATGCGCTCGGCGCGCGCGAGGGCCGCGATCGCCACGCGTTCGGGACCCGTCCACCAGGTGCCGGGACGGCCGATGTCGGCCCACGACCTGCGCAGCGCGGTGGCCATGTCCTCGCGGACGGGAACGGGAAAGCGGCCAGCGTCAAAAGTCATCGTGTCGAAGCTCACGGACTGCTGTCCCCGCCCGTCTTCTCCAGGTGGCGGGCGCCGCTCAGCGTGTTGGTGACCGCCCAGTTCCCTTCGTGGCAGGCGTACTCGAACATCTCGTAGTTCGCATCGAAGTAGAGCGGCAGGTTCACGCTCCAGGCATCCGTGTAGTTCACCGGATCTTCGATCGTGACGGTCCAGTCGATCGTGTGCTCGTCGAGCCGGGTGAAGCGCTCGACCGCGACGAGATCGTTGCTGACCGGAATGCCCTTGATTCGGCCCTGGGAACCGCTGGTGGCGATCCAGCCCTGGTCCGAGAAGTTCTTCGTCTCGACCACTAGCGTGTCGCCGTCCCAGTGGCCGCGGGAGTCGCCGTTCCAGAGGTGGATGTCTTCCGGGATGCGGTCGCGGCCGTCGACCGGGATGAAGCGGACGTCGTTGATCATCTCGGAGTAGATGACGACGTACTCGGGTGTCTGCGCGATCCGGTAGCCGTTGTTGTAGCCGGCCGGGAACAGGTGCCCGGGGACGCCGCGGGTGATGCAGCGGTCCCAGACGCTCATGTACTCGTAAGAGTCGAACATCTTCACCAGGTTGTCGGCGCGGACCTTCTGCGCCTCCGGCCGCACCGGCACACGCCCGTTCGGGGGGTCGATGACCTGCGATGTCCGCCGGCTGCCGACGATTCTCGTGCCCAGTTCCAGCCAGTGCAGGTTGTAGGCGCCGACGTTCTGGCCGGCCTCCGCCTTCTGTGCAGGCTGCTCCGCCCGGCCCTCGATCATCGCCTGCCGGGCCGCCTCGGCCTGGGCAACCTCTTCCTCCGTGAGGAAGGCCTTGTCGCCCAGCTCCACCGGCCGCTCGAAGGGCGTCAAGGTGGTGTTGGTCCACAGCCCCTGCAGGTCGGGGTGGCCCCAGGGGGTGCGCGGCGTCTTCCAGTCGTCGGCCGCGAGAGTTGGCGCTGCGACGAGGGCGGCAACCAGTGCGAAAGCGAGCGTCGTCCGTCCGATCATCGGTGACTTCCTCCGTGTAGCGTTCGGTAGTTGAGAGGTTATCAACTCGCCCGTCGCCTCAGTCGTCGCTCATCAGCGCCTGCGCTCGCCGCCACCGTTCCACGATCCGGTCCTCGCGCTCGTAGTCGAAGCGACCCGTGCCGGCCGCGTAGAGGTCCTTTTCGTCCGGCGGGTTCGCGGCGAGGTGGCGGGCGGTGCTGCGGGTGGCGGCTTCCGGGTCGACCACGTCGCGGTAGCCGAGCAGATTTCTGGCCTTGGACATGTCGAGGATCTGGTTCGATTTCTCGGCGAGCGGGAAGACGCCGCGGCAGAACGGCGCCGGCACGCCGATCAGCTCCATTTTGGCGTCGAGTTCGTCGATGATGACCTCCGCCACGGCCCGGCAACTGATCACCCGTTCGTCACCGGCGTTGAACGCCTGTCCCGCCGCTTCGGGTCGAGTGGAGGCCAGGAACACGAGCCGGGCCAGGTTCTCGGCGTAGCCGCGCTGGAAGTAGGTCACGCCGTCGTGGGGGAGGATCATGAAGGGCCGGCGGTCGAGGATGCGCCTGACGACCGCCCACTCGTGGTTCATCGGCGTGCGCGGTCCGTAGACCCCGGGATAGCGCAGGACCACGACCTCGAAGTCGCCGCGGCCGTGCTGCTCGAAGAGCTGGTCTTCTCCTGCCGCGACTTTGCCGGTGTAGTTCTTCGCGTCGTACTGGCGCGGCGCGAACTCCGGCACCGGCAGCGGGATGCGACCCTCGGGCGTTGGGGGTTGCGAGCCCAGGTAGACGGGCTGGCCGGTGATGCCCACCAGTCGGGCCGTCTTGCCGGCGAGCTCCTCGGCCAGCGTCCGCAGCCGGCCGTACATGCACACCGCGATGTCCCACTCGCGCGAGGCGATCTTGGTGTGGATGTCGGCCTGGTCGCGGGCGTTGCCCAGGATGCGCTCGACCGGACCGTTGAACTCGACCGGGTGGCGACCGGAGTGGAAGATCGAGACCTCGAAACCGGCGGCCAGGAAGTTGTTGACGATGGGTGGGCCGGTGGGGCCTGTTCCTCCTACAACTAGTATTCGCGACATGGCACGTAGTGTACGCGGCTCTCTTGGAGCCGCCGGGGCGTTCGTGGCGACCGTCGCGGTTGTTGGCGCGCAGACGCCCGAAGCTCCGGTTCGCGTCTTCACCGCCGAGCAGGCGGAGCGCGGGCGGGCGCTCTACGAGGAGATCTGCGTCGAATGCCACCTTTCGAGCCTGGCCGGCGCGAACGAGGCGCCGCCTCTGCTCGGCGTGAGCTTTCTCGACGCCTGGCGTTCCGGCGCCGTGGTCGATTTCGCGGACACGATCCGGGTCACGATGCCGCCGGAGAACCGGAACTCTCTCCAGGCGCAGCAGACCTACGATCTCGCCGCCTTCGTGCTGCAGGCGAATGGCGCGGTGGCCGGCGATGAAGCGCTGGTGGCCGATGCGCCGGGCTTGAGTGCGGTGCTGGATAGCCTGAACTTGGGTGGTGAGCCGGCGTCCGCCCCCGTCGCGGACCCCGCCGCCGTCGCGGACCGCGACCGCCGCGCCCCGGTCGAACCGTCAGCGGAGGAGTACGTCAGGCCTCCCGGCGAGCGCGAGATCGAGGACTTCGAACCGGTGACGGCCGAGATGCTGCTCGACCCGGACCCCGGCGACTGGTTGATGTTCCGGCGCACCTACGACGGCCAGGGCCACAGCCCGCTCGATCAGGTCGACGCGGACAACGTCGTCGAACTGCGCCTGGCCTGGTCCTGGGCGATGGCGGACGGCGTGAACCAGCCGACGCCGCTGGTCTACCGCGGCGTGATGTATCTCGCCAACCCGCGCAACATCATCCAGGCGCTGGAGGCCGACACCGGCACGCTCATCTGGGAGTACCGGCGTCCGCTGACCGGAGACGCGGCGCGCGGGTTCAACCAGCTTCGCAACCTCGCCATCTACGGCGACAAGATCTTCGTCGCCACCAAGGACGCGGCGATGCTCGCGCTCGACGCCCGGAGCGGGCGGCCGCGCTGGGAGACGCAGATCGCCGATCCGGCGAAGGGCTACAAGAACACGAGCGGACCGATCGTGGTACCAGACATCGGCGCCCAAGGAGAGGGTTTGGTGATCAACGGCATCAACGGTTGCACCCGCTACTTCGAGGACAGTTGCTTCATCACCGCCCACGACGCGGAAACCGGCGAGGAGCGATGGCGCACGTACACCATCGCCCGGCCGGGGGCGCCGGGAGGCGACACCTGGGGCGATCTGCCGCTCATGCTGCGAGGCGGCGGCGACTCGTGGATTCCAGGCAGCTACGACCCGGAGCTCGAGCTGCTCTACTGGCCGGTGGCGCAGGCCAAGCCCTGGGTGCCGGCGAGCCGCGGGCTGACCATCGACCACGAGGTGCTGTACACGAACTCGACCCTGGTGCTGCGACCGGAGGACGGGGAGGTCGCCTTCTACCGCCAGCACGTGCCGGGCGAGGCCCTCGACCTGGACGAGGCCTTCGAGCAGGTCCTGATCGACCGCGGCGGACGCCGGCTCCTGCTCACCTCCGGCAAGCACGGGATCCTGTGGAAGCTCGACCGCACGGACGGCTCCTTCATAGCGCTCAAGGAGATGGTGTTCCAGAACGTCTTCGACCACATCGACCGCGAGACCGGCGAAGTCCGCTACCGGGAGGACATCGCCTCGGCCGAGATTGGCGAGTGGGTCTCGGTCTGCCCCAGCACGGCCGGCGGCCACAACTGGCAGGCCTCCTCCTACAGTCCCGCGCACGGGCTGCTGGTGGTGCCGCTGAGCCAGAGCTGCCTCGACATCTCGGGCCGCGAGGTTCGGTTCGAGGAGGGGTCGGGCGGCGAGCAGGCGGACCGCAAGTGGTTCGAGATGCCAGGCACGGAAGGGCGTCTGGGCAAGCTGGCGGCGTACGACGTGGACACGATGGAGGAGGTCTGGAGCGTCGAGCAGCGGGCCGCGTTTCTGACCGCGGTGCTGACCACCGGCGGTGGCGTCGTCTTTGCCGGCGACATCGACCGGCGTTTTCGGGCCTGGGACACCGCGACCGGCCGCGAACTCTGGGGCACCCGCCTGCCGACCTCGGTGCAGGGGTTCCCGATCAGCTACGAGGTCGACGGCGTCCAGTACGTGGCGGTGTCCACCGGTCTGGGTGGCGGCAGTCCGCGGTTCGTCCCGGCCCGGGTCAGTCCGGAGATCCGCTATCCGGGCAGCGGCAACGGCCTGTTCGTCTTCCGGTTGCCGTAGTGGCACTGGGTTGCGGGCATCTTGCCCGCAGTCCCGGCAGGTGTAGTGCGAATGCGGGCTTGCTCGCATTCGCAGCAGATGACCTTCGTTATAGTTCCCGGCCATGCACAAGCACAGTTTGGCCGTGTCGCTGCCGGCGATGCTGCTTCTCGCTGTGGCTGCCGGCGCGCAGTCGCAGGACGGCGCCTACCAGGCGCCGCGGACGCCGGACGGCGATCCGGATCTGAACGGCATATGGCAAACGATGAACAGCGCCCACTGGGACCTTGAAGGTCACAGCGCGCGACGCACTCCGGTGCCGGAGTACGGGGCTTTCGGTGCGATACCGGCCGGCCTGAGCGTGGTCGAAGGCGGCAGCATCCCGTACCAGGACTGGGCGCTGGAGCAGCGCAACGCGAACCGGGCGGACTGGCTGAACCTGGACCCGGCGGCGAAGTGCTTCATACCCGGCGTTCCGCGCGCCACCTACATGCCGCTGCCGTTCCAGATCGTGCAGACGCCGAAGGCGGTCTTCTTCGCCTACGAATGGGGCGGCAACAGCCGAGCGGTCCGACTCGACCGGCCGGGCACGAGAGCCGAACTGCCGTCCTGGATGGGGTACTCGCTGGGCCGCTTCGAGGGCGACACGCTGGTGGTCGAGGTCACCGACCAGATGGCCGATACCTGGTTCGACGCCTCGGGCAACTTCCACAGCGAGGCGCTGGTGGTCGTCGAGCGGTTCACGCCGACTGGCCCGAATTCGATGCGCTACGAGGCCACGATCACCGATCCGGAGGTGTTCACCGAGCCGTGGACGATCAGCATGCCGCTGTATCGCCGGCTGGAGCCGAACGCGCGCCTGCTCGAGTTCAAGTGCATCCCGCTTGGGGGAGAGGACGCGGCCTACGGCCATCTGCGCCGGGGGGCGACGCCACAGTAGGGGAGGCGATGCCTGCCTGAAGAAGAATCGGAAGGAGTCGAAGGAATGAAGCAGAAGCACCTACCTCTTGCGACCATCGTTTGTTTCATGGCGGCTGCCGTCGTTCTCGCCGGCGCCGCGGCCGCGCAGGATGCGGAACTTGTGACCTCCTGGGGCGTGCCCGATCTCCAGGGCACCTGGGACTTCCGCTCGATCACGCCGCTCGAGCGGCCGGCCGCCTTCGGCGACAAGGCGACCCTGACCGCCGAAGAGGCGGCGGCCTGGGAGCAACGGCGCAAGGAAGAGCGCGCCGCAAGCGCCGCGCGGAGCGGCGGCGACGTCGACCCCAGCCAAGGCGACGTCGACGTGGGCTACAACGCCTTCTGGCTCGATCTGGGCGAAAAGGTGTCCGGCACGATGCGGACCTCCCTGGTCGTCGATCCGCCCAACGGCCGCCTGCCGGCGCTCACGGCCGACGCCCGGCGCCGGTCCAACGAACGCTATGCGCTCTGGGGCCAAGCCCCGGCCGGCCCGGAAGAGCGGAACACCTTCGAGCGTTGCATCGTCGGCTTCAACGCCGGTCCGCCGATGACCCCGGGTGCCTACAACAACATGATGGAGATCTTCCAGTCGACGGGCTACGTCGCGATCATGACCGAGATGATCAACGACCACCGGGTGATCCCGACCGACGGCCGCGAGCACGCCGACGAACACATGCGCTTCTGGAAGGGCGACTCGTCAGGCGTCTGGCAAGGCGACACCTTCGTCGTGACGACGAAGAACTACACCGGGCACACCGCGTTCCGCGGCACCGGCCCGAACCTGGTGCTCACCGAGCGCTTCACACGCACCGGCCCCGACACCCTGCTCTACGAGTACACCGTCAACGACCCCGAGTCCTACGAGGCGCCCTGGACGAGCGCCCTCGAGATGCGCCGGACCGACGATCCGGTCTTGGAGTACGCCTGCCACGAGGGCAACCGCGCGATGACCCTGATGCTCCGCGGCGCCCGCTACCGCGAACAGGAAGGCAAGGCCGAGGACGGCAAGGACTGGTTGGCGAGCTGGTACGGCGGCCAGACCCGCGTCGACGCGGCGAAGAAGGCGCTGGAGGCGGCGAAGGAAGAGCAGGACCAGTAGTAAAGGGCTTGCTGCGGAGGGACGGTCTGGTCGCGCGAGGTGTTCTTTGTGCGGGTTTCTGGTGCCACGGTGGAGATGAGCGGCTCGGCGCTGGACGAGTATCAGAGGAAGACGAGTATCAGAGGAAGCAGTGGGGGCGCCTTTGAAGACTGACTTCGCTCCTGTGGGCGGGTCCAGCGGTGACGGCCTACCGAACACCTCCTGGCATCACCCGCCGCATGTACTCATCGAACATCGGCACGGTAAAGGCCGTGTCGCCGTGGGCCGGGCTGTAGACCATGCCCTTGGCGATCAGGTTGGATCGGATCGGGGCGACCGATTGCACGGGTCTGGTGAGCACCTCGGCGACCTTGCCTGATCGGTGGGGCCCGGGGCCGAGTTCGGCCATCGCCCGCAGGTAGAGCTTCTCCTTCGGGGTCAGGCGGTCGTAGCGGACGCGGAAGAAGCTCGCGTCGAGTTCGGCGGTGGCAGTCACGGTAGCCGACTCGACGTCGTCGACCTCGATCGGCGAGTCCTCGGCGCAGTCCCAGCAGTGCTTGCCCCATTCCTGGAGGAAATAGGGATAGGACTGCGTGCGGCGGAGAATGGCGCCGACTGCGTCCGGCGTGTACAAGACACCGAGTCGGTGGGCGGGCTCTTCGATGGCGAGCGTGGCGGCCTCCTCGTCTAGGGCGCCAATCTCGACGAAGCGGAAGAGCCGCTCGGCGTAACTCTTGGCGCGACCGGTCAGGGCCGTGAGTTGGGGCAGGCCGGCGCCCACCAGGGTTACCGGGAGTTGAAGCTGAGCTGCCCGGTGGAGTGCGGCGATCAAGGCGCCCAGTTGGTCGTTCTCGACGTATTGGAGCTCGTCGACGGCGAGTGTGAGTGTCGTTTCGGAAGCGCGGGCCGCTTCGCCGCAGGACTGCAGGAGTTCGCTGAGATCGTGCTGGAGGTCGCCGCTGTCGGCGAGGCCGGGCTCGCCGCCGAGGTCGACCTCGAACGCGATGTCCGCATAGTTGACCTTCATCGAGCGGACGAAGCCGGCCAGGGCGCGAAGAGCACGCTTGGCCGAATCGGCGGCGGCCCGGCTCCGGCTCATCTTGAGAAGAGCGGCGCGCAGGGCAGGAGCCAGTAGACCGGGCAGCGACAGGTTTTCGGGCGCTTCAAGGAAAAGGGTCGTGAAGCCTCGGGTCTCTGCGTCGCGCGCGATGCGATTCAGGAGGACGGTCTTCCCGGTTCCTCGGAGTCCCACGATCATCAGGCTCTTGGCCGCCAGCCCGGCGCGAATCCGGTGGAGGGCGATGGCCGCCTCTTCGCGCAGCTCATCCCGGCCCGCCAGTTCCGGCGGTGGAGTGCCTGCGCCGGGTGCGTAGGGGTTCGTGCGCGGGTCCATGTATAGGGAGGTTACCCCGGTTTATCTGAAATCGATAAACCAGGGTAACTTCCCTATAGTTCGGTCGCCTCACCTGTTGCCGGGTCGTGTCGAAGCCAGCCCGTAGCGCTCCGTTGCCGGAGGGCGTATGATCCGCCGAGACCAAGGTCCTGGCGCGGACTGCGCCAACCACGCTGTAGAAGGTGGCACATGGGTGACTTCGAGTTCTTCATCCTGATGGCTGTGGTGTTCATTGCCCTGGAGATCGTCGCTTCGTTCGGTCTGATCGACGACCATGGGCAATCGAGCCGGGCGTCAGGCGATAGCTGACAAGACGGCTTCGGCGCGTAGGCGCCCAATGGCGCGGCGCTTCTACTGCTCGGTCGGATCGGCGCCGTCTCGCGGCGCGCCGGTGCCGGAGGAGCCCATGAACAGGCTGCGGCCGTCGGGGAGGGTCATGTCCCGGCCGCTGCCGCGGCAGTTCGGTATGCACATCCGATCCTTGCTCTGGTAGCCGCGGACGACGACCTCGGTGCCGGGCTTTAGCAGGGTGCGGCTGAGGCCTCGCCGCACCAGGGTGTTCGGGGTCCCCGCCTCGAGCTCCCAGGTCATGGTCTCGCCGTCGTCCAGGGTGGTTTCGACATGGACCCAGGCGTGCGGGTTGATCCACTCGACCTTGGTAATCGTGCCTTCCACCTTGATCGGCAGGTTGGCGTCGAACTCGGCCGAAAACGCGTGGTGAGCGGGGGAGGGGCCGGCCGCGCTCAGGGTCAGCGCGAGAGCGGCCATGGGCAGGACTCGGTGGACTCGTCGGGACATCTGAACCTCCTGTTGGGGAGTGATCTTAGTTCACGCGGCCGCCGGCGCGGCAGGAGCGAAGTCTTGGCGGCACCGTGGCGTCCGGGCCCCGTTCGGCGGAGTCGGGACCAGGCCCCATGATCTTGGGGGCTTTTCCGGGGGGAGTGGGTGTATCGTTGTGGCACAGGCCCTTGCGTCTAGCTCGTGATCCGGTTGGCAGGTCGATGCCTGCTTGGCGACGAGCCGCTTTTGCACTGTCAAAGCCGGAGTAAGGAGGCGAAATGCGCACCAAGTCCACATTGGTCTTGCTGATGCTCTTCTTGGTGGCCGTTGGGGGAACTGCCTTCGCTGCCGAAGACGGTGGCGATTCCGTACCCGCGGAAGCCTCCCCGGTCTCGCCGGTCGATACGCCCCCTCCCCAGGAAGACGAGGATCACGACGACGAGGACCACGAGGGCGAAGAGGACGGCGTCCTCGACTTCCACGCCCACGACGTAGTGGTCGTTACCGGTTCGGCGATCGAGGAACCGGCTGTCGACCTCCCCTACGCGGTCGAGGTGCTCAACCGGGAAGTCCAGAAGGAGCAGGGGTCGCTGCAGGCGGTCGATCTGATCAAGAACCTGACCGCCTCGTCCGGCGTCATCGGCGAGGCGAACAGTTGGTTCAACGACCAGGGGACGGCGGTGCCCGAGAGCGTCGCCAACGTGAACCTCCGGGGTCTCGGGGCCTCACGGACTCTGGTGCTGCTCAACGGCCGGCGTCAGGCGCCGCTGCCGGCGCGGCTGTTCGGCGGCCGCTTCGTCGACATCAACGCCTTCCCCTCGATCGCTATCGACCGCATCGAAGTGCTGAAGGAAGGCGCCGCCGCGATCTACGGTTCGGACGCCGTGGCCGGTGTTGCCAACTTCGTCACCCGCGACCAGTTCACCGGTTTCGAGGTCTCGCTCTCGCACGAGGGGATGGACGGCGCCGGCGACTCGTCGGCGGCCGCGATCTGGGGCGGCAAGCTCGGCGGTTCGGACCATCACCTCGTCTTCTCGCTCGAGCGGGCGGAGCGCTCGCATCTGGGTGCCCGGGAGCGGCCGTTCACGCTCAAGGCGCGCGACACCGGTTGGTTCTGGGGTTGGTCCAACACCGGCAATCCGGGCATCTTCCTGCGCCCGAACCTCACCGGCGGCGAAACCTCCTCCGCGTTCGTCCAGGAGCTGGCCCGGGCGCGCAACGGCTCGGCCGGCACGGACTACTTCGTCGATCCGGCGTGCAACGGTCTCGGCGGCTATGACCGCGGCTTCACCTGCGCTTTCCGCTATCAGCCGTGGGACAGCCTGGTCGAGGCGACGGAGACGAACCGGTTCTTCGCCGAGTTGAACGGTCCGCTGGCCGAGGGCACGACGTACCACGTGGAGGCACTCTTCGCGGAGTCGATCATCCCGAACTACGTGACCACGCCTTCCTTCCCGCCGGTGTCGCTGCTGGACGGCCTGCAGGTCGTCCCCAGCATCCACCCCGGGCGGCAGGCGCTGTGCGGTTCGGGCTTCGCTTCCGCCGGCTTCGGCTCGGAGCAGGCGTGCCTCGAGGACGACTGGTACTTCTATGGCCGCATGGTCGGGAACGCGGGCCCTGGACGCGGTCTGCGGCGGGGCACGGACACGACCCGCCTCGCGGCGAATATCGACCACGACCTCTCCATCGGCGGCAAGGCGGCCAACCTGGACGTGGGCGTGAGCTACTCGCGGGCCTCCGGCAACATGAACCAGCCGGCCGAATACGCCTATCGCAAGTTCCTCGCCTTCCGCGGCTACGGCGGCCCGGACTGCGGCGTCGGCGTGGTGGCCGACCCCACGAGCCCCTCGGGGATGCGGCTCGGAGGCACCGGTTCGGCTCAGCCCGGCGTCGGTGACTGCATGTACTACAACCCCTTCGGCAACGGCGTCGAGTTCTCCGCCCAGCCGGGCGCGGCGTGGGAGAACAACCCGAATCCGATGTACGTCGCGGGTCTGGAGAACAGCCTGGGGCTGCTCGACTGGATCAACGAACAGGTCAACGTCGAGAACGAGGCGGAACTCGTCGTCGCCGAGGCGACGCTGTCCGGCAATTGGCTGCCTGAGAAGCTCGACTACGCGCTCGGCTACCAGTACCGGCTCCTGGACGTGAGCGCGATCCCGAACGCGGTCGGCAACTACGAACTGAACCCGTGCGTGGTGCCGGGTGACCGGTCCTGCGTCGATCCGGCAACCGGCAGGCAGAGGGGGGCGCGCGCGGGCGCCTTCACCTTCTCCTCGGGCTACTACCCGTACGGCGACTCCCAGGCGGTCCACCGGGTGTTCGGCGAGCTGTCGGTCAACGCTCTGGGCGGCGACATGCAGTTCGCGGCGAACTACGAGTTCCACGACGAGATCGACAGCTTCGATCCGAAGTTCTCGGGCCGCTGGCAGCTCTCGGCGGGCGAAGGTCACGTCCTCGCGTTTCGCACCTCGGTCCAGACCACGTTCCGGGCGCCCTCGGTCGACGATCTGAACGAGGAGATCCGCACCACCCTGGAGTACCTGAACACGGTCGGCGTCTACAAGGCGGTCGACGCGTTCGGCAGCCGGGCGTTGAAGCCGGAGCAGGCGTTCACCTACAACCTGGGTCTGGTGCTCTTCGCTTCGCCTGGAATCGACGTCACACTGGACTACTGGAGCTATGACTTCGAGGACGTGATCGCCCTGCTGCCGCAGCAGGAGGTCGTCCGGCTCTACGCGGAGGGCTACGGGGGCAACCAGGCGGCGCTCAACGCGGTCATGGGCCGTGTCGTCTGCCCGGGCGGTTTGGCGGACGGTTCGTGCGATCCCGGGGACATCGAGCGGGTGCGGATCGACCTGATCAACTGGCCGGGAATCAAGACCTCGGGCTTCGACTTCCATCTGCACGGCCACCTGGACGCGGGCAGGGGCGAACTGTCCTACGGCCTGGACAGCACGTACACGAAGAGCTATGAGCTGAAGGAACTCAGCCGCGACGGCGTCGTCTACCGCGAGCGCAGGGACGTGGTCGGCCTGCTGAACCGCGATACGCTGATCGCGCCGCCGCTGCCGGAGATGAAGACGCGGGCTTCGCTCGGCTATCGCTGGGGCGACTACAGTCTGATCGGTTGGGCCAACCACATCTCGTCCTACGAGGACAGCAACGTGGCCTGGACGCCGCCCGAACTGCTGCCGATCGACGAGTGGCTCACGTTCGATGTGACGTTCCTGTGGCGCTTCCCGCGGCTCGGTTTCGATCTCGCGCTATCGGCTCTCAACCTGACCGACGAGGAGCCGCCGCTGGTCTTCTTCGAGCAGGCGTTCGACGCCCTGACCGCCAATCCGAAGGGGCGCCGCTTGAAGGCCGTCATGAGCTATCGCTTCGGCGGCGGTTCGTAGCGGCCGTCCCTCGCCTCTCGTTGCCCTCTCGGGCTCTGGTCCGGCGGTGCGCCGCCGGCCGGGAAGCTGTGCCGCCGGGTGTAGCATCGGCGCTGAATGAACGGGCCGGCCCCGCTGGGTTCGTCGCCGATGCAAGCTGCTTTCCGATCCATCCCGGCCGGCTCGCTGCACCTGGCCGCGGGTGTTGTCTGTTTTTGGTGCTGGGCGGGGCCACTTGTTTCGCAGGAGAGCCGGAACCGGGGGTCAGAAGACCCCCGGTCACTCGCGGAGCAGGTCCAGGCGGATGTCGACGACACGTCGCTGCGTTGGGTCGGTGTCGGGCGCGTCAGGTACTCGACGCCGATGCAGTTTTCGGTGGGTGCCGGAGCGGTCGTGACACGGGTGCCGTCCAGCCATGACTGTGTCGCTTTCTGCGAGTACCGGGGCCTGGTTCTGCATCTCGAACCGGGTTCGGCGGGCGGCCAGATCGGTGTTGGATATGGGCGCCTCATCGCTGGTCGCAGGCCGGGTTCGGCCTTCGTGACCAGCATCTACGTCGGCTGGAGCGGCCGCGCCGTGTTGCTCCGCACCTGGGGCGACTCGGACCTCGATCCCGCGCGGCAGACGTTGGCGGGTTTCGAGGCGCAGTTCTCGCTGCCTCGGGTCAGCTTCACCCTGGGCGCGATGCGGCGGATCACCTCAGCCCATCGGGACGCGGACAACTACGTGTTCACCGCCGGCATCGGCTGGGGCTTCTGATGCCGGGTCCAGCCGCCTGGGCCGGCGCCCGTTCTCCTCTGGTCGCCGCGGTCGCGGTGACGCTGATCGGACTCGGCGGAGCGGGCGCCGCGGCTGCTCTCGAGACCGACCAGTTCTACGCCTGGGGCCGCTACCTCGAGGACGCGACCGAGGTGCTGAACGCCCGGGTCAATCTGGAACTCGAGCGTGTGGTCGTCGAGCTGAACCGGGACGGTGAACACGTCGGTTGCCAGAACGTGCGGTCGCGGTTCTTCGAGCGGCATCGCATGCTGTTCTTCGACGGCTTCGAGACCTGGTCGATGAACTCGCCTCTGGTCAGCCGGTCGCCGTCGGGGCCGGAGGAGATGCGAGAGTTCAAGGAGAAATACATCTACAGCACGATGACCTTCCTCGACACCGGCACCTGGATGCCGCCGAGTCCGACGGTTGAGGTGGACGGTGTACGGCTCGGCACGGACAAGTTGACCCACATGCTCGGTACGGCCTGGTACTACCACCAGTGGTACCGCAGGGCCCGTGCCCGCGGCGCGAGCCCTGCCGAGGCGGAACTCGTGGCCTTGCGACGCGGTCTGCGCGCGGAGAATACGATCCTCGGCAAGCTCGTCTCCGGCGTGTTCTCCCTTGGCGACCTGGAGGCGAACCACCAGGGCATGTGGTTCTACGAGCACCTGTGCGCCGGCGACGATCCGACGATCGTCCATGACGACGGCGGATGGCGACTTCGCCGGCCGTTCGACCTGCGCGACTACGTCACGCCGGAGTGGGACGAGTCCTACCAGCCGAACGTCTATTCGCGCCGGAAGTGGGCCAAGGTGAAGCCGCTGTTGATGGGATACTGTCGGATGCTTGAGCACCCTCAGGTTCGGGCCAGACGCGAGGCCTACGCGGAGAGAGACCGGGCTACGGTGACGGAAAATCTGATCAAGGAGATGGTCGCCGCGGGCAAACTACCCGACCCTTCCGGGTACGCGATCGAGAGCGTGTGTGGTGAAGAGGCGGACTGAATCGCTTCCGGGCGCCCGGGTGGCGCGGTGCCGCGCCCCCCGCGAACCACTCCGTGCGGCGGTCGTCCGCATGCTGCCGGCGATGGCCCTCCTGGTTGCCGCCTGCGGCGCTCCCGAACAACAGCCCCCGGCTTCCGACGCGGCGTCGGCGGAGCCGGCGCTTCAGCGGATCGGCGTCGGCTCCTGCCTCAAGCAGGACCAGCCGCAACCGATCTTCGACGCCGTCCTCGACGACGACTTCGAGCTCTTCGTGTTCCTGGGCGACAACGTCTACGGCGATGTCGAGTCGGAGGACCTGAGCGAGTTGCGCGACGCCTACGCGATGCAGGCGGCCGCGGACGGGCTCAGCCGCCTTCGCGAGGCGGCGGTGCCGCTTGCCGCCACCTGGGACGACCACGACTACGGTCTGAACGACGGCGGCGCCGAGTTCTTTGGGCGCGAGGAGGCGCAGCGGATCTTCGAGGACTTCTGGGACGTGCCGGCAGACTCGGAGCGCGCCGCAAGGCCAGGGGTCTACGACGCGGTGACCTACGGCCCGCCGGGCCAGCGGGTCCAGCTCATCCTGCTCGACACGCGCTACTTCCGGTCGCCGCTCAAGCCCACCGACGAACCCGGCGCACCGGGCCGTGAACGCTATGTGCCGGACCCCGACCCCGCGAAGACGGTGCTCGGCGAGGAGCAGTGGAGCTGGCTCCGCGGCGTGCTGCAGGAGGAGGCGGATCTCCGCATCCTCGCGTCGTCGATCCAGGTCATCGCCGACGGCCACGGTTACGAGGGTTGGCGGAATCTCCCAGCCGAACGCGACCGCCTGTACGGCCTGCTGCGCGAGACCGGCGCCAACGGCGTGGTCATCGTCTCGGGTGATCGGCACCGCGGCGGCATCTACCGGCGTGACGATGTGATCGGCTATCCGCTGGTCGAGCTCACGGCGAGCGCGCTGAACGCGCCTTCAAGCAGTGGGGAAGAGGCAGGGCCCTACCGGCTCGGCCCGACCTACCGGCCGGAGAACTACGGCGCCTTCACGATCGACTGGGCGTCCCGCGCCGTGACGCTGGAAGTTCGCGGCATCGACGGCGAGCCGGTTCTCGCCGAGACGCTCAACCTGGATGACCTGCAAGGCGGTGCGTAGAAGGCCTGGGAACCCGGGTGGCGCGAACTCGCGCCACCCGCGAACCACTCCGTGCGCCCGTCCTCGGGCGCACGGATGGAATCCGGGCATCCTGCCCGCATCCGGCGCGGAGCGCCGGGCCGGTTGACGCCCGTGCAGCAACACAAGGAGACACCACCTATGGCGACACCCGAACCCGAACCCCAGGAGATCGCAGGCGTCTCTCGGCGCCAGGCGATTCACGCCCTGTCCCTGGCCGGCGCCGCCGGCCTGCTGGCCGGGTGCAACGCCGACGCGACGGCGCCTTCCGACCCGGTTGCCGGCGAGGCTGCCACGGGCCCGATGCCCGACGACCTGTGGCGCGCCAGCGCCGGCGAGTTGGCGGCGGCGATTCGCCTCGGCGAGGTCTCGAGCCTTGAGGTCATCGAGTCGCATCTCGCCCGCGTCGACGCGGTGAACGGCTACCTGAACGCGGTCGTCCGGGTGCTCGTAGACGAGGCGCGCGCGGCCGCCCAGGCCGCCGACGAAGCCGTCGCCGCCGGCGCCGAGCTGGGGCCGCTTCACGGCGTCCCGATCTCGGTCAAGGACAACATCGCCGTCGCCGGCACGCCGACCACGAACGGCGTGCCCGCCTTCGCGGAGGAGAACGCCGCGGCGGACGCGCTGATCGTCACCCGCCTTAAGGAGGCCGGCGCCATCGTTCTCACCCGCACCAACCTGCCCGACCTGGGTCTCCGTGTCCACACCGACAGCTATCTCTACGGCCTGACCCGGAACCCGTGGGCCGCCGGCCGCAACGTCGGCGGTTCGAGCGGCGGCGAGGGTTCAGCCTTGGCGAGCGGCATGAGCTGCCTGGGCCTCGGCAACGACATCGGCGGTTCGCTCCGCATCCCGGCCCAGTGCAACGGCATCGCGTCGCTCAAGCCGACGCTGGGCCGGATCGCCAGCCCGACCGGCGGCGACTTGTCGGGCCAGTTGATGGCCGTGAACGGCCCGATGGCGCGCCGCGTCGCCGATCTCCGCACCGCCTACGAACTGCTGGGCCGTTACCACAGGAGCGACCCGTGGTCGGTGCCCGTGCCGCTCGATCTTCCGCGCCCCGGGGCGCCGGTCAAGGTTGCCCTCGTACCGGAGCCGAGCGGCGGTTCGACTCATCCCGACGTCGCCGCCGGGGTGCGCGCCGCGGGCGAAGCGCTCGCAGCCGCGGGCTACGCGGTCGAGGAAGTGGAACCGCCGATGGTCGCCGAGGCGCGCCGGGCATGGGAGGTCTTCCTGGGTTACGAGCTGAACCTCGCCCGGCCCGCGCTCAAGGAGATCATGTCGCCCGACGCCTACGACTTCCTGGTCCGGGCGCTCGACATGTTCGGGGTCGAATCGGGTCCCGAGTACTCGGCGATGTTCACGGATCGCCATGCCATCGCCAGCGCCTGGCAGGAGTTCCAGGAGGACTACCCGGTCATGGTGGCCCCGATCCTGACCCAGCCGCCCTTCGTCATCGGCTACGACCTGCAGGAACCCGGCGACGTGCTGGACCAGATGCGGTTCGAGGTGGCGATGAACCTGCTCGGTCTGCCGGCCGTATGCGTCCCCACCGGCGTCGCCGATGGCCTGCCCCAGGTGGTCGAGGTGGTCGGCGGTCGCTACCGCGAGGACCTCTGCCTGGAAGCCGGCCAGGCGATCGAGGACGCGCTCGGCATCGTCACGCCGATCGATCCCGTGATGGCCTGACCGAACTGACTGGGTGCGCCGGCCTTCTTGCCCGCATCCGCCCCCTGGGAACGCGGGCATCTTGCCCGCATCCGCCCCCTGGGAACGCGGGCATCTTGCCCGCATCCGCCGCAGGCGGAGTCCGGACACCCGCCCGCCTCGGCGCGGTTCAGTGGATCTCCGCCGCCTCGCCCCAGGCGGCCTTCAGCTTGTCGATGCTGAAGTCGTCCTGCTGGGCGGCGTCGATGATCACCCGTTCGCGCCGGGCGATCAGGTCGGCGGCCGCTTCGACCTGGTCCGCGACATCGGCGGGGATGACCACGGCGCCGTGCTGGTCGGCGTGGATCAGGTCGCCGTCCCGCACCGCCATGCCGGCGACGGTGACCGGGCCGCCGTAGTCCACGATGTGGACGTAGGCGTGTGAGGGTCCGATGCGGCCGGCGAGGAGCTGGAAGCCCTCGGCGATGTCTTCGAGGTCGCGGATGCTGCCGTCCGTGATCACGCCGAGGCAGCCGAGGCCGCGGTGGATGTTCGAGTTCACCTCGCCCCAGAAGGCGCCGTAGCCGCGGGCGTTGTCGTCGAGGTCCTGGATCACGGTGATCGTGGGACCTTCGCCGGCGGCCAGGTACTCGTAGTAGCCGACCGAGGTGCGGCGGGCCAGCTTGGGATCGGCCGTGCCCGGGTGTTGAGCGCGAATGCGCGCAGTGCGGGCGAAGCCGACGATCGGCGGCAGACCGGGCTTGGCGCAGACCAGCGAGTCCACCGTGTAGCCGTGACCGCGCCGCTTGGGCGCCACGACCTCCAGGGCGTTGCACACCGTCGGCGTATCGAGAGAGCAGAGGGCGTCGAGAACGGCTGAAGAAATCATGGCGCGGATACTAGCGTTGACATCGGCGCGAAGATGACTGTAATGTTGACATCGTCAACAACAGGAGGTGCGAGACCATGAATGAGGAACTGGGCCGGTTCGTGCGGGAAGCGCTGTCGCGGGGCGCCAGCCGCGACGAGATCAGGGAAGCGCTGGCCGACGCGAGTTGGCGGCAGGCCGAAATCGACAAGGCACTCGGCGCGTGGGTCGACCGCGAGTTCGTGGCGCCGATCCCACGGCCGCGGCCCTATCTGGGCGCGCGGGAGGCGTTTCTCTACCTCGTGATGTTCGCTGCCCTGTACACGGCGGCGATCAGCTTTGGCAACGTGATGTTCGTGCTGATCAACCGGGCGTTCGCGGACATCGCGTTCACGCCGCCGGCGGCGGCTTCGGCTGAGATGCTGCGCTGGGGGTTGGCGTATCTCGTCATCTCCTTCCCGGCGTTTCTGCTGATCCAGCGGCTGGTGCGGCGCACGCTGCGAACCGATCAGGAACTCCGTTCGTCGCGGATCAGGAAGTGGCTGACGTACCTGACTCTGTTCGTCTCTGCGGGCGTTCTGGCCGGGGACTTGATCGCGCTGGTGTTCTTCGGCCTTGGCGGCGAACTGGCCGTGCGGTTCCTCCTGAAGGTGGGGGTGGTAGCGGCGATTGCGGGCAGCGTCTTCGGCTACTACTTCTGGGATCTGCGTCAGGACGACGCGGAACCAGCCGAGGGCAGTCAGCCGTCCAGGTTGCCGGTGGTCTTCGCCGGAGTGTCCGCGGTTGCCGTCGTCGTCGCGGTGGTCCTGGGGCTGGTGGCCGTCGGCTCGCCCGGAACGGCCCGCGAGCGCGGGCTGGATGTCGCACGGGTGAGCAACCTGCGGGACATCGTCCGTGGCGTCGACATCTACTGGGAGAGGAATGGCGCCCTGCCAGCGAGCCTGGAGGCACTCAGTGGCGAGCGGGACATCAACATCGTGTCGATCGTCGATGCGGAGACGCGGGAGCCCTACGCCTTTCGGGCCACGGCAGAGAAGGCGTACGAACTCTGCGCGACGTTCAGCCTCGCCGCGCCCACCGACCAGACGTCACTCAGGACGTACCCCTACCGGGAGCGCTTCTGGAGGCACCCGGCCGGGTACCACTGCTTCGACCTCGAGGCGATCGAGCCCGACGCACGGCGCTGGTAGGCGGCGCACCCAGTGCCTAGACGGCGACCTGGACCTGAACCCGCTCCGAGAGCCGCGCACCCAGGAGGTGCGAGGCGTCCGCGACCATTTCGTGGAGGATCTCGCTCGCCGGCCGGGTCTTCGTCAGCATGCCCGACGTCTGGCCGGCCGCGTTCATCAGCAGGTCGTCCCTGCCGGCGGTGCGGATGGAGTGGAGCAGATCGCGCGTGAGAACACCCTGGAGCCCCATCGGTAGCGCCCGGATGCCGCTTGTCTCCCAGGACTCGATCAGCGGGTTCGTGATGTTCCGCATCGTCTTGCCGCTGTAGAGCCTGGTCACGACCGTGTCTTCGGTGCTCGCGTCGAGGATGCGTTCCTTCTGCAGTGCGGGTTGGTTCGCTTCGTCGGAGACCAGGAAGGCGGTGCCGCACCAGGCGCCGATGGCGCCGGCGGCGATGACCGCGGCCAGTCCCCGGCCGTCGGCGACGCCGCCCGCGGCAACGACCGGCAGCGGCGCCACGGCGTCCATGACCTGGGGCAGCAGCGCCAGGGTGCCGATCTTGCCGGTGTGGCCGCCGGCCTCGGTGCCCTGGGCGACCACGATGTCGGCGCCGCCGTCGGCCACCCGGCGCGCGGCGCGGGCGTTACCGACCAGGGAGACGATCTTGATGCCGGCGTCCCTGAGGGCCCTCGAGAAGGGCGCCGGCGAACCGAGGCCGGAGGCAAACACGGGCACCTTCTCCTCCAGCAGGACTTCCATCTGGGCGCCGGCGTGGCTCTGGCCCTCGGGCACCCAACTTCTCGCGGGTGGCTCGGGCGGCGCCTCGATCCACTCGATGCCGAGGTTCTCGGCCATTAGTTTGAGAGCATCGCGGGTCTCGGCCGGCACGAGGTCGCGGGTAGGAACCGTGGCGGAGGTTGGGCCGCTGCCCGCCTTCTCCAGGAAGTTGGAGGCGAGCAGCAGGTCGACTCCGAACGGCTTGTCCGTCTTCGCGCGCACCTTGTTGATCTCGGCCCGCAGGTCGTCGGGGCTGTAGGCAACGCCTCCGATCACGCCTAGGCCGCCGGCCTCGGAAACGGCAGCTACCAGGTCGGCCTTGGCGACGGGTTCCGCGCCGCCCGCCACCGGCCCCATGCCGGCGGAAAACACGGGATACTCGATTCCCAGCATGTCGCAGAGTTCGGTGCGAAGGAAGGGACGGGACATGGCGACTCCTCTCGGGTGTTCGGCGGGTGAGTATACGTGCGCGAGCGTCGTGTCAGAGCAGATCGAGTTGGGGGCGGCGAAGCAGGTTCGACACCGCCTCCTGGACGGTGTCGAGCCAGCCGTCCCGATGTCCCGGGTCGAGCGTCAGAACCTCGATGCGGCGATCGGCCAGTTCGTTCCTGAGCCGGTCGTCGATCTGTTGCCGGAAGGCCGGGTCCGTCGCCCGGACGCCGTCGGGTTGTGCCTCGCTGTCGCCCAGAATCGGTACGCGGACCAACAGATCGTAGGTCGTGCACCAGGACTCGATCAGCGGTTCGAGCGCCTGCTGTCGACCGCGGGCGAACAGCAGGTAGACGTAGTTGTCGAGCACGCTGCGGTCGCAGATGACGACCGGCGCGCGCGCTTCCGCCACGAGTTCGTCCGCGATCTGGGAATGGAGGATCCAGGACTGGGCCTCCAGGGTCGTTCCCTCGTTGAGCGGCAGCGGGCAGCGCCGCGCGACCTCGACCACGACATCGAGGTTGATGTCGCGGCGCTTGAGGCGCGCGGCGAGCCCGTAGGCGAGGGTCGTCTTGCCGACGCCGTGGCTGCCGATGAAGGCGATCTTGTAGGGCATTGGGCGGAGGCCAGATTACAGCCGTTTGATTGGTCGTGAGAGGATCCTCTGGAACGCGGGCATCCTGCCCGTATTCGGTGGAGGAACCGATGAGCGTGCCTCGATGTCTTCGTGCCGGCGAGAGACGACTACCTTCAGCTTTCGGGGTGACGTGACGGGCCGGGCCGTTGTCAGTGCGTGAGCCCAATCGCCTTGTGCGGTGCTTCCGCGTCGCGGTGGCGCTGGTCGTTGTCGGCACGGCGTGCTCGCGAGTGCCTGAAGACGACGCGGCGAACCGGGACTGGCCCGACCGCTCGCCGCGATCCGACATCACCGGGGAGCTGCGCGCCGACCTCCTCAGGCCGCGTTCGCCGGCAGACGGAGGCGGCGTTGCCACCGTCGAGACCCTTTCCGGGTCCGCGGTCGCCGGCCGGCCCGGTAGCTGGCGGATCCTCTACCGGGCGGGACCGTTGGGAGTAGCCGCCGGCGGCGCCGTCTATCTCCAGGTGTCTCCCTTCTGGGGCTGGAGCACGCCCCAGACCGAGCGCGAGTCGGCGCCGGGGTACACGACGGTCGAAACGGACGCGTCCGGCATCGAGCTTTCGGCCGAGACGCTCGATCAGCAGTTGCTGGCGATTCAGGTCGGCGGTCGCGGGTTGGTTGATGGTGAGCAGATCAGGATCACGTACGGCGCCGGGCCGGCGGGCGCTCTCGCTGACCGATACGCCGAGCGCGAGTCGCGCTTCTGGGTGGCCGTCGACGGTGACGGCGACGGCGTGAGGGAGCTGATTGCCGAATCCCCCGCGGTCGACGTGCTGCCGGGGCCGCCGGTGCGCCTGCTGCTGCACCTGCCGTCGACTGCGCGGCCGGGCGAATCGGTCGATCTCGTCGCGGCTCTGGTCGATGCGGCCGGCAACGGCTGGCCCGAGTTTCACGGCGCGCTGGAGCTCCGGTTGCCGGGGGGCGTTCATGTCGAGGACGTACGGGCCGAACCGGCAGGGCACGTGGGACAGGAACAGGTCGTGTCCGTGGCACTGACCGGCGAGGATCGCGGTCGCCTCGCCGTCCGGCTGCGACTCTCTGCCGGACCGGGGGCGGTGGTGCGGTTGCTGGGAAGGGCGGCCGGCAACGAGCCCGGTCACGGCTTTGAGGCGGAAAGCAATCCGCTCCTCGTCTCACCGGCAGGCCAGCGCATCCTGTGGGCCGATCTGCAGAACCACTCAGGTCTTTCCGACGGCTCGGCGACACCCGACGACCTGCTGCGCTACGCGCGCGAGATCGCCGCCCTGGACGCGGCGGCGGTGACCGACCACGACCACTGGGGCATGCGGTTCATGGACCGGGAACCGGCGGTCTGGAAGCGTACGCTCGACGCTGTCGATCGCAGGCATGACCCCGGCCGTTTCGTGGCGCTGGCCGGCTACGAGTGGACGAATTGGGTGCAGGGCCACCGGCATGTCGTCTTCTTCGCGCCGCCCGCCGATGACGTGACCGTCCTGCTCCTCAGTTCTATCGACGAGCGCTTCGACGAGGTGCGCGAGTTGTGGTCGGGGCTCGAAGGTGCGCGCGCGCTGACCTTCGCCCACCATTCCTCCGGCGGCCCCATTGCCACCGACTGGTCGTTCGAGCCGCCGTCCGAACTGGAACCGGTCACGGAGATCGTGTCGGTCCACGGCTCGAGCGAGTCGCCGGACTCACCCGGGTTCGTTGTCCGCGGCGCCCTCGCGGGCAACTATGTGCGCGATGCGCTCGACCGCGGCTACCGGTTGGGATTCGTCGGCTCAAGCGACGGCCACGACGGTCATCCCGGTTTGGCGCATCTGGCCTCGCCGAGCGGCGGCGTGGCGGCGATCCTCAGCGACGAAGTGACGCGCGAGGCGATCTACGAGGCGTTGCGGGCCCGTCGCACCTACGCGACCAACGGGCCGCGGATCGTGGTGCGGGCGAGCTATGCCGGCTGGCCGATCGGCGCGGACATCCCGGCCGCCGGGGCGGCCGGAGGTGAGGTGGGTCCCATTGCCGGTGTGCCGGAGCGCACCCTGGTCGCGCGCGCGGTGGCGCCGGGCGAGATCGCCCGCATCGAGGTGATCGGCCGCCAGGGCCCGGCCGGCGCCGGAGGCGCCATGGGGGAGGCTCAGTGTTCGCCGGGGGAGAGGGAGTGCAGCCTGGCCGTGGCGCTGCCGGAGTTCCGGCCCGGAGGTTACCTGTACCTGAGGGTAGTGCAGCCCGGCGGCGGCGCGGCCTGGACGAGTCCCTTCTTCTTCAGGTAGGCGGCTACGTCTCTTCGACCGGCGCCCGCGGGTGCCGGACCGGGCAGTCTGGGCCGGTCCTCCTTGGTCCTTGAACCGGTCCTCCTTGGTCCTTGAACCGGTCCTAAGTGCTCTATTTCTTGGGTCGTAAGCGTCTTTCGACGCGGTCCGATGGTAACTTTTTCGGGCCTCGGCCGAGTGGAAGACACTTCCGACATGCCCACTGCCCTCCGGGGAGATTGGTGTGAATGACCCCGCCTTCAATCGACGCAAGTAGCACTGTGCCCGCGCTGCCCTGTGACGGGCATTCGAACTGCGCGGCGTGGGCTGGAGACGGGCGGCGGTTGGTTGCGGCGGCGCTGTTGCGGTGCGCTCTGCTGGTCGTCGGCATGGCGTCCCTGACTCCAGCAGGGGCGGCGCCCGCTTCGTCCTCGTTCGATGAGGCGTGTGGAACGGAGGCGCCGACGCCGGTGGAAGTGCCGATTTCATCGGTGCCGATCGTGGTCTCGTCCACGGAGGACGACTACTTCGCGCTCTATGTCCGGCACGATCTGGATTTCGACACTACGGTCGACGTGCCGGTCGCTGTCACGCGGGGAGAAGCCGGTTCGACCACGCTGGCGGAAAGGGTGCCGGCCTTGCCCGCAGACCGCTACAAGGTCGAGAAGTACCTGATCGCAGACCCGGCCGATGTTGACGGCGACTGCATCGACGACATGACTGAACTCGCCGATCCGGCGAGCATGAATCCGGTGAACGCGGCGGCAGCGGTTCCACTTGGCGACGGCGCCGTGGCCGTTCCCGATCGGGCGACATTCGAAGCGCTGGCGGTCTCCTCGAACCTGAAGTTCATAGTGTTCGACGTGGACACCGACCGTCCGCGTATCTACTTCATCAACGTGAAGACGCATAGCAGCCACGTTGGCTTCACCTATGCGATTGGCGTTGACCTCAATGAGGACGCGCTCATAGGCGTCCTTGCCTATGACCCGGATCTGGTCGCTTCAAGCGGCAGCCAAGGCGTCTACTACTACTACCACGGGGGCTCACATGAGTTCCATGTGGAGGAGCGTGTCCACACACTGCTGGCCGCCAGCCTGCCGCTGATCGAAGAGAACCTGGCTCTCTATGCGCGAGACCAGCAACTCCCGGCGTATCAGCACTCCTTGCCTCTGCTGAAAGAGTCCCGCATCCCTCTGCTCTTCACCGCTAACGTCAGTTCCGGGAAGCCCTTCCTCGCCTTGAACCCGGGTGAAGGGTACGGCCGGCTGCGAAGGCTTGACGCTGAGTGCGGCCACGATTGCAGAGGTCGAGGCCCACTACGAGGCCTCGCGTCCCACCGGGACGCAGACGCCGGAGCGCGACCTCTCGGTCAGCACGGTCACACCTCTCGGTGAGATCGTTTTCGACGAGTGGAGTGCGTTCGGCGTCAAGGCAGCCAACGTGGCCGTGCTGGGGACGCTGGGGTTTCCCGAGGGTTCCGTGCCTGACGGATTCGCTATCCCGTTCTCCTTCTATGACGAGTTCATGCGGGCGAACGAGTTCTACGACGACGTCAGGGAGATGCTCGCCGACCTGGACTTCCAGGCGGACTTCGACATCCAGGATGACAGGCTCGACGAACTGCGCGATGACATCAAGGACGCGCCGACCCCGCAGCGGATCCTCGACGCCCTCACCGCTATGCACGCGACGTACCCCGAAGGGCAGTCGCTGCGCTACCGCTCCAGCACCAACAACGAGGACCTGCCGGGGTTCAACGGAGCCGGGCTGTACGACTCCAAGACCCAGGACCCGGATGAGACCGAGGAGGACGGCATCGACAAGTCGCTCAAGGGGGTGTACGCCAGCCTGTGGACCTTTTGGGGCGTTTACCGAGCGTGAGTTTCATCGGGTCGACCACTTGGCTGCGGCGATGGGAGTACTGGTCCATCCGAACTTCAAGGACGAAAAGGCCAACGGCGTCGCCGTCAGTTTCGACCCCACCGCCGGCCGGGAGGGGTACTACTACGTCAACACACAAGTCGGTGAGGATTTGGTCACCAATCCTGAAGCCCACTCGGTTCCTGAGGAACTCCTCTTGGGTACGCGGGGTCGATACAGGGTACTCTCAACCTCCAATCTGGTGGAGCCGGGGGAGCTTCTCCTGAGCCACACGCAACAGCGCGTTTTGCGCGAGCGCCTGAGTGTGATCCATGACCACTTCGAAGGGCTGTACTCCCCAGTGCCCGGTGACGCGTTCGCGATGGAGATCGAGTTCAAGATCACCAGCGAGGATGTCCTCGCCATCAAGCAGGCCCGCCCCTGGGTGTTCGGCCCCGGCTCCGACGACGCCGACGACGCCGACGATGACGGTGACCAAGGTCCGCCCACGGCGGCCGTGGAGCTGGACGCGGAGTGCTCCGATATCTGTCGCGTCCGCACCGGTCTGCCGGTGACCTTCACGGACGCAAGTGCCGGCAGTGTCCGCTCTCGGACCTGGGACTTCGGGGATGGGACCTCAGCCCGGGGTGGCACCGCCGAACACGCTTGGTCGGAGCCGGGGTTCTATGAGGTCGTGCTGTGGGTGAGCGACGGCACGGTCGAGTCGTCGTCGTCGTTGACGTTCCTGGTCGAGGCGAGTGAGCCGGCGGGGACGTGCTTGCCGGACACGACGACGCGGTGTCTTCAGAACTCGCGCTATGCGGCCGAGGTCGAGTGGTGGACCGCGAACGGAGCGGCCGGCGCCGGTATCGCTCTTTCGGGCGCGAACTCGCGGCACCGGTCGCGGCCGCCGACCGTTGACCCTACGCTCCCTCTTCCACCTCTTCCTCCACGTGCACCATGATGTACTGCGACAGACCGGGTTCGTCGAGCGTGCGGTGCTCGCCGTCGCCGATCTGCAGGCAGAGGTAGTGCTCGCCGGGCTCGAGTTCGATCTCGATCGAGTTGGAGCCGTCGCCGAAGTGAATCCACGGGACCGCGGTCGGAATCACGATGCCCGGCTCAAGGCACTCACCGTCGATGGCGATGTGGTAGTGGCCCGCACCCTCGTTGATCGCGCCGTCGCCCACGGGCTCGATCGTGAAGTTCTCGGCGGCGAATTCCAGCGCCACCAGGCTCGGGATCGTGTCGTGGTTCTCTAGCCCTTCGAAGTGGACGCGCGGAGCACCGTTGTCGGCCGGTTCGGCGGCCTCCATGTCGTGGTCCGCTTCCTCCATCGCGGGTTCGGCAGAACCGCCGCCGCCGCAGGCGGCGGACAGGACGAGCAGCAGGGCTGCGGTCAGGAGAAAGGGGGAGCGGTTGTGGTTGAGAAGCATGTCGAGATCTCCGTCAAGTGTCCTGGTTCGTGCCCGGTTGGCGACGTTGGGCTAGAGAGCGCCAGAACGAACCCTAGCACGGCGCTGCGCGAGGGTTCGGATAGCCCCGACGGGGCGAACCGGACGGCCTCGGCATGTCGCTCGTAGGCGTCGCGGATCCAGGCCCGCGAACCCCCGGGATGCGGTCTTGGTAGGCGTCACCTGTGGGCATACCCCCCCCTATTTTTGGGGGGGACAAACGAGAGCGACTTGGTTAGCTTTCAGGTTCCCTTGTGAGCCTCGTATCGCATCTCTGGGCCCGGAAACCGAATTCCGTCAACACGCTACGGCTTGTCAAGGTTGCTTGACAGCGCCGGGAGGTCCTTGATGAGACAACAGAGGTTATGTTGGACAGAGTCCACCGCGTTGTCTTGATCGGCTGTGCGGTTGAACCGTGGAATGGAGAATGGGGCGGGTTGGGTTGCGGGTCGTCTACGAAATGAGTGAACGGGACCAGTTTGAACGCGTCGTGGCGTCGTTGTACGAGGCCATGCTGGAGGATTCCCATTGGCCGGCAACATCCAAGCTGATTGACGAGACCTGCGGAGTCCAGGGCAATGTTCTGATGGTGGGCGAAGGTCCCGAGGATGACGTGCGAATCGGGTTTGTCGGGCTGTACCGTCGGGGTGAGCGCCGCTTGGCTCTGGAGCGACAGTACGAGGAGGTGTACCACCCCATTGACGAGGCGGTGCCGCGTTTCCGGCAACTTCCTTTCGGCCAGCTCGTGACTACGCGTGATCTATATACGGAAGAGGAGTTGAGGACTTCGCCCGCATTCAACGAGTTCCATCCCCGAGTCCGTGTTCGGAATGGCTGGAGCGTTCGATTGGAGGGGCCGGAAGCCTACTCACACATCGGCTGGGCCGTTTGCGATCCCGTCACAACCGGTGGAGGGGAGTCTGATCGGGTTGCGATGATCAAGCGGCTTGCTCCCCATATCCGGCAGTATGTCAACGTCCGTGGGGTAGTGGCGCAAGCCGGGGCGTTGGGCGCGTCCTTGACCGACCTGCTGAGCACTCTTCGGCTCGGGGTCGTCCACCTGGACAGGCGCGGCCGGATCATGGCGGCGAATGCTCGCGCCTGCGACATACTGCGGGACGGTGATGAGTTGTCGGATCAGGCCGGTTTCCTGCAGGCCCGTTTCCCGGAGCACCGGGCACGTCTCGATCGGCTCCTGGCTGGCGCAATGCCTTCAGACGGCAGCGCTGCCGTCAGTGGTTCGATGGTGGTCGGGCGTGCATCTCCGTCTCGACAGCTAACGCTCCACGTCAAACCGACGGTCGTCGGTGACACGAGTTTCGGTGGCCAATGGGTCGCCGCGCTGGTCTTGATCGCTGAGCCGGGGCAGCGGTCCCGCATCGATCCGCAGTTCGTGGCCTCCACACTAGGGCTTACGCGCGCCGAGAGTGAGGTGGCGGCCTGGCTGGCTGAAGGCAAGACCGTGCGTGACATCGCCGTGGCGACGGGCCGCAAGGAGAGCTCGATCTATTGGCACCTGCGCCAGATCTACGCGAAGCAGGGCATCTCGCGGCAGGCGGACCTGGTGCGGTTGGTGTTGTCGATAGCCGAGTTCTCCTAACGCTGGTGCGACCTGCTGGCTGGTGAACAGGCGCTCCCCACAGCTTTGTAGGCGACGGTAGGGGGCTAGTAGCTCACACTATGAAGAATGTTCTTGCAGAGCGATTTCAGATTGCCCCCAAGCAGATGGGGAGCTGTCTTTCCGTTTTCCGGTACCTGAATGGAGACGGCCCTTCCGACTCTGACGGGGCCGTGGGTCTTCGCTTCTCGCGATCGCGGACGCCCGTCGCCGTTGCCAGCGAGGTCCACTCGTCCGCCGCGGATAGGTGTACTGGATGCCGTTTGACGGTGAACCCGAAACGGTTGCCCCGCACGACCCGTTTGAGTACTTTGAGCGCCTCCGGCGCGTCCGAACGTACGTGGAGGAGCATCTCCACGGCGACCTGAGCCTCAAGGTCGTCGCGGGCATCTCTGCATTGGCGCCGTCGAGCTTCAGGCGGTACTTTCGGAAGCACGTCGGGAGGAGTTTCGGTAGGTGGTTGGCCGACTATCGTATCGATCGGGCCTGTGGCCTTCTGCGGGAAGGCGACCTTCAGGTGAGCCGGGTCGGGAGTGCGGTGGGGTTCCGATCCGGGCGCAGTTTTAGGCGGGCCTTCCGCAGGCAGATCGGCCACAGTCCGTCGGAATACAGGAAGAGGTATCTCGAAGAAGTCACGACGACGGGGAGTCTCGCCGCCATTCAGGACCTGAGCGCCAGCGATGGGGTTGCCGAGCGCCGGCCAGTGGGCTAGATTCCCGTTCGCCATGTTGAAGAACTTCCTGTTTGCGATCGCGTACCTTCTCGGCGCCGGCTGGTGGGCCAGTCAGGCCATGGTCGACGCTGCGGCCGGCTCCTGGTGGAACCTGCTTGCCTTCTTCGCCGTGCTCACCTTCTTCCTGGTCCGCATCGGCTGCATGGGCGGTAGCGAGGATCAGGCGCAGAAGATGGGCAACATCTTCTCGATGATCACGGCGGTAGCCCTCCTGGTGCTCGCCGTGACGGGCCTGGTCGGCGAGACCAGCGGGATCGCGAACCTGGTGTTCGCGCTCCTGTTCGCGTTGGTCGCCGGGCTCGGTTTGCGCGCGACCAGCACCGCGCACGCCTGACGACGTCGGCTGGGAACCCGGGCGCCGGCCAAGAGGCCGGCGCACCCAGTTTCTGTCGCGCTGTCTCCTACAGCGCCGCGACCTCCTGCTCCAGCACGCCGGCGTACTTCTCGTACGCGGCCTGACGCAGCTTCGGCAGGTGGGTGGTCGGGAACAGATCGTTCGTACCGGCGTACTCGCGCAGCAGTTGCCGCGCCACGGTGACCTTGTGGACCTCGGTCGGGCCGTCGGCCAGGGCCATGTGGAACGAGTCGATGACGCCCGCCGAGAAGGGCATCTCGTTCGAGACGCCGAGCGAGCCGTGGATCATCAGCGCCCGTGAGAAGACGTCGAGGTAGACCTTCGGCATCACCGTCTTGACCGCCGAGATGTCCTTGCGGACCATCCGGTAGTCCTTGTACTTGTCGATCTTCCAGGCGGTCTGGAGCACGAACAGACGGAACTGCTCGATCTGGGTCCAGGAGTCGGCGATCTTCTCCTGGATCAGTTGCTTCTGCGCCAGCAGCTCGCCCTGGGTCTCGCGCGAGAGCGCGCGCTCGCACATCTGATCGAAGGCGGTGCGCACCTTGGCGATGGTGCGCATCGCGTGGTGGATGCGGCCGCCGCCGAGCCGTGTCTGCGCGACGACGAAGCCCTGGCCGCGATGCCCGAGCAGGTGGTCCTTCGGGACGCGAACGTTCGTGTAGCGAACGTAGCCGTGGGATCCTTCCTCGGTCCCGGTGCCGACACCGACGTTGCGGACGATCACAACACCCGGCGTGTCCTTCGGCACCAGGAACATGGACATCCGGTTGTAGGGCGGCGCCTGCGGGTCGGTCACGACCATGACGATCAGGAAGGAGGCGTAGCGGGCGTTCGAGGAGAACCACTTCTCGCCGTTGATCACCCACTCGTCGCCATCGAGCACGGCCTGGGTCTTGAACACCTTCGGATCCGAGCCGCCGTGCGGCTCCGTCATCGAGTAGGCGGAGACGATCTGGTTGTCGAGCAATGGCTGCAGGAAGCGCGCCTTTTGCTCGTCCGTGCCGTAGTGGGCGAGGATCTCGGCATTGCCCGAGTCCGGCGCCTGGCAGCCGAAGACAATCGGCGCGTGGGGCGATCGGCCGAGGATCTCGTTCATCAGCGCCAGCTTGACCTGGCCGTAACCCTGGCCGCCGAGATCGGGACCCAGGTGGCAGGCCCACAGCTTGCGCTTCTTGACCTCCTCCTGGAGCGGTGGGATCAGCTTCTGGCGCTTCGGGCAGGTGAGGTCGTAGGGGCTGTCCAGGACGAAGCGGAGCGGCTCGATCTCATCCCGGACGAACTCGTCCATCCAGTCCAGCTTGTCCTGGAATTCAGGGTCTGTTTCGAAGTCCCATGCCATTGCTCTTCTCCTGTGTGCCCTTGTTCTGGAAGGCCGCCAAGAGTACAGGATCGGCGCGTAGACTCGCGGGATGCTCGTGAACAACATCCGCCCACTGGGTGCGCCGGCCGTTCTCCTCCTGCTCGTTTCCGCGGGCTGCGGCCGCGACCCCGACGCAGCCGACCACGCCGCGACCGGCGAATGGCGCCACTACGCCGCCGACCGCGCCTCGACGAAGTACTCGCCGCTTGACCAGATCAACCCGTCGAACGTCGACCGGTTGGGCGAGGTCTGGCGCTGGACGTCGGCGGAGACCGAGGCCGACACCGAGCATCGCGGCGGCATGTACAAGAGCACGCCGCTCTACATCGACGGCACGCTCTACATCACGACCTCGCTCAGCCAGGTGGCGGCGATCGACCCGGCAACGGGCGAGACGCTCTGGGTCTACGACCCGAAGAGCTACGACGTAGGCCGCCCCGCCAACGCGGGCTTCCAGCACCGCGGGCTCGAGTACTGGAGCGGGGAGCTTGACGGCGAGCCCGTGGAGCGCCTGATCTACGCCGCGCACCACCGGCGGTTGATCTCGCTCGACCTGATGACCGGCGAACCCGACCCGACCTTCGGCGACGCCGGCATGGTGAACACCGCCCTCGGTCTCGGCCGGGAGATCAACGAGGGCCAGTACACCCACTCGGCGCCGCCGATCGTCTGCGCCGATGTGATCGTGCTCGGCTCGATCATCTCGGACGGCCCGCGCGGGCCGAAGATGCCCCCCGGTCACGTCCGCGGCTACGACGTGCGCACCGGCGAGATGCGCTGGATCTTCCACACGATCCCGCAGCCGGGCGAGTTCGGCAACGAGACCTGGGAGGGCGGCTCATGGGAGTACTCGGGCAACACGAACGTCTGGACGATGATGAGCTGCGACGACGAGCTCGGCATCGTCTACCTGCCGGTTTCGACGCCGACCAACGACTGGTACGGCGGCCACCGGCGTGGGGACAACCTGTTCGCGGAGAGCCTGGTGGCGCTGGATGCACGGAGCGGCGAACGGAAGTGGCACTTCCAGGCCGTTCACCACGGCCTCTGGGACTACGACTTCGCTTCGGCCCCGAACCTGGTTGACATCACCGTCGACGGCCGCGAGATCAGGGCGGTGGCCCAGGTCAGCAAGCAGGGCCTTACCTACGTCTTCGACCGCGAGACGGGCGAGCCCGTGTGGCCGATCGAGGACCGTCCGGTGCCGCAGACGACGGTGCCCGGTGAGTGGAGCTCGCCGACGCAGCCGTTTCCGACCAGACCGGTGCCCTTCGAGCGACTCGGCCTCACGGAGGACGACCTGATCGACTTCACGCCGGAGCTCCGCGCCGAGGCGCTCGAGATCGTGAAGGACTACGTGCTGGGCCCGATCTTCACGCCGCCGCTCGAGGTCAAGGAGGGCGGCAAGCTCGGCGTGCTGACGTTGCCGTCCGCCGCCGGCGGCGCGAACTGGCGCGGCGCCGCGGTCGACCCCGAGGCTAGCGTCCTCTACGTGCCGTCGATGACCCAGGTTCTGAGTTACGGGGTGCAGCCAGCGGACCCGGCCCGCTCGGAGTTCCGCTACGTCGCCGCCGTCTCGTTCATGGCAGGGCCGCAGGGTCTGCCCCTGGTCAAGCCGCCCTACAGCCGGATCACCGCGGTCGACCTGAACACCGGCGAGCACCTGTGGCAGGTCGCCCACGGTCCGGGGCCGAAGGACCACCCGGCGATCGCCCACCTCGATCTGCCCGACCTCGGCAGCCCCTCTCACGGCGTGCTCTCGAACGGCGGCCTGGTGCTGACGAAGGACCTGATCTTCATCATCCAGGCCGACTACGACACCAGCCGGATGACCTTCATGGGCGACGCCGGGTTCATCCGCGCCTACGACAAACGCGACGGCGCCAAGCTCTGGGAGCACCGGGTGGAACCGACACCGCACGGTACCCCGATGACCTATCTCCACGAGGGGCGGCAGTACGTGGCGTTCACCGTCGGCCGGGGGGAACAAAGTCCGGCGCTGGTGGCGTTGGCGCTGGAGTAAGCCTTACAACAGAGAGGTCAGGTTGAATGCGGTGGCCGAAACGCCCCATCCGCGCCGACTGCCGGCGCGGCCATCATCGCGAGGAGACGTTGCGGGTAGCAGCACAGTGCAACACTCCGCGACGCCGTCTCGCTGGGTACGCCGGCCTCCAGGCCGGCATCAGGTGCGCCGCCGCGAAGCGGCGCGCGCGAGTCGCAGACGGCTGCACTGGACGATTCGCGTGCTCAGCACCACTGTTCGCTGCGACCCTGGCCGCCGCTCTGCTCCTGGCTGGCTGCTCGGCAGTCGTTCAGCCCGGTCCCGCGTGCCGCCCGTTGGAGACCGCCGAACTACCAATGCTCGGCGTTCTCTTGGGCGCGTGGATGGACGACGAACAGTTCGTGCTTGCGGATCTGTACCAGTCCCGCTTGCTCGTCTACGACAGTTCCCGGGGACTCGTGCGGATCGTCAACGGTGGGGAGAGCGGGGACCCGGCGCTGAACTTCGGGTCGCCCATGGACATCCAGCCCTGGGGACGAGGGTACGTGCTGGCGGACGGATGCGGGACGCGACCGGCGAGGCGGTCGTCTGGGACCTGCACCGCATCGACCCGGAGCTGGACGCCGTCGTGGGCAAACTTCGCCTGCCCACGAACGCGCCTCACGTGAGTCTGCTTCCGGGCCGCAAGTACTGGGTGCTCGAGGAATCGAGCAGCGGGCTGGAGCATCCGCGTCGGCCGCCGATTCGGCTTCTGTTGCTGAACGCGTCGGCTATTCGCGCGGGGGAGGTACTGTCGTGCGACTGAGAACGGGCGTTCCGGCTCTCGTCGTGCTCGCTTCGCTGAATCTCAGCGGCTGTTCGTTGGTGGGCGGCAAGCCTGAACCCGCCTGCCGTCCGCTGGAGGTCACCGAGTTCCCTCTGCTCGGTGGTATCCGCGGTACCTGGATGGACGACGAGCGGTTCGTGCTGGCGGACATGCACCAGTCGCGATTGCTGGTCTACAGCACGTCCGAGGGACTCGTACGCGTCGTCAACGGCTGGGAGAACGAGGATCTGGAGTTGAACTTCGTGTCGCCAGCCGACATCCAGCCTTGGGAGGACGGCTACCTGCTGGCGGACGGCCTTACGGACCAGGATCGTCTGCTTGGACTGGACGCGGACCTTCGACCGGTCCGGGTGCTCTGGGAGAGCGACATCGTGAAAGGGAAGGGCAAGTGGAGAGGCGAAGAGGTCTTTGCCATCTCCAGGTTGGTTGCCCTTCGCGACAGGCTCTACGTGCAGGCGAGTCGACTCTCCAATGGGGAGCACTCGGAGAGGGAGTATGCGGAGTTCGGAGCAGCGCTCCAACCCCATCGGCCCGGAGGAGCGCTCCGGGAGCTGGCCGCCTGGCCTAGGTTCGAGGGGGAGCGCTATTGGTATGGATCGCTGCACGATCTTGCGACGACCGGCGGTCGAAGCGCCGCGGTGTTCGCATTGCGCTTTTCGCCCGCTGGGCCGTTCGTTCAGGAGCTTGTTGGGGACGGACGGCAACTGGAGGCTTTTCCGGACCTGCCGGCGCCTATGCCGGCGTTGCCTCGCGGTGGTCCGGACCGGCTGACCGAGTTCTACGCGGCATTGGAGGCGTCCAGCTATCCAGCCGGCCTCTACGGCGACGAAGACAGCCTTTATGTCCTGATGCGGGACGCGACGGGTGGCGAACCGGTTTGGGATCTGCACCGGATCGACCCGAAGCGAGACGCCGTCGTTGACAAGATCCGCTTGCCGACCAGTGCTCCCCACATGAGCCTCCTGCCGGGCCGCAGGTACTGGGTGCTTGAGGAGTCGGCCAGCGGCCTGGAGGGTTCATTTCGGCCACCCATGCGGCTTCTCCTGCTGGACACGGCCGCGATTCGCGCTGGGGAGGTTCCATCATGCGATTGAGTTGTGTTCTCGCCTGCCTTGCCATCCTCTGTCTACTCGGAGTGCCCGCGACGGCGCAGCAGGCGCCAACGCCCACTCCAGGCCAGCTCGTCGTCCTGGGAGCGGACGGCCAGCCCGTCGCCGACGCCTCGGTCACGGTGCTCCAGCCGAGCCGGGCCGGCCTCTCGCCGGTCGACGCGTTCCTGGTGCGCAGCGAGACGGCGGAGAACGGCGTCGTCGAGGACGCCGTGCCGCGCCTGCACGGGCTGACGGTGGTCGTCGACCATCCGGCGCACCTGCCGTTTGTGGGCGCGTACCCGAGCCAGCCGCCGCCGGAGGTGATCCGGTTGCAGCCGGGGCGGACGGTGGAGGGCGTGGTACGGGAAGCCGCCGGCGGTGGCACGGTGACCGGGGCGAGCGTCTGCGCGTCATGGCGCGACGCAATCCTTCCCGACTGGTTCGGCACCTTGCGGCGCTGCACGGATAGCGGCGAACGGGGTGCGTTCGAGCTTTCGGGTCTGGCGGCCGGGAACCTCCAGGCGACGGCCGAGGCGCCCGGTTTCGAGACGGGCGCCAGCACCATCGAGCAGGGTCGGCGGGCCTCGCGCGTCGAGTTCGACCTCGTGGCCGGTGAGCAGCCGGTCGGCGAGGCGCCAGCGGGGCCGGCCGGGGCCGGCGAAGTGCGCGTCGAACTCGTGGGCGCCGCGGGTGAGCCGATCCGGAACTTCACGATGCGAACCAACGGCGTCGGTCGGATGGCCGGCTCCTCGCACGATGTCGAGGACGCCGAGGGTCCGGTGCTGGTTCCGATCAGTGCTTCCTTCGCGGACGATGCGGCGGTCGACCTTTCGTTCCGTTCGGAGAACTATCTGGAATCTCGGTTCATCCGGGTCGCGCCGATCCCCGGCGGCGAGACCGAACTGGGCCTGATCGCTCTCGAACCCGGGGCCGTGGTGCAGGGGCGACTCTTCGACGCGGTGGGGGCGGAACCCGCCGCCGGCTGCGTGGTCGAGCTCCTTTATCCGGGCGCCGGCGCCATTGCGGCCCTGATGTTGCGACAACGCCACCTGACCGTGTCCGATGCCGACGGCCGGTACCTGCTCGGCGGCCTCGGGGCGGGCCGCTACCACCTGCGGCTGCAGTGCCTGGGGGCGCCGGTCACGGATCGGCTTGTCGTGCTGGGTGCGAACGAACTGGCCGACCAGGGGGAGTTGTGGATTGACGCTGGCCGGCGGATCGCCGTGCGTGTCCGGGGTATGGGCGCGGGGACGGTTCGCCTTCTGGACCGGTTCAAGGAGATCGAGAGCCCGATCGTCGAGACGGTGCAGCGGTCACCGGCAGAGGCCGAGCCAGGGCGAGGAGGCGATGAAGGCGCGACAGGACACGCGGAGTTCCTTGCGGTTCCCGGCGTGTACCGGCTGGAAGTCGTCGATGGTTCCGGCCGCCTCCGCGTTTCGCAGGAGATCGGGATCGAGGAGAGTCCGGCCGACGTGCAGACGATCGACCTTGCGCTTGCGACCCGGACTATCCGTAGCGTCTTGGCGCTGGACGGGCGTCCGGTGACGGGCGGCGCCGTTTCCTTCGGCAGCGTCTTCGAGCCATCGCGGAGCTCCGGCAAGATCCAGCTCGTCGGGCGGCGACCTGGCGGCGCCGAGCAGAGCCGGATGTTGGGGATGGGAAGCCCTACGGTACGCGCGACCGTGGGAGCGGACGGCTCGTTCGAGGTCGACGGCGTGGCCGATGACCTGCTCTGGATGACCTGGTACACCGGCGACGGCAGTTACCTCGGGCGGCTATGGCCGGCCGACCCGGTGCCGCGGATGGACTTGAGCGGTGTTCGGGTGACGGGCTCGCTGCTCGACGTGAACGGCACACCGGTCGGCGGCCAGGTGTCCCTGGTCGGAGACGTGGGCCGCGTAGTCGCGTTCGCGGAGGTCGGTGACGACGGCCGCTTCGTGCTGCCGCCGGCGCCGCCGGGCTCGTACCGACTTAAGGCCGGTGCGGGGGTGTCCCCGAGCCGCGCTCGGGAGGGCAGAGGCAGCCTGGCGGGAACGGCGGTCCAGGATCTCGTGATCACCGCCGAGCCGCCGCTTCACCAGGTGCTGCGTGTCGAGGAGACAGAGCCCGGCGTGCTCGAAGTGGAACTGCGGCGCGCTGACGGCAGTCCGGCTGGCGGCGTCTGGCTTAACTTCGTGAATGCGGTGGGCGATGTGGTCGGCGGCGGTCTGGCATCGGCTGCCGGGCAGAAAACCGGGAGCGTGGCCGCGGGGAACGTGACCGTGGCCTGGAACGACAGCGCCGCCTGTACCGGCGGTGTCGGGTTGAACGTCGAAGAGGGCCGCACGACAACGCTGCGCGAGTCGCTGCCGATGGGCCGGCTGCTCGAACTCCGCTGCCCGGCGTCCGACTGCGCCGGCGAGTCGCTCTCCTTCCTCAGCGTGATGACCGAGTCCGGCGCCGAGATCGCGAGTCACCTGACCGGCGCCGGCGATGCCGTCCGCTTCTCCGAGTCCGGCCGGCTTGGCCTCGGCTGTGTGACTCCGAGTTCCTACGAGGTCTCGTTCTGGGCCGCCGGCCGCCGTTGGGGCGCCGAAGTCAACGTCGGCAGCAGGGGGTCGGCGGAGGAGCCGGTGGTCGTGAACGGCCGGGAGGCTGGGTTGTAGGAGTCGGCGTCATTGGGAAGGCCACTCTTCGAACCCATCGTTCACGAGGTCGGCGTAGTACCGCCGATTGTAGATGGCCGCGAACACAGGCTGGGTGACGAGTAGCCCGATTCCAACGGCGACCACGGCCGTCGTCGGCTTGGCGAATGACTCTGCCGCCGACAATGCGTCAAAAGCCGCAATGGACAGCAGCAGTGCCGCTGACATGACGATCTGGCTCACCAGGTACATGATCAGCGCCCACTTCCAGTCTCCACGAAACAGAGGAACCAGGGGGCCAAGAAACAAGGTAGTCCAACTGAACCCGACGTGCGGTACCGATCGTCTGGCGCCGGTCCTCTCGTTCCTCATCTCGATCATGGGCTGGCTCCTGCTCTCGCGGGCGGCTCGGACTCCCGGTGGCTACTGCGCGCCCGCAAGCAGGGCTTGCAGCGCCTGCGCGGGCTGGGCGAAGTCGTTGGCGCCGACGAAGCGGCCGACTTCGCGGCCGTCGCGGTAGACGATCGCCATCGGCAGGCCGGTCACTTCGTTGGCCTTGACTTCGGGGTCGTCCCAGCCGGCCGGGGGCGAGGCCAGACCGTAGTAGTCGAAGGCGACGTTCGAGCCTTCGAGGCCGGCGTTGACGTCGAGCAGGTTGGGCAGGACCCGCTTGCAGACGCCGCACCAGGAGCCGAAGAAGACGCGGACCCGAGCCGGTCCGGCGTCCCGGAGCGCGGCCATGGCCGAGGCGTTGGGTTTGAAGGCCTGCATACCGGCCCGGTAGCCGGGCGAGTGCTCGAGCAGTTCGCCCAGGGTGCGGTCGCCAACCAGAGGCGGCCGGGGGATGATGCGGACGGTCCGACCCTCGATCGGCAGGGCGATGGTGGCCTGATCGGGCTTGGCCTCGCCGACGTAGGTCTTGCCTGGTTCGGCGACCACGTCGTAGCCGCCGCCGGCGGCCAGGAGATCGGCGGCCGGCAGCCGGTCCACGGCCATGGTGCGGGCCCACAGCAGGATCGGCTCACCCAGGGAGTCGCTGAGGATCAGCATCGCCGCGGCCCGCTGGGAAAGGTAGAGCCTGGCGCTGGAATCGGCCTGGCCGTCGATCTCGAGGATGTACTCGTCGATGGGCAGGAACGCGCTCAGGACGGGGTGCGCTGCGGGTTGGGCCAGGGCCGGTGCGGCCGAGGCGATCAGCAGCGCGGAGAGCGCACAGAGGGCTGGGACTCTTCGGTAGGGCGTCACGGTGCGGAATCCTACGCGGGCTTCAGGCGACGCGCGAGCCGAGGTGCTGCGCGTCGAGCTGGTCCAGGAGGTGCCTGGCGCGTGTCTTCGCGGTGGCGATCGTGCGCTCCTTGACGCCTTCGTAGCCGCGGATCGAATCGGGCAGTTTCGCGGCCTCGACCACGAGCGGCGCGGACTCGGCATCGAGCCGGTCGAGCGTGTCGTGCAGAAGCTCGCGGTACCAGTCGAACAGCGAGTGCTCGAGCCGGCGGTGGCGGGTGGCGCCGAAGATGTCGAGGACGGTGCCGCGGAGGCGGCGCGCCGCGTAGAGCAGCCGGAACATGGGCCGGGACCAGGCGCCGAACTTGATCTTCCGCTGCCAGCCCATCCGCCGCAGCGTCGGCGGGTGGAGCAGGATGTGGCGGTTGAGCGGGCCGTCGTAGTCGTTGGCGATCTGGTCCCAGATCGGGTCCTGCAGCCACAGGCGGGCGACCTCGTACTCGTCCTTGACCGCCAGCAGCTTGAAGCCGTAGCGGGCCGCTTCCTCGCGCACCTTGGTGTGACCGGGCAATCTGGATTCCTCGGCCTCCCCGATCTCGTCAACGAAGGCCAGATAGCGCTCGGCGATCCCGGCGCCCTGGTAGAGCAGGAGGTCGGCGACGCGGCCCGGCAGGAGCCGGTTGAGTTCGCCCCCCCGGGGAGCGCCTGTGAGCATGCGCTCCAGTTCGGGCCCGAACTTAGGCGCCCAACGCTCGATCCGGGCCTGGGCGGCTTCCAGCGCCGACGCCGCGGTCTGCGCTTTGGGACCCTCGAGACCGGAGGCGCTTCGGAACCGCTCCGGGTCCGCGACGGAGAGCCGGCCGTAGCGGAAGGCCTGGATGTTGTCCTCGACCGCCACGCCGTTCGCACGCAGCGCCTCCTCGATGTACCGCGACTCGAGCGGCAGCAGGCCCTGCTGATAGGCGGCGCCGACCAGGAAGATGTTGCCGGTGACGCTGTTGCCGAGCAGCCGCTCGGTGGCGGCCTCCGCGTCGACGAAGTAGCTGCGGTCGCGGTCGGTGAACAGGGCCAGACGCTTGCGCAGCTCGTCGAGCGGCGGCATCCGTGCGGCGCTGTCGGTGATCACGGCGGCTGGACTGATTCCGGCGGTGTTCGCGACCACCGCCGTGGTCTCCTTCGAAAACCGCTTGATGTTGTCGGTGGCGACCGTGGCGAGCAGGTCGAAGGACAGGGCCAGATCGGCCTCGCCCTCGCCGAGCTTGTTCGCCCGGTCGATCGGCTTGCTGCTGAGGAGCAGGTTCGACACCACCGCGCCGCCCTTCTGCGCGAGGCCGGTCTGGTCGAGATGCACGGCATACCGGCCTTCGAGCAGGGCCGCGGTGACCAGGATCGCGTCGACGGTGACCACGCCGGTGCCGCCGATTCCCACCAGCAAGGCTCTGAAGATGTCGTTCTCCCGCACCTTGCCGGCCGGCTCCGGTGCCTCGTCCGCGGCCAGAGGCGCGGCCGCGGCGCGCCGCATCGGCTTCGTGGCGGCGCCGAGGTCGACGGTCATGAAGGCGGGGCAGTCGCCCTCGATGCACGAGTAGTCCAGGTTGCAGGACGACTGGTGGATCTGGGTCTTGCGCCCGTACTCGGTCTCGAGCGGCGCGACCGAGAGACAGTTCGACTTCGCCGCGCAGTCGCCGCAGCCCTCGCAGACCGCCGGGTTGATGTAGACGCGCTGGCTCGGCGTCTCCTGGATGCCGCGCTTGCGCTCGCGTCGCTTCTCCGCGGCGCACTGCTGGTCGTAGACGACGGCGGTCGGGCCCTTGATCGCGCGCAGTTCCTTGAGCACGTCGTCGTAGTCGCGGCGGTGCCGCATCTCGACTCCGTTGTCGTCGCGGTGGGGGAAGCGCTCAAGATCCTCGGTGACCAGGACCACCCGCTTCATGCCCTGGAGCTGGAGCTGCTTCGCCACGCCGAGCGAACTGAGCAGTCCGACCGCGTCTTGCCCGCCGGTCATCGCGACCGCCGCGTTGTAGAGGATGCGGAAAGTCATGTGGAGGTTGGCGGCGATGCAGGCCTCGATCGCCTTGCTGGCGGAGTGGGCGTAGGTGCCGTCGCCGACGTTCTGGAAGACGTGCTCCTGCTCGGTGAAGGGCGAAAGCCCGATCCAGCAGGCGCCCTCGCCGCCCATCTGCGGCAGCCAACTGATGCCGCGGTCCATCCACATCGCCATCGCGTGGCAACCGATGCCGCCGCCGGCGGCGTCCGACCCCTCGGGTAGCTGGGTGGAGATGTTGTGGGGGCAGCCGCTGCAGAAGTAGGGCGTGCGCGGCAGCGCGGCCGGCAGAGTCGTCGCCAGGTCGGCGGACTCGGCGCCTGTCCGCAGGCGCGACAGGTTCTCCGACGGCGCCGCGCCGGGCAGCCGCTGCTCCAGGTAGGCGCCGAGGATGAGGGCGATCTGGTGACCCTCCAGTTCGCCGTGCATCGGGAACAGCGCCTCGCCGCTCGGCGTCTGCTTGCCGCCGACGAGCGGCCGGTCGGGCAGGTTGTAGAGCGTCTGCCGCACCTGGGTCTCGATGAAGCCCCGCTTGTCCTCGACGACGACAATCTCCTCGAGGCCCGCGGCGAACTCGCGCAGGCGCCGCGTTTCGACCGGCGCGATGCAACCGAGCTTCAGGAGGCGGATGCCGTGGCGGTCGAGCGCGGCTTCGTCCAGTCCCAGCAGGTTGAGCGCGAGGCGCAGGTCGCGGTAGGGCTTGCCGGCCGCGATCAGGCCCAGGCGGTCGCCGGGGCTGACGCAACGGATGCTGTCGAGACCGTTGGCATGGACGTACTCCAGGGCGGCCACGGTGCGCTCGGTGAAGATCTGGCGCTCCATCTCGATCGTATGCGGCGGCAGCAGCCGCATATCGAGATGCTTCTGGAACGGTCGGCCGTCGATTTCGAGATGCGGCAGAACCGGTGGCGGCATCCGAGGCAGATCGATGACCGCGCCGCCGTCGGCGACGTTGGTCACGATCTTGAGCGCGGTCCACAGACCGGAGAACCGGGACAGGGCGATGCCGTGCAGGCCGAACTCCAGGACCTCCGCCGGGTCGCCGGGATAGAGCACAGGCATCGAGAGGTCGAAGAAGCTGATCGTGCTGTCGCCGGGAATGGTCGAACTCTTGCAGGCGGTGTCGTCGCCGGCCAGCACCAGCACGCCGCCGTGCTTGCCGGTGCCGATGAAGTTGCCGTGGCGGAAGGCGTCGCCGGTGCGGTCGACCCCCGGGGTCTTGCCGTACCAGATGCCGACCACCCCGTCGTAACGCTGGTGGGGGAACCGCTCGAGGAGTTGGGCGCCGTAGATCGAGGTCGCCGCCGTCTCCTCGTTGATCCCCGGTTGAAAGACCACGTCGTGTTCGGCCAGCAGCCGGCCGTTCCGCATGAGTTGCTTGTCGTATTCGCCGAGTGGCGATCCCGGATAGCCGCTGATGAACGCGCCGACTCGCAGACCGGCTTCGCGGTCCCGGCGGTACTGGTCCATCGGCAACCGGACCAGCGCCTGGATTCCGGTCATCGCCACGCGGCCTTCAGTGAGCGTGTACTTGTCGTCTAGTGAGAAGGCCGTCATTGCTTCGTATCCTACCGCGTCGGTTCGGTCACTGTCCGGCCTGGGAGCGCGGGCGTCCCGCCTGCATCCGGCGCGAAGCGCCTGTCTCATCCGGGAACTCTCAGCCGCCGCGAATCCGGGCAAACCACTCGCGGCCGGACGCGGCGGACCGGCCGCGGATGACGGTGGACTTGATTGCCCGAACTCCGCTCGGGGGATAGCCGGCGATGGTCGCCGAAAGTTCCCGCGCCCGGGTCAGGACTTCATCGTCCGCCGCGACCTCGGAGGCCACGCCCATGCGCTCGAGCTCCGGCCCCGCGCAGCGCCTGCCCACGATCGCGAGTCGGGCCGCGACGCTCTCCGGGTGGCGAAGGCGCAGCCAGGCCATGTTCATCGGCGCCGCCATGCCCATCTGGATCTCGCCCACGTGGAGGAAGGCCTGCTCACCGGCCACCAGCAGGTCGGCGGCGAGCGCCAGTGCCGAGCCGGCGTTGATCGCGAAACGCTCCAGGGCGGCGACGATCGGCTTTGGGCAGTCGTAGAGCGCGGCATGGACATCGAGCCAGAGCCCGCTGAAGGCTGGCATCCAGTCGGGCGGCGGATCGGCCCGGAACTCGCCGAGGTCGAGACCGGAACAGAAGGCGCCGCCCGCGCCGCGCAGGAGCAGGACCGCGACATCGTCGTCCTCGGTGGCGGCGACGATCTCGGCGTGCAGACGCTTCGCCAGCGGTCCCGTCACCGCGTTGCGGCGGGCGGGCCGGTTGAGCACGATCTCGGCGACGCCGCCTTCGCGCGTCGACAAGACCGGATCGTCGGAGGAGGTCATCGTCGTTGTCCGTGGTCGCGTCCGGGACGGCTCAATCGCGCTGGGCGTCCATGAGCCAGTCGCCGGGCAGTTGCTGGCCTTCGTACAGCCGCCCCTGGAAACGCCTCATGCCGTGGAGCCAGCGGTCCACATCGGTCGCCTTGCGGCGAACGTACTCCGCGACCTCGGGGTGAGGCAGGACCCAGAACCGCTCCGCGCGGACCGCTTCGATGCAGACATCGGCCGCCTGTTCGGCGGTCAGAACGCCGTCGCCTGAAGCGACGCCGACGGCCTCGCCGAAGCGCCCGGCAGTAGGGCTGTTGGCGCCGATGTTCGTCTTTACCGCCTGCGGGCAATGCACCGAGACGCGGATGCCCTGGTGGCCGTGGGTGATCGCGATCCACTCGGCCAGCGCCACCGCCGCGTGCTTGGTCAGCGAGTAGGCGAGCGAACCGAGCTGGGTCAGGAGGCCCGCCGCCGAGGCGGTGCTCATGATGTAGCCCTCGCCCCGCTCGATCATCGACGGCAGCACGGCCCGCGCGGCGTAGACGTGGGACATGACGTGGACATCCCACATGTCGTTGACCTCCTTGTTCGGGACTTCCAGCCCGCCCATGGTCACGTAGCCGGCGTTCGACATGAACAGGTCGATCGGGCCGATGTTCGATGTTGTCGCGGCGACCAGGTCGCGCACCGCGCCTTCGTCGGCGACGTCGAGCCCGACGCCGGTGCCGCCGATCGCGTCGGCGACCTCCTTGGCGCCCGCCTCGTTCCGGTCCGCGACGACGACGTGCCGCGCACCCTCGCGGTGCAACGCCTCGGCCAGCGCCTTCCCGATTCCCGACGCGCCGCCGGTGACGACCATGATCCTGTTCGCTATGTCCACGTGTGTTCTCCCCGCTTGTAACTCGAGTCAGCCCCGTGCTGTCGTAGGTGTCGGTGCGCAATCCTACGACTTGCGGGATTGTGCCGGGAATTGGCGCCGTTGGGCCGGGTGTTGATTCCTGTCGCCTTACCACGGTGCACAGATGGTAAGGTGACCCGATGATCGTCAAGATCACATCGAAACGCCAGGTGACGTTCCCCGCGCGGGTCCTCGATGCGCTTGGAGTGGGGCCGGGAGACCGCCTCGAGTTGGTTGAAGGTGCCGACGGCTTCCGGCTGCGCCCGCAGCGAATTTACCGCGACCGTCTGGCGCCACTGCGCGGCAAGCTGAAGAAGGGGCTCGGCCCGTTCGATCTCGAGTCGTTCCGCTCGCAAGGCCATGACCAGTCGCTTCGGGATTGACACCTCGGTCTTGGTGCGCCTGCTCACCGGCGAACCCAGGGAGGACTTCCTGGACTGCGTGGCCGGGCTCATCGCGCTGGTGGAGCAGGAAGTTGGTGAGATTTTCGCCTCGAACCAGGTGATCGGTGAGGCGTACGTCGCGGTTCAGCACCACTACCGGGTATCGAAGCCGGACGCCCGAGCCGGGCTGCTCGACGTGCTGCGCAGCGGCCTCGTCTCGCCGCTCAACGGGCACGCCGTGTTCGCGGCGCTCGAAGCGTCTGCGAGTCCTGGTTTGTTCGACCGCCTGATTGCGGACGACTACGCGCGTGCCGGACTGGAGGTCCTGACCCTGGATCGCAGGATGGCTTCGCTGGCCGACGTTCGGTGCTTGTGAGCCGCAGGGCGCTTGAGCAGCTTAGGGCGGTTGGTTCGTGGCCGGACGCAGTTCGAGGACAAGCCCCTGGCGATACTCCCCCGGCGCCAGTTCCACCTGGACGACCTGCTCACTGAGCCCTTCGCTCGCGATGAGCAGGTCGTGGGAACCGGGGGCCGATCGGAGCTCGAATCTCCCGTCGATGTCGGTGGTGGCGGTGCCGGCGAAAGATCCCGTGTAGAGCACGGCCGACGTCGGCATGGCGCCGCCGGCGGCGCCTGTGCCGGCCTCCACTGTGCCGACGAAAGCCCCGGCGAGCGGGCGGCCTTCACCGTCGAGGACGAGGCCGGTGAGCACCGCGGGCGACTCGAGATCAAGGCGAAGATCCTGGTCCCCGAGGAACTCCACCGTGCGGTGATAGATCGCGCCGGCGTTTGCGCCGGTCGCCCCGGGAATGGCGACCGACAGGGTGTACACGCCGGGTGGCACGTCCTGGAGTTCGAAGCGTCCCTGTCGATCCAGGTTGGTCCAGCGGTGCTGGGTGGTCCTTCCGAGCAGCGAGATAGCTCCGTCACCCGGCGACTGGCCTGCGATGGTCACCCACCCGGTCAGGTTCAGTCCTTCTTCGAACCGGAGTTCGACGACGGTGTCGTCACCGGCCAGAAGGTCGACGGTCTGCTGGACCAGGCGGCCATCGATGGCGTGGGCGGTGACCGTCCAGGTCCCCGGACCGAGCCCCTCGATCCGATGGTTGCCGCTGGGATCCTCTGTCGCGGTGCGGAAGTCGAAGTCGCCCTGGTTGACACGGACGTTGACGCCGGGTAGCGGCGAGCCGGAGATCCGCACCTCGATCGTCGCCTGGACAGGTAGCATGATGTCGACGCCGGTAACGGAGCCGCCCTCGATCCGGACTCGCTGGCCGACGCCGTCCCCCGACCCGTAGCCGTCGGCCCAGGCTTTCAATTTGTACGCGCCGGCGTTCAAGCCGGTCAGGCGGTAGTCGCCGTTGCGGTCGGTGAGGGTCTCGATCGGCTGAAACGGCGAGCCCCGCCGCTGGCGGGTTGAGGGGTCGTTCATCAACTGCTGCATTGCTTCCGGCGCTAGATCGAACTCCGCGATGACCGCCGCGAGAGGGATGGGCCGTCCATCCGCCGAGCGCACGGAGCCGCTGATTTCGAGTCCGGGCTCGAGGACAAGCGAGACCTCGTTGGTCCCTGGATCGATGGTGATCTCGCGCACGGTTTCCCGGTACTCCGGGTGGCTGGCGACGATCGTTGCGTCGCCGGCAGGGAGGGGCCCCGACTGAAAGCGGCCTCCCGGGCCCGCCGACGTCCCCCACGACGATCCCGCCGCGGACGAGGGTCCGCCGGAAGCGTCGCCAGTGGTGACGACTGTCACCTTGGCCTGTTCCACCGGGTTCCCCAAGTGGTTCGTGACGACGCCGACGACCTGGGCGTCGTGGCTCGCGAGCACCAGTTCGATCTCACGTACCTCTCCGATTCGCAAATGAATGGGCACGCTTTCCGTACTCCCCGTTCGACCTGCACTGGTGAAAGCGGACGCCGAGGCGCGCCAGGTTCCGGGTCTCAGGAACTCGAAGCGGAAGCGACCGTCGTCATCGGTCTCGACCGCTGGCCGGTCGAGCGCGTCGAAACGGGCGAAGGACTCAGGGTCGAAGAGTGTGACCATGGCGCTGGAGACCACGTCGCCGCGCGTGTCCACGACGCGTCCCGCCAGCACGGCGCCGCCGTTCAACTCGATCTCGAGCACGTCGTTCGTGGCGGGTTTCACAGCCTTCACGTGGGAGCCCGCGTAGCCGTCCGCCTTCACGCCAACATCGACCAGGCTGTCCTGCAACCCGCCGATCCGGAAGCGGCCGTCGGCGTCCGCGGTTGCGGTGCGGGATCCCGCTCCGGTCGAGCCAGGGGTGGCGTAGCGCTGGAATGCGCTGACCCGCGCGCCCGCGACCGGCCGCCGGTCGGGCCCGACGACCAGGCCTTCAATCTCCAGTCCGGGCGTGAGGGTAGTGCTCCCGATGTCGATCTCGCCTTCGCCCGTGGGAATCTCGATGCTCGTGGGCGTGCGGCTCGCGAACTCGCTGTGATCGACGGTCAGTTGGTAGCTGCCGGTGGCGACGGCTGGGAACTCGAACACTCCCTCTACGTTTGTCGTGGCTGTCAGGTAGGAGTTGTAGCTCAGCGAGATGCCGCCGCGAGGATCTCGGCGCGCCGGCAGCAGGACAACGCTCGCCGCCTGAACCCGCCGCCCCTCCGTATCGACCACCTTGCCCCAGGTACGGCGGCCGCGGTTGAGAACGATGTTGAGGGGATCCGCAGCGGATGAACCCATGCTGGGCAGTTCGGTGGAGGAGCGGATGAACCCCTGCGCCTCGACGGTGAGCAGGTGGGAGATGCGGCGGTCCAGGCCGGCAAGTCGGAACGCACCGTCGGAACCCGACCGGGCCTGATGATCCAGGCCGTAGGCGGCTCGCCACTGGTAGGAAGTGCCGGAGCTTCCCAGCGACACTCCGGACTGGCGAGGGTCGACGTGGTCGACCAGTATCGAGGCGCCGGCGACCGGGTTGCCGTCGGAGTCCGTCACGATGCCGGTGATCCTTGCGGTCGGCATGAGGGCAATCGAGAAGCCGGTCCGGCTCCTCAGGCGCTCAAGCGGGACTTCCAGCCCTTCCGTCCGGTAGCCGTCGGCGGCGGCCGACAGGTACAGGGTGTCGGTGCCGGGGTGCGTGCTCAGGTGAAAGGCGCCGTCCCGGCCGGACCAGGCGTGGTTGCCTGGCCGCCCCCCGAGCCACACCGAAGCGCCCTCGATGGCCAGGCCGGTTTCGGCATCCACTGCCAAGCCGGAAACCTCGACCGCGGGCGCGACGTTCACTTCGACGACATGCTGCCTCGCGGAGTCGTTGCCCGGGATTCCGATCGGCTCGGTGCGTCCGAAGCCCCGATCCGCCGTTTCGACCTGAAACGAGATCGCCTCGCCGGAGTTCAGGCCCACGGTCGCTTCACCGTGCTCGTCGGTCAGAGCCAGGGGGATCGCGATGTCCTCGGCGACCCGAATCACCGCCCTGGAAGCGGGCGTTCCCGTGGAATCGACGACGCGCAGCGTGACTCCCGGGTGGCGTCGGAGCTCGTACCGGCCGCTGCCCTCGACGACGGACGCGCGGAGTTGGAATCCGGCTGCGAAGACGAACACGTTGGCGTCCGGGGTCGGCAGGTGGAAACGGGCCAGTCCGTTGGCGTCGGAGCGGGTGGCGGCGCGGCCGAAGACGGGATCGATCGGTCGGGGTTGCCGCGGCCGGGGCGGCGGCTCCCAGGCCTGTCCGGGACGGAAGGGTCTCGGATCGACCGTTCGGCTCTCGCGGTTCGACCATCGGGTGGCCTGGGCAACGACCTGAGCTCCCTCGACCGGGGTGCCTGCCTCGTCGCTCACGCCGATCACGAGGTGGTGCATCTCGGGCAGTTGGATCGGCGCCAGGGCGGTGGACTCCGCTAAGGGCAGCAGCCTGGTGTAGACCGGCGCCACGGCGGTCGCCGGCGTGGTGTCGGGCGCCGTGGCCAGGATTTCGATCCGGTAGGGACCCGGCCTCTCTGCGGCCAGATCGAAGCGACCTCCGGCATCGGACAGGGCGCGGTCGACGACCACTAACGCGCGGGTTTCGCCGAGTTCGCGCAGCCGGCGCGCATAGCTGCTTGGTGACAGGATCAGTTGGACTTCAAGACCGGCCGCCGCTTCTCCGTCGGGACCGATGAGTCGCCCGGTTACGGTCGGTTCAGTGGCTTGTTGCTGCGCCTGTGCCGCATGGCCAGCCGGGTCAAGGAGTGTCGGCGCACAGACCACCACCGTGGTGAGCGTGGCCGCGAATCCGAACCAGCGACGGCTGTTCTGGCGCATTCGGTGCCTGGCAGATGGTCTCATGCAATCCAACTCGAGCTTCCTGGAGAAGGGAGCGTGCCGGTGGCGCCACCCAGCGCATAGTCTAGCGCGCGGCTGAGGGTCTCGGTACGCGAACAGACGCTGGAACGACCTGGAGCGCTTGACGAAATGCCTTGGATCTGTTCCTCTTCACGAACAGCTCACACGGATGGCGGGTACCCTGGAGCGAGACGAATGACGCAGAATCGAACCAGTCTCCTGGTTGCTTTGATCGTGGCACTGATCGTGCCGGAGACGGCCCACGCCTACCTTGATCCGGCGTCGGGCAGCATGATCCTGCAGGCGGTGATCGGGGGCGTGGCGGCCGCGGCGCTTGCCTTCAGGTTCTACTGGCGGCGCATTCAGACCTTCTTCGGCTACGGCGGCGACGACGAGTCAGAGTCGGAATAGTGCGAACAGGGGCCGCGAAGACCCCCGCGCCGCAGGCTGAGCCTTCGTCCTTCCGCGACCCGGCGGGTCAGGTGATCGAGGGCCGGGACGGTCGCGTCTTCCGGAGCGTCGCTCCGGCAGCGGTTGAGGAGTACCGCTACGTGCGGAGCTGTGGCCTCGTCGATGCCCTGGTCGTCGAGGGGGCGCTGGTGGCGGCGGAGGAGGTCGATCCGGTGGAGGCCGGCGTCCTGCCGCCGCCGGGGGGCCTGGTCCTGGAGCATCCCCGGTTGCCGTTCATCTCGTACCCGTACGAGTGGCCCTTCTCGCTTCTGAAGGCGGCTGCGCTTCACCATCTGGAGATTCAGATCCGGCTGCTCGACAGGGGCGTCTCGCTTTCCGACGCGAGCGCCTACAACGTGCAGTTCAAGGGCGCCAAGCCGGTGTTCATCGACTGGCTGTCGCTGCGGCGCTATCGCGAGGGCGAGTACTGGGAGGGGCATTCCCAGTTCTGCGAACAGTTTCTCAACCCCTTGCTTCTGGCCTCGAAGCTCGGCGCGCCGCACAACGCGTGGTACCGCGGGATGCAGGAGGGGATCCCGGCCCGGGAGCTGGCGGCGCTGCTGCCGCCCCGGATGCGCTGGTCACCGAGGATGCAGGCCCACGTTCTGCTGCCGCTCCGCTTCGAACGCCGTGCCGGCTCGCGCAGCGAGGCAGCGGAGCGAACAGAGAGGCGTCCCCTGCCGCGCAACGCCTATCGGGGACTTCTTGCGCAGCTCCGGCGCTGGATCAAGAACCTCGAACCCAAGGGCACGGACACGACCTGGAGCGACTACTCGTCCTTGACCAGCTACGACACGGGCGAAGCCTCCCGCAAGGCCGAGGCGGTGCGCGCCTTCATCGCCGAGGCGCCGCCGGAGCAGCTCTGGGATCTCGGCTGCAACACGGGCGAATTCGCCGCAATTGCGCTCGAGGGAGGCGTTCGCGACGTGATCGGCTTCGATTCCGATTTCGGTGCGTTGGAACGCGCCTGCTCGCGGGCGCGGTCCGATCGGTTGCGCTTTCTGCCGCTGTACCAGGACCTGGCGAATCCGTCGCCCGACCAGGGCTGGTCACAGGTCGAGCGTCGCTCTCTGGGTCGTCGTTCCCGCAGCGCGGACGCCCTGGTGGCGCTGGCCGTCATTCATCACCTGGCGATCGGCCGCAACGTGCCGCTGCCCCGGATCGCGGCCTGGCTCGTCTCCCTGGCGCCGCGCGGACTGGTCGAGTTCGTTCCCCAGGGCGACCCGCGGGTCGACGATCTGCTCACGTTGCGCGGGGACCGCTTCGCCGACTACACGCCGGAAGCGTGGGAGGCGGCGCTCCAGCCTTACGCGGCGATCCGGCGCACCGAGACCGTGTCGGCCAGCGGGCGCAGGTTGTACACGTACGAGCGGAGGTGACTCAGGCGGTCCGGGGGATCAGTTCGGCTGGTCGGGGTGTGGCTGCAGGTTGACGAGCAGGTTGTAGTGGTCGCTCCGTAGGTCGAGCGACTGGTCCGCTGCGCCCAGGTTGTGCCGGAACCTGAGTTCGTAGGTGCCGGCAGCCAGTCCTTCCATCTCGAAGCGGCCCTGGTGATCGGTTCGGGTTCGGCGCCGTTGTTCCTGGCCCTGAAGCAGAGCGTTGACGAAGCCGCCGGTTGCGGGTTCGCCGGCGAACCGTACCTGGCCCGACAACCGGAATCCGGGCTCGAACTGGAGTTCGACGGAGGCGCCCGATCCGCCCGGCTCCAGGTTTAGCTCCTGCAGGCTGGACCGCCGATCGCCGGTGGTAGCCGAGACCTGCCAGCTTCCGGATGCGAGGGCGCTGAGTTCGAAGTTGCCGTCGATACCGGGCTTGACGTTCCGAAACAGGGCGCCCTTCCAGGCCTGGACCTCGGCCGATGCCAGATCGGCGCTGTCCAGGCCGGTGACGGAGCCTCGAATGGAGGCTCCGGGCTCGAGCACGATCTCGAGGTCGGCGACGGATTGACCGTCGATCTCGATCACGTCGGGCAACTGCCCTTCCGTGTAGCCGGCCAGCCGGGCGACGAGGCGGTAGCGGCCGCGGTCGAGACCGGCGACCTGGAAGCTGCCGTCGGATTTGGAGACGGTTCGGATCGGCGGCGCCAGCGACCGGCTCAGCCTGCGGAGCGAGATCGCCGCTTCGCTGTCTCCACTGTCACCGGGTAGTTCCGGGCTCGCTTCGACGGCGACGCCCGGAATCGGCGCGCCGTCCACGGACCGGACGACCCCGCTGATCTCCCCACCGGGGCCGAGTTGCACGTGAAGTTCGTTGGCCCCGGGTTCGAGTACGACCTTGCGTGAGACGTTGAGCATGTCCGGATGGCCGATTTCGACTTCCGCGGGTCCCGTCGCAACCCAGAGCGTGGCGCGGCCGCCGGCGTCGGTATCGCCGAACGCCGTCCGTCGAGAGCGATCTTCCGGGCTGGCTCGGACATCAGCGTTCGCGACGGGTTCACCGAGTTGATTCGTGACAAAGACGGTCAGTTGGTCGGGAGTCTCCAGACGGAGTTCGATCTCGCGCAGCTCCCCTTGCGAGAGCGCTATTCCTTCAAGGGTCGCCCGGGTGGTCTCGTCGCGGGCTTCGGCAGTCCAACGTGCGGGAACCACGTTGTCGAAACGGAAGCGGCCGTCGCCGTCGGTCCGGTCCCGGCGGAAGAGTTCTTCTGGAGCGCGCCCTCGGACCATTCGGGACAGCTCGCCCGATGGCAGTTGCAGCCCTACTGGGACATCGGCGGCGGGTGTCCCATCGGGTTTCAGAACACTGCCTGCCAGCGATGCGCCTTCCGCCAACTCGATCAGGATCGACTCGCCGGTTCCCGGCCGAACCGATTGGACGACGGAAGCAACGTAGCCGTCCTTGGCCGCGGCGATGTCGGCCAGGGCGGGCAGCAGTCCGCGCAGGCGGAACCGTCCGTCTTGGTCGGTAGTTGCGGTTCGGACCTGACCGGACAGGTGTTGCGTTCGTTGCCTGGTGCGGACTTCGGCTCCCTCGACGGGACGACGGTTCGGACCGACCACGACTCCTTCGATTTCGGCCCCGGGCGTGAGCGTGAAGACGCCCAGGTCGACGAAGCCCTCTCCGCTGGTTACGTTGGCGGCGTTGTGCAGCAGGTCGATGTACTCAGGATGCACGACGTCGAGTCCGTACTGGCCGGGGGCGACACTTGGGAACTCGAACTCTCCCCGCTCGTTGGAGGTCACCGATTCGGTGGCGTCGTTGTCTCCGTAGTCTTCGCGGACCTCGGGATCATCGGGCGGCCACAGCAGCCGGATCTGCGCGCCGGCGACGGGTGCACCGTCCAGGTCGACAACTGTGCCCCAGGGCTGCCGCCCCTGGGTCAGGACAATCCGAAGCGCCTCGACCGGGGCGTTGCGTGTGAGGGCCGGTAGGTCAAGCTGGGCCGAGGCGAAGGTCCGGGCTTCGACGGTAAGTCGGTAGGTGCTGCCGTAAAGCGCGTTGTCGATCCAGAAGGAACCACTGGGCCCTGATGTTGCTCGCCCCGACCGACCGGTCTCGCGCTGGAAGAACCATCCTCTGCCACTTGGCTCGAGTTGGACATTCGCCCCGGCGATCGGGCGGTCGAAGGCGTCCACGATCCAGCCGGTGAGGGGCGCCGCCGCTGTGAGCCCGATCGACATCTCCTCCGCCCCCGCAAGCTGTTCTGCTGTGGCCCTCGCGGTCGCGGACTTGTAGCCGCTTGCGACGATTCCGACCTCGGCCCTGTTTCGGCGCCGGGATGCGGCCAGATCGAAGCGGCCCGACCCGTCGGCGACGGCGCGGCGCCCGGGATCGGAACCCACCCAGACCACGGCCTCGGGGACGGCGAGTCCCGTTTGGACATCCGCGATCCGGCCGGGAATCGCCGCCGGCTGTTCGAGTCGGACTTCGACGTTCGATCGCGCGGACGCTCCGTCCTGGGAGGGGTGATTCCGTACCGACGCTCGGGCAAACGAGCCGCCGGCCGTCTCGACTTCGAGGTTCGCCCGCCCGTCGTCGGCAATTCCGATCGTCGCTTCCCCATGCTCGTCGGTCAGGGCGAGTGGAACCGGGCGTTCCGCTGCCGTGCGGACTGCGGCCCGGTACGCTGCGCGACCGTCCGGTGTGAGGACACGAAAAGGGACTCCGGGAGCGCGATCAAGCCGCAGGGCGGCCCGGCCGTCGGTCGGTGCACCGGTGCGAAGCGCAAACCCGGGCGCCGAAGCGGCAACATGTGCCTCCCTTGAGGGCATCAGAAACCGAGCCACACCTTCGGCATTCGTGCGCATGGACGCGCGGCCGAACTGCGGGTGGAGCCGCCCCGGTTGCTCGTGGGGCTCTACGTAGGTAGGGACTTCCGGTTGCTTCGTCTGGGGATCGACAAGCACCAGAGCGTCCTCGATCGGTTGTCCGTCCGTGTCCAGCGCCCTGACCGTCAGTGGATACCGGTTCGGCAACTCGATCGGTTCGAGGTGCAGCGGGACCCTGAGGGGCAGGATGTCGCGATAGACGATCGGGACGGCGACCTCGGGTTCGGCTGCCGGACGCCGAAGCCGGATCTCCAGGCGGTAGGGACCAATCGCCATCGCCGACAGGGAGAAGGTCCCGTCCGGTCCGGAGAGTTGGCGATCCGCCGGTCCCGGCAGCGCATCCGCTTCACCCAGAAGAGCGAGGTCGAGCTCGTAGGCGCTGGGATAGGGCCGGAGCGTGACCTCGACGCCGGCGGCGGGAGCACCGCGCTCGTCGACGAGCGTGCCGGTGACCACGAGTGGGGGATCGGTCGCGGGCTGGGCCCACAGCGTGATGGCCGTAGCGGCGGCGAGGACGAGAAACGCCCGCATGTGGGGCCGGCAGAGCTGAAGCCCGCGCTCCATTTGGGGCACTCCGGTCCGCACGCTACGGGTTGGGAGTCTCGGACGTGGCCGGTTGGAGTTCGATCACAACCCCCTGGTGATGCTGGTCCGGCGGGACGCTGAGGGGAAGGAGCGCGCTCTGGTAGCCGTCGCGGGTGACCCACAACTGGTCGGCGCCGGGTCCGATTTGGATCTTGAACCGGCCTCCGGCCCTGCTGTCTGCCCGTCCCGCAAGTCCGACTCTGCCAGCGTCCTCGTTCCGGAGGGCGGTGATCTGCACGGCGTTGCCGGCAGCCAGGGAGGCCGCGGCGAGAGGTCGGCCGGTGGCTGCATCGAGGACGACGCCGGTGAGAGTGCCCGGAACCTGGAGATCGATGCGAAGACCCTCCAGATCGGCTTGCAGGTCGATCGATCGGTTCTCGGAGCTGCCGCCCGACTGGCGGATCGTCAGTGTGTAGGAGCCGGGTTCCAGCCCGTCCATCTCGAAGGCCCCCCTGTGGTCGGTTTGGGCCCACTGGAACTCCTCATCGTCCGGAGGGGCGAGGCCCAGGAGCCCTCCGGCCATCGGTTCGCCGGCTACCAGCACCTGTCCACTCAAGCGGAGGCCTCGGTCGAACGGAAGTTCCACGAAAGCCGAGGAGCTTCCGGGCCCGAGCGTCACGGTGCGCTCCACGGCTCGCCCGGTGAAGGCTTCGCCCTTCCTGGCGACGATGTTCCAGGTACCTGGCGCCATGTTGTCCAGGGTGAAGTTTCCCTCCGCGTCGGGCTTCGTGGCATCCCACTGGGCGTTCTGAGAGGCCGTGATTTCCACCTGGCTCAGTTCCGCGGTAGGGAGGCCGACTACGGCGCCGACGATCGAGCCGCCTGGTGTGAGCACGATGTCGACGCCGCTCACGGGGTTTCCGTCGATCGTGATCGCTTGGGCCGGACCGTTCTCCGCGAAGCCGGGAGCAGCAGCGCTGACGAAGTACGCTCCGGGCTCCAGGCCGGTGAGGCGGAACTGTCCGTTGCGATCGGAGATCGTCTGCGTGCCGGGCGGGAAGTAGCGGCGAAGAAAGGCCGGCCGATCGAGTACGTCCTCCGGGTGGGCCTCGACGGTGGCCCGGGCCACCGGGGCGCCGTCGGCCGAACGAACGACGCCGCTGATCGCACCGCCTGACTTCAACTGGATCGCCAGTTCGTTGTTCCCGGGTTCGAGCACGACGTCTCTCGACTCGTTCTGCTCTTCCGGGTGTTCGATGGACACGGTCGCGGCGCCGGGAGTGACACCGATCTGTGCGCGGCCGGCGGCATCCGTGGTGCCGTAGGCACCGGAGAACGGATCCTCTTCAGGCGCGACGCGAATCCTCGCGTCGGCCACGGGTTCGCCAAGGTGAGTCGTGACGATGACCGTCAACTGATCCTGGCTACGCAACCGAAGCTCGACTTCGTGTTCCGACCCCTGCCTCAGCTCAAGGTCGTTGAGATCGGCGGTCGACGTCCCCTCCGTTGCCTCAAGCGACCAGGTTCCCGCGTTCAAGTGCCCGAAGTGGAAGCGGCCTTCGGCGCCGGTTCGTTTGAAGTAGTTCCGCGCGGCCGACACGCCGGCTTGCATCCGAGTCTCCCTGTCGGGCTCCACCCGCACGCGGGCCCCGGCAACTGGCTTGCCGGCGTCGTCCACGACGCGCCCAGCCAGCGATGCGCCTGCCTGTAGCTCGATCAGGATCGGTTCTCCGGTGTCCGGGCGCACCTGGCGCAGCGTTGTCGGAGCGTAACCGTCGGCGCGCACGCCGAGATCGACGGGTTCATGCGCAAGTCCTCCGAGTCGAAACACCCCGTCGATGTCCGTTGTGGCCGTGCGTTCCTGATCCTGGTCCGGGCCGTATCTGTTGACCTCGAGTGTGGCGCCGGCGACCCCATCACCATACTGATCCGTCACGAGGCCGTGGATCTCCGCGCCGGGGATCAGCGTGAAGGAACCGAGGTCGAAGTCGCCCTCGCCCTCCGGCACTTCGGTTCTCGCGTTGCCGGGGGCCAGGTACTCGCTGTGCACGGCGCGGACTTCGTACTCGCCCGCACTGACGGCCGGGAAGCGGAACTCTCCACGTTCGTCCGTCGTCGTTGGCCTGGTGGCGTCGAGCCGGTCGAAGAACAGGACCGTCTCGCTCGCTGACGGCCATCGCAGCCTGACTTCAGCCCCCGCGACCGGATTGTCGTCGGTGTCAACGATCCTGCCCCGGGAATGGCGGCCCTTGGTCAGCACGATCCAGACCGGTTCGGCGGCTGCATCCGGTGTGAGGGGCGGCACGTCAACGGCGGCACTCGCGAATCCATGGGCCCGAACCGTGATCCGGTAGGGGCTGCCGTACAGGGCGTCCGGGAAGCGGAAGGAACCGTCGGCGGCCGAGGTCGCTTGCAGCGCACGGAACGAACGTCGAGCAATCGCTAGCTCGTCATCTGTCAGTTGGGCCGAGAGACCCGCTCCGGCGACGGGCTGGCCGGAGGCATCCCCGACCAGTCCGAACAGGGGAGCAGCCGGTTTCAGGCCGATGGTGACGTCGGTTGGCCTAGTTTTCTGAATGGCCCCCGTGTCTACCTGGGCCGAGGCGTAGCCGTAGGCGGCAGCCCACAGGCTGACTTCGCTTCGGGTTGGCAAGGTGTTCAGTTCGAAGGCGCCGTTTTGGTCACTCGAGGTGGCGTGGCCGGGAGAACCGGAGAGCAGGACGGTCGCGCCGGCCACCGGGACGCTCGAGTCGGCATCGACAACACGCCCGTAGACACGGAGTGGCGCTTCGAGGCGAACGTCTACTAGCTGCTCGCCTGTGGCCGGGTCCTGTCGGGTCGCCGCCGGCTGCGAAACTCGAGCGAAGGCACGGTCGGCACGCTCGAGTTCGAAGGTCACGTCGGGGTCGACGAAGGGGCTGACCAGTGCTTCGCCATCCTCGTCGGTTTCCGCCAGAGGGACAAACACTTCGCCGTGCGTCCGGATCACGACTCCGGGCGCCGGTCTACCTTCCGGCCCACGGACGCGAAACCTCAGCCCTGGACTGCGTTCCAGGCGGAAGGCGGCGCGGCCCGCCTCCGTTTTCGCCGTGGCGGCGACGAACCCTGGCCGCGTGACGACGACGTTGACCTCCGCTGTCGGCATCAAAAACCGGGCGATGCCCTCAGCGTCCGTCCTCGCAGAGGCGCGATGAAATCTGGGGTGGAGCCGCGACGGCGGCGGCTCGTTCGAGGCGGTGCGCTTGTACCGGGCGGACCGCAGGCTGGTGGGAGTCGCGACGACAAAGGCTGCCTCGAGCGGTTGGTTGTCGGAGTCCAGAACCCGGACGGCGACGGGATGGCGGTTCGGTAGCTCGTTCGGCTGGAGAAGGAGCGGTGCGCTGAACGCCGTCAGGTTGCCGTACACCATGGGCATCGCGACGCCGGGCGCGTCGGCTGGCGCTGCGGACCGGATCTCGAGACGGTAGGGCCCGGGCGCCGCCGCCGAAAGCGCGAAGGTCCCGTCGGCGCCCGAGCGGATCCTGTCGACGGCTTCGGGCAGCGCGTCTGGTTGACCCAGGAGGTCAAGGTCGAGCTCGTAGGCACTTGGATGCGGCCGAAGGGCGACCTCGACGCCGGCGGCTGGAGCGCCGCGTTCGTCGACGAGCGTGCCGGTGACGGTGAGTGGTGGCTCGGCTACGGGCTGTGCCCAAAGACCGCCGGCGGCGAGCAGGGCGAGGACGAGACTCAAGAGCAGGCGATGCACGTTGTCCAGGCCTACTGGTTCGGTGACTCGGGCGCGGCGGGTTGCAACTCGATCACCAGGCCCTCCAGGTGCTGACCGGGATTGACATCCAGCGGAATCCGGGTGCCCTCGTAGCCCTCCTGGGTGACCCACAATTGCTCGGCGTTCGCGCGCAGCTTGAGTTCGAACCGGCCGTCGTTGATCGTGAAGGAAGCGGTGCTGCCGCTGACAAGGGGTGCGGTGTCTCCGCTGCTTGCGAGCGCGCCGATCGTGGCCGCGTCGGCGGCCGTCACCAGGGCGAAGTTGATCGGCTGGCCGGTCCGGGCATCGACGACGACTCCCGTGAGCGTGGCGGTTGACGGTTCCAGATCGATGCGGACGCCCTCCAGGTCGCTGTGGACGTCGATCGCCCGGTACTCCATGCCGCCAAGACCAGGTCGGGTGATCGTCAACTGGTAGGTGCCTGACTTGAGGCCCTCCATCACGAAGCGACCCTCGTTATCGCTTCTCGTTGATTGCGAGTGGTCGTTCCCTCTGCCGTAGACGCTCAGCCGCGCGTTGACCAACGGTTCGCCACCGTCGAAGACCTGGCCGCTCAGGCGCAGTCCGGCTTTGAAGGGCAGTTCGACGAACGTCTCAGCAGCACCTGGCTCGATCGTGACGGAGCGCCTCACCCTTAGCTCCGACCCCGGGGTGCCCTTTGAGGCGACGATGCTCCACGTTCCTGGAGCAAGGCCGTCTACGGTGAACTTCCCCTCGGTGTCCGGCGCGGCGTTCCGTGAGCGAGCCCTCGTCGAGACCCTGATGCGCACCTGCGTGAGGTCCGACGGCGTCAGACCGGTCACGACGCCGACAATGAAGGCCCCGGGTTCCAGCACGATCTCAAGGCCGCCAATGGCGTCATCGCCGGTCCGGATCGGCTGGTCCGGGCCGCCGTCGGCGTAGCCGGGTGATCGGGCGGTGACGTTGTAGCGGCCGGGCTCGAGGCCGGTGAGGCGGAAGGCGCCGCTCTCGTCGGAGACGGTGTTCGTCCTGTGGAACTCGGTATCGAACGAGTGCACGGTCACGGCCGCCACGGTCGCCAGGGCCAGGGGAGCGCCGTCATGCGAGCGGACGGTGCCGCTGATCTCCAGGCCGGGCTGAAGCTCGAACAAGAGTTCGTTGTCGCCCGGCTCGAGTTGGACCTGCCGCGAGGCGTCCCGGAGCTGCTCGTGACCGACCTTGACCGTGACGGAGCCCGGCGTAATGTCCATCAGCGACTGGCCGCTGCCGTCCGTTCGGCCGTAGCCGCTTGGCAGGAGCTCGCCTGGGGACTCGATGGTGATCTGCGCATGAGCCACCGGTTCGCCGACAGCCGTCGTGACGATGACCGTCAATCGGTCCCTTGTCTGCAGAACCAGCTCGATTTCCCGTTCTGCGCCGGGTATCAGCTCGATCTTGTCGAGCTTTGCCCCCTCCGTCCCCTTCCTTGCTTCAGCCGACCATGTGCCGGCTGCGATGCGGTCGAAACGAAATCGGCCGTCCTGGTCCGTCACCCGCCGGGGAAACGTCTCCGCGCCAGTCCACAGGCGTGGGTCGCCGCCGCTACGGTAGTCGCGTTCGATCCGGAGCCTGACGGGGATCCCCGCCGCGCCGTTGCCGCCGTTGTCGAGGACGCGGCCGGCGACGGAAGCCCCGGGTTGGAGTTCGATCCGGACCGGATCGGCACTGTCGACGCGCACGCCGGGCCGGACGAGCAACGGGTAGCCGGCGGCTCGCACGCCCAGGTCGGCGAGGTCGGAAGAGAATCCGTAGAGATGGAATCGGCCGTCCGCGTCGGTTGTGGCCGTCCTTGCTGCGGCTCCGATCCGGTTCCGTTCCAGGGCCTGAATCGCTGCGCGGGCAACCGGTTCCCCGTCGACGCCGGTCACGATGCCGTGGATCGTCGCGCCGGCGACCAGGGTGAGGTCACCGAGATCGAACTCCGACTCGCCGGCCGGTACATCGACCGTGGAGAGCGGACGATCGGCGTAGTCGGAGTGGCTGACCCGGACCTCGTACTCGCTTGGGTCGGTGGCAGGTAACACGAAGGAGCCTTGATCGTCGGTTGCGGCGGCTGCGGCCGGCATTTCGAGCCTCGACCTGAAGTCGGATGGATCGAGCGGCCAGAGCAACGAGACCTGAGCCTCGGCCACCGGGTCTCCCTCGGTGTCGACGACCGTGCCGAGGACGGGCCGCCCCTTGTTCAGCACGAGGTGGACCGGCTGCGCGGCCAGGCCCGGCTCAAGAGGCGGCAGGTCCAGAAGGGCGTTGGCGTAGCCCGGAGCGCGGGTAGTCAGGCGGTAGGCGTAGCCGTAGGTCGCTTCTGCCACCTGAAAGGAACCGTCTGCCGCCGAGGTCACCGGTACCGATGCCAGCATGGAGACAGCCGCAACCCCGGAGCCACGCGGTTCGGCACGGATTTTCGCGCCGCCAACGGGACGGCCGGAGCTGTCCGTGACCACGCCGCGAATGGGCGCCACAGGCCGGAGGCCGATCCTCACTTCGGCCGGGTTCAGGGCCTCGGAGGCAGGGACATCGGTCCTCTCGGGAATGTAGCCGTCAGCGGTCACCTGGAGACGTGTTGCCGTTACGGCGGACTTGGTGGTCAGGTCGAAAGCGCCTGTTGGGTCGCTGAACACGCTGTCACCGGGGGACGCCTGCACCCAGATCGCCGCGCCGTCGATCGGCAGGCCCGACGCCGTATCGACCACCCGGCCGGGAACTCGTAGCGGCGGCGCGAGTCGCACGTCGACGACCTGTTCGCCTGGAGACGGGGCTCCCTGCTTCGCTGCCGGCACCGACACCCGGGCGAAGGAGTAGTCGACTCCCAGGAGCTCCAAGGCTGTTTCCGAGCCGACGGCTCCGCTGATGACCGCCTCGCCATTGTCGTCGGTCACGGCAAGGGGCGTCGTGGGAGTTCCGAGGGCGCCGGGGGTGCCGAGCATCCTGAGGACGCTGGCGGCGTCCGTGTTGCGTGGGATGTCGGGAGTGCGGATCAGAACACCTGGCGCCGGCCTGCCGTTTGGTCCGCGGACGCGAAGCCGGATTCCGGGGTCATGCTCGAGGCGAAACGCGGCGCGGCCGGATGCGGTCCTGGCCTTGCCCTGGACGAATCCCGGCGCCGAGACGAGGACATTCGCGTCCTCAGTCGGCATCGGAAAGCGGGCGATGCCCTCGGAGTCGGTGCGGGAGGCTGCGGGATGGTAGGAGGGGAACACTCGCTGTTCCTGCGGCCGCGAGTAGTTCCCTGCTTGCGAATCGCGGAGCATCTGCGCCATTGCACTCAAGTAGCGCGGCGACATCCAGAGAGTGGGGTGAGCGATCGCCAGTGCACCCTCCACCGGTCCGCCGTCGGCGTCCAGCACCCGGACCGCGACCAGATGCCGGTTCGGCACCTCGATCGTTTCGGCGAGTCTGGTCCCCTGGAGAGGAACGAGGTTGCCAATGACGACAGGCTGAGCGGGAACGGGCTGGTCGGCGGACGCGGAGTACTGGAGTTCCAGCCGGTAGGGCCCCGCCAGACCCGCCCACACCGAGTAGGAACCATCGGAGCCGGAGCGCGTCCGGTCCACGACCTCAGGCAGCGCATCGGGCGCGCCCAGGAGCTGGAGGCCGACTTCGTAGTCGCTCGGGTAGGGACGGAGCACGACTTCGATGTCGGCGGCGGGAGCGCCGCGTTCGTCGGTCAGGGTGCCGGTGATGGTGGGGGACTGATCTGCGGGAGACTGAGCGAGGAGGCCAGGGGCGGTGAGCCCGGCCAGGCCGAGAGCCAGCAACAAACGGGGCATACCTGCTCGGAACCAGGGCTTGCGTCGGATCATTCCGAGAGTGTAGTGGGCTGCTTCAGCGGCGCCCGCTTGCCTCCTCGAATGCGGCCGCGATGGCGAGGGTTCTGCGGTCGCTGCCCCTTCGAGTGGCGATCTGTAGGCCCACTGGCAGGCTCGAGGGCCCGACGCCGCAGGGGACGGAGATGGCCGGGCAGCCGGTGACGGTGATCGCGTAGCAGGAGGCCATCCAGTCGGTGTAGCTGGCAAGCGTCTGGCCTTCGATCTCGGTGGGGTAGGGCTGTTCGACGTCGAAGGGCAGGACCTGGGCGGTGGGCAGGAGCAGGGCGTCGTAGTCCTTGAAGAAGTCGACGACCCGGCAGTGCAGGCGGGTTCGTTCGGCCTGGGCTGCCGCGAGGTCCAGGCCGGTGAGTGCGAGGCCGCGCTCGATCTCCTCGATCACGGTGTCCTTCATCTGGTCGCGGTGTTCGGCGAGCAGGGGCCCGAGCTTGTCGGCGAAGAGGTTGGCCCGGAGGGTACGGAAGATGTTGCCGGCGCCGGAGAGGTCGGGCGCGGCGTCCTCGATGTCGGCGCCGAGGTCTCGGAACGTCGGCAGGGCGGCCGCGCAGACCTCGATCACCTCGCGCTCGATCGGGTAGCGGCCGAGGTCGGGGGTCCAGGCAAGGCGGAGGCCGCGGAGATCGGCGGGCTCCGTAGGGTGGAAGGGTGTGGCTGGTGTACGAAGCGAGATCGGGTCCCTGGCGTCCGGTCCGGCGATCACCGAGAACAGGAGCGCCGCGTCGGCGACGTTCCGGCCCATGGGCCCGAGCACGGCGAGGTCGTCCCATCCCTGCTCGGGAGGCACACGCGGCACGCGGCCGGGTGTCGGCCGGAAGCCCACCACGCCGCAGAAGCTGGCCGGGTTGCGGAGCGAGCCGCCGAGGTCGCTGCCGTCGGCGATGGGAAGCATGCCGCTGGCGAGGGCAGTCGCCGCGCCGCCGCTCGAACCGCCGCAGGTGCGGCTGGGATCCCAGGGGTTGCGGGTCTTGCCGAACACGGGGTTGAAGGTCTGCGAGCCGGCGCCGAACTCCGGCGTGTTCGTCTTGCCGACGACGACCGCGCCGGCGTCCCGGATCCGCTCGACGATCAGGGCGTCGATGTCGGGCATGTTGTCCGCGAAGATCGGCGAGCCGAAGGTGGTGCGGATGCCCTTCGTGGAGACCAGGTCCTTGATCGCGGTTGGCAGGCCGAGGAGGGGCTTCGCGGCGGCGGCGTCGGGGTCGCGGCGGCGCAGGTCGTCGGCGGTTCGCGCATCGGCCCGGGCCCGGTCGGGGTCCAGAGTGCAGATCGCGTTGAGTTGGGGATTGCGCTGGTCGATCCAGTCGAGGTGGGTTTCGAGCACTTCGACCGCCGAGACCTCGCCGCGGGCGAGGAGACCGGCGAGGTCGACGGCGGAGCGGGTGCAGAGGTCTGGAGCGCCGGATGCGGGCAAGACGCCCGCGTGCCATCCGTGCGCCCGATGACGAGCGCACGGAGTGGTTCGCGGGTGGCGCGGGTTCGCGCCACCCGGGTTCCCAGGGCTTTCCTTAGTCACTCGGCGCCGGTGCTTGCGGCTCCCCCGCCGGTCACGTGCTCGTCGAGGAAGGCCCGGATGACCTGGAAGATCTCCTGCGTCTCCTCCGGCGTGAAGTTGCCGTGGCCCTTGCCCGGCACGGTGTGGATCTTGTTGGTCACACCGGCCTTGTCGAGCCCGGCGTGCAGATCGAGGGCGTGCTGGTAGGGGACGATGTTGTCGGCGTCGCCGTGAATGGTCAGGATCGGCGGCAGGCCGGAACGGACGTAGGTCATCGGCGACACGCGCTTGGCGAGTTCCATGCGGTCCGGCTTCGAGCCCATCCAGGCGACGGCGTAGGTCTTCGCGTTCTCGCCGTGGAGCAGATCGCCGACATCGGTGATGCCGAACCAGTTGACGATCGCGGCGACCGGCATCTCGGGCTCCATCGCCTTGGCCCAGCCGGGCTTCGAGGTGTCGCTGTCGGGGCAGAGCCGGTCCAGGCCGGCCGAGGCGGGCAGCATGCCCGTGGTCAGCGACAGGTGACCCCCGGCCGAGGCGCCCGTGGTCACGATCCGGCTGGTGTCGAAGCCGTACTCCTCGGCATTGCGGTGGACCCAGCGCAGCGCGCAGCGGCAGTCTTCGACGGCGCCGGGGGCCAGCGCGTTCCGCCCCAGGCGGTATTCCACGTTGACGACCGCCCAGCCCATCTCCAGGTACGGCAGGGCGCGCAGCACGCTGCTTTCCTTCGTGCCGCCGACCCAGCCGCCGCCGTGGATGTAGATCAGGGTCGGCGCCGGGCCCTGGCCGCGGGGCGTCATCACGTCGAGCCTCGACTCGTAGCCGTCGGCTGTCAGGTACGTGATGTTCGGCGCCACCCGGTACTTGCTCATGATGTCGACGGCTACTGAGTCGCCCTCTTGGGCGGTGACCGGGACGGGCGAGGTGAAGAGCAGGGCGGCGGCGATGCAGGCGGCGACGGTCGCGGCGGCGCGCGAAGTTCGGCTGAGTCGAGTCACAACGGACCTCCCTTGAGCGGATCGTGATGTGGGATGGTGGGGCCGCAGTCTACGCGGATCGCGCCACCCGGGTTCCCAGGCTGCGTTCAGCCGACGATGCGGCGGCGGCGGTAGTCGGCGAGTTCGCCGCTCGACAAGCCGAGCAGGCCGCCGAGGATCGCGTCGGTGTGCTCGCCGAGCAGCGGCGCCCGGCGCGGGCTGAGATCGCGACCCTCGATGCGAAAGGGCGGGCCGACGAGTTCCAGGTCGCCCCACTCCGGGTGTTCGACGGTGACGAATGAGCCGCGGGCGCGCAGGTGGGAGTCGGCGTAGAGGTCGCGCGCGTCACGGGACGGAGCGGCCGCGACGCCCGCGCCCAGGAGCTCGCGCGCCAGCCAGTCGCGGTCCCGTTCCCTGGTCCAGGCGCCGACGATCCGGTCGAGTTCGGCTTCGTGCTGCTTCCTGGCCGCGGCGGTGGCGAAGCGCGGATCCTCGGCCAGCTCGGGCCGGCCCATCGTGGCCGTCAGGCGGGCGAACTCCCCGTCGCTGTGGACCTCGAGAGCGAGCCAACGGTCGACGCCCCAGCAGCGGTAGACGTTGTGCGGCGCGGACGAGCGGTGCGCGTTGCCGGTCCGCTCCGGGACCTTCCCGGTCATCTCGTACTCCAGCAGCATTTCGCCGAGGATGGAACTGACGCCCTCGCACTGGGAGTAGTCGATGAACTGACCGTCGCCGGTCCGCTCGCGGTGGTGGAGCGCCGCGACGACCGAGAAGGCGAGCGTGATCGCGTTCATCAGGTCGACGTCGCCGCCGCTGTGGGTCGGATGGTCGTCCGGGTAGCCGGAGATCCAGGCGCCGCCGGCGACGCCCTGGTGGACCATCGCGTAGCCCAGGTACTCGGTCTCCGGGCCGCCGTGGCCGCGACCCGACGAGGACGCGACGATCAGCTCCGGGTTCGTCCGGCGGAGGTTTTCGTGATCGAGGCCGAGCTTGACCATCGCGCCGGGGCGCATGTTGTCGTAGATGACGTCGCACTCGGCGGCGAGACGGAGCGCGAGTTCGCGGCCCTCGGGCTGCGACAGGTCGAGCGCCAGAGAGCTCTTGTTCAGGTTCATCGAGTTGTAGGCCATGCCGGCATCCGGACCGATCCTCTGCGGCGCTTCCTCCGGGCGCGGCCAGACCACCGAGCGGCGGGTTAGATCGAGCCGCTTCGGTCCCTCGACCTTGATCACCTCGGCGCCCAGGGCGGAGAGCAGGACGCCGGCGTAGGGCCCGGCCCAGACCCAGGCGAACTCGGCGACGCGGATGCCTTCAAGCGGCAGGGCGGGGCGGGACGGGGCGGCAGCCGGTTCGGCGCTTGATGAGGAAACGGTAGGCCGCGCGCCGGCGCCGCCGCCGTTCAGTTCGTTGCGAATTTCCGCGGAGTGCTGGTCCAGGAGCGGCGCCGGACGGGAGACTCGCGGCTTCGACGCGCCCATCCGGTAGGGCCAGCCGGCGTAGCGCTTCGCCCCGGTGGCTGGGTGGTCGACAAGGGCGAAGTAGTCGCGGGCCGCGTACTGCGCGTAGGCCATCACGTCGGCGGCGTCGTGGATCGGGCCGACGGGAATGCCGAGGCGGGCGGCGCGGTGGTAGAGGTCGTCGCGCTTCTGCTCGAGCGCCCACGCGTCGACCTGGGGCGCGATCTCCATCAGGTGGTGGCTGCGGTAAGCCATGTCCTTCCACTCGTCGCCCTCGCACCAGGAGGGGTTGCCCATCAGTTCGCGGAAGAGCTCGAAGTGGTGGTCGTCGAACGCGTTGAGGATCACGTAGCCGTCGCTGGTCTTGAGGCGGCCCATGGCGGGCGGACGGTCCGGCACTCGCGACCAGGTCGTCCCGTGGTAGCGGGCGCTGGCGAGGAGTGGCGCCACCAGGCTGACCATCACGTCCTGGATCGAGACGTCGACCAGGGCGCCCGCGCCGCCGCGGCGGCGTTCGTAGAGCAGTGCCGCGACCGCGAGCGCCGCGACCAGGCCGCCGTGGTAGCCGGCCTGGTGACCGCCCAGGGTGACCGGCGCGCGGTCGATGTCGCGTGACCGGGCCGGCATCTGGTTGACGAGTCCGCCGCCGTGAGTGAGCGTCAGCTCCCCGGCCGGTGCGGCGGCCCTGGGGCCCTTGAGGCCGTACGGGGTGATCGCCGCGACGATCAGATCGGCCGGCGTCTCGACCGGCGGCGCCCGGTCGGCGATCAGGACGGCGGCGTCGGCGAGCAGCGCGGCGAAGGTCTCGCGGTCGTCGTCGTCGTCCAGGTCGAGGACGATCCCGCGCTTGCTCGTGTTGCAGTACAGGAACAGCGGCGAGCCTTCCGGGTCGAGGGTTTTCGCCGGGTCGTCGCCGGATGCTCGTCGCGCGCGGTCGCCGGCCGGCGGCTCGACCTTGATCACGTCGGCGCCGAGGTCGGCGAGCAGTTTGCCGCAGTACGGGCCGGCAACGCCTTCGGCGAGCTCGATGACACGAAAGCCGGCGAACGGTCCGCCGGCTGTCGTCGTGTGGGCTTCCTGATCCGTCATTTCAGCTTGTACGCCTCCCTCGCCGAGCGCAGCCACTCGTGGTCGTCACCGTCTCCGAAGTAGTAGAAGACCGCTCCGTTCGGGAGCATCAGCACGCCGATGCCGCCGTAGCCCAGCATCTGGCGCACCCAGATCTCCTTCGTGTCGGTGCCGGCGGACGTGACCTGGATCTGCCGCGACCAGACGGAGTTGTTGTACTTGTTCGGCTTGGCCTGGTGGACGGCGTCGAGGCCGCGGTCCTCCTCGTCCTCCTGCATGGCCGCTGCCAGCAGGTCGGGATGGAGTACCTGCCGGTCGCCGATCCGGCCGCGCTGTACGTTGAACAGGTTCGCGATCTTGAGGATGTCGTCCGGGGTCCAGAACATGCCGTAGCCGCCGAAGGGCCGGCCGTCGGCCCGGTTGTCGGTGCGCACCGCCTGGAGCGCGCCGGCCGACAGGCCGAGGGGCCGGTAGACCTCGTCGGCGACGAAGGCGAGCAGGTCGGCGGGTTCCTTCTTCGTGGCGCCGGTCAGGCGGCCCACGTACTCCGTCATCGCGTGCGTCAGCAGGTAGGTGTCCGTCGTGTGGTACACCCAGCGCTTCCCGGGCGGCTCCTTGGTGGTGAAGGCCATGGCGCCCCGAAGCTTGCGGTTCTGGTTCTCGACGACGAAGAAGTTCAGCTCGGTCGTCGTGTCCTTCTCGTCCTCCTGGTCGCCTGGATCCCAGTAGTGGCCGGTCGCCATGTCCAGCAAGTGCTCGAAGGTCACGCTCTGCCAGCGGTCCTTGGGGGGCTTCGGCAGGTAGTCCCTGAGCGGTAGCTGGGCGACGTCCTCGCCGTGGATCTGGGCCAGCCGCATCAGCGCCACCGCGGCGAAGGCCGTCTTGGCGGTCGAGTAGGACGGCAGGCGGATCCGGTCCGGGTACGGATAGTCGCCGTGACGGGTGCGGACGGGGCCGGCGTAGTGGATGCCTCCGAAGGCCAAACCGTACGCGGTCAGGTGCTCGCGGTCCATGCCGGCGCCGAACGACTGCGGGTAGACCTGGGAGCGTGGGTAATCGTTACGGAGCTCGTCGATCGGGCGCACCGGCATGCGGGCCGCAACCTCCGCGGCGTAGGCTGTAGCCACCGCCTCGGCGTCCGGCGCCACGCCGGCCGCGAAGCGCGTGGGGCCGGCGTCCCAGAGGTCGAACTTGAAGTACTTGCACGTCTCCTGGGTCACCTGGAAGGCGGCGGGCGAGGTCGAACTGCCGTCGAAGAGGAAGGACGCGACGCCGTGGTAGGCGCAGTTCTGGTTGCGCTCGACCAGGGTGATCGGCAGCGACGCCCGGCTCTTGCCGCCGTCTCCGCGCTCGCTCCAGATGCGCCCCGCGCCGACGATCGTGTTCCAGTACGCGTCGCCGGTGAAGCGGAGCCCGCGGTTGGCCGGGATCAGGTGGGAGCCGCTTTGGGTGAGGACGACGTCGAGCCGCGGGATGCGGCGCAGGGAAGAGACGATCGGCGGCTCCAGCGCCCGCGAATAGAAGTCATGGTGAACGGTCCACGACGACGCACCGCCTCCGAAGAGTTGCAACGTCCCCTGCATCGTGTGGCGTGGCGGCGCGGCGTTCTCCGGTAGCGCGAATGCCGAGTTGTCGATCGGCGACGGCAACTCGCCGGCCTGCAGTTGAGTGGCCGGCAGCAAGGTCCGAGTCACCTCGCCCGACCCGGCGAGGGGGTCGCCGGGCAGGTTCGCGGCGGTTGCCGGCATCGCCGTGGTCACCACGAAGGCCAGCAGGAACGCGCGAGAGGAAACGACCATGGCGGCTGATGGTAGCTTGCCCGCGACGCCCCACGTAGTGAATCCGGTATGTACGTCCATCTGATCGACGGCACCTACGAGCTCTTCCGGCACCACTTCGGCGCCCCGAGCTACCGGAACGACGCGGGAATGGAGGTCGGCGCCGTGCGCGGGGTCGTCTTTTCGCTGCTGGGCATGTTCCGCGACGGCGCGACCCACATGGCGGTGGCGACCGACCACCTGATCGAGTCGTTCCGCAACGATCTCTGGCCCGGCTACAAGACCGGCGAGGGGATCGACCCGGAACTGCTGGCCCAGTTCCCGCTGCTCGAGGAGGCGCTCGGTGCGGTCGGCATCACCGTCTGGCCGATGGTGGAGCACGAAGCGGACGACGGGCTGGCCAGCGGCGCCGCGATGGCGGCCGCGGACGACCGCGTGGTCGAGGTCCGGATCTGCACGCCCGACAAGGACCTGGCGCAATGCGTCGACGCGGGCCGGGGCGGCCGGGTGGTCCAGGTCGACCGGCGGCGCGGCGTGCGCTGGGACGCCGACGGCATCCGGGAGAAGTTCGGGGTCGAGCCGGAGTCGATCCCCGACTACCTCGCCCTGGTCGGCGACAGCGCGGACGGCTTTCCGGGCCTCAAGGGCTGGGGCGCCAAGTCGGCGGCGGCGGTGCTGGCGCACTACGTCCACCTGGAGGAGATACCGAACGAACCCTGGAAGTGGAAAGTCAAGGTGCGCAGCCGGGACGGGCTGGCGGCAACGCTCCGGGAGGGACGGAAAACGGCGGAGCTGTTCCGTCATCTCGCTACCCTGGTGCGTGACGCACCGGTCAGTGGCTCGGTCGACGAGTTGCGATGGCGCGGTCCGACTTCGGAACTGGCCGCGGTTGCGGAGCGACTGAAGGCGCCGGGGCTGGTGCAGCAAGTGGAGAGGTTGGCGACGGGTCGGCAGTAGGATCCGTTCCGCCGTGAAACTGATCGACAAACTGCGCTCGGCGGCGTCCGAGGGACGGCCGTTCTACTCGTTCGAGTACTTCCCGCCGAAGACGGAGGCCGGGATCGAGAACCTCTACGCGCGCATCGAGCGCATGGGGCGGCTCGAGCCGGCGTTCGTCGACGTGACCTGGGGCGCCGGCGGCAGCACCGCTGAGTTGACGTTCGAGCTGGCGAGCACGATCGAGAACGTGCTCGGCCTCGAAACGATGATGCACCTGACCTGCACGAACCTGCCGCGGCGCCGGATCGCGGCCGTGCTCGAGGACTGCCGCGCGCGCGGCATCGGCAACATCCTGGCGCTGCGCGGCGACCCGCCGCGCGGCCGCGGTTCCTGGTCGGCGGTGGCCGACGGTTTTGCCCATGCCTCGGACCTGGTGCGCTTCATCCGCGAGGAGCACGGCGATTACTTTGGAATCTGCGTAGGGGGCTATCCCGAAGGGCACCCGGAGGCTGCGAGCCGGGAGCGCGATCTGGACCATCTTGCCGGGAAGGTGGCGGCCGGCGCGGACTTCGTGATCACCCAGATGTTCTACGAGCCGGACCTCTACTTCCGTTTCGTCGACGGTTGCCGGCGACGGGGCATTTCCTGCCCGCTGGTTCCCGGACTGGCGCCGATCAACGGCTACCAGTCCTTCCAGCGCATCACCGGCTTCGGCGCCAGTGCGCCGCCCGAGATCGTGCGCGAGATCGAGGCGCGCCGCTTCCACGACGCCTCCGTGCGCGAGTACGGGCAGGACGTGCTGACCGATATCTGCCGCCGCTTGCTGGACGGCGGCGCTCCCGGCCTGCACTTCTACACCTTGAATCTCGAGCGTTCGGTGCAGGTGATCCTCCGCCGGCTGGGCATCGTGCCCGAACACACAGAGCGCGTGCTGCCCTGGCGCAGCGCGACCGCCGTCCGGCGCCCGAAGGAGGAAGTGCGGCCCATCTTTTGGGCCAACCGGCCCAAGAGCTATCTCGCCCGGACCCAGGACTGGGACGAGTTCCCGAACGGACGTTGGGGCGATTCCGGTTCTCCTGCGTTCGGCGATCTGGCGGACCATCACCTGGCGTTTCGCCCGATCAAGCCCGATGTCGCGCGCGAGCGTTGGGGACGCGAACTTGCGTCGATCGACCAGGTGCGGGGGGTCTTCGCCGGTTTCTGCCGCGGCGAGGTCAACGGCATTCCCTGGTACGACTGGCCGCTCGAGCTGGAGAGCGAGCCGTTGCGGAACGCGCTGGAGCAGTTGAACCTGGCCGGGCTGCTGACGATCAACTCGCAGCCGCGGGTCGACGGCGCGGCGTCCGATGATCCGGCGGTGGGCTGGGGCGGCGCCGGCGGTCACGTCTACCAGAAGGCGTATCTCGAGTTCTTCCTGGCGCCGGAGCAGGTGCCGCCGCTGCTTGGAGCACTGGAGGCGAGCGAGAGCCTGACGTACCACGCGATCGACCGTTCCGGCGCCGCCTACAGCAACTGCGACACGGTCAACGCGGTGACCTGGGGCGTGTTCCCGGGGGGCGAGGTCCGGCAGCCGACGATCGTCGATCCGCGCTCCTTCGAGGTCTGGAAGGACGAGGCCTTCGATCTGTGGCTGTCGTCGTGGGCGGCGGTCTACGAAGAGGACAGCGAGTCGCGCCGCCTGTTGCAGCGCATCCACGACACCTACTTCCTGGTCAACGTGGTCGACAACGACTACGTGGACGGTGACCTGCTGGGCTTCCTGCTCGAAGCAATCGGCACCGCTCAGGCCGACGAGCCGCCGTCCATCACGATCGTCGCCCCGGTCATGTAGCTCCCTGCCTTCGAGGCCAGGAACACCGCCGCGCCGGCGATCTCGTTGGGCTGCCCGTGGCGGCCGACCGGCGTCCGACTGGCGATCGCCTTGCGCTTCTCCTCGGTGTCCACGAGGACGCTGGCGAAGTAGGTCTCGACCACGCCGGGGGCGATCGCGTTGACCCGGATGCCGAACTGGCCCAGCTCCTTGGCCCAGCCGCGGGTCATGTTGAGCACGGCCGCCTTAGTCAGGGCATACGTCAGTTCGTTCGGTCCCGGGCGCAGGCCGGCGATCGAAGCGATGTTGATCACGTTGCCCGACCCCTGCTTCTTCATCAGCCGCGCCGCCTGCTGGATGTGGACGAAGTAGCCCTTCAGGTTGACTTCGAGCGTCTTGTCGAAGGCCCATTCCGGCATGTCGATGGCGGGCCCGAAGTAGGGGTTCGTCGCCGCGTTGTTGACCAGGATGTCGAGCCGCCCGAGCTCGCTGTCGATGCGGTCGAACAGGGCCGCGATCTGCTCCACGTTGCCCGCGTGGCAGGCAATCGGAACCGCCTTGCCGCCGTCGGCCTGGATCGATTCGGCGACCTTGTCCAGGCCTTCCTGCTTGCGCGAGGCGAGAACGACGGTGGCGCCCTGCTCGGCGAAGCCGCGTGCGATCGCCTCGCCGATGCCGCGCGAGGCGCCGGTCACGAGGGCGATCTGGTCGGAGAGGCTGAAGTCGACTGTGGGCATGTGCGGAGTCTCCAGAGGGTTGCTTCGTTTCGGCGCGTGAGCATACGACGCTCCCGCTTCTGCGCGTGGGTAGCGATCTCAACCGGAACTGCTGTGAGCTACGTCCGCTTCAGCGATTCCATGAGGTCGCAGACCAGGCGATTGAACTTCACTTCGACCTCCTTCAAGTCGTCGGACTCGAACTCGGCGTCACCTCCAACCCTCCCGTCGCGAGTGAACCTCCACTTGCAGCCGTCAGGTGTCGAATGATGTGTGACTGAGATGTGGACGCTGTCACCGGCCTGCCGACGAAAGCCGGTCAAGCGCCATTGAATTCGTAGAGAAACGCGCCTGCCGCGCTGCGGAATCCGATCGGCAGGTCGAAGCGACCCGAAGGCATCGAAGCTCATAACGTGACCGTCCAGACACTCGACCTCCAGTTCATGCTCTTCGGGCCTGACCTGGCGAAACAAGTCCGAGAGTCCGCTCACGGCAGCCATGCAGTGAGCGACAAACGGACGCACGATGTTGTCCATGTGCTCTCGTGCTCTGATCTCCTCGTTGCGAGGCTCGCCGATCGACTTCTTGAACAGGTCGATCTCACGGAAGATGTCGTCGGGCTCATCGATGGGCTCTCCCTTCGCGGCCCTGAGATGGAGTCTCAGACTGCCCTCGCAGCAGGAGGCGACGAGTTCGATGAACTCGCGCAGGTCCTCGACCTCGGACAGACGTTGAGCCTGCTGCGTTCGCTCCAGGACATCGATGTAGCGGTCCCTGTCCTCGCTGCGGATCATGGCTACGGTGTAGCCGTGCCGAATGAGGATCAGGTTCATCAGCAGCCGCGCCATGCGGCCGTTGCCGTCGTCGAAGGGGTGAGTACGCACGAAGCGGTAGTGGAACACCGCGGCAAGAACGATCGCGTGCTCGCCCTTGCGCTCAGCCTCGCGGTACCAGTCCAACAGGTCGGTCATCTCCGGCTTCACCTGTTCGGGTGACGTGAAGTAATGGATCTCGCCGGTCGAGGTCAGCACGTTGTTCGGCGCGGTCTTGTAGCTGCCGATCGCTATCAGCCGTCTGACGGTGCGCCCGTCCGGAGTGCGCGCGTCCATCTCGTACGCCTCTCTCAGAAGAACCCGGTGCAGATTGCGGATGAAGACCTCGTTCAGGGCTTCATCGTTCAGGACTGCGTCTTCGATCGCCTTGACGGCGTCGTCGTGACCCTGAATGTCCAGATGGTCCCGCATCGGCTTGCCGCGGGCGGTGATGCCGTGGAGGATGAGGCTCCTGGTCTCGCCCAGCGTCAGCGAGTTCCCTTCGACCGCGTTGGAGTGGTAGTTCCACTCCAGCCGGAGCTTCTGGCTGACGCGCCCGACGACATCAGGCGGCAGCGGCCGGAGCGCGTCGAGTTCCGACTTGAGCTGATCGATGGTTTCCAGGATGTTGCTGGGCACGGTGGATTATCGCCGATGGGGGCCGGCGTAGAATGCCACGGATGCCTGCGGCCGATGGCGATGAGCGAGCTGGGTCGGATCAGCCTTTCGTGGCGCTCGCGACGGCCTCTTCGATCAGGGACACGAGTTCTTCGGAGAGTTGGGACGTTCGGGCGAGGATCCGACCGCGGTGGTCGGCGAGTATGTAGGTGGGGAAGCGGTCGATATCCAGTTGCCATTCCAAGGCGCTCCGCTCGCCGACATGCCAGTTTTCCCAGGGCACGGGTTCCTTGTCGAGAAGCTCGTTCACGACGTCCCAGGTAAAGAACTCGGTGACAGTGTCGCGATCGACATCAACGCTGATTGCCAGGAGAGAGAACCGATCGGCCGGTAGGCGGGCAACCAGTTCGCGGAGATCGGGAAACGCCCCCAAGCAGGGCGCACACCAGGTAGCCCAGAAGTCGAGCAGCACGACCCGACCCCGGTAGTCGCCGAGGCTCTCCTCGACGCCGTCGAGCCGGGTGCCGGCCAAGTCAGGCAGCGTGCCGCCTACGGTTGCGTGGTGTAAGCGGCGGACCAGATCGGCCTCCGCGTCCGCAAACGTCCTCTCCGTTTCTGTGATGCGGAATCCGGGTACAAGAAACTCCTCCCGTTCCACTCCCGTCATCAGTCCGGTGGCCACAGCGAGGGCGCGGCGGCGTCGGTCTTCGCGTTCCTCCGGTGACAGCTCGAGGACGTTGGCGGAACGCATCAGTCCGACCGCCAGGTAGTAGCGAGCGGTGGCTCGCAGCCTGGGGTCCTCGGCTTCGGATGCCATCTCCTGGAAGAACGAATCGGTTGCGCGTGGGGCAGGCCCGTTGGACGGTGCGTACTGATTGAAGCGGCCGATCTCGAAGAGCGCCTGCTGCCACTCTTGATGGTTGAGAGCGTGCGCGAGAAGGGCTTTCGCGCCCGCGTAGATCTGCTGATCAACACCTGTCAGAAGGGCCGTGTTTCGATCAGAGCTCGTCAGGTTGACGAGGAACCTGGCTGCCTCGACGGTCTTCTCGTGGTCTTCGCCCTCTTCGAGGATCGCCCTCGCGGCGGCGGCGGAACGATAGATGTCCGAGGTCTCGGTCTGGTCGATGTAGGCCTGCACGATCTCCCAGTCCGGGCCGGTGTCCCGAGAGGCATTGGTCCACAGGTCCTCGGTCTCTGGTGGCTCGGGAAGAGTGGTGCGTTGGCATGCCCCGGTCAGGAGCAGCACTGCCACTGCGGCTAGAGCGGTCCGAACGCGAGTGACCGCTTGTTCTTTGGCGGCCGACCTGTTCATCGCCTGGACTCTAACGCCCGTCGTCTCCGGTGCTTCCCGGTGAATCAGGGGAGGAAGGCCCGGAACTCCCGTTGGCGGCTGTTCTGGAGCGGAGCCTCTGGCGGCTGCTACCGTCCCGGATCGGTGACCGGGCCCTGCTCCAACCTGCGCGTGATCGAAGTCGCCGGCTCGCCGGCGGGCGCCTATGCGGGGCTGCTGCTTGGCGCCTGCGGCGCCGACGTGCAGCGCCTCGAGCCGCCCGGCGGCGATCCGTGGCGCGACGTCGGCGAGCGCTGGCGCGGGGTCGGCGCCGCGTACGCGTACCTGAACGCCGGCAAGCGCGCGGTGCGGTTGCGGCCGAGTGCTGACGGGGGTCGGACGCAGATCCTGGAGCAGGTCGAGCGCGACGGAGTCGACATCGTGATCGAGAGTGCAGCGCCGGAACCACTCGAACCGCTGATTGCTCAAGACGACGCGCCGCAGGCCGTGCTGCTTCGCATCTCGCCCTTCGGGCTCGGCGCGGGAGGGAGCGAGGTCTGGGGTGAGGCGGGGCCGCCGCGGTCGAACGAGTTCACCGACGACGCCTGGTCGGGGCACCTGTACCTGAACGGAGCGCCGGACCGGGCGCCGATCGCGCGGCCGGGTCTCCACGCCCACTTCCAGGCGGGCGCCCACGCGGTGATCGGGGCTCTGGCCGCGATCCTGGCGCGCTCCCGGATCGGCCGCGGTCAGACGGTCGATGTGTCCCACGTCGAAGCGCTGGCCGCGCTGCACCAGTACACGACCGTGATGTGGACCCAGGCGGGCTACATCCTGGGGCGGGTGGGCAATTCCCAGGGCGGGCCGTGGCACCCGGTGGGCGTTCACCGCTGCAAGGACGGCTACGTGTCGCTGGCGATGCCGGCCAAGGAGATGCTTCATCCCTTCCTCGAGGCCGTGGGTCTGGCTCACGTCGTCCGGGATCCGCGCTTCGCGGAGGACGCCGACCGGGCGGAAAACCGGGAGGAGTTCGATCGCGCGATCGACCCCTGGATGATGGCCCACACCGCAGCCGAGATCATCGAACTGGGGGAGCGGGTGAGGGTGCCGATCGGTCCGGTCATCGATGCGCTGGAGGTGCTCGACGATCCTCACTTCCGCGCTCGCGGCTTCTTCGTGCCGATCGACGGCGGCAGCGGGCCGCTCGTTCCGCGGGCGCCGTTCCTGTTCGGTGGCGAGACTCGCGGACGGGACCGGCCGGCGCCGGCGCCGGCAGCTTCGGCGGCACTGGCGGACGGCCCGCTCCAGGGCGTCCGCGTGCTCGATCTCACCAGGGTCTGGGCCGGACCACTGGCCACGCGAATCCTGGGCGACCTCGGCGCGGACGTGATCCGGGTCGAAGCGGCGTGGGCGCGCGGTCCGGCGACCCGGTCGGCGAGGATCGCCAGGCTCACCCACCTGTTCCCGGAGAACGATGCCGGGAAACGTCCGTTCAATCGCAACGCGGCGTTCAACAAGATGAACCGCAACAAGCGCTCGGTGACCCTCGAGCTGAACAATCCGGAGGCGCGGCGCATCTTCGAGGAACTGGTCGAGCGCTCCGATGTCGTCTGCGACAACTTCAGCCCGCGCGTCATGCCGAAGCTGGGGCTCGACCCGGATCGATTGCACGAGATCAACCCGCGCCTGATCGCGGTTTCGATGCCGGGGTTCGGCAACACGGGTCCTTACCGGGATCGGCTCGCCTACGGGCCCTTGATCGAGTCGACGATGGGTTTGACTTCGGAACTCGGCTACCGGGACGGCGGCCCTCACCGCTCGGGCATCGCCTGGCCGGACCCGGTGACGGCGCTGCATACGGCGGTAGGGACGCTGGCGATGCTGTGCGGCCGCTCGCGGTCGCCGGAGGGCGAGGGCGGCACCGTCGAAACGCCGATGGTCGAGGCGACGGCGACCATGTTCGGCGACCACATCCTGGCGGCCCAGCTTCGCGGAGCGGCGGGACCCCGGCGCGGCAACCGCCATCCCCGGCGTGCGCCCCAGGGTTGCTACCCGTGCCTGGGTGAGGACCGTTGGATCGCGATCAGCGTCTGTTGCGACCAGGAGTGGCGGGCGCTGTGCGGTCTGGCCGGTTTGCCGGCGTCCTGCGCGTCGATGTCCCTCGACGGGCGGCGGGCGGACGAGGACCGGATCGACGATCTGCTCTCGGACTGGACGCGGGCCTGCGACCGCGATGCTCTCGCCGCTCGGCTGCGCGGCGCCGGGATCACGGCAGCGCCGGTCGCCGACGCCCGCGATCTGGTCGAGGACCCGTTCCTGGAAGCACGCGGCTTGTGGACCGAGCTCGACCACCGTGAGGTCGGCAGGCGCCGGTACCCGGGCCTGGCGATCCACCTGAGCGTCACTCCGGCGACCTACCGCCGCGCCGCGCCGTGTCTCGGCGAGCACAACCGGGAGGTGCTGGTCGATGTGCTCGGGTTCCCGCCGTCGCGCGTCGAGGAGTTGGAACGCGTGGGCATCCTGCGCGACACACCGCCGGAGGGCGCGACCGGCCGGGGCGTCAAGAAGGCCTGAGGGCGACGCTGCTAGGGTGACTCATCGCCTTACAGGCGGACACACACTAGCGACCGAACTTCTCCGTGCCCACGACCAGCGAGGCGTCAGCCGCACCGCAGCCGCTCTGGGCCAAGGTCATCGACCAGACGAGTTGCATCGGATGCCATGCGTGCACAACCGCATGCAAGTCCGAGAACGAGGTGCCGCTGTCGGTCACGCGCACTTACGTGAAGTCCGTCGACGTGGGGAGTTTTCCGCGCGCGCGCCGCGCCTTCCAGGTTACGCGCTGCAACCAGTGTGAGGACGCACCCTGCGTCGCAGCTTGTCCGACCTCTGCGATGTACCGTCGGGACGACGGCATCGTCGACTTCGACAAGTCGGCGTGCATCGGATGCAAGGCGTGCATCGCGGCGTGCCCGTACGATGCGATCTTCATCAATCCCGACGACCACTCCGCCGAGAAGTGCAACTTCTGCGCGCACCGGCTCGACATCGGCCTCGAGCCCGCGTGCGTCGTCGTCTGTCCAACCCAGGCGCTGCTGGTCGGCGACATGAACGACCCGCTCTCCGAAGTCTCCAGGATCGTCCACCAGGAGCCGGTCGCGGTGCGCCGGCCGGAGAAGGAGACGCGGCCCAAGGTCTTCTACAAGGGGGCGGACCGGGCAACGCTCGATCCCCTTGCCGCCCGTCAACCCGAGGGCGGACTGTTCATGTGGAGTGAGCAGGACAATGGCAACGGGAAGGTGTCGTCCGGCCATACCGGTCCCCGAAACAGCTCCGCGGCGGCATTGCTCAGCTACGACGTTCCGCACGAGATTCCGTGGGACTTCCGGGTGAGCCTGTACACGTTCACCAAGTCGATCGCCGCGGGCGCCTACCTGGTGCCGCTGCTCCTGGCGATCGCCGGCATGATCTCCTGGACGTCGCCGGTGTGGACGCTCGTCGGGCCCTTGATGGCGCTCGCCTTTCTGGTACTGACGGGCGCGCTCCTGGTGTGGGATCTGGAACATCCGGAGCGGTTCTGGATGGTGCTCACCAGACCGCAATGGCGCAGTTGGTTGGTGCGCGGCGGCTTCGCCATCACCGCGTACGGCGCGCTCCTGGCGGCCCACATCGGCGCCGTCGTGGCCGGCAGGCCCGAGTGGACGCAAGTGTTGGCCTGGGCCGGGGGCCCGCTCGCGGCCGCGGCCGCCGTCTACACCGCGTACCTTCTGGCCCAGGCACGCGCGCGTGACCTGTGGCAGAGCCCGCTCCTGCCGCCGCACTTTCTCGTCCAGGCGCTGCTGGCGGGTTCGGGCGCGTTGATGCTCGCTGACCTGGCGGCGGGAGGGGTTCTTGGGCTCGGCGTCGGAGTCGTGTGGATCTTCCAGGCCTCGCTGGCCGCCCATGTCGCCCTGGCCCTTGGCGAGGCGACGATGGCGCACCCGACCGCCCACGCCGCCCTGGCTGCTCGCGGCATGCTCAAGGGCCGGTATGCGGGCCCGTACTGGACCGGCTTCTTCTTTGCCGCGGCTGCGCTTGTGCTCGTGGGCCTGGGTGCGCACTTCGGTGTGGCCGCCGGATTGGCGGGTCTGTTGCTCTACGAGCACGCCTACCTGCAAGCCGGCCAATCGGTGCCTCTCTCCTGAAGGACCCGTGAACGAGCCGGACAAGCTGGAAAGCCTGGAGCGCCTGGTCTCGGCGGCAAGGGCCGACGCCGAAGCCCGCGGCGAGACCTTCTATCCCGGCGCCAGCCGCGTCCACCTCGCGTCCTATCCACCGAAGGAGCGTTGGAACGACTGGGTCGAGCTCGATTCCAAGGCATGGCCGCGGCGCGTCGAGAAGCGCTACATGCTGGTCCCGACCACGTGCTTCAACTGCGAGTCCGCGTGTGGACTCCTGGCCTACGTCGACCGCGACACGCTGCAGGTACGCAAGTTCGAGGGCAACCCCGAACACCCTGGCTCACGCGGCCGCAACTGCGCCAAGGGCCCGGCCACGCTCAACCAGATCACCGACCCCGACCGCATACTCCATCCGCTCAAGCGGGCCGGCGGGCGCGGAGAAGGGAAGTGGGAGCGCGTGTCGTGGGACGACGCGCTCGACGACATCGCGGCGCGCATTCGCAAGGCCCTGGAGGAAGAGCGGCACAACGAGGTCATGTACCACGTCGGCCGCCCGGGCGAGGACGGATACACCGAACGAATGCTCGCGGCCTGGGGCGTCGACGGGCACAACTCGCACACCAACGTCTGTTCGAGCGGCGCGCGCGCCGGATACCACTGGTGGATGGGCATGGACCGCCCGAGCCCGGACCACGCCAACGCCAAGGTCATCGTCCTCGTCAGCAGCCACCTGGAGACCGGCCACTACTTCAACCCCCACGCCCAGCGCATCATGGAGGGCAAGAAGAACGGCGCCAAACTGATCGTCCTCGACACGCGCCTGTCGAACACCGCGACCCACGCCGACCACTGGCTGTCGCCCTATCCCGGTTCCGAAGCGGCGATCTTTCTGGCGGTTGCGAACTGGATGATCCGGGAGGGTCGGTACGACCGCGACTTCGTGCGCCGGTGGTGGAACTGGCAGGACTTCATGGCGGCCAGGGACGAAGCCGGCGCCTCGTTCTCGCGCTTCGAGGAGGCGCTGCGCGAGATGTACGCCGAGTACACCTTCGACTACGCGGCGAGCGAATCGGGGATCGATGCCGGTGAGCTGCGCGCCGTCGCGGAGGTGATCTCGACCGCCGGTACCCGTCTGGCCACCCACAACTGGCGCAGTGCCGGCGCCGGGAATCTCGGCGGCTGGCAGGTCGCCCGCACCCTCACGCTTCTGAGCGCGCTCCTCGGCGCCCTGGCCACCGAGGGCGGGACCTTCCCCAACGCCTGGAACAAGTTCGTGCCCAAGCCGCCGCGTCTTCCGAAGCGCCCCCCGCGGCGGTGGAACGACGTACAGTGGCCGCGGGAGTATCCGCTGGCTCTGAACGAGATGTCGTTCCTGATGCCGCACCTGATGCGCGCGCAGGACGCCTACCTGGATGTCTACTTCACGCGCGTCCACAACCCCGTGTGGACCAACCCGGACGGCTTCAGTTGGATCGAGATGCTGAGCGACGGGCGCCGGATCGGTCTGCATGTGGCAATGACGCCGACCTGGAACGAGACCGCCTACTTTGCCGACTACGTGCTGCCGATGGGGCATTCGTCCGAGCGCCACGATCTCACCTCTTACGAGCAGTACGACGGCCAGTGGCTCGGCTTTCGCCAACCGGTACTGAGGGCGGCCCGGGATCGCCTGGGCGAGCACATCGGCGATACGCGTGAGGTGAACCCCGGCGAGGTGTGGGAGGAGAACGAGTTCTGGATCGAGCTCACCTGGCGCATCGATCCCGACGGCTCGCTGGGGATTCGCGAGTTCTTCGAGTCGGTCGAGAATCCCGGCGAGAAGATGACCGTCGACGAGTACTACGGCTGGATCTTCGCGAACACGGTGCCCGGGCTGCCTGAAGTCGCTGCGCGGGAAGGCCTGACGCCGTTGGAGTACATGCGGCGCTACGGGGCGTTCGAGGTCGCGAGCAAGGTCGGCAAGGTCTTCGAGCAGCCCGTTCCGGACGATGAGCTGGAGGATGCGCACGTCGACGAACGCGACCGCGTCTACACGCGCGCGCCGGTTCCGGCCAGCCCGCAGGCGCAGGGAGGCACCGCGCTTGAAGCGGACGATGACGGCCGCCGCCGGGTCGGCGTGCTCGTCGACGGCGAGATGCTCAGGGGCTGGCCGACGCCTTCCGGCAAGCTGGAGTTCTGGTCGAACACCCTCGCCGAATGGGGATGGCCGGAGCTGGCGGCGCCCACCTACATCAAGAGCCATGTGCATCCGAGCCGGCTCGAGCCGGGGCAGATGCCCTTGATCTCGACCTTCCGGATACCCGTGCAGATCCACACCCGGAGCGCGAACTCGAAGTGGCTCGACGAGATCGCGCATACGAATCCGCTCTGGATCCACCCGACCGACGCCCGGCGCCTGGGCATTGGCGGCACCGGCAGCCTGGTCCGGGTCACGACCGATCTCGGCTACTTCGTGGTCAAGGCGTGGATCACCGAGGGGATCCGCCCCGGTGTCGTCGCGTGCAGCCATCACATGGGCCGCTGGAAGCCGGAGGGCCAGCCGGGCCAACGCCTCGGCATGATGACCGTCGCGCTGGCGCAGAGCGGTTCGGAGTGGTCGCTGAAGCCGAAGCAGAGCGGCGGTCCGTTCCGCTCGAACGATCCGGACACGATGCGGGTCTGGTGGACCGATGTTGGCGTGCACCAGAACCTGACCCACGCGGTGCACCCGGACCCGGTCTCCGGGCAGCACTGCTGGCACCAGGCCGTGAGCGTGACGCCCGCTGAGCCCGGCGACCGGCGCGGCGACGTGTCGGTGGACACGGAAGGCTCGCGCGCGCAGTTCGAGCGCTGGCTGGAACTCGTGCGGCCGGCCGACGCGCACTCGCCGGGCGGGATGCGGCGACCCTGGTGGATGCTGCGTCCGGTCAGGCCCGCGCGCGAGGCCTACCGGTTCCCAAGCCCGGGATGACGCCGGTCGAGCTGCTCCGCGCCCTGGCCATCTTCGCCGAGCCGCCGGGGCCGGAACACGCCCGGGTCGCCGGTCTGCTCGGCCTGGGTGACGGCATCGACGGCTCGGCGTACGCGGAGCTGTTCGTGTTCCAGTTGTCTCCGTACGCCTCGATCTACGTCGGCCCTGAGGGTTGGCTGGGCGGCGAGGCACGAGAGCGGATCGCCGGGTTCTGGCGCGCGGTGGGCCGGACGCCTCCGGCCGAACCGGATCATCTCAGTGTCCTGCTCGGCCTGTACGCCGCACTGAACGAGGAGCAGGGGCAGGCGACCGGTCCGGGCGCCGCCCTGGCGGCGGAAGCCTGCCGGGCGCTCCTGCACGAGCACCTGGCGCCGTGGGTCTTCGCGTATCTCGACCACGCCGAGGAACTGGCCGTGGGCGGCTACAAACGCTGGGCGGAACTGCTCCGCGAGACCCTCGCCCAAGAGGCCGGGCGCGTCGGGCCGCCCGCGCTTCTGCCCGCTCACTTGCGCGCGGCATCCGGGCTTCCGGACCCGCGGGAAGAGGGTGGTCAGGCCTTCCTGAAGGGACTACTGGCGCCCGTGCGCTCCGGCATCATCCTGACTCGGGCGGCACTCGGGACGATGGCGCGCGAACTCGACCTGGGGCTGCGCGCCGGTGAGCGGCGATTCGCCCTTGAAGGCCTGCTCGGCCAGGACTCGCAGGCGACCCTGGCCGCCCTGGCCGCCCTGGCCGCCCGCGAAGAACTCGCTCACCAGCGGCGCGACGGTCTGCTGGGGGAGGCAGCCCGAGTCCTGGCGCGGCGAGCCGGGCACGCAGCCCGGCTTCTGAGCGAGTTGGCGGCGGACAGCGCCAGCGGCATCCCCGCAACGGGTGAGGGGAATAGCCCCGCCTGATGGGCGATTGGGTAGGCGGTCGTGGAATCGTGGTTGAGGTTCGGGGGGTTACTCTGGTAGCGGAATGGGTAGCGTGATTCCAAGAGGTCCGCAGGGCCGTCTGCCGGAGAAACTCGGCCGGGTGCTCGAGTCCTCGCTGTACGTAAGCGACCTCGCTGTAGCGGAGGCCTTCTACACCGAGGTCCTGGGGCTCACCCTCCATTCGAAGCTGGAGGGAAGACACGTCTTCTTCCGGTGCGGGAACCAGATGATCCTCCTGTTCAACCCCGAGGCGACGGCCAACCCCGACCTGAGCCTGCGCGGCCTCGGCGCCCATGGCGCCCACGGCCCGGGGCATCTGGCCTTCGGTGTGACGGAGGATGAGCTTGAGTCCTGGCGTACGCATCTGGAGAAGCATGGCGTCGAGATCGAGCACGAGATCGAGTGGGGTGGGGAACGGGGCCGGTCTCTCTACTTCCGCGACCCGGACGGAAACAGCCTGGAAGTCGCTTCTCCTGGTTTGTGGGGTCTGGATTCCTAGGTTTGGCCGCGCCGGTCGATCATTGGTCGAAGTACGGGTGCTTCGCCACCGGCAGGTGGGGGGCGTTCCCCGACGGCCTGCGGATGCTCAGTTCCTCGAACAGGAGATCGGGGACCGACACCGTCACGACGTGGTCCATCGAGAGTGCGGCCAGCAGGAACGACGGGAGGCTCCCGCCGCTGGGTGACTGAGACAGGCTGTACACCGTGGACGTGTCGGACACTTCGACAATGTCCCTGAAAGCAGCTTCGGTAACGCCGGCCAGTTCCGCCTTGGGGATCAGTTCCTCCGTGCCGTCCGAAAGCACCTTGTAGACCCCGATCAGGTTGCCGATGCTGGGCGCCGCCTCGGGGCCGGCGAGGAGGAAGGACATCGCGGACTCCATGTCTCCCTCGTCCCGGCCGGCCATGCGACGCACCACGATGCCGTAGCCGGCGTCCCGTTCTTCGATGAGCTGCATGAACTCGGCCTTGAGGTCGTCGCGGGTCATCGGCCGGCTGGAGGTCAGCAACACGTTGCTGGGTAGCGGGCCGTCACCGCGCCGATTGCCGGTGCTCCTGTCAATGTCAGGAACCGGATTCCGCGTGGTCAGGAGCGTTCGCAGGATCCCGTTCTCGACGAGAACCGTTGGCCCGGCCTCGACGCCGTCGTCGTCCACGGCATAGCCACCGAGGAAACCGTCGGCGTCGAGGGTCGGGTCGTCCTGAACGCTCAGGGATCTCGGAAGGATCCTCGCTCCGATCCGATCGAGAAACGGGTTTCGGTCCTGTTGCAGCATCCTTGCGAACTGCGGGTCGGCGTCCGGGACTCGGGTGCCGAGCAGCTTCGGCATGAACACCTGGACGAACAGTTCGGCGGCGGCCTGACCTTCGAAGAGCACCGGCCCGTTGTAGCGGTCGAGCAGCGGTGCGGACCGTCGGGCCAACAGGCTGCTGCCGATTGCCTCGACGTGGGCTTCCAGTGCCTGAGGGTCATCGACCTCGTCCCAGGATCTGCCGTAGGTGGCGACGGAATCGTCCAGCACGGTGCCGTCAGAGGCCTGCGTATGCGCTTCGATGACGATCGAGGCGGTCGGATCGGAGCGGATGAAGGCGGAACCTTCGCTGTTCAGGTAGTAGGTGCGCTGGTTGCTGAGGGCGGCCACGACTTCCGACTCGAAGATGTCGGGCATCATCCTGAACTGCCCGGACAGGCCACGGACCAGATTGTCGAGGGCGGGCCGTGGCGGAAGGTCCGGTCCAGTGTCGCCATAGAAGGAGACGGGTTCCTCCTTTGTGAAGTCGGCGATGTCCTCGGGGCGCGTCTCGTTCTGCAGGGCGGCACGCCTCTCCGACAGCGTTTCCAGGGCGGACTTGTAGGCGGCGTCGGTCGCGAGCCAGATCTGCCGCCTGATCTCGCGGTAGTCGTTCTCCAGAGGCAGGAAGCCGCTGGGGCCGAAGCTGCTCGGGAAGAAAGACATGCTGTTGAAGTTCGTGTTGTCGAACGTCGGGTCGCCGACGCGCACCTCCACGCTGAGGCGGCGGCTCTTGTCCTCGGTACTCGACAGTAGGGCCCCGAAGCTCGCTCTGGCCTCGAGCCGTTCGGTCTCACGCACCGTGTAGGCGATGAAGTAGGGCTTCTCCAACCCTTCCATCTGGAGTTCCTCCGTGCTGCGCGCCAACTCGTCGCGCAGGGCCTGCATCAACACGTTGAGTTCGGGTTCCTCCTGCGCGCCGGCGCCGGACAGTGGCGCGAGCAGCAGGAACACCAACGTGGCCAGTAGAGATCGCTTCACGATTGTCGTCCCGCGCTTCATCATCGAGCTGTCCATGATCAGAGGTCTCCTACCGGTGCGGGGAGCAGGGGTGGTCGGTCCTGAGACTTCGGCTTCTTCTGCACCTCGATCTGCGACACCAGAATCGAGGGCGCCGCCGCGGAGACCGGTACGCTGCCCGACTCGGCGCCGCAGAAGCCGTTGAACACGCCGATCTGGTCGTCGGCCGCGACGACGCGGCTGAACGTCGTCAGCGGCGTGCCGATCAGGTCCACACCCCGGACCAGTTCCTGGCGGCCGTCGGGATAGACGCGGTAGACCAGAAGCGGTGAGACGTTGAACGAGTTCGGGATGGAGCGTCCCGTGAAGGTGAAACCACCCTCGATCTCTTCGATGCGCAGTCCGTAGGGCTTGCCGGCGGCCTCGATGGCCGCGAAGAAGCGGGCGTTGAGTTCCTCGGTGGTCAGGGGATCGGAGACTTCGACGATCAGGTTGGACTGCCTTGCCACCGGCTTGAGTCCGGCCTGCTTGCGTCCGTGGCCGTTGGAATTCGGGAAGCCCTCGACCGGAGAGCGGGACATGAGGAAGCTCTTGAGGATCCCCTTGTCGATGGCGGTCACGCGACGAGCCTCGATGCCCTGGTTGTCGTAGCGATAACTGCCGACCAGATCGGAAGGGCCATAGGTTCTGACTGTCGGATCGAAGTGGACCGAGAAGGTCTCGGGCAGAACCCTCTGGTTCAACTGTTCTCTGAAGGTGTGGCTGTCGTCGACTTCCTTCAGGCGGTGTCCTTCGAGTCGGTGGCCCAGGATTTCGTGGAAGAACACCCCGCTCGCTTCACCGGACAGAATGGCCGGCCCCGTGTAGGGGTCCACGAGGGGCGCCTCGCGGAGTGCCAGCAGGATCTCGATCATCTTCCGGACATCGCGCTCGATGGTCTCGTCGTCCGGGAGCCCGTCATGAGTGAAGGAGCTGTAGCTCTTGTAGAGCGGCAGTTCCATGCCGTCGTCCGCCTTGGTGTTGGCCGCTATGAAGAGTCGGTAGCTGGTCTCAGAGGTTTGGATCTGGGAACCGTCACTGTTGACGAACCAACGGGTCTCCCTTCCGGAGCGCAACGAGGCCGAGCCTTCGAGGAACTCGCCGTGTTCGGCGAAGGGTGCCGAGTAGCGCCGAACCCTCGCCTCCCAGTCGGCGCGGTCCACATCGATCGACCGGGGGGCGTCGCTGGCCTTGGATGCGATCTCGCGCGAAAAGTCGTCCGACTGGTCTTCGGTCTCGACCTTCACCTGCACGTTGGTCTGGACCTGAGTGAGTTGCTCCAGGGCGCGTTTGTAGTTCTTGTCGGTTTCGGTCCAGAGAACGCTCCGGATCGCGTCCGGGTCGTCGTCGACGGGAATGGGGGTGGGACCGAAGCCGCGAAAGACGGAGGAAAAGAGGTCGTCTCGAATCGGCCGAGTGTTGTCGAGACTGTAGTCGCCCACGCGGAGATCCATGTCCAGGACGCGCTGGCGACGCTCGTTGCTGGAGGACAGGGCGCCGAACTGACTGGCGACCATGACCCCGTGTGTCTCGGTGATCTCGTAGCTCAGGAAGTACGGCGGAACCTCCTGCTCCCCGAGTATCTCCATCGACCGTTCGAGTTCGGCGTTCATCGCCTCCAGGACGGTCGATTGACCGGCCATCGGCGCCGCTGCGAGAGCGATGGCGCAGAGGGCGATCGGAACGCACCGCAGAAACGGTCGGCTCTCCCCAGGGTTGCCCCCCTCACGTTTCGGTCGGACTTCGGACATGCACACGCCTCCCCTCGGTTGTGGGTCCGGTTGTTTGTACGGAGCTGGTCAGCCGCCCGTTTGTGCTTCGACTTCGCTCTCTTCAAGCCGCGCGCCCCGCAACGTATTCCCGAGGGAGTAGTTCCCTTCGTGGCAGGCGTACTCGTAGAGCTTGTCGTCGGTCGCGGGCCAGGTGTACTCGCCGGTGTAGGGCGCTTCCCAGTCGCCGTTCTCGACGGTGAATCGGTAGAGGAGGGTGCTCCGGTCCTGGAACGAGAAGCGCTCGACGACGTGCTGATCGGCGGGGGGCGAAGGGTCGCCGTAGAGGGCGAACGTCATCCAGTTCTCTTCCTGGAAGTTCGTCGTCTCGATGAACAGCGTGTCGTCTTCCCACCAGGCGACGGAGTCGCCGGCCCGTGAGCGGTACCCGGGCGGCGCGTGTCGGACCGCCTCTCGGGACGGGCTGATCGGGATGATCCGCGCGTAGTGCATCCACTCGATGAGGATCATCAGGTGGGTTTCGGTCTGTGTGACCGTCTTCAGGTTGTTGTAGAACTTGGGGTAGATCGGAATCGTCCCCTCGAGCGAGAAGATGCAGCGGTCGGCGATCGACAGGGACTCCGGGTCGTCATAGGGCCCGGCCTCGCGGTCGCGCCACCAGGCCTTTCCGGCGTTCGGCAGGAAGAACCCGTAGACGCCTTCCCTTCGGGCCTTGCCGCGCACGGTCAACGGCGGGAAGCGGCCGTTCGGCGGGTCGACGAGCAGGGAGGTCCGGTACTTGCCGCCGACCTGGACCGCCGAGGTTCCGCGGTCCATGAAGAAGTAGTTGTAGCCGCCCACGCTGGCGCCGGCGGTCGGCGCCTCACGGTCCGGGTCGCTGGCTCGCAGGCCGAGATCGATCCGCGCCGCTTCCTGCGACCGGATCCGCTCGGCCTCTTCCTCGGTAAGGTGGAGGCGATCGCCTAGCTGGGGGCTGCGTTCGATCGGCGTCAGAGTGCTGATGTCGTAGTTGCCGGAAAAGTCGGGCTTTCCGCCCGGTCCCCTCGGGATTTCGTCGGCCGCGGCGGCCGCGGCGAATCCGATCGTGAGCGCGAGGACGCAGGCGACGCGAGTTCTTTCGCTGACGCTCATGGGGCGCCGCCGCTCTGGACCGCGACCTCCCTCTCTTCGAAGCGAGCGCCACGCAGAGTGTTCCCGGTGGCGTAGTTCCCCTCGTGGCAGGCGAACTCGTACAGCTTGCCGTCCGTGGCCGGCCAGGTGTACTCGCCGCTGTAGGGCGTTTCCCAGTCGCCGCTCTCGAGCGTGAACCGGTAGAGCAGCGTGTTCTCGTCCTGGAACGTGAAGCGCTCGACGACGTGCTGGTCGGCGGGCGGGGAGGGCTCGGCGAAGAGAGTCGTCGTGGCCCATTTCTCTTCCAGGAAGTTCGTCGTGTCGACGACGAGGGTGTCACCCTCCCACCAGGCGACCGAGTCGCCGGCACGCGAGCGGATCTCCTGCGGCAGATGCCGGGCTTCCTCCCTGGACGGGCTGATGGGGATGACCCGCGCGTAGTGCATCCACTCGACCAGAATCATGAGATGCGTGTCCGTCTGCACGACCGTCTTGATGTTGTTGTAGTTCTTCGGGTAGATCGGGATGGTCGCCTCCATTGAGAAGACGCAGCGGTCGGCGATCGACAGGGACTCGGGGCCGTCGTAGGGCCCGACCTCGATGTCGCGCCACCAGGCCGGGCCGGTGTTCCTCTTGGAGAACCCGTAGAGCCCGTGCCTGCGCGCCTGCCCGCGATCCGTCAGCGCCGGGAAGCGGCCGTTCGGCGGGTCGACGAGCAGGGAAGTCCGGTACTTGCCGTCGACCGTGATGGCGGTGGTGCCGCGATCCATGAAGAAGTAGTTGTAGCCGCCGACGCTGCCGCCGACCGGCGGGGCACTGCGAGTCGGATCGCTGGCCTGAGACCTCTGGTCGATGTTCCGGGCCTCCTGCTCCCGGATTGCCTGGGCCTCCTCTGGAGTCAAAGTGAGGCGATCCCCCAATTCAGGGCTCCGCTGCACCGGCGTCAAGGTTGCGATGTCGTAGTTGCCGGAGAAGTCCGGCTTGCCGCCGGGGGTCCTGGGGATGTCGTCGGCTGCCGCGGCGCCGGTACAGGCGATTGCTGCGGCGAGAACGAAGGCGATGCGAGTGCGACCGTTGATGCTCATCGAACTCCTCCCTGACGGTACCTTCGAGTGTGCCTGCCATTGTAGACCGCACGCCGCGGTGTCCTTGGCGTCCTTGGCGCTACTCGCCGGGCACGGACCAGATCGGCGACGACCAGGCGCGCTCCTGGATCGTCGCCGGCAGGTCCGGCCGGGGCTCGACGCCGGCCCGGATCGCGTCCCAGGTCGACCAGCGGCAGCTCGGGTTTTCGAGCACTCGCACGTAGTAGAGCGCGTGCCGGTCGGCGTCGAAGTCCGGATCGCTCCACAGTGCCGTGAGCTCGGCGGCGCCTGAGTCTTCGGAGGTGCTGCAGTCGTTGAGGTCGACCACGGCGCCGTTGCCGGGACAGCGGAGAGGCGTCCCCGACGGCACGCCGCCGTCCGCGCAGGCGACGTCGACGATCCGCTCCCGGGCTTCGCCGCCTTCGGCCCAAACCTTGATCACCTGCAGCCGCTGGAGCGGCGCGCTGTCTTTGTCGCGGGCGGCCCAGACCAGGAAGCGCGGGATTCTGCCGCCCTTGGCAAGCAGGTCGCCGCCCATCGGTACGCCGCCCGCATAGGCCTTCGCGGTGATCTCCGGGTCGGAGGCCAGGTCGTCGCCGTAGTCGTAGCCGGCGAAGAAGCGGATCCGGATGCGCGGGCCCGTGGTGGCGAAGGTCTCCTTGCGGCGTAGCGCGCCGTAGATCGACTCCCGGGTGTTCTCCTCCGCCCAGACCCCGACCAGGCCGGAGGCGCCGAAGTAGCGGTTGTTGTTCTTCGTGTACTTCCCGCCGTCCGGGAGCGGCCGGTCGAGCGGCACGGATCCGCGCCGCTGGGGCGTGCCGTCGCCGGTGCCGATCTTGCCGTGGAAGTTGGACTCCTCCGGCGTGCCGCCCGCGTTGTGGGAGTCGGTGGATCCGATCAGGCCGAAGCGGAACGGATTGAAGCCCCGGGTTGCCTGGAGCATCTGGCCGTTGCGGTAGGCCTCGCGGACGTAGCTGCCCGGGGCCTGGCTGGGCAGGGTGGTGCCGATCCGGTAGGCGTAGATCTCGAAGTCGGCCCATTCGTCGTTCGGCGACAGCAGCGGATGCGTGTCCGATGTGCCCTTGATCTGCGTGATCTCGACCAGGGGCTCGTTTCGCGTCCGCTGCTCGGCGTAAGCGGCGTCGAGCGGTTGGCCCGAGGCCGTCTCGAGCTTGAACATGTGGCCGTTGCTGCCGTTCGAGTTGTGCGGGATGGCGAGCGCTTCGATTCCGCCGGCTCGCAGTTCGTCGAGCCACTGCCAGAGGTCCTCGGGATCCTGCGACGTGTCGACAGTGAAGGGCGCGGGCGGCGCGTCGCCGCGGAAGATCACGTTGCGGTGCAGGTTGCCCCGGCCTTCCGAGAAGGCCGTGAACTCGTAGCCGATGAAGGTGGTGAAGGCGCCCGGTTCGTAATGGGCCTCGGCGGCGTCGATGATCGCCTGCCAGGCGTTGGGGCTGCCCGGGTTCGGCTCCTCGTCCTCGTCCTCGTCCTCCGAGTGGCCGGCGCCGGTGAAGATCCTCGCGAAAAAGGAGCTCTCGGGGTCGTCCTTGGCCGGCATCGCATCGAGGAACTGGCCGTGATCGGTGACCGCCAGAAAGTCGAGCGCCGGGCCCTGAAGCTGGAAGCGGAAGCCGCTTGGATGGTCGACCGACTCGCCCCGCGCGTAGCGGTAGGCGTCGTCGGGTTCGGTGCGGACGGCGAACTGGTAGGCGTCGAAGGAGTAGCGGGTGTGAACGTGGAGATCGCCGAAGTAGGCGTTGCGGAGCGGGTTCGGTGGAGGCGCCGTGCCGTCCTGGGCGACCCCGGTTGAAGCGGCGAGGAGAGCCGGGATCAGAACGGCGAGTCTCAGGCCCAACCCTTAGCTGCCCGGGACGTACCAGATCGATGACGACCAGGCGCGTTCCTGGATAGTGGCCGGCATCCCGGGATTGGGCTCGACGCCGGCGCGGAGCGCGTCCCAGGTCGACCAGCGGCAGGTCGGGTTCTCCAGCACGCGCACGTAGTAGACGGCGTGCTTCGCCGCGTCGAAGTCCGCGTCGCTCCAGATGGCCGACAGTTCGGCGGCGCCCAGGTCCTGGGAGTAGCTGCAGTCGGAGAGATCGACGCTGGCGCCGTTGTCCGGGCAGCGGAGCGGGTCGCCGGACGGCATACCGCCATCCGCGCAGGCGATGTCAACGACTTGTTCGCGTGCCTCGCCGTCCTCCACCCAGCCCTTGACCATCTGCAGGCGCTGGAGGGGTGCGCTGTCCGCGTCGCGCGCGGCCCAGGCCAGGAAGCGGGGGCTCCTGCCCTCGTCGGCGAGCAGGTCGCCGCCCATCGGCACGCCGCCGTTGTAAGCGGCGGCGATCATGTCCGGGTCGGAGGTCAGGTCGTCGGTGTAGCCGTAGCCGGCGAAGAACCGGACCCGCATCCGCGGTCCGCTGGTGGCGAAGGTCTCCTTGCGCCGGAAGGCGTCGTAGATCGAGTCGCGCGTGTTCTCTTCGGCCCAGACGGCGGCAAGCCCCGAGCCACCCCAGAACTGGAAGGCGTTCTGGATGTACTTCTCGCCGTCCTCCGTGGGCTCGTCGAGCGGCACCGAGCCGCGTCTCTGGCCGCTGCCGTCGCCGGTGCCGACCTTGCCGTGGAAGTTGTCTTCCTCGGGCGTGCCGGCGGAGTTGTGGGTGTCGGTCGCGCCGACGATGCCGAAGCGGAACGGGTTGAAGCCCTGGGTCTCCTGCAGCATGAGGCCATTCACGTAGGCCTCGCGGACGTAGCTGCCCTTCGGCTCGCTGTAGAGACTGGTGGCGATGCGGTAGGGGAAGATCTCGAAGTCGGCCCACTCGTCGTTCGGCGACAGCAGCGGGTGCGTCTCCGAGGTGCCCTTGACCTGGGTCATCTCGACCAGGGGCTCGTTGCGCATCCGCAGCTCGGCGTAGGCCGCGTCGAGCGGCTCGCCGCCCACGGTCTCCAGCTTGAACATGTGGCCGTTGCTGCCGTTCGAGTTGTGCGGGATGGCGAGGCCCTCGATGCCTTCGGCCCGGCGTTCGTCGAGCCAGCGCCAGAGGTCCTCGGGATTGCGCGAGTCGGTCGAGGCGAAGGGCTTCGGCGGCGCCTCGCTGCCGCGGAAGATCACGTTGCGGTGCAGGTTGCCGCGGTCATTCGACGAGGTCGTGTACTCGTAGCCGATGAAAGTGGTGAAGTTCCCCGGGTCGTTGTGGGCCTCGGCGGCGTCGATGATCGCCTGCCAGGCGGTGGTTTTGGCGTCGTCCTGCGCGTCCTGCGGCAACTCGGCGAACTCGCCGCTGCGGAGCCCCTGGATGGCACGCGCGAAGCCGCCCCCTTCCCGCAGATCGGTCCCGAGTTCGGTCGCGTAGAGGGGATTCTCCGGGTTGTCCATCTCCGGGAGCACGCCGAGGTACAGGCCGTGGTCGGTTACCGCCTGGAAGTCGAGGGCGCCGCTCTGAAGCTGGAGCTGATGGCCGCTCGCGTGCTCGATCGCTTCGCCCTTGGCGAAACGGTAGGCGTCGTCGGGATTCGTGCGCGTCCCGAACAGGTACGAGTCGAAGGAGTACTTCGTGTGCACATGGAGGTCGCCGAAGTAGGCGTCCTTCAGCGGGTTCGGCGCCGCGGCGTCGCCGGTGGCGGAAGCGTCGGCTCCGGCGTCGTCGCCTGCGGCGCAGCCAAGCAGGACGAGCGAGAGAAGGGTCAGAACGGCGAGGACCGTGCGAATCGGACGCATGACGATCTCCTTGGTTGAGATTGCGCGTAGGTTAGCGCGAAATGGCCGCGCTAAGAACGAGCGCCGAGCCCGCGTACCCGCGAAAGGCGCCCCGGCCGATGAGCGCGGCCACGCCGGCGATGTCTTCGGCGAGTGACCGGTCCTCCGTGTACGGCGGCGAGATCGTACGCACCGCCTCCATCGCTTCCTCGATTGCCTTGGAACTTCGGGCGGGCCGGCGAAACTCGATTCCCTGGGCTGCCGCCAGAAGTTCGATCGCGACGATGTTCTGCGCGTTGTCCAGCATGTCGTGCAGCCGCCGCGCTCCGTGGGTTGCCATGCTGACGTGGTCCTCCTGGTTGGCGGAGGTCGGGATGGTGTCCACGCTGGCGGGATGGGAAAGGCACTTGTTCTCGGAAACCAGGGCGGCGGCGGTGGTTCCAGCCATCATGAAACCGCTATTCAGGCCGCTGTTCCGGACCAGGAACGCCGGCAGTCCGCTGAGATTGGCGTCGATGAGGAGTGCTGTACGGCGCTCGGACAGCGAGCCGATCTCGGCGACCGCAAGCGCCAGATAATCGGCGGCGAGTGCTATCGGTTCCGCATGGAAGTTGCCGCCGGAGAGAATCTCCCCGGTGCTCGCGAAGACCAGGGGGTTGTCGGTGACGGCGTTCGCCTCGGTCTCGAGAACGGCCGAGACGTGGCGGAGCGCGTCGAGGCAGGCGCCCATGACCGGCGGCTGGCAGCGGATCGAGTAGGGGTCCTGCACGCGGTTGCATTGGAGGTGCGAGGCTCGGATGTCGCTGTCCCGCATCAACGCGCGCAGCGCGGCGGCGATATCGGCCTGACCGGAGTGGCCGCGGAGCTGCTGGAGCCGTCGATCGAACGGGCCGTCGCTGCCCTTGATCGCGTCGGTTGCCATCGCGCCGGCCACTAGCGCCGCGGCCAGGACGTTCTCGGTGCGGAAGACCGCGGCAAGCGCCAGCGCCGTGGACACCTGGGTCCCGTTGAGCAGCGCGAGGCCCTCCTTCGGCGCCAGCCGGATCGGTTCGATACCGGCCTCGGCCAGCGCCTCGACCGCTGGTATCAGCCTGCCTCGGAGGTGGGCCCCGCCCTCACCGAGCAGCACAAGCGAGAGATGGGCGAGCGGGGCGAGATCGCCTGAAGCTCCGACGGAGCCCTGCGACGGAATGCAGGGGTAGATTTCGTGCTCGAGTAGCGCACTCAATGCGTCGACGAGCTGCAGCCGAACGCCGGAGTGACCGCGGGCGAGCCCCATGACCTTCAGCAGGATCACCAGGCGCACGACCTCGTCGCCGAGGCCCTTGCCCACGCCGGCGGCGTGAGAGCGCACGAGGTTCTCCTGCAGGTGAGCGAGTTCGTCCTCCTCGATCCGCACCTGGGCGAGTTGCCCGAAACCCGTGTTGACGCCGTAGACCGCCGTGCCCTCGGCGATCACCTTGCGGACCGCGGCGGCGGATTCGTCGATCCTGAGCCGGGCGCCCTCGGTCAACTCGACGCTCAGCGGAGTGAGCCAGACCTCGCGCAGTTCCCCAAGCGATACCGGTGAGCCGTCGAGTCGCAGCTTCATCGAGAGCCGGCGCCCGGGACCATGGGCAGATTGAGGCCTTTGTCGCGCGCACAGGCGATCGCCTCCTCGTAGCCGGCGTCGGCGTGCCGCATGACGCCGGTTGCGGGGTCGTTCCAGAGCACTCGCTCAATGCGCCGGTCGGCGGCTTCGCTGCCATCGCAGACGATGACGAACCCGGCGTGCTGGGAGTACCCCATGCCGACGCCGCCGCCGTGATGCACGGAAACCCAGGTCGCGCCGCTCGCGGTGTTCAGCATGGCGTTGAGGAAGGCCCAGTCCGAGACGGCGTCGGAACCGTCCCGCATCGCCTCGGTCTCGCGGTTCGGGCTCGCCACCGATCCGCTGTCGAGGTGATCGCGGCCGATGACGACGGGCGCCTGCAGCTCGCCGCGCCGGACCATCTCGTTGAACGCCAGCCCGATGCGGTCCCGCTGCCCCAGGCCCACCCAGCAGATGCGCGCCGGCAGCCCCTGGAACTGAATCCGTTCGCGCGCCGCGTCCAGCCAGTGGTGCAGGTGCGGGTCGTCGGGGATGAGTTCCTTGACCTTGGCGTCGGTGCGGTAGATGTCTTCGGGGTCGCCGGACAGGGCCACCCAACGGAAGGGGCCGATGCCGCGGCAGAACAGGGGGCGGACGTAGGCGGGCACGAAACCTGGAAAGTCGAACGCGTTCTCGACCCCGGCCCCGAGCGCCTCCTGGCGGATGTTGTTGCCGTAGTCGAAGGTAGGCACACCGGCTTCGCGAAAGCCGAGCATGGCGCGGACGTGCACCGCGATCGACTCTCGGGCCGCCGCCGCGACCGCGTCGGGATCGCTGTCCCTTCGCGCCTGCCACTCTTCGACGCTCCAGCCGATCGGCAGGTATCCGTTCGCCGGGTCGTGGGCTGAGGTCTGGTCGGTCACCGCGTCGGGCCGGACGCCGCGGGCCAGCAGCTCCGGGAGCATCTCCGCCGCGTTGCCGAGCAGGCCGACGGACAGCGGCGAACGTGCTTCGACGGAGGCATGGATCACCGCCAGCGCCTCGTCGAGGGACTCCGCCCGCGTGTCGAGGTACCCGGTTCCGAGTCGCTTCTCGATCCGGTCCGCCTGACACTCGATCGCGAGCAGCGAGGCCCCGGCCAGGTTGGCTGCCAGCGGCTGCGCTCCGCCCATGCCGCCGAGTCCGGCGGTCAGGATCCAGCGCCCGGAGAGATCGCCGCCGTAGTGCTGGCGGCCCATCTCGACGAACGTCTCGTAGGTGCCCTGGATGATTCCCTGGCTGCCGATGTAGATCCACGATCCGGCGGTCATCTGCCCGTACATCATCAAACCCAACCGGTCGAGTTCCCGGAAGTGCTCCCAGGTCGCCCAGGCGGGGACGAGATTCGAGTTGGCGATGAGCACCCGCGGAGCGTCGGGGTGGGTCCGGAACACCCCGACCGGCTTTCCGGACTGGACGACCAGCGTTTCGTCGGCCTCCAGCTTCCGCAGCGTCTCGACGATCGCCTCGTAGGCCTCCCAGTTGCGCGCCGCCTTGCCGATTCCGCCGTAGACCACGAGATCCTCGGGCCGCTCCGCGACCTCCGGGTCGAGGTTGTTCATCAGCATGCGGAGCGGCGCTTCGGTCAGCCAGCTCTTCGCTGACAGTCGGCTGCCGGTGGGCGCCTTGATTGGTCCGGCGTGGGTGCTTTTCATCCAGACTCCAAGATTCGGGGCCGCCTACAGGCTCGCCAGTGCTTTGGCGAATCCTCGGGCCGCCTGGGCGCGATCAACGTGTTTTCCGTCGACCACCTGCCACTCGCCTTCGACCATGACCCGTTGGATGGGAAGGCGGTAGCCGGAGAATACCAGTGCGTCGAGCAGGGTGGAGGCGTTGTGCCCGGTGAGCATGGGATCCCTGTCGTCGAGAACGACCAGGTCGGCCGGCGCGCCCTCTTCGAGGCCGACCTTGCGCTGGCCGCCGGCCTGGGCGCCGCCGGCGAGGGCGCGCAGGAACAACTCCTGTCCCACGTGAGGGTGGCGCAAGGACGCCACGTTGCGCGACCGCGAGCGCAGGCGTTGCCCGTACTCGATCCAGCGCAGTTCCTCGAAGGGGTTGATCGAGACGTGACTGTCGGAGCCGATCGCGATCTCTCCGCCGTGCTCCAGGAAGTCCGCCAGGGGAAACAGCCCGTCGCCCAGGTTCGCCTCGGTCGTCGGACACAGGCAGACGGTGGCGCCGGAGACGGCCAGGTCCCGGCATTCGTCGTCGTCCATGTGGGTTGCATGCACGAGGCACCAGTTCCGATCGACCTCGAACCGGTCCAGCAGCCAACGGACCGGGCGCTGGCCGTGGATGGCGAGACACTCGTCGACCTCCCGCTGCTGTTCGGCGATGTGAAGGTGCATCGGCGCGCCGGTTTCGACGGCTCGCGCCGCGACCTCCCGTAGCGACCGTTCACCGACCGCGCGCAGGCTGTGGGCGCCGACACCGACCCGCACGCGCCCGGACGCGCGCCCGGCTGCGCGTTCCTGATGGGCCAGGAACTCCGCCGCATCCATCGTGAAGTGCCGCTGGTCGGGCGTGGGATCGTCCCGGTCGAACCCGGCTCGCTCGTAGAGCACCGGCACATAGGTCATCCGGATGCCGCTGGCCGAGGCGGCTTGGCGAACGGCTTCGAACATGGTGTCCGCGGTTCCGGAACCAGCCGGCGCCCGGTGCAGGTAGTGGAACTCGACCACCGAGGTGTACCCGCTTTCGAGCATCTCCACGTACGCCTGCCGTGCGATCGCCGAGAACCGGCCGGCGTCGAGGCGCCCGACGAGCCTGTACATCTGCTGGCGCCAGGTCCAGAAGCTGTCCCGGCCGGCGCCGGAGCGGTGTTCCGTCCTGCCGGCCAGCGCGCGCTGAAAGGCGTGGCTGTGCGCGTTGGTCAGACCCGGGATGACGATTCCGGCATCGAGGCCGACTGGCGCCGAGCCGGTGTTCTCAGTCGAAACCTCGACGATCCTCCCGTTCTCGACGACCAGGAGGGCGTCCTCCGCCCATCCCGGGGGCAACAGCGCGAGGCGCGCGCGAATAGTGGCCACCGCCTTCACCGTACTTCCTGGCAATCCCGAACACAACAGGTCAGGATCGAGTGCATGGAGAGTGCGGAGCGCTGGGACCTGCTGCTGACCGATGTCCGCATCGCGACGATGCGCCGGGGAAGCACCCCCTACGGGGCGATCGAGGGCGGCGCCCTGGCGATCGCCGGCGGCCGGATTGCCTGGATCGGGCCCGCTTCCGCATTGCCGCCGGGTGAGGCCGGGGAAACCCGGTCTCTCAAGGGCCGTTGGATCACGCCGGCGCTCATCGACTGCCATACCCACCTGGTGTTCGGCGGCGACCGGGGGGCGGAGTTCGAGGCCCGGCTTCAAGGCACGAGCTACGAGTCGATCGCGGATGCCGGCGGCGGCATCATGGCGACGGTGCGGGCGACCCGGGCGGCGACGGAAGACGAGCTCTACAGGGGTGCGCTGGATCGCCTCGAGGCCCTGGCCGCCGACGGGGCGGCGACGGTCGAGATCAAGTCCGGCTACGGCCTCGATCTGGCCACCGAACTCCGCATGCTCGAGGTGGCCCGGCGTCTCGGTCGGACCTCGGGACTGACGATTCCGACGACGCTTCTCGCTGCCCACGCGGTGCCCCCGGAGTACCGCGGTCGACCGAACGACTACATCGAGTTCGTCGTCGCGGAGGTGCTGCCCGCGGCCGTCGAACGGAATCTCGCCGATGCGGTGGACGCTTTCTGCGAAGGGATCGCGTTCGACGCCGCGCAGGTCGCCAGGGTCTTCGAACGGGCGGTGGAGCTAGGCATGCCGGTCAAGCTGCACGCGGACCAACTGAGCGATGGCGGCGGCGCCGGGCTGGCCGCCCGCTTCGGCGCGCTCTCGGCCGATCACCTGGAGTACGCATCCGCTTCGGGAGTGCAGGCGCTCGCCACGGCCGGGACGGTGGCGGTGATGCTGCCCGGCGCCTGCCTGACCCTCGACGAGACCCGGCGGCCGCCGATCGGCGAGTTGCGCCGGCGCGGAGTGTCGATCGCGATCGGGACCGACTGCAATCCCGGCACCTCGTCCCTGTGCTCGCTGCCGGAGGCGATGGCGCTGGCCAGCCGCCTCTTCCGCCTGACGCCGGAGGAGTGCTTGGCGGCGGTGACCCGGAACGCGGCTCAGGCGCTGGGGCTCCTGGAAGATCGTGGCACGCTCGCGGTGGGCAAGCGGGCCGACATCGCGATCTGGGACATCGCGCATCCCAGGGACCTCAGCTACTGGATCGGGCGTCGGCAACTCGCCGGGCTGCTGGTCAGCGGAGCCGGCCCTGCGGTCGCGTGACGGTCCCCCTGCTGGCAATTGCGAGTAGATTCCGCCGATGTCCATGAAGAGATTCGCGTCGTTGATTCTCACCACGGTGGTACTGACGGTGTTTGCGGGCAACTCGCCCTTGGCTGCACAGGCCGGCGCCGCTGGAAACATGCCGCCGGCGCGGGACCTCGAACTGGCCCGCGCGCTGCTCGAGCAACTCATCGAGATCGACACCACGGACACGGAACGGGGCGACAACACGCGCGCCGCTCAGGCCATGGCCGATGCCCTGCTCGAGGCCGGCCTGCCGGCGGAAGACGTGCAGGTCCTGGTCCCCGCCGGCTTTCCCACCAAGGGCAACCTGGTGGCCCGGCTCCGCGGCAGCAACCCGAATGCCGCCCCGATCCTGCTGCTCGCGCACATCGACGTCGTCGAAGCGCTGCCCGAGGACTGGAGTCCCGACATCCATCCCTTCGAGTTCATGGAGCGCGACGGCTACTTCTACGGCCGCGGCACGTCGGACGACAAGGATGAATGCGCGATCCACACCGCGAACCTGATTCGCCTGCACCGGGAGGGGTTCGTTCCCGACCGGGACATCGTGATTGCCCTGACTGCCGACGAAGAGGGCGGAACGCGCAACGGCGTTCAGTTCCTGCTCGACGAGCACCGGGAGCTGATCGACGCGGCCTTCGCTCTCAACGAAGGCGGCGGCGGCACGGAGCGGGAGGGCCGCAAGGTCTCGAACAACGTGCAGGGCGCCGAAAAGGTGTACCAGTCCTTCGACTTTGCGGCGAGGAATACCGGCGGCCATTCGTCGCTGCCGGTGAAGAAGAACGCGATCTACGACCTTTCCCAGGCGCTGCTTGCGGTCCAGGAATACGAGTTCCCGGTCATGTTGAACGAAGTCACCGAAGAGTTCTTCGATCGTGCGGCCGAGCTGATCGGTGGCGAGACCGGTGAGGCGATGCGGCGCATTGCCGCCGACCCGGATGACGCCGGCGCGCTGGCGGTCCTGTCGCGGCAGCCCGCCTACAACGCGCGCCTGCGGACCACCTGCGTCGCTACCCAGATCGAGGGCGGTCATGCCGAGAACGCGCTGCCGCAGTTGGCGAGGGCGAATGTCAACTGCCGCCTCCTCCCGAACCATGACCCGGTCGAAGTCGGAAGAGCGCTGCAGGAGCTCGTCGACCCGTTCGGCGTCACGGTGGAACCGAAGGCCGACACCACGCCCAGCCCGCCGTCGCCGCTGACCGACGAGGTGCTGGGCGCGATCACCCGGATCACGGAGCAGATGTGGCCGGGCGTCCCCGTCCTTCCGACCATGTCGACCGGCGCCACCGACGGCCTCTACCTGCGCAACGCCGGCATCCCCGTCTACGGCGTGAGCGGCATCTTCGGCGACATGGACGACGTCCGCGCCCATGGCCAGGACGAACGGATCCGGATCGACCACTTCCACGAGGGCCAGGAGTTCCTGTACCGCTTGGTCAAGGCGTTGGCGGGGGCGGAGTGATCCGGCCGTCCGCCGTCTCGGGATCGGACGGCAAGAGTTCCACGGCGGCGCCGCGCAGCATGACGGCGAACACGCGGTAACGCTCGTCAAAGGAAGCGGCGTCGGTTTCGCCGGGAACCGGCCCCCGGAAGCCGGCGCGCAGCAGACCTGGATTCTCGAAGCGCTCGGCGATGTCGGGCCGTTCCTGGTTGAGCCCCATGTTGGTCAGGAAGTGGCCGTCGCGGTAGAGGACGATCTGGCGTGGCCGTTCGCCTCGCCTCGCGTCCACGGCCCAGCCTTCGATCTCGACCCGGTTCGCTGACGCGGCTACGCCCAGCTCCCCTTCGAAACCGTCGCCGGTCCGCCGCACAGTCAGCCGGCGGCCGTCGGTGGTTGGGAGAATCTCTCGATTCCCGGGCGCCCATTCGAAGGGCAGGTAGGAGAAACGGAGCCGGCTTGCCACCCCGCGACGCGACACGGCGTAGGCGACGGCGCCTTCGCGCTCCACGAGGCCGCGATCGGCCGACATCCGGAACGCGAAGCCGCTGTTCTCGAACGACGGTCCGTAGAGGGCGCCGAGATCGGGCCGGCGGTGGGGGCCGGGCTGGTGGACGGTCATCTCGCCGCCGATGAAGAGGACGACCGCTTCGACCCCGCGCGGGTCCGGCGGCTCGTCGCGAATGAAGCCGCTGGCGATGAACTCGGCCATGCCCTTGGCCGGCTCGGGGCCGGGGCGGGGAAGCACCGCATCGAGAGCGCCGTCGAAGCCGCTTGGAGGCGGGACGATGGGAATGCGGCTCGGCGGCTCTGATTCCTGCCCGACGCGATGGCGGAGCACGGCCTCGAGGTTGCCGGTCAGGCTTCGGGCGACCTCGTACCGGTATGGATCGTCTTCTCGCCGCGAGCCCGAATCGCGTCGGGCGACGCTTGCGGTTTCTTCCGTCAGGCCCACGGTCTGGGCTCCGCCCCGAGGCTTTGTCAACGAATGGAGGCTCCATTCCTGCCCGTGGTCGAAGTCATCGACCTGCTCGTAGCCGAGGTTCGACGGGAAGCCGGCGCCTTCGCGCGGATCCTGGATTCCGTAGTTGTCCGCTCGCAGCAGCAGCAGGTCGGGCAGGAGTTTCTCGACGGCGACACGGCGCGGGACGTCATAGCGAAGGCCGGGCGTGACCAAGCCGCCCCGATCGACGATCCGCAGCCCGCTGACCCAGCCGACGTGGCCGATCTCGCGAACCAGAACGGACGTGCTCGGCTCGTAGCGCTCGGCGAGCCATCGTCCCATGTCTTCCAGCCGTTGCTGCCGTGCCGTCGGTTCGACGCGGTGTCCGATTTGCTGGGACGTGTTGCGCAGCACGGGCAGCGTGAGTGCGAGGATCGGGACCGTCGTCAGCAGGACGGCAACGAGCGGGCGTGGGGGGGCGATGCGGAGGTTGGGGGGCAGAAGTTCCGCCGCCTGCAGGCAGAGCCGTCCCGTCCCGACCAGGCTGGCGTGGACGCCGAGCGCGAGCAGGAACGCGCCGAGGATGTTCAGCGTGTAGTAGTGCCATGTGTATCCGGGCAGCGATCCGATCGCGGCGTAGCCGAAGAGAGCGCCGAGGGGGAACGCGATCAGGGGCCAGAGGGCGGCCCGGCGGCGCAACAGCGCCGTGGCGCCGACGACCAGAAGAGCCGTCAGAAGCAGTGGGCCGGCGATCGTCTGCGCCAAGGAGGGGTTGTAGGCCGCCAGCAGACTCCTGCCCGCCTCGCCGTAGACCTCTCGGACCAGATCCAGATAGCGCCACGGAGAGACGATGCTCTCGCCCTGTTTTGCGCCCAGCGTCTTCGGCAGGACGTCGCCGTAGTAGGCGAATGCGAAGAGGAGCCATGGCAGCGCCACGGCCAGCGCCGCCAGCGCCTCGCGTACTGGCGGCTTCCGGCGGCGCAGCCAGCCGTGAGCGATCAGCATGGCCGCGAGCAGGGCGCCCTCGGGCCGGGTCAGGAACAGCAATGCGGCCACGACGGTGGCCGTGGTGGCGCGATCGCTCAGGTGAAGGTCGAGCGCCAGCAGGAAGAGCAGGGCGAAGAGGTGGATCTCCATCCCCATATAGAGGTAGTTGTAGGCGACCGCGGGATTGAAGGTGACCAGGGCGACCGCCAGAGGCGCGGCGGGCCCGGCCCCGAGCCGAACCAGCAGTCTCGCGGCGAGCGCGGCCGTGCCCAGCATGCAGAGCAGGCCGAACCCGTTCTGCCAGGCCGCTGCCTGATCGCCGCCCAGGACCACGAAGGCGCTGCTCAGCACGGTGAAGAGCGGAGTCGTGAAGCCCATGACCCGTTCGCCGGCGTTGTAGACGAGGCCGTTGCCCTCCGCCAGGTTGCGGGCGTAGCGGAGCACGATCAACTGGTCCTCGAACTGCAGCCGCAGGACGAGGTTGGGGATCAGGCGGGCGGTAAACCAGACGCCGAAGACTCCGAAGGCTGCCCACGAGATTGCCGGGAGCAGGCGCTGTTGTCGGGCTGGAGGGTCTGGAGATCGAGAGCCGCCCGGCGCTCTGGGCTGGGTCATCTACGGCAACACAGGCAGTTCGACGGCGACACCGCGCCGCATGACCGCGAACACACGGTGCCGCTCGGCGAAGGTGTCGGGATCCGGCGCTCCTGGAACCCGACCGCGGAAACCCGTATGCAGCAGTCGTTCGTCCCCGTTGTGTTCGACGACATCAGGCCGCTCCCGACTCGCACTCAGCGTCGCCAGGAACTTGCCGTCCCGGTATACGAGGAACTGGCGCGGCGCCGCACGTCGCTCGAGATCGGCGGCCCAGCCTTCGATCAGCGTGTGCTTCGCCGGTTTCGTGACCAGGTCGATCGCGCCGTCAAGGCCGCCTCCGGTTTGCCGAACGGCGAGGCGACGCCCGTCACTGATGGGCAGGATCTCGACTCCGTGCTCGTCGAACTCGAGGGGCAGGTAGAAGAACCTCAGTCGAGCCGCGACTCCCCGGCGTGAGACCGCGTAGGAGACGACTCCCTTCTGCCGTAGTTCTCCTGGAAAAGCCGCCGACGGTCCTCGGCTTCGCCCAGATGGGAGTGAACTCGCCTCAGAGAGTGGGTAGCGAAAGCCGCTGTAGAGATGTCCACGGCCATGACGAGCTTCAACGTCGCCTCTCTTGGCGTTGGGGGGACCAACCCCAACCTGACGCTCTCCCAGAAAGGTAACCACTTCGCGCACACCGCCAGGATCCAGAAGGTCTACCGCCCAACCGCGGACCGTTGGCTGGCCTTGGTCACGGTGCTCTCGGAGGAAGCCCACTAGTCCAAGTTGCTCTACGACTACTTCGATTCGCTCAGACTTGGCGTTGATGTCGCCATCGGTCCGGCGCAGCAGAGCGGTCACTCTGCCATCAGAGTTTCGTAACAACTGGAAGGCTGCCGACAGCGTGGGAGGAAACGATAGTTCCTGCACTCGATCTCCACTCCTCGCTAGAAGGCGAAGGGACTCGCTCCTCTTCGTGATCGCCGTGGGGAGTGAGATTCGAAACGTGACTTGTTTCCTGCCGTCTCTTCGTGTCGACCTACGGCGCAGGACTCGGTCATCCTCGCCCCGATAGATGAGCTCCAGTCCGTCGAACACGAAGAACTCGTCTACCGCCGTTGCCCCCTCTCCAGGTTCGTAGTCCAACTGCCCGTGGAAACCTCCGCTCACGATCTCGACCTTGGACCGAAACAGGGTTTCCGCCCTTCGAAGCAGCAGATCTTCGGAGAGGGCCAAGCCGCGCAGAATGCCATCTTCGAGCACAAGTCGAGGCGGCTTCTCGAAGCCGGTCAGCGGCCTTAGCCGAGTCCGTTCGCTGATGTCGGAGGTTTCGGCAATGGTGTCGACAGAGTAGACGGCGATCTGGTGGCGGCCGGCCTGGAGCCACCGTTCGGGAACCAGAGTCGAGAATCGGCAAACTCCTCGGCTGGTGAAAGTCTGTGCGGTTGCACGCACGATGCCGTCCACTGAGATAGCTAGCTGCGTACCGTCAGCGACGCTCGGTTCGATCCGTCCACTGATCAGGCTTGGAACGAAGCCCGACTCGGGTTTCACGTTGCTGTAAGAGTGTTGGGCAATGAGATGAGCGCGAGGGAGCTGTTGGAACTCGCCCACGGTGTTGGTGCTCTGAAAGTCGCCGGTCGCGCGGCCCAGGAGATCCCGCCTGGGGCCGGTGGCAAAGATGCCTTCAAAGGGATCTGTCGAACGTTCCGGTGAGGGGCCCGTATCTCGGCCCGATGGGGCGTGATCGGCGGTTGCTGGGAGATGACCGTCCCGAGGCGCCGAGGCGTCTGGACCAAATAGCCGGTGCAGACGATCAAGGGTCTGCTGGCGACGAGCTGTGTCGGTCTGGAAGCTGCGGATGGGTGGTTCAGGCGACTTGTAGCAGCACGCAGTGATCTCGCGCGGCGACTGGTCGTTCAATGATGTGCCATCGACTTCCCAAGGTAAGGCTGCGTTCAGCGCGTTGGCGATTGTTGGCACGATATCGACGGTCCGGACTACGTGCTCAAGGACGGCTCCTTCCCGTTGCCCAGGACGTTTGACGAATAGGGGCACTTCAAGGATGTCTTCGACATTCGCACGGGTCGCGAGGCGAATGCGCTGCCCGGGCCGAAAGCTGATGCCGTGATCTGCGGCGACGACGATCAGTGCACGGTCGTAGACGTCGGCTTCCTTCAGTCGATCGAGGAGCTGTCCGAGCACGCGGTCGGCATAGCCCACCTGGAGGAGGTGACGTTGCAGTCCATGGATCGTGAGCTGCTCTTCCTCAGGCACGTATGTGAGGTTGTCGAAGCCGGGAGGAAGAAATGACGCACCGGCGGGTGTGTACTCGCGGCCGGACGGAAGATACTTCCAAGGTCGGTGGGGGAGGTTCGTGTGGAGGTAGTAGAGCGTTGGCCCGCGGTTGCGATGACGTCCGATGCGCGACACGAAGCCGTCGACGACGCGGGGAACGTTCTGGTAAATCCCGCGCCCTTGGAGCTCTTCGGCTTGAGGCTGCGAGCGGGCGTCACCACGGAAGCCTGTCCAGGCATGGCCCACATCCGGAAGTCCGGTGCGGAGGGTGGGGGGCAGCAGTAGGTGGCCGTAGACGACCGTGAGGTCATCGGTGGCGGCCAGCAGTCCTCTCCACGGGTTCGCTTGCTTCTGGTCGGCGCAGAGGGCCGGTGGGCATAGCTGAGAGATAGTCTCGTGGACGACCATCTGGTAGCCGCCCTTGGCCGAGAGCCACGAGAAGAGGTTCGAGGAGTGGTCTCGGTAGTGCGCGATCGAATTCGGCCTCGGCAGTTGGCCCGTGAGTATCGCCGGTATCGCTTTTGACGTTTGCAGCCCAACGGTGACTGCTCGCGGGTACCAGTGGGATTCGTCGGCTAACGCTGCGAAGGAGGGAAAGCGGCTGTCATCGATCGAACCGTCGGGTCGTTGGAGTGAACTCGTCGGAAGTTCGTCGAAGACCACCAGCACGATCGGCACGTTGCTCTTCAATGTCGGCGCCTCGGAGATGACAGCGTCGGGTTTGAAGTCTGTTTCGGGGAGCGTCGGCAGGATGCCGCGGACGCCGGGTCGAAGCAGGAAAACCAGTGGCGCGATCAACGCAGCCACCGCAGCGATGGCGACGAGGTTCGAGAACCCACGATAGCGGCGGAGGCAGATGGCAATTCCTCCGCCGCCGGCTGTCGCGAGAACCAGAGCCACCGCGCCCGGTAAGCGATGGAGCAGTTGCAGCAGGAACGCTGCTGCGAGCAAGGCGCAGAGGCCATACTGCCAGAGGCTTCCTGCCCGACTTCGGCGGACGGCTGGAAGGGCGAGTGGTGTCGTGAGAAGTGTCGGAATGACGAGCGCGAGGCCAAGCGCCAGGATGGCGAGTGGAGCGCCGGTCAGGCGATGAGCGACCAGGAAGTCGGGTTCTCTGCCCACGAGATCGAGGAGCGGCTGCGCGACGGTGAAAGCCCAGAGCGCGAAGATGTGCGCGACTGGGAGCCAACTCCTGGAGTCGGAGTTCGACTGGTGCTTGGGCTTGCCAGTCCGGACGTTCTCTCGGTGCACCGGACCGGGATCCTAGCGGGTTTCGGAAGCTGGTGTTGGGTGGCGAATGGGCAGTTCGACGGCGGCGCCACTTAGCATCAGAGCGAAGACCCGGTGGCGCTCGGCAAACGTCTCCGGCTCCGGAGCGCCGGGTACGGAGCCGCGAAATCCGGTGCGTAGCAGCCCGGGGTCATCGTGATGTGCGACGACATCCCGTCGCTCCCGGTTCGCGCCCAGGCTCTTGAGGAACTTGCTGTCGCGATAGACGACGATCTGGCGTGACCGTTCGCCCAGTTGGATATCGGCGGCCCAACCTTCGATCAGCGTGCGTCTACCCGGTTTGGTGATCAGGTCGATCGCACCTTCAAGGCCGTGTCCGGTTTGCACCACCGGAAGCCGGCGGCCGTCGCTGATCGGCAGGATCTCGACTCCGTCCTGGTCGAACTCGAGAGGGGCGTAGAAGAACCGCAGTCGAGACGCAAGGCCCCGGCGCGAGACGGCGTAGGCTACGAAGCCCTCTCGCCGGACCGTCCTCAGGACTTCGGACGCGGCTCGTTCGGAACCCGGTCGAGCCTTCCCGAAGAATCCGCTGTACAGGTGTTCCGGGCCGTAGCGCTCTGCGACGCTCTTTCTTTCGGACTTGGTTGAGCCGGCCCAGAACTGACTTCCGTTCAGGAACGCCACGACTTCCAACGCGCTGCCGGGATCGGTGAAGTCCGCGGCCCAGCCCTGGACGGTGGCGTTCGTGGCGTTCCGTCGGTGGCCGCCTTCAAGGTAACCGATCAGTTGAGAGTCTTGCCGCCGCTCGACGGGTACTCGCACGTCGGCGTCTACCGCACTCTTGGACCGGCGCAGGAGCGCGTCGACCTGGCCTTGGGCGCTCCAGGACAGTTCGTATGCGAAGGTTGGTGGGCGGTTCACGTACTCGAGTTCAACGGCGTCGTCACGCTCCGCGATCACGAAGACATCGATCTGGTTGAGCCCGGATCGCAAGAGACCTTCGGGCATCATCGCCGCTAGCCGGATCTTTCCGTCAGCTCTCCGGTGCGGCCGAACAGATGCGGCGACGATGCCGTTCAGGGCCACGGCGACGAAGCGTTCGAGGAGTGTTTCCGGTCCGGTGAAGGTACCCTCGACGATAACGGGCAGCGCTGCTCCATCGACATCGACATGGTCCCAGAGGTCGGCGCGTTCGAGTCGAATGCCGACCTCGCTGTTTCGGAGCGGCACCTCGGAGACTTGGCGGCCGTGGAGGCTGGGTACTGTGCCGATTGTCATCGGGTCGTTCGATTCGCCCAACAGCGCCGCCTGCTCTGCGAGCCGCTCACGAAGCCAAGGCCCCCGATCGACGGGGATCTCGACCTCGCGGCCGGCGTACCAGCCGACGAGCGCTGAGCCATGTTTGGTGTTTGCTCGCGGTGGTGTTGCTTCGGGATCGGCCCCGGCGAGTTCAAGGATCCGGGGCGTCAGGTCGACCAGGGAGATGGGGTTTTCGTCAATCTGTGCCTGCCGCTGGAATGGCGCCTTGATCACCAGGGGCACCGCTGCGAGGTCCAGAGGCTGCCGGCCAGAAGGATCATCCACCTCGACGCGCCGGCGCGACATTCCCGGCCGGAACGCGACGCCATGGTCGGCTGCGATCACGATCAGGCTCTGTTCGAACAGCCCAAGTGACTCCAGATGCGCAGTCAACTCGCCGATCAGGCGGTCCACGAACTGTACCTGGAGAAGGTAGCGCTTTTCGTGATGCCGGATCACCCAGGGGTCCGTGGTCCAGAGTTCCTCTCGGAGTCCGTGGACGTGGCCACGGGGTGTGTGGTATCGCTGTCCGGAGGGCAGATACTCCCAAGGAAGGTGCGGCAGCAGTGAGTGCATGAAGTAGAGGTCCGGGCGCTCGCCTGCCGGCCCGATCGAGGTGATGAAGCGCCGAAACTCGGCGGCTCGGACGCCGTCCCAGAGGTTGGCTATCATCCGCTTCCTCAGTTGGTCCGCGCGTGGTAACGGCGCTGTTGGCGCCGTGTCTCGGCCGAAGCCGCTCCAGTTCTGAGTCACGGGGGGCAGCCGGTCGGCCCAGCGTTCGGGCAGCGTGAGCTGGAGCCAAACCACGGCGAGGTCGGAGACAAGGAGTCCGAAGCGTTCGCTGAAGGTCGTTGTCGGCTCGCCAAGCAAGTTGACATCGAGTGGACAGAGAGAGGTGAGAGGCTCTGAAGCGTAGATGTCATGGCTGGGAGCAAGCAGCGTGAAGAGATTGGCCGGATGCTCAGTGAGGGTTGGAAGCCGGCCCCGTTCGGGCTTCGAGCCGGTGAGCATCGCGGGCACGGCGAGTTCGGAGGCGTCGGCGGCTGCCGTGGCGTTCGGGAACCAGGTCGCACGGTCGGCGAGACGTGCCAGGTTGGGAAGTCGCTTCCGGTCGATCGCTCCCTCGGAATCGAGAATGGACGCCAGCGACCACTCGTCGAAGATGACCATGACGATCGGCGCCCGGGCGCCGGTGTCGGGTCTGTCGATGTCGACCGCGGCGTCGCGACTGCCGGCGCTACGCCGGACATCGCCGTCGAGCAGGAACAGGGCTGGCACGACGACCGCGGCTGGTGACAGGAGCACCGCGAAGGAACGGACGCCCCGGAAGCGCAAGTAGGTCCAGACAACGGCCGTGCCGGCCGCTGCGGCGATCGTCGTGGCGGCTCCGGTGTTGAGGCTGCGGCCGGCCTGCAGGGCGATCACGACGGTTAAGACGCCGATGGCCGCGGCAACGGCATGTCGTGACCAGGCCGGGAAGAACAGCCGTGCGGCGACCGGTGGTACTGAGAACACAAGAGTGGGACCGATTGCAAGCAGGGCAACCAGCGCCAGAACATGGACCATGGAGAGGTCCCGAATGGCGAAGAACTCGGGGCTCCGGCGGAGCAGGTCGAACAGCGGCTGTGCGAAGGCGAGGCTGCTCAGACCGGCGATCGTCAGGACACCGGCGCCAAGGCCCCTTTGCAGCTCACTTCGATCTGTGCTGAGCGTGGCGGTCGGTGCACCGGTATCGGTCGGTTCTTCCCCGCAGTTTTGTCCGGGGACGACGGGGCCTGACTCCGACATGGGGACGGATGCTATCGGCATTCATTGGCCCGTGTCGGACGAGTCGCCTGGCGCCCGGGGACTCAGGGAGACGAGGTGGAACCTTGCTCCAGGATCGGCAGTTCGAGGGCTACGCCACGCCGCATCACGGCGAAGACCCTGTGATCCTCCGCAAAGGTCAGGGGGTGGGCGCCACGAACGGCGCCCCGGAAGCCTGTTCTCAGCAAGAGTTCGTTGTCGAAGTGTGAGGCGATGTCCCGGCGCTCGCGGTTGATGCCTGACGTCGCGATGTGCTCTTCGCCGCGGTAGACCACGATTTGACGGGGTGCTTCGCCGCGCTCGAGGTCGGCCGCCCAGCCTTCGATCAGAGTGCGCCGCCTAGGTTTGGACACGAGGTCGACTGCGCCGTCGAAGCCGTCGCCGGGCGCCTGTACGAGGAGTTCGCGACCGTCGCTGACGGGGAGGATCTCGACGTTGCCCCGTCTGCGTTCGATCGATTGGTAGGAAAAGCGCAGCCGAGTCGCAACTCCTCTCCGTGAGGCCGCATAGGCAACCAGACCCTCTCGACGGATCCGCTCCAGGACCTTGTTCGTCAGTTGGGGCGGCTCGTCGGTTGCAGACGAAGCCTCTGAGAGAAGCAGGAAGCCGCTGGAGAGATGTTCCTGGCCGTAGCGAGCCGAGACATCTCTCCTTTCTGAGCCGGTCTTGCCAACCCAGAACTCCTGGTCGCCCAGGAAGGCGACGATCTCGAGGCTGGGCCCAGGACTCTGCAGGTCCGTGGCCCAGCCGACGATCTTCGGCCCGTCGGGCAGACTGCGATCCAGAAAGCCGACCATTCCGTTGTCGGCTCGTCCGATCTCGATCCGTCGCGCCTCGACGTCGGCACGACCGATAGGCCGGCGCAACAGGGCCTCCACGCGGCCACTGGCGTTCCGGGACAGAACGAAGCTTCCCGGTCGCTGCGTGGACGGGGAGATGTCCTGCACGCGGTCGTCGCGTCTCGCTACCAGGCGAAGGTCACCGGTCGCGGTAGACGAGGCTGGCATGAAGATACGAAACGCGATCTCCTTGCGCCCGTTGGGGCCTACCCAGGTGCGTCTCAGCAGAGAGTCGTCCTCGCCTCGGTAGATGAGTTCCTTGCCATCGAAGACGAAGAACTCATCGGGGCGGTCGCCGTCGGGATTCGAGGTCAGGTGACCGCGGATACCTCCGCCTCCTACCTCTACATCCGATTCGTACAGTTCGTTCGTACTGGTGAGCGAAGCGCCTCCGGGCAGTTCGAGGGCACTGACTTCCGCGTTCTCGATCACGAGACGCGGTTGCCGTTCAATGCCGGGTAGCGGCCGCAGAATAGATGCTCCCTGGTCCGCCGAACGGGGCTCTTCGATCGTGTAGGCGCCAATCCGATGACTCCCGGCTGGTAGCCATCGCTCGTGAACCATGGCCGAGAAGCGGCTGGCGTCGCGGTCGGTGAAGGTCGAGGTCGTGGCTCGAACGATGCCGTCCACTGACACCGCAATCGGGGTCCCGTCGGCGATTCGAGGCTCGATGCGCCCCCTGATCAGGCTGGGGACGAATCCGGTCGCAGGCTGTACGTTGCCATAAGCCCCCGCGCCGTAGAGGGTGGCTTGGACCACGCTTGATGTGCCGGGGTCGAAAGTGCCCGCCGTCAGATCGGCTGCGACACGGCCGAGCAGATCGGGTCTGGGCCCTGCGGCGAACACGCCCTCGAACGGGTGGGACGCGACATCTGGTGCCACGGTGCCTTCGGCCGCGCCGGGGGCCGAGCGTTCGCCGAACAGGTCGTACAGACGATCGAGCGTCTCCTGGCGGCGAGTGGCGTCGGTTTCGAAGGAGCGGGTCGCCGGCGTCGACGCGTAGCAGCAGGCGGTGACCGGGCGCGGTTCCCGGTCGTTCAGGTGGGTGCCATCGACCTCCCATGGCGGTTGATCGCCCAGTGCGGCGGCGATCGTTGGCACGATGTCGATCGTCCGTACCCTGTGTTCGAGCACGGCGCCTTCGTTCTGGCCAGGGTTCTTGACGAACAGGGGTACTTCGAGCACGTCCTCAACGGTCGCCCCGAAGGTCGTGCGACCGCGTTCGCCGGGACGGAAGCTGCGGCCGTGATCCGCTGTGACGACGATCAGCGCCCGTTCATAGATGCCGGCGGTCTTCAAGCGAGCGATGATCCGGCCCAGCACGCGATCCACGTAGCCGACCTGCAGGAGATGACGCCGCCATCCCTGGGCGACAAGCTGCAGGTCAGTGGGCACGAGCGAGCTGAACCCCGGGGGCAGGATCGAAGAGCCGACCGGCGTGTACTCGAGGCCCGACGGCAGGTACTTCCAGGGGACGTGCGGGAGATTCAGGTGGAGATAGTGGAACGTAGGGGTGCCCTCGCTGTGGGTCTCGATCCGCTCCAGGTAGTCGTCCACAATGCGGGGAGTGTTGTGATGGAGCCCCCGTCCGGGGCCGCCGAGATCGGCCATGACATCGTTGTCGGGGAGGCCGCGGTCGCGGAATCTGCTCAAGGTCTGCGTTACGTCGGGAAGCGCCTCCGCGAGAGACTCGGGCAGCAGCAAGTGCCCGTAGACGACGCTCAAGTCGTCGGCGGCGGACGTGAGGCGACCCCGGAAGCTGGACGGTCTCCGGTCGGTGCAGATGGAGGGCGGACAGAGCCGGGAGGCCGTTTCGTAGGCGACGACGCGGTACCCGCCCCTGGTCGCCAACCACGAGAACAGGTTGGCCGGGTGGTCGTGGTAGAGAGCGACGGTACCGGGCGCCGGCAGTTTCCCGGTGAGCAGTGCCGGGATCGCCCGCGGGGTCTGTGTGGCCGTAGTGAGGGCGCGCGGGTACCAGTCCGACTCTCCCGCCAGTGCGGCGAAGGCCGGGAACCGGTCTTCGTTGATCGAACCGTCGGGTCGCTGGAGTGAACTCGTCGGCAGCTCGTCGAAGACAACGAGGACGATTGGTAGATCCGTTTGCAGTGCGGGCGCTTCGGCAATCGAAGGGTCGAGCTCGAAGTCTGTACCGGAGGGGGCCGTCAGCATCCCACGGACGGCGGGCCGCGCCAGAAAGGCGATGGGCGCAACCAATGCAAGCACCGCTGTCAATGCGACAAGGTTGGAGAACGGTCGATAGCGATTCAGGCAGACGACGAGACCAATGCCGCCGGCACACGCCGCCACAACGGCCGCAACTCCTGGCAGCCGGTCGACGAGTTGCAGCAGGAATGCCGCCGCGAACAGAGCGGAGAAGCAGCTGGTCCAGACACGCCCGACGCGACTCTCCCTGAAGGCCGCGAACAGAAGCGGCGCCGCCAGCGCGGTCGGGACGAAGAAAGCCAGTCCCAGCGCGAGAAGGAGGAGCTGCAGGCCGAAGAGACGGTGCGCGGCGATGAAGTCCGGTTCCCGGCCGATCAGATCGAGTATCGGTTGGGCTACGGCAAACGCCCAGAGACCGTAGAGGTGCGCTGCAGGAACGAAGCTGCCGGGGCCTCGCCCAGGCCTCGACTTGGCATGGTGGGGCTGGGCGGTCGCACGCGGCATCGAGCCCCATATCGTAGCAAACTGCGAGACTGCTAGCCTGCTGGCGTGAGGGCTGCATCCACACCGGAACCCCACCGTAGCCGGACCCACGCGGTCGACATCGGCGGTGTGGTCGTGGGCGGCGGCGCGCCGGTGGCGGTGCAGTCGATGACCAGCACCGACACCGCGGATGTCGACGCTACGACCGCCCAGGCACTCGCGCTTGCCGAAGCCGGATCGGAACTCGTCCGCGTCACCGTGAACGTCGACGCGGCGGCGGTCGCGGTGCCGGCGATTCGCGCCCGGCTGGACGCGGAGGGTTGCGACGTGCCCCTGGTCGGGGACTTCCACTACAACGGCCACGTGCTGCTCGAACGGCACCCCGACTGCGCGCGGGCGCTGGCGAAGCTGCGCATCAACCCCGGCAACGTCGGCCGCGGCGGCCGCCGGGACCCGCAGTTCGCGGCGATCTGCGAGGTGGCGCGGAGGCTCGGCAAGCCGGTGCGGATCGGCGTCAACGGCGGGTCGCTCGACCAGGACCTGCTGGTGGCGAAGATGGAAGAGAACACCGAGCGGGATCTCGGCATGACCTCGGAGGAGATCGTTGGCGAGTGCATGGTGCTGTCGGCTCTCCGCTCGACCGAACTGGCGCTCGAATGCGGCCTGACCGAGGAGCAGATCGTCATCTCGTGCAAGGTGTCCTCGCCGCGGGACCTGATCGGCGTCTACCGCGACCTGGCGAGCCGGACGAGGCAGCCGCTTCACCTCGGTCTGACCGAGGCCGGCATGGGGATCAAGGGCCTGGTGTGGTCGTCGTCGGCGATGTCCGTGCTGCTGGCCGAGGGCATCGGCGACACGATCCGCGTGTCCCTGACCCCGCGCCCCGGCGGCGATCGCCGCGACGAGGTCCACGCCTGCCGCGAGCTCCTGCAGGCCCTGGGGCTGCGGGCCTTCGCCCCCAGCGTCACCGCCTGCCCCGGCTGCGGCCGCACGACGAGCACCACGTTCCAGGAACTCGCCCTGCAGGTCGAGGACTTCATCGACGCCAGCATGCCCGAGTGGCGTAGCCGCTACGACGGCGTCGAGGAACTGAAGCTCGCCGTCATGGGCTGCGTCGTCAACGGGCCCGGCGAATCGAAGGCCGCCGACATCGGCATCTCCCTGCCCGGCACCGGCGAGGCGCCGACCTGCCCGGTCTACGTCGACGGGAGGCAGTTCACGACGCTGCGGGGGACGGCGGCCGAACTGTCGGAACAGTTCACGCGGATCGTGGCGGAGTACGTCGAGAGTCGGTATCCGGTGAAGGCCTAGGTGGCTAGACTGCCTAACGGTGGAACGGAGTAGGGAGAACCAGATGAGTACCGAGAAAACGCCTCCAGGAAGTTCCGCTTCGCGGACGTGGCGGCGAATAGAGGACCTGCCCGGGGACTGGAGCGACCTCTGCCGTGAGGACCTGCGGGCGGTTCAGCGCCAGTGGATCGAGGACCGTAGGCTCATCAGGGATGAGGAGAAGATCGAGAAGTTCCAGGAGGAACTGGCGCTTCACTGGGCAGTTGAGACCGGGATCATCGAACGTCTGTACACTGCGGACCGAGGGGTCACAGTCCAGATAGCGAAGGCAGGCATGGAGGCGTTGGGGCAGTTCCACGCCCGCGGTCTCATTTCGCGAGATGCGCGTGCCTTGATCACTGATCAGCGAGAGGCCTTGGAAATGGTCATGGACCTCGTCGGCGGAACGCGCGAACTCACCACGTCCTACATCAAGGAGCTGCACCACCGCCTAACAGCCCGTGGCGGAAGTCCCGGTTCGGGGATGTTCGCGGTGCGCGACGGGGTCGGCGCTGGGAGGTAGCTCGATCAAGTAGAGGAATGGCGATTGGGTTCAGATGGCCAAATTGGGGTGCTGTTTCGCCATCAGGCGGGTTCCGAGAGCGCTCAGACGCAGCCGGAAGCGGCGAAGCAGGGCGAGCAGGGTCTGGCGCCTGCTTTGGAGGCTTCGAGGAGTGCCGAAGCCGACGATGTGGCGCATCAAGAGCCCGAGGTTGCACGCGCTGGCGTGAAGGAGCACTCGCTTGAGGATGTTCGAGCGACCGCGCAGATGCACGCGGCGCATGCCGCCGGTCTCGTACTGGTGAGCGAAGGGCCGCTCGAGCCGTTCCCCTCGCTGGCGCTGCATCCGCTTGCCGCGATTGCCTCGGATCCGGCGGCGGTTCGCGTACACGATGGCCTGCAGCTCCTTCTTGCCCTTCCAGCGACGGCGACCGCGGTCCGGTTCCGCGATGTAGCTGCGAAGGCCCAGTTCGTCGATGTCCGCGAGAACGTCGTTGCTGTGGTACCCCTTGTCGGCAACGACCTCCTCGATCGCGGCTTCGTCCGCGGTCACGGACGACACCTGCTCGAAGGCCTCCTCCAGCGTTTCGTGAAACGACTCCGTGTCGCCCTTCGCTCCGCCCTGAACCGACACCCCCACGATCGTCCCGTGCTCGAGGTCCACCGCCTGCTCCGCCTTGTAGGCAAGGTGCGTGCGGCCATCCTTCATCTTGGTGATCTGCGCATCCGGGTCGTGCGGATTCTCCCACTCCTCGTTCGACAGCTTCTTCTTGCGCTTGCGGTCGAAACGGGCCAGCTCGGCCCGCGTCGGCGTCTCTACCCCCGACGCCTCCGCCAGACCGCGCACGAACGTCTCGTAGTCGTCGCCGCTGTCGCGACGCACGATGCTACGCAACGCCGCGTTCGCCTCCAGCGTCGTCGCGTCCACGCCCACCGTCTTGCCCGACAACAGACCCGACTCCGCCAGACGACGAAGCACCCATGAAAACACACGCCGGTGAGACTCCACATCGATGCGCCGGCGCGTCCGCGAAATCGTCGAATGATCCGGCGCCGCCTCACTCAGGCCCAATCCCAGGAAGCGGCGAATGCTCAGAGAATCCTGAGCCCGCCAGGCGATCGCGCGCTCCGAATCCAAACCCTCGAAGTACCCCAACAGCAGCAAGCGAAAGTACCGCCCCGGCGCCAGACTCGGACGCCCTATGCGCTCCGCATAGAACCGCGAACACTCCGACTCCGCGAACTCGTCGAACCCGCTGGATTCCAGAATCCCGTTCAACCGCTCGTAGAACGGGTGCCCCGCGCTTCGAGGCAGATCACCTGCCGACACCCACAGAGGCTCCTGACCGCTGCTTCTACTCTTCTTGCCCATAGACATGCTTCTATCCTACGCGAGCGCAGAGAACCGACTTTCACCACGGGCTGCTAACGCTGAGCCAGGATACCTGTGAGGCGATTGAGCCCGCTTCAGGAAGGACAGTCAGTGTCCCGCTGCTGAAGGGTGCTTGGAAAAAACAGCCCAACAACCCGCTCAGACCTGACGGCTCGGTCCACGAGTACTGCCCGGCGGAACTTGTTCAGGAGCAGATAGACCGGCTTCTCGATTGGCACCAGGTACACGACGGAATCTGTCCGGAGGTCGAAGCGGCTTGGCTCCACCATCGGTTCACGCGGATTCACCCCTTTCAGGATGGAAACGGCCGCGTTGCCCGCGCCCTGACGAGTGCGGTCTTCCTGAAGGGTGGCTATCTCGTGCTTGTGGTACGCGACAAGGAGCATCGGGACCGTTATTTCGATGCACTGGAAGCAGCGGATGGCGGTCATCTCCAGCCGCTCGTCGACCTGTTCGCAGACATTCAGATCGGCGATCTGAATGAGGCAATCCGTTCACTCCGTGAACTTCGCGGCGCTGCAATCCCGTCAGTGTCGAGGTCGTTGGCCGAGCGCGCACGGCGAAGCAGGGAGTCAGCGCAGGCGGAAACGTCGGGCCTAGTGGAGGGCTTAGTGGAGATCGCTACCGTGCGTTTGGAAGAGGCGGCTGCCGAGATGCGTCGGGCGTTCGGGAAGGAGGGAGTAATCATCGAGACGCGGATCCTCAGAGACTCGGACGGCCCCGAGAACGCCCGCGACTATTGGAAATGGCAAATCGTCCAGACTGCAAAGCACCACCTCTACTTCGCGCAACTCGACCGGCCCAAACGCTGGGTGGGGCTGCGCCTTGCGCTGCCTGGCATGGAGCGCGAGGACGCGCGCCTCATAGTCTCATTTCACGCCGTGGGTCGCGCTGCAGACCTCCAGGCCGTGACCGCTTTCCTGACCGGACCGCTGGACAGGAAGGCGGACCTTGGGCGCTGGGAGAACGAGGTCGTCTCAGAGGCCCCTTTCAAGTTCGGTACCGTCGGTTACACCCTGGTCAAGATCAAAGAGCGCTTCAGATCGTGGCTCGAGAGGACCATAGGAAACGGCCTGAGCGCTTGGGGGGAAGGCCTGTAGGCAACTTCGGCTGTACCGGTTCGCCGCACGGGCGGCGGTTCACTCTGAGGTAGCGGAAGTGTTCGAGCACTGGCGCCGGCCCTCGCTTTGAGAATCTCAAGGAGTGCTTGTGGGCTACCAGCCCAAACACCGCCCTTACCCAGATACCGGGTCCTCGAAGCCGTACCCCACGCGGGGTTCGTGAACTTCGCTGGGCGCCAGTGGTTCCGGGAGCTTGGTGGTACGCAGGATCCTCCTCAGGGAACTGCACAACGCGGCTCGCTCGCGGCCGATCAGGCCCAGTACCCATTCGGCGTCGTTCTGCCGAACGCGCATGCGGGCCCTGTAGGCGGCGTTGAAGACTGCGTCTGCGAACTTCTGCCTGGGGAGGGCTTCCTGTATCTGTGGATGGCGCAGCAGATCGACGGTGCTTCCGGTGAGGAGTTCCTCGAACTGCGATGCGCATATCCGCAGGGCCTTGCGCTCGTCAATGAGGGCAAGGCCACCTCGTTCGAGAGCGGCGGCAATCGTGGCGGCCTCGCCATCGTCCAGCGTCGAAGCTGCGGATCCGCTGACGAGTCCGGTGAAGTGGCTCTGGCCGGGGCTGCCAAGGGCTACTACTGTGACGAGGTGCTGGTCGACGAGACTGGAGACCAACTCAGCGTCACGGTGTTGGCGGCTTCGCTCGTCGCACAGCTCCCATACGACCTGCTCTGCAATGAGAACCTGGTTCGGTAGTGCGGCCAGGAGGTCCTCCGAGCACCCGGTTGCGTTCAAGTTGATGACGACGCTGGTATCGGCGACGACCGGACCGGTGAAGCTATCGAGGAAGTGGCGTGGCGACATTCGGTTCGCCCTCCGCGGCTTCTTCGTCCAGCACCTGACGGAGCGCTACCCGGTCGAGGCCTAGGAGGCGTGCTAGTTGTCCCTCGCTGAGAAGTTCCTGCCGATGTGCCTCTGCGGCAAGGGCGGCGATACGAGGGGGCATGCAGCGCTCTGAGTGAGCCGTGTCCGTTTCAACAGGTGCTCGACCGCCAAGAACTGCTGCTGCCTGTTTGTCGGTAATGCCGCCGTTGGCCTCGAACCAGTCCCAAGCGCCGGGCGTAACGAGCTTCAGTTCCTCGATGCGGCGGACCATTGCCTCGCGCGACACGCCGAAGGTGTGACTCAACAAGATGACGTGACGGCGAGTCAGGGCGGAGAACCCTGACGTGTACTCCCGGAACTTCTCAAGGACAGTTCTTGGCGGCATCAGGAACGCGCGGGCGAATGCGTCGGCATAGAATTCCGCTCGTGACTTCGGCCGGTCGTCGCGGTAGTGGATGCTCGTAGCGTGGCGAACGGAAACCAGATGGGCCAGTTCGTGGACCGCGGTAAGGGCGCGTCTGGTCAACCGGTGCTTCGCGTTCAACAGGACGCACGCTCCGACTTCGGCGTCGTAGGCGAAGAGACCGGAGACTCGAGAGGGAAGCGGACGCACGTAGATGCGCACTCCGAACTCGAGTTCAAGGAGACTCTCGATGTCGCGAACGGGCGCCAGCCCCAAGCCGATGCGCTGGCGGAGTTCGAGCGCATCGCTCTCGGCCTGGCTCTGGACGTCTCCCGGGAGGAGAGGGCGTTCAGCGGGGTAGTTGCGAGGCCTTTGGACTCCGAGGAGATTCTCGAGTTCTACCTCTGCGCGGACGAGCCCTACCAGGATTCGGGCCGCCTCGCCGGCTTCCGCATCTACGTACCGACCGTCCTTCCGGAACCGGGGCGCCAGGTCCACATGCACTGACTCGCGCCGCAAGACTTCGTTCGCGGAGGTGCCATAGGCCAGTGCAAGCCGCTGAAGCTCAGCCGGTTGCCAGCGTCGCTGTCCCTGCTCGATGGCCAGGAGCGTCGTGCGAGCGACTCGAATAGCGGCCGCGGCTTCCGCTTGCGTCATGCCCGCTGCCTCGCGGGCGTTCCTTAGCCGCCGACCCACTTCTGCCGGACCGAGAGCCGGCGCCTGGCTAGCGAAACCGGGTGGCCCAGCGCGTAACGAAGGAGCTTGGGCCGAGGGAGTCGAGGAAGGCGTTCCACTCTTGTTCATGTGCTTTCGATATCCTGGATAGTCGCGTTCTGATCTTCTCTTCCGAGACATGGCCACTTGGGGGTTGGCGCCCCTCGCGGCTTGTCCCACAGGGATGAGGAATTCTTGCCCCGATGTCAGAAACGTAGTCCGATCTGACTGACAAAGTCAATAGCGCGCGACTCGCAGTGGCCTTAGGGGCAGCCGCAGATGGTGAAGGGCCTGCTGGGCGCTACCGCGCCATCCGGCCGTCGAGCTCCAGCTCGGCGGCGATCGCCTGCATCGCGGCGAGGACGTTGCCGGCGTGCTGCCAGAGGTCGAGCTCGCCGTCGAAGCACTCGCGGCTGAAGTCCGCGGTGACTTCCTCGACGTGGTCGCGGTCGACGCCGGCGGCGAAGGCTCGCTGCTTCCAGCGCTTGCGGACGGACTTGAGCGGCACCTCGCGGATGTCCTTGCTGGGGCGGATCAGGGCGGCGGCGCTGATCAGGCCGGTGATCTCGTCGCAGGCGAGGAGCGCGTAGTCGCGGGGGCTCTCGCGCTCGACGCCGGTGCCCTCCGTGTTGTGGGAGAGGATCGTCTGGATGACGCCCTCGTCCAGGCCACGCTCGCGGAGAATCGCCGCGCCGTCAGCCGGATGCTGCTCCAGGGTGGGGTGGATTTCCCAGTCGAAGTCATGGAGCAGGCCGGCCAGTCCCCAGGACTCCGGGTCGCCGCCGAGCCGTTCGGCGTACCAGCGCGTCGCCGCTTCCACGGCGAGCATGTGTTTGCGGAGCCCCGGCGCTTTGACGAACTCCTGGACGGTCTTCCATGCGGCTTCGCGATCCATCGTGGGTCTCCCGTGGCGTGACATGACGCTGTACGCCGGTTGCGGCGAATGGTACTGGCAGCGGCCGGCACGCCACCTTAGGTGGGAGGGGCGATCCTTGGATGAGACTTGTCTGGTCTCGGAGCGGAGACTATATTGGCGGCCGTGAGCGCGGTATTGATATCGGAGTTGAAGGCGAACCTGTTCCGCTACCTGCGTGAGGGCCGTCGGGGCGGCGAGGTGCAGGCCCCGGACCAGGAAAAGCCAGTGGCCACGACGTTGGCTCCGGCCGTGAAGGACAACAGGGACCTGCAGGCGCGCCTCGTCAGCGCAGGTGTGATCCGTCCGGGTACCGAGTCCGCGACTCGGATCCTGGAAAAGGCGCCGCTTGCGCTGCACTCTGATCTTTCAGAGGCGCTGGCCGAGGACCGGGCCGACCGGCTTTGAGGCGCGGGCCAGCGCAACGCAGCCTGCTGATCCAGAACCAGTTCGGCGGCGCGCTTCCGTTCGTGTGTCTGGACGAACGCCTTTCGGCTGCCGCAGAGCTTGAAGGTCTTCGGGTCATTCCCTAGATAAGGTCACGCCCACGATGACGACCGGCGGACCTTACCCGCGCCGAATGAGCTTCGGTGGCCTCTCGGGGCCGCACGCACGCGATCTCCTGTTGCTCGTGGCGGTGCTCTTCGTCACCTTCTCGATGCAGTTCCTGCCCGGGCTGGCCTTCGTTCCGGATTTGATGCGCCTGTCGAGTTCGGTATGGCAGCAAGGCATGATCTGGCAGCTCGTGACCTACGCGGCGGCTGGCTGGGGCGGGCCGTCGATCTGGTTCCTGCTGGAACTGCTTATCTTCTACATGTTCGCCGGCGACCTGCGCTGGGCCCTGGGCCGGCAGCGCTTCTGGAATCTGGTGTGGGTGTCGGCGGGCGCGGCCGCGCTGGTGGCGTGCCTGGTGCAGGTGCTGCTCCAGTCCGCGGGGAGCACGGGGACGACGGCATTCGTCCTCATGCAGGGCCAGCGGATGCTGATGGCGATCGTGATCGCCGCCTTCGCGCTGATCCGGCGCGACGCGACGATCATGCTGTTCTTCGTGCTGCCGATTCGCGCCAAGTGGTTCATCTGGATCGAGATCGCGTTCGCCTGGGTGGGGTTCCTGGCGACCACCGACCTCGCCGGCTTCCTCGGCATCTGCACAGCGGTCGGCGCGGTGTTCGTGCTGCTGCGCCCCGGGCGCGCGAAGGGCCTGATGCGCGAGATGCGGCTCCGGTACGAGCGTTGGTACGTCAAGCAGAAGCTGAACCGCGGCCGCCGCCGCTTCCGCGTCGTCCCGGGCGGCAAGAAGCCGAAGGGCGACAACGACGACCGCGTACGCCGCGGCCCCTGGGTCAACTAGATCTCGACCGGCCCATCAGCCGGAAGGCCAGGAGGATCGCCAGGGCAGCGAGGACATAGTGCCACCAGGTCGGTTGGTCCGGCAGGCCGATCTGCTCGGCGCGGGCGCTGCCGAGGGCGAGGGCGTTGTGCAGGGCGTGCCAGGCCATGGCGGGGTAGATCGAGCCGGACCGGATGACGGCGATCACGAGCAGGACGCCGAGCAGGGACGTGGGCGGAATGCGGAACAGGTCGACGTGGAAGAAGCCGAAGACGATGCCGGCGACCAGGACCAGTTGGACTGGTGTCAGCCGGCTCTTCAGGCCGTGAAGCAGGACGCCGCGGAACGCGATCTCCTCGAAGATGCCGGGGAGAATGGCGAAGAAGAAGAGCATCTGCCAGACCGGGATGTCGGCGCCCAGGGTCTCCGCCATCGCCTCGATCCATGCCTCGGGGATCGGCATCGCCAGACTGGCGAGGCGGACGACGCCGTCCGCGAGCACGATGCCCGCCGGCGCGCCGATCAGAACGCCGAGCCAGGCCGCGTGCGGTGGCGCCTTGAGCGACAGGGTCTCCCGCACCGGGAGCCGGTAGCTGATGATCATCAGCCAGGTCGCGGCGCCGAAGATGGCCATGTTGATCACGATCAGCAGGCGGCCGTCCATGCCGCCGCCGATGTTCAGTTGCCACACGAGGAGCAGCGCCCAGAGAACGGCGAACCAGCGCCCGACACGGCGCGGGAAGAGCGTGGGGCCTCCGGACAGGTCGGCGGCGTCGATGTCGCTGGCGGTGATCAGTTTTTCGGCCGAGAGCGTGCGGACCGAAGCGCGGGCGAGAAGGGCGGCCGCAGCGGCTGTCACCGCCCAGGCGGCCGCGATCAGCGGCCAATCATAGTGGCCCGTGAGGATCTCCCTGGCGGCGACGCCGAGGTTCGCGATCGGCACGATGACGATCGCGCTGCGTAGGGCAACACCTGGCAGCACGGGGATCGCCGCCACTGCCAGCGACACGAGCATCACGGGCGCGAACAGCAACTGCGCTTCCTTGTACGTCTTCGATCGGCCCGAGACGAGCAGCAGGCTGCTGGACAGGAGCACCGCGGCCGGCGCGTACAGGAAGAGCAGCAGCAACGCCGCGCCGAGCGGGATGACCAGCTTCAGGCCCGCCGGTGCGGCGATCACGTCGAGCTGCATCCACAGCACGATGTTCGCGATGTTGAGGACGCTGGTGGCGAAGGCGACGGCGAGGATCGAGAGGTTCTTCGCGGTCACGATCTCGATCCGGCTGGCGGCCGTGGTCAACAGGGTTTCCAGCGTGCCGCGTTCCTTCTCGCCGGCCAGAGCGTCCGTGGCCACGATCGAGCCGCCGGCGAGCATCATCATCACGATGATCGCGGTCAGGATGCGCCCGAGGAAGAGTCCGGAGGTCTGGTCCTCGGTCGCCGTCTCGATCCGCTCTAGCGGCAGCAGGTCGCCGGGCGACGCCTCGAAGCCGGCCGCTGCGAGCCGTCCTTCGCGGACCTCCACTCGGGTGCGCTCGAGGGCCCGGCGCAGATAGCCCTCGGCGGTGTCCGAGGCGTCGATGTCCGCGCGGTAGGAGAGGACCACGCGAGGTGCGCCGTTCCCCGTGTCTTCGACCGTTTCCCGGTCCACGTCTTCACTTGCGTCGTCGTCGGCGGTTCCGGACTCCCAGGCGACGAGGACGTGAAGTTCTTCCTCGTCGAGCGCCGCCGCGAAGTCGGCAGGTGCTTCGACGCGCTCGAAATGCACCGCGGGACCGTCCGATGCGTCCGCATTCCCGGCCGGAGCCTCGTCGCCGACGACGGCGAGGGCCCGTTCGAGCCACATCGACGCGTCGGGGGCGTACTCGGTGACGGCCGTGTCGTTCGCTACGGCATAGAAGTAGGTGCGGCTTTCGATTCGTTCCTGCCGCCGCTCCGTGGTCAGCGAGGTCAGAAACCACATCAGCGGCCAGATGACGAGCGGCAGAGCGACCGCGAACACCAGCACCCGGGGGTTCCGGGCGAGCTGGCGCAGGTCGTTGACGACCAGGGCGCTGACGGTGCGGCGGTTCATCCGGCGTCCTGCCCAGCAGACCTAGCCGGCGCCGCCGCCGGTGACGTAGTGGATGAAGATGTCTTCGAGGTAGTGCTGGGACGTCGCGGCCCGCAACCCGTCGAGGTCGTCGCAGGCTCGGATCCGCCCCTTGTCGATGATCGCGATCCGGTCGCAGAGACGTTCGGCCTCGCTCATGATGTGGGTCGAGAACAGGATCGCCTTGCCGTCCTCGCGCAGTTCCTGGATCGCCTTCTGCAGATCGAGCGCGTTCAGCACGTCGAGGCCGACGGTCGGTTCGTCGAAGATGAGCACCGGCGGATCGTGGACGACGGTGCGCGCGATCGACACCTTCTGCTTCATGCCGCTCGAGAGCTTCTCGATTCGCACCCCGGCGTAGTCGCCGAGGCCGAAGCGTTCGATCATCTCCTCGACCCGGCTCTTCGTGCGCTCCGCCGGGTACTTGTTCACGCGCGCGAACAGGGTCAGCGTCTCGCGGGCCGTGAGCCGCGGGTAGAGAGCGGTACTCGCCGAGTAGAAGCCGAGGTTGCGGCGCACCTCAACCGCGTCGCTCACGACATCGTGCCCGAGCACACGGGCAGTTCCGGAGGTCGGCTGGAGCACGGTCGAGATCATCCGCAGGGTGGTCGTCTTGCCGGCTCCGTTGGCGCCGAGGAGCCCGAAGATCTCAGAGCGATGGCACTCGAAGTCCACCTGCTGAACCGCGTTGACCTCGCCCCGGGACTGGTCGAAGAAGTTCTTGGAGAGGCCCTGGACCTCGACCTGGACGCCGTTCACGATCTTGCTCCCTTGGCTGCCGGTCTCAACTGCTGGCGAAGAAACTGGAAGAAGTTGCCCTCGAAGGAGCCGGTGGCGATCTCCTCGACCCGCAGGACGCGCGAGGCGAGCCACAGGCAGCCGACGATGGCGGCGGCGTTCGACACCACCGTGATCCCGAGCTGCAGCCAGAGCAGGTTGCCGGCGATCGCCTGGCGAAGGAGCAGCACGACGTTGACGACCGGGATGCTCGCGAGCGCCGGCGTGAACACCATGCTGGGGTCGTTCAGCACCAGGACCGGGAAGATGATGAGCAGGTAGAGAGGTGTGACCATGGACTGGCCTTCCTTGAAGGTGCGGGCGAAGGCCGCGAGGATCATCATTCCGGCGCCGATCAGGGCGCCCAGCAGCACGGCGCCAAGAAGCAGGACCGGCAGCGAGGTCAAGGGTAGTTCGAAGGCGAAGCCGTTCCCGTCTCCGCCTCCCAACCGGGCCAGCAGCGGCCCGAGAAAGGAGCGGAAGGAGACGACCATCGCCGCCGCGTTCAGTGCGCCGGCGACGGTGCCCATCGTGGCGACGTAGAGGTACTTCGCGGTCACGATGTGGATTCGCCGCGTGGCGAGCGTGCTCGTGGTTTCCCAAGTGTTCCGCTCGCGTTCCCCGGCCGTCGAGTCGATGGCGGGGTAGAGGCAGCCGTTCGCGATCATGAAGACGAAGAACAGCGGGATCATCATCCCCATCACGAACTGCCCCATCTGGCGTCCGGTGGCGAGGTTGTTCGACTCCACGTCGAAGACCTGCCACTCGGCGCCGTCCAGATCGTGCTGTTCCGCGATCCGGTCGAGCCAGGCCGAGCGTTCGGCGTCGAGAGCGCGTTCCAGCCGACGGCGCGCGCTCTGGGACTGGTCGCTCGATCCGTTGCTCAGAAGCGAGACCGCGGCATTGCCCGGGAGCGCGTCCGCCGTGGGCTCGAAGATCAGGGCGGCGTCGAGTTCGCCGGCGAGGAGGCGACCCTCGACTTCTTCACGGTAGGTGGAGGCCGCGCCGGCCGGCGGTACGTCGATCTCCGCGATCTCGGTCTGACCGTCCTCTTCCAGGCGTTCGAGGAGGCCCCGATGCTCCGCAGGCAGACCCGCGATCTCGACCCGTGAGTCGAAGCTCTCGAACCGCGCCGTGACGAACAGGATGCCCGAGAACATGACCCACATCATCAGTGGGTACATGAGCAGCGGGATCAGGATCCCGTTGATCAGGACCGATCGCTCACGCAGGGCCGACCTGAGTTCACTCAGGTACAGCAGGCGGATGGCGGTCCAGTCCATTCAGATGGGGGGTGGGGCGGGCGGGAGTATAGAGCGGTTCAGGCCCGCTGCGCGACCTGCCAGGCCAGCCCGGCGGTGCGCGGCACCGACTCTCCGACTTCCTTGGCGTGGGAACTCGCGGCGGTGCCGTCGCGCACCCGGCCGGCGATGCCCTGGGCGATGCCGGCGCTCCGGAACAGGTTGTAGGCGAGGTAGAAGTTCCAGTGCGGGATGCCGTCACGGCCCGTGCGCCGGCAGTACGCGTCGCGGTACTGCTCGAGGGTCGGCAGGCCGAGGGCCGCCAGATCGCGGCCCTTCAGACCGCCCTTCTCCTTCGGAATCTCCCACTGCATCGTGTGGTAGCTGAAGTCGGCGAGCGGATGGCCCAGAGTGCCGAGTTCCCAGTCGAGAATCGCGATGACTTCGGCCCGTTCCGGGTGCAGGATCATGTTGTCGAGCCGGAAATCGCCGTGGACGATCGTCGTCTCGTCGTCCCCCGGGATGTTCGCCGGCAGCCACTCGATCAGCGCGTTCATCGCCGGGATGCCCTGAGTTTCCGAGGCGAGGTACTGCTTCGTCCAGCGGTGGATCTGGCGGGCGAAGTAGTTCCCCGGCTTGCCGTAGGTCGAGAGCCCCACGGCTTCGTAGTCGACCGCGTGCAGCCGGGCGAGCGTCCGGTTCATCGCGTCGTAGATCGCGAACCGCTCGCTCGGTTCCATGCCCGGCAGCAACGCCTCCCAGAGCACCCGGCCCTTGACGTGCTCCATGACGAAGAACATGGTGCCGACGACAGACTCGTCGGTACACAGGCAGTAGGTCCGCGGCACCGGCACGTCCGTGTCGCCGAGCGCGGTCATCACCCGGTACTCCCGGTCCACCGCGTGCGCCGAAGGCAGGAGCTTGCCCGGCGGCTTGCGGCGCAGCACGTAGCTCTTACCGCCGGCCTCGAGGAGGTAAGTGGGGCAGGACTGGCCGCCCTTGAACTGCCGTACGCTGAGTTCGCCCGAGAACCCCTCGACGTGTTCTTCAACGTACCGCTGCAGCGGCGCCAAGTCGAAGCTCAGGCGCTCCGCGACCTCCCGGGTCCCCGAGAACTTCTCCTGGCGGCTCTGGCTCTCCGGATCTGTCATGCGACGGGCGATCTTAGCCCCGACTCCTCGCCTCTTGGAAACTGCCGCTCGTCCGCTTCCGTCCGCTGCTAAGCCAGCGTTCACAACGTGACGCCGACGCCGTCTATGCTGGACGCTGATTCCAAGCGACCGATCGGAAGAAGCCCAGGGTGATGAGCCGGCAATCGATCGCCAGTCGCGAGGCTGTCGGCTTGTCCGACGTTTTGCGCGCGTGCGCCCTCTGCCAAACTAGGTGACACAGCGCGTATCTCGTCGAACGAGGCCGGTCCCCGGGCGTCAGCAGCCCCGGCCGACGTCCGCTCGGGCGCTGAGCGATGTCGAGCGGAATCGGGTCGAGGACACGCTTGCTCCCTGGCGCTCGTCAACGTTGTCGGGAACAGGGAGACGGCAGGCACATTCATGCCGTCCGCCCTACCTTGCCGCCGAAGCTACTGGTGCCGCTCAGCGCTGGCGTTGGCGGACGTTGCTTCGGGCCGCCACTCCCGCGCGAGCCGCTGTGCTTCACGGATGGCTTCGGCCGTCATCTTCAAAGCGACGGAGTCGCGATGCGCCGCCGCCCTCTCGCGGAACGCTCTGCGAGGTCGCGCAGCCGCCAGATTCAGCCACATGTGGGCCACTATGTAGTCTTGGGGGAGGCCCTCGCCGTAGTAGTACCTGAGGCCGAGGTTGTACTGCGCGCTGGCGAGCCCCTGTTCAGCGGCCAGGCGGTACCACTTAACTGCCTCGGCATGGTCCTGCGGGACGCCCTCGCCGTGGAGGTACATGGAGCCGAGGTTGTTCTGTCCGTCGGCGTCCCCCTGTTCAGCGGCTAGGCGGTACCACTTGCGGGCTTCGGCATGGTCCTGGGGGACGCCCTCGCCGGTGTTGTACCTGAGGCCGAGGCTGTTCTGCGCGCTGGCGAGCCCCTGTTCCGCGGCCCGGCGGTACCACTTGACTGCTTCGGCATGGTCCTGTGGGACGCCGCTGCCGTCGCGATACATGGAGGCGAGCCGTGCTTGGGTCTCCGCGTCTCCCCGCTCGGCCGCTTGATGAAGCTGCTGCAGTTCCGCCGACTGACTGTCTTGCTGGCCCGGGGCACTTTCTTGAGGGAGTGCCGTCGCGGCGGTTAGCGAGAGGCAGCCATAGAGTACGGCGACGGTTGTGGAGCGCATGCAGTCACGTTACCAGTGCCTGCAACGCAGTGCCCCTTGGCTCGGCCGACTGGCCGAAAGAAGCGTCAGAAGGACGCCCAGTGATCTAATCGACGAGGTGGATTGACGCTCCAGTGACTGGCGTGGTGATTGCTGTCGCAGTACCTTTCGGGGTGCTGATTCCTCGGCGGAGAGTAGGTGGCGGCCCCTTAGTCTCATCGGACAGTCTCCCCTCCGACGGCGGCGACGAAGTCGACCAGCGGCTTCAGCGTTTCGTGACGAAGATCCCAGTATCCCTTCTTCGCCGCGACTCCCACGGCAAGGCCGGGAACAGCGCGCGTGGCGAGGTAGGCGGAGGATCGGGCCTTCTGTCGTCGGCGAATCTCGGCCCCGGCAGCATGCGCGCATTCCAGGAACTCGTCGATGCAATTCATGATCGGCGTCTCGGCGAGTGTCTTGCACAACACGGTTTCGAGCATGCCGTCACCGTGGGCTGGAACGATGAGAACTCCCACGGAGGGTTGGCCGGGCTCAATGTGGCCTGGTTTCTTCGGAACGACGAGGCCTGCCGCCTCAAGGGAGCCCTGAACGCTCTGGAAAGCCGACCGGGAACCTCCCTCAGCGTCCCGAAGGACTCCGAGGCGCTCGACTTTCTCGAAGCCTGCGGTGCGCACGAAGGCCGTCAGGTAGGACGAGAGTTCGTTGACCCCGCCGAAGTTCTGCAGTTGCGGTGTCGCGATGGAGTGTTCCGTCGTCAGCGCTGAGACGAAGTGTACGTAGTCTCTGCCTTCGACCAGAAGCTGCGAGGTGCAGCGAATGTTGGCGCGCGGCCGTTCTTCCGGTGGTTCGTCGATGCTTGGCGGGGCGTCGTCGCACGGCATCACCGTACCTCGATGTTGTGGCGCACGGCCGCCTCAATCTCGTCCGTGCCGTAGGCGACGGAGGCTTGGCCGGTGTCGGGCTGCAGCCGATGCAGCCTCATCAGGCCCTCGGGAATCGCCCTGTGCGCCGCATGGACGCATTCGAGGCTGTGGGTTGTCGCGAAGACCTGCGTGTCGTACTCGCTGGCCGCCCGGGAGACGGCGGCCCAGACCTTCTCCATGGCGGAGTGGTGGATGCCGTTCTCGATCTCGTCAGCAAGCACGACTCCCTTCGGCGAAGTGGCGATGGAGAGCACGAGCCGCGCGACACGGACCATCCCTTCCCCCATCACGTTCAACGGGACCAGTTCCGGCAGTCCGATGTCGCCGAAGATCATCGGTTCGCCTCGACCCGAGTTGATCTCCAGGTCGATCAGGCGGGGCTCGATCTTCTGGAGTGCTTCTCGTACGACGTTGTGCTCCTTTCTCCTTCGCAGGGCGCTGAATCGATCGGCATCTTCCCGGACGTTGCCGTTGCGCGTCGTCAGGATGGAGACGGGAAAGGGCGGCAGGCCTTTCTGTTCCGAGGCATCGAAACCGTCGGCCGTGCACCTGAGAGTTGTCTCGATGGCTTGGCGGCCGGACTGCCGAAACACGTGCCGTAGAGTGGCGTCGGGTCCCTCGATAGGCGTGGCGTCCTGGCCGTTGCCCAAGGGGATCTTGATGCGGCCGTCTGAGGCGAAAGCGATCTCCAGGGACAGCTTTCCTTGTGCCGAATGTTGCCCTTCGACGCTGATAGTGGTGCTGGTATCCAGCTTGTGGAAGATGTGGCCGAAGCGGGTCGTGGCCCAATCGGAGGGGGACGCGCCGGGCTGGATCAACTCGCGCATCTGGTTCGAAGCCAGGACCCCGCCCTGATGACCGCCTCCGCACAACTGCAGGATTGCTTCAAGCAGAGTGGTCTTACCGCTGTTGTTCCGGCCCGTCAGGACATTGATTCTCCCCAAAGACCCTATGCGGAGCTCTTCGAACAGCCGAAAGTGCCGGATCCTGAGTTCCTCGAACATAGTCTTGGTCTTCTCGCGTACTCACTTCGCGGGAGTACGCCCTTACTTCGCCGGCAAGTACACCTCGCCGCCGGCCTCTCTGAACTCGCCGGCCTTCTCCTCCAACCCCGCGGCGACCGCCTCGGCGTCCTCGAGCCCCTGCTCGGCCGCGTAGTCCCGGATCTGCTGGGTGATCTCCATCGAGCAGAACTTGGGGCCGCACATGGAGCAGAAGTGGGCGACCTTGGCGCCCTCCTGGGGCAGGGTCTCGTCGTGGAAGGCGCGGGCGCGTTCCGGGTCGAGCGAGAGGTTGAACTGGTCCTCCCAGCGGAACTCGAAGCGGGCCTTGGAGATGGCGTTGTCGCGGGCCTGGGCGCCGGGGTGGCCCTTGGCCAGGTCGGCGGCATGGGCGGCGATCTTGTAGGTGATCACGCCCTCGCGGACGTCCTCCCGGTTGGGCAGGCCGAGGTGCTCCTTGGGGGTGACGTAGCAGAGCATCGCGGTGCCGAACCAGCCGATCATCGCGGCGCCGATGCCGGAGGTGATGTGGTCGTAGCCGGGAGCGATGTCGGTGGTGAGGGGGCCCAGGGTGTAGAAGGGCGCCTCGTCGCACCACTCGAGCTGCTTGTCCATGTTCTCCTTGATCATGTGCATGGGCACGTGACCGGGACCCTCGTTCATCACCTGGACGTCGAAGTCCCAGGCGCGGCGGGTCAGCTCGCCCTGGGTCTTGAGTTCGGCGAACTGGGCCTCGTCGTTCGCGTCCTCGAGCGAGCCGGGGCGGAGCCCGTCGCCGATCGAGAAGGACACGTCGTAGGCGGCCATGATCTCGCAGATGTCGTCCCAGTGGGTGTACAGGAAGCTCTCCTGGTGGTGGGCCAGGCACCACTTGGCCATGATCGAGCCGCCGCGGCTGACGATGCCGGTGCGCCGGCTGGCGGTCAGCGGCACGTAGCGCAGCAGCACGCCGGCGTGGATCGTGAAGTAGTCCACGCCCTGCTCGGCCTGTTCGATCAGGGTGTCGCGGAACATCTCCCAGGTCAGGTCTTCCGGTCCGCCGTCGACCTTCTCGAGCGCCTGGTAGATCGGCACCGTGCCGATCGGGACCGGCGAGTTGCGCAGGATCCACTCCCGGGTCTCATGGATGTTGCGGCCGGTGGAGAGGTCCATCACCGTGTCGGCGCCCCAGCGGATCGCCCACACCATCTTCTCGACCTCTTCCTCGATCGACGAGGTGACGGCCGAGTTGCCGATGTTCGCGTTGATCTTGACCAGGAAGTTGCGGCCGATCGCCATCGGCTCAAGTTCGGGGTGGTTGATGTTGGCGGGGATGATCGCGCGGCCGCGCGCGACCTCGGAGCGGACGAACTCGGGCGTGATCGTCTGTGGGATCGCGGCGCCGAAGCTCTCGCCGGCGTGCTGGGCGGCGATTTCGGCGGCCACCTCATCGCGGCGCTGGTTCTCGCGGATCGCGACATACTCCATCTCGGGCGTGATCTCGCCGCGCTTCGCATAGTGCATTTGGGTCACGCGCATCTGGGTCACGCGGCTGCCGGCTTTGGCTCGCAGCGGCCGGCGGCCAGCCACGAAGCGGACCCGGTCGAGCCGGGGATTGGCGGCGCGCTCGCGTCCGTAGAGGGACGAGACGCCGTCCAGCTCCTGGACATCGCCGCGCCCTTCGATCCAGGGCAGGCGGAGCGGATCGAGACCGCGGCGGACGTCGATCTCGACGGACGGGTCCGTGTACGGCCCCGATGTGTCGTAGACAACGAGCGGCGGGTTGTGCTCCTTCGGTCCAAGCGCGGTCAGGCCGCTGGCGGCGGACGGCCCCGCGCCGGCGGTCGTCGGCGATTGGGCAATCTCGCGCATCGGAACGCGGATCGACGGATCCGAGCCCTCGACGTAGGCCTTGCGGGAGTTGGGGAGGGGGTCGCGGCTCAGCAGAGGAGCGGCGGTCTGCGGGATTCGGTCGGCAATCGTCATGGCTGCATTCCCTACGTCGGTGTCAACCGTTTCAGGTTCGAAGGCTTCCGCGTCCAGGCCCGACGCGAGTCAGGCCAACGCGGTCTCAGGCTGTCGTTCCAGCCACACCCAGCGTTCCGAAACCATAGCAGCCGTTGCGCTTCCTTCCCGGCCGGCTGCCGTCGCGGCGCAGCGGCCGAACTCGCCGGGCGCATAGAATCGGACCTCGGCGCGTTGCGCTAGAGGCAAGAAGCCGGCGCTTCGGGCTTGGATGCGGGCAGGATGCCCGCGTCCCCGGGATCGGAACTCCATCGAGAACGCCGAGATGTACACGGATCGCATCGACATAGCGCGCAAGGACATCGATTCGGCGGAGACCACCGAGTGGTTGGAAGCGCTGGAAGCGGTGGTGGAGCGGGAAGGCCCCGAGCGCGCCCATTTCCTGCTCGATGCCCTGGTCGACAAGGCGCGCCGTTCCGGCGCCTACCTGCCCTACAAGGCGACAACGGCGTACCTGAACACGATCCCCGTGCAGGCGCAGGTGCCGTCGCCCGGCGACGCGGACCTCGAGTGGCGGATCCGCAGCATCATCCGCTGGAACGCGATGGCGATGGTGGTGCGCGCCAATCACGACTACGAGGGGCTCGGTGGGCACATCGCGTCGTTCGCTTCGGCCGCGACGCTCTACGACGTCGGCTTCAACCACTTCTTCCACGCTCCGTCCGCGGACCACGGCGGCGACCTGGTCATGATCCAGGGCCACTCCTCGCCCGGCATCTACGCCCGCGCCTTCCTGGAGGGCCGCCTGAGCGAGGAGGACCTGCTCAGCTTCCGGCGCGAGGCCGGCCCGGGGGGCCTGTCGTCCTATCCCCATCCCTGGCTGATGCCGGGCTTCTGGCAGTACCCGACGGTGTCCATGGGCCTTGGGCCGTTGATGGCGATCTACCAGGCCCGGTTCATGAAGTACCTCCACAACCGCGGTCTGCTCGACACCGAGCCGCGCAGGGTCTGGGCCTTCATGGGCGACGGCGAGATGGACGAGCCGGAGTCCCTGGGCGCGATCTCCCTGGCCTCGCGGGAGCAACTGGACAACCTGATCTTCGTCGTCAACTGCAACCTGCAGCGGCTCGACGGGCCGGTCCGCGGCAACGGCAAGATCATCCAGGAGCTCGAGGCGGTATTCCGCGGCGCCGGCTGGAACGTGATCAAGGTCGTGTGGGGGTCGTACTGGGATCCGCTCCTGGCCCGCGACCGCCACGGACTGCTGCGGCGGCGTATGGAGGAGGCGGTCGACGGCGAGTACCAGGCGTACAAGGCGAGCCAGGACGGCGGCTTCGTGCGCGAGCACTTCTTCGGCAAGTACCCGGAACTCAAGGCGATGGTGGCCCACCTCACCGACGAGGACATCTGGCGGCTGAACCGCGGCGGCCACGACCCGCACAAGATCTACGCCGCCTACGCGGCGGCGGTGGGGCACGCGGGCCAGCCGACGGTCATTCTGGCCAAGACGGTCAAGGGCTACGGCATGGGCGAGGCCGGTGAGGGGATGAACATCACCCACCAGCAGAAGAAGATGGGGCTGCGGGCGCTGACCGGATACCGCGACCGGCTCGACATCCCGGTCTCCGATGAGGAGCTGGAAGAGACCCCCTTCTACCGTCCGCCGGACGACAGCCCGGAGATCCGCTACATGAAGGAGCGGCGCGAAGCCCTGGGCGGCTACCTGCCGGTGCGGGAGTTCCGCGCGGCGCCGCTCGAGGTGCCGGAACTCGCCGCCTTCGATGCCCTGCTGCGCTCGAGCCGGGGCCGCCAGTTCTCGACCACGATGACGTTCGTGCGGCTGCTCACGCTGCTCACGCGCGACCCGAAGATACGCAAGCGCCTGGTGCCGATCGTCGCCGACGAAGCGCGCACTTTCGGCATGGAGGGCATGTTCCGGCAGCTCGGCATCTACGCGCCGACCGGCCAGCTCTACGAACCGGTCGACGCGCACAAGATCGCGCCCTACAAGGAGGCCCGGGACGGGCAGATCCTGCAGGAGGGGATTAACGAGGCCGGGTCGCTCTGTTCCTGGATGGCGGCGGGGACCTCGGCCGCCAATCACGGGTTCCACATGATCCCGTTCTTCATCTTCTACTCGATGTTCGGGTTCCAACGCGTCGGCGACCTGATCTGGGCGGCGGCCGACATGCAGGCCCGGGGATTCCTGATCGGCGGCACCTCGGGGCGAACGACGCTCAACGGCGAGGGCCTGCAGCATCAGGACGGCCACAGCCACCTGGCCGCATCGACGGTCCCGAACTGCGTCTCCTACGACCCGACCTACGCCTACGAACTCGCAGTGATCCTCCAGGACGGCCTGCGACGGATGTACGTCGAGGAAGAGCCGGTCTTCTACTACCTGACGACGCTGAACGAGAACTACGAGCACCCCAGGATGCCGGCCGGCGCCGAGGAAGGCATCCGGCGCGGCCTGCACCGGATCCGGGCCGGTTCGCGGCACCGCCGGCGCGCGACGCTGCTCGCCTCGGGCGCCATTCTGCGCGAGGCGGAGGCCGCGGCCGAGATGCTGGAGGCGGACTGGAAGGTGTCCACCGAGGTGTGGTCGGCGACCAGCTTCAACGAGTTGCGCCGTAACGGTCTGGAGGTCGAGCGCTGGAATCGGCTCCATCCGGGTGAGGAGAAGAGGACCTCCTACGTCCGCGAGTGCCTGACCGGCCGGGGCGGCGTGACGGTCGGCGCCAGCGACTACATGAAGGTCTTCGCCGACCAGATTCGGGCCTTCGTGCCCGGTCCGTACCGGACGCTCGGCACCGACGGCTTCGGCCGCAGCGACACCCGCGAGCAGTTGCGCTCCTTCTTCGAGGTCGACCGCCGGCACATCGTGGTCGCCGCGCTCGCGTCCCTGGCCGAGAACGGAGAAGTCGAATCCTCGACGCCGGCGAAGGCGATTGCGGCCTACGGCATCGACCCGAACGCACCGAACCCGGCCACCGCGTGAGCGAGGCCGTTCCCGTCGTCGTCCCCGACATCGGCGACTTCGACCATGTCGACGTGGTCGAGGTCCTGGTCGGTGTCGGCGACGAGGTGTCGGTCGACCAGTCGCTGATCACGCTGGAGAGCGACAAGGCCTCGATGGAGGTGCCGTCTCCGGCCGCGGGCCGGGTGGTCGAGATTACGGTCGCGATCGGCGGTCAGGTCGCGGAGGGCGACCTGATCCTGACGATCGAGGCGACGGAGGCGCCAGTGGAGGAGCAGGCGGCGGGTGGGGACACCGCCCAAGCCGCAGCTCCGCCTGACGTACCGCCAGCCGCACCGGCGTCCGCCGCGGAAGCCTCCCGGCCGTCGCCGCGGGGACGGCGCCCGCCGCCGCCAGCCCCCACGGCCCCGCCCGCCGGGTCGACCCCGCCTCACGCCAGCCCCGCGGTGCGGCGGTTCGCGCGCATGCTCGGCGTCGACCTGCGGAGGGTCTCCGGCGCCGGCGCCAAGGGGCGGATTCTGCGCGAGGACGTTGAGGGCTTCGTCAAGCAGGTGATGACCGGCGGCGGGCCGCGGGCTGCGAGCGCCGGCATTCCGCCGGTCCCGGAGATCGACTTCTCGAAGTTCGGGCCGGTCGAGTCCAAGCCGCTCAGCCGCATCCGCAAGCTCTCGGCGGCAAGCCTCCATCGGAGCTGGCTCAACGTGCCGCACGTCACCCAGCACGACGAGGCTGACATCACGGATCTGGAGGCATTCCGCAAGGCTCACCTCGCCGAGGCGCGTGAACGCGGCGTCCGGCTCACCTTGCTGGCCTTCCTGATGAAGGCGGTCTCGGCGTCGCTGGCCGAGTTCCCGGAGATGAACTCGTCGCTGGCGCCGGACGGAGAATCGCTGATCCTCAAGCGCTACTTCCACCTGGGGGTCGCGGTGGACACGCCGGACGGCCTGGTTGTGCCCGTCGTGCGTGACGTGAATCGCAAAGGCGTCCACGAGCTGGCCGGTGAGCTGGCCGAGGTCAGCGGCCGCGCCCGGGAGCGCAAGCTCCGGCCCGCCGACATCCAGGGCGCAACCTTCACGATCTCGAGTCTCGGCGGCATCGGCGGCACCGCCTTCACGCCGATCGTCAACGCGCCGGAGGTCGGGATCCTCGGCGTCTCGCGCTCGGTCCGGCGGCCGGTCTACGTCGGCGCCGGGCTGGCCCCCCGGCTGATGCTGCCGATTTCTCTCTCCTACGACCACCGGGTGATCGACGGCGCCTATGCGGTCCGCTTCACGACCCACCTGTGCTCGGTGCTGGCCGACATCCGCCGGGTCGTGCTCTGACGTTTGGCGGAATGGCCGAACCGATCCGCATCGTCGTACCCGACATCGGCGACTTCGACTCCGTCGACGTCGTTGAAGTCCTGGTCTCGCCCGGCGAGCACGTCGACGTCGAGGCCGGACTGATCACGCTCGAGAGCGACAAGGCGTCGATGGAGGTGCCGTCGACCCACAGCGGCGTGGTGCTCGAGGTCGGTGTGTCGCTCGGCGACAAGGTGGCGGAGGGAGACCTGATCGTGGTGCTCGATCCCGAGGACGAGTCGCATCCCGACCACCGCGCCGAGCGGCCCAGGCATCCGCATGCGCCTCCGGCTACGCCCGGGGGCGGGGCGGTCGAGGACGCCGAGGTGGCCGAGGTGGAGCCGGCGTCGGCCGCACCGGTAGGGGCGCCCGCGCCGGTTGCCGCGCCGGTCGCCGTGCCGCCGGACGTGGACGCCGAGGTCCTGGTCCTTGGCGCCGGCCCCGGCGGTTACACCGCCGCCTTCCGCGCCGCCGACCTGGGCCGCCGGGTCGTCCTCGTCGAGCCCGACGCGAATCTGGGCGGCGTGTGCCTGAACGTCGGCTGCATTCCCTCCAAAGCGCTTCTGCATGCCGCCCGGGTGATCGACGAGGCGGCGGACTTCGCCGCCCACGGCATCGACTTCGGTGCGCCCGACATCGACCGGGCCAAGCTAGGCGGCTGGAAGAACGAGGTGGTAGGCCGCCTGACCGGCGGTCTCGCCCAGCTCGCCAAGCGGCGCAAGGTCGAGGTCGTACGGGGTCATGGCCGCTTCGTCGGCCCCCACGAGGTTGAGATCGAGGACGCAGACGGCGGCCGGCGCACGCTGAGATTCGGGCAGGCGATCGTCGCGGTCGGCTCGCGCCCGGCGATGATCCCGGGCCTGCCTGAGGGCGACCCGCGGGTGTGGGACTCGACCGACGCCCTGGAGCTCGATCCGGAGTTCGAGCCGGGCGGCCGGTTGCTGGTCATCGGGGGCGGCATCATCGGCCTCGAGATGGCGACGGTCTATGCCGCCCTCGGCTACCGGGTGACGGTCGTCGAGCTCTTGCCGCAACTGCTGACCGGCGTCGACCGCGATCTGGTCCGTCCGCTCCAGCGCCGGCTCACCGAGCGGCTGGAGGCGATCCAGGTGGCGACCGGCGTGACCGGGATCAAGGCGCAGAAGAACGGCCTCATGGTGTCGATGGAAGGTGCCGACGGCGAGCCTCGCTCGGGTCTCTTCGGGCGCGTCCTCGTCGCGGTCGGCCGGAAGCCCAACAGCGACCGTTTCGGTGCCGGGGCCGCGGGCGTGACCGTCGACGAACAGGGCTTCGTGCCGGTCGACGACCAGCAGCGGACCAACGTGCCGCACATCTTCGCGATCGGCGACCTGGTGCCCGGGCCCATGCTTGCGCACAAGGCGACCCACGAGGGCAAGGCCGCGGCCGAGGTGGCGGCGGGGGAGAAGAGCGGCTTCGAGGCGCGTGTCATCCCGTCCGTCGCCTACACCGATCCGGAGGTGGCCTGGGTTGGCCTCACCGAGACCGAAGCGCGGCGGAACGGCACGGCCTACGAGAAGGCCGTCTTCCCGTGGGGCGCCTCCGGCCGCGCCCTGACGCTTGGTCGGGCGGAGGGCCTGACCAAGCTGCTGTTCGACCCCGGCAGCGGGCGGATCGTCGGCGCCGGCATCGTCGGCGTCAACGCCGGCGACCTGATCGCCGAGGCGGCACTGGCGATCGAGATGAACGCCGAAGCCGCCGACCTGGCGCTCACGGTCCATCCGCATCCGACCCTCTCCGAGACGGTCGCCTTCGCCGCCGAGGCGTACGAAGGGACGATCACCGACCTGTATCTGCCGCGGCGCGGGAAGCGCTAACCGGGCGCCGTTCGCAGCCCACCGCCGGGATGCCCCCTAAGGGGGGCGTCGCCAAACTATTCTGGCCTTGTTGTTTATAAGAGGGCAAATACAGCCTACAAACGCTAAATAGGTCGTGAAACGGCATAATATGGCCTCTTGAAATGTTCTAGGAATAGCGACAGTATGGGTAGCGAACAAAGAGGGACTGCGAATACAGGAGCGATTCATGGCCGATGGAATGCCCCGTCGAAGTCTGACCCCACGCGCGCTGCGAACTGAGCTGGGGCATCGTCTGGCGAAGCTGCGCCTTGCGAGGAACGTCACGCAGAGTGCTCTGGCCGAGGACGCGGGAATCGGACTGCGTACGCTTCGCCGTATCGAGGTCGGTCAGCCAAGCAGTCTGGACAGCCTGCTGCGCCTCGCGATCGTCCTCGGCCTGGCGGACGGTCTGCTGAAAGCCGTGCCGTCGCAGGAGATCCGGCCCATCGAACGCGTGGCCTCCGGCGGCCGCGAACGGCGGCGTGCCCGCCCGCGGAAGGGAGGGGCTCGGGACCAGCCGTGGTCGTGGGCCGAGGATCTGAATGATTGACGCCAGCGTGAATCTCTGGGGCCGCCGAATCGGCGCGGTGTCGTGGGATGCCGGGCGGGGAGTCGGGGTCTTCCAGTTCGATCCCGCGTTCCTGTCGGCTGGCATCGAGGTCTCTCCGCTGGCTATGCCCGCGCGTGAAGGGACCTACGACTTTCCTGCCATCGGTGAGTCGTTTAGGAGCTTGCCGGGCCTCGTGGCGGACTCGCTGCCGGACCGTTTCGGCAACAGGCTGATCGATGTCTGGCTGGCGGAGACCGAACGGAGTCCCGAGAGCTTCAATCCGGTGGACCGGCTCTGCTACATCGGCACGCGCGGTCTGGGGGCACTGGAGTACCAACCCGCGGAATCCAGGGGAAACCGGCGGGGCGAGGTGGAGATTGCTCGACTCGTCGACCTCGCGAATCGGGTTCTCGACGAACGAAGGGGAATGTCTGGACGGCTCGACGACAGCGAGGCGCTCGAGGACATCCTCAGCGTGGGTACGCCTGCGGGCGGTGCCCGGGCGAAGGCGGTGCTTGCCTGGAATCCGGACACGGGCGAGTTCCGTTCCGGCCAGGTGGACACGAATGCCGGCTTCGAGCACTGGATCCTGAAGTTCGACGGCATCACCAACAACCGTGACCGGGAACTGGCGAATCCGCTGGGTTACGGCCGAATCGAGTACGCGGTTCACTTGATGGCGCGCGACGCCGGGGTCGAGATGTCGGAATGCCGGCTGCATCTCGAAGGCGAGCGGGCCCACTTCATGACCCGCCGGTTCGACCGCGAGCCGGCGGGAGGCAAGATCCACATGCAGTCGCTCGCGGCCTTGCGGCACTTCGACTACGACGACTCGGGGGCATACTCCTACGAGCAGGCGATGGAGACGATTCGCGAGCTTGGACTCGGTATGGCGGTGGTCGAGGAGCAGTACCGCCGGGCGGTCTTCAACCTCGTCGCACGGAACCAGGACGATCACGTGAAGAACATCGCTTTCATGATGAACCGCCGCGGGGAATGGCGGCTGTCGCCGACGTACGACGTGACGTACGCCTACAACCCTCGGGGCCCGTGGACCGGTCAACATCAGATGAGCCTGGCGGGCAAGCGCCGCGGTTTCGAACGCGCCGACCTGCTCAGATTTGCCGAGACCTCCGGGCTGAAGATTCCACGCGCGCGTCGCGTGATCGATCGGGTGCTCGACGCGGTCGCCGACTGGTCGCGGTTCGCATCCGAGGCGGGCGTCGAGAAGCGGGACATGCAGAGGATCCGGAGGACGCATCGTCTTGAATTGCGGTAACGCTGCTCACAGCGTGGAATCGGACCGTTGAACCGCCTCGACAAGTGGCTCCAGGTGTCGCGGATGTTCCGCGCTCGCTCGAAGGCGGCCGAGGCCTGTACTTCCGGCAAGGTCACGGTGAACGGCCTGCAGGCCAAGGCCCACCGCCGGCTGGCGGTGGGCGACCGTATCGAGTTCAAGGCCCGCGACGACTGGCAGCGGATCCTGGTCGTTCGCGAACTGGGCGATCGACCGCTGCCGAAGGCCGAGGCGCCGCGGCTCTACGAGGACCTGAGCCCGCCCAAGCCTGAGCGGCCGCCTCGCGACGCGTTCGTGGCGCTGCCGGCGGCCCACCGGAGCCGCGGCGCCGGCCGCCCGACCAAGCGCGACCGGCGGTTGATCGACCGCCTGCGCTGAGTGGAGGCCGCGGCGGCACGCTACAGTCGGCCGGAGGCCGTAGCCCGGGACGACACGCTGGTCCGCTACATGCTCGGCGATCCGAGGACGCTGAACCCGATCTTCGCGATCTTCTGGGAGGACTACTACCTCTCGAGCGCGCTGTTCCAGGCGTTGACGACGCGCAACGCGGACATGACGACGGTGTGGAACCAGACCATGGTCGAAGAGGGGGTCATGGCGGACGACTTCATGAGCGCCCGGGTGCGCATCCGGCCGGATCTCGTCTGGCATGACGGCAAACCGTGGACGATGCACGACCTCAAGTTCACCTACGACGCGGTGGCCTCCGACAACGTGCCGGCGGCGATGTACAAGCACGATGTCGACCAGATCGAGCGCATCGACGTGATCGACGATCTGACGGTCGAGTTCTTCTTCAAGGACGCCCTGGTCACGAACATGCTCGCGATGCGGGTGCCGCCGATTCCCCGGCATATCTGGAACAACCCGGAGGAACTCGCGAACGACCGGACGATGCGCAGCAGCGAGTACTTCAATCACCACGCCCGCGAGGAGGTGATCGGCTCCGGGCCGTACAAGTTCGTGTCCTGGACCCCGACCGACCGGATCGTCGTCGATCGATGGGACGAGTTCCCGGACGCGGCCCGGGTGGCGCCGTTCAAGCGGGTGATCTACCGCCCGCAGAGCGACCGCAACCTCGGCCTCCTGCTGTTCAAGAAAGGCGAACTCGACGAGTACTGGTTCACGCCGCAGCAGTTCGCCACCCAGAGCAACGACGCCGAATTCGAACGCGTCGGCATCAAGGGCTGGGCGCCGGCGCGCCGGATCGCCCGGATCGGCTGGAACCAGGACGGAAGCAACCCGTTCTTCGGCGACGTTCGGGTGCGGCGGGCGATGACCCACGCCTACGACCAGAAGCGGGTGATCCGGGATGTCACCTACGGCGTCTACCTGGAGACCGATCAGCTCTGGGACAAGGACCACATGGGCTACAACCCGGACGTGCCCAAGTACCCGTTCGACCTCGAACGTGCCCGCGAGCTGCTGGACGAGGCGGGTTGGCTTTCCGATCCGGACGACGGTTGGCGCTACAAGGAGGTCGATGGCCGGAGGATCAAGTTCTCGTTCGAGCTGGAGATCGCCCAGACCTTCGCCGACGCGGTCAAGATGGCCGACATCTACCGCGAGGATTTGCGCAGCATCGGAGTCGAGCTGACGCTCCGCATGTTCGAGAACGCGACCCACGAGCAGCACCTGCTGGAACACGAGTTCCAGGCCCACGCCGACGCCGACGAGGTGACCACCGACCCCGACCAGTGGTCGATCCGCCTGCGCTCGACGAGCTACGACAACGCCCGCAACTACGTCGGCTACAGGAGCGAGCGGGTCGACGAACTCCTGGAGCGCGGCCGGCGCGAGTTCGACCCCGAGGCCCGCGCCGCGATCTACCGCGAACTCGCGCGCGTCGTGGCCGAGGACCAACCCTTCACGATGATGTGGAACTACTCCGAGATCAGGGCCTTCAGCAAGCGCCTCCGCGGCGTCGAGTTCGCGCCCTCCGGCGTTTTCCTGTTCCAGCCGACCCCGCCCCCCGGCAGCGACTGGTGGACCAGCCCCGGATGGTGGACCCACCGCGACGATGTCGTTTCGGTCGCGTCCGGCGGCTGAGGCAGCGGAATCGGAGAGGAGAGCCTTGCAGTATGTCGATGAGTAATGCAAACTAGAGAAATGAATGCACAACCTCCATCTCGCTTGCCAGAGTCGACCGTTACTTCCCGGGGTCAGACGACCCTGCCCAAGGAAGTGCGCGAAGCGCTTGAGCTGAAAGCCGGGGATCGAGTGCGCTACTTCATCTACGACGGGGAAGTTCGCATCGCGCCGGTGCTGCCGCTGAGCCGCCTGTTCGGCGTGCTGGAGTACGACGGGCCTCCCGCGACCCTGGAGGAAATGGATCGCGCCATCGCCGAGGGAGCGTGTCGCAGAGTGCTGGGGAGCGACTGGCGTCCGATGACGGAGGACGATCCGATGACGGAGGACGAGGAGCGTTCAGCCGTCGGGGGAGCGCGCCGCGAGTGATCGCGCTCGACACGAACATCCTCATTCGGTTCCTCATCCGGGACGACGAAGGACAGGCGAGGGCTGCGGCAGCACTGTTGCAGGCGCTGACGGTCGAAGAACCGGGATACGTCAGCCGGGAGGTGGCGATCGAGTTGGTCTGGGTCCTGAAGAACCGCTACGGGTTCAGGCGGGAGCGGCTGGCCACCGTTTTCAACGACCTGTTGAACTCGGAGGCGTTGGAAGTAGAGGCTGCCGGCGATCTGGCGCGCGCCGCACGAGAGTATCGTCGTGGCGGTGCTGACCTTGCCGACCGCATGATCGCGGCCGCGGCGAGACGAGCCGGCGCCGTGCCGCTCTACACCTTCGACCGGAAGGCCGCGCGGCTCCCGGACGTCACTCTGGTTGAGGCGCCGCTTCAGCCCGCTTCTCGTTCGTCCTCGCGTACTCCAGGATGTTGAGCAGGCCGTAGTTGCCTTCGTGGCAGGCGTACTCGAAGAGAGCCTGGTCCGACCGCTTCATCTCGAGACGCGCGCTCCAGGGACGGTTGAAGGACTCCGGGTCGTCGATCGTGTACTCGTAGATGAGGGTCTCCGCATCGAAGCGGGTGAAGCGCTCGGTCAGGCGCATGTTGCCGCCGGCGCCCTGGAAGCTGATCCGCGGTTCGAAGTTGCGGGTTTCGACGACCAGGGTTTCGCCATCCCAGGTTCCGCGGGAATCGCCCTTGAACTGGCGTAGATGCCCGGGCAGGCGGGGCTGGTCGTCGAGGGGGACGATCCGGGTCTCGTGGACCATCTCGTTCAGGAGCGCGACGGTGCCGGGCGTCACCAGGATCAGCACGTTGTTGTTGTAGGCCCCCGGGTTCATCGGCGGCCCGGCGTTGAAGCCCATCAGGCAGCGTTCCCAGAGGCTGCGATCCTCGGGTCCGGCCGGCACCTTCTGGCGCCGGTCGCGCCGTTCCTGGGCTCGCTGCCGGCCGTCCTCGGTCATCGGCGGGATGCGGCCGTTCGGCGGGTCGAAGATCAACGAGGTGCGGCGTGACTCCTGCACGTTGCGGCCGTGGTCGAGCCAGTACGGCGCATGGACGCTCGGGCTCCGCTTCTGCGCCTCGCCCCGGCGCTCGATCGTGTCGCGTTCGAACTGGCTGGCCTGTTCGGCGGAGAAGTACTCCTGCTCCGCGTAGGCCGACGGCCGCTGAAGCGGCGTCGCGGTGGCGAAGTCCCATAGTCCGTCGATGTCGCCGGGCGGCTCTCCGTTCGAGCCCGCCTGGGCGTAGATCGGGGTGCTGAACGATGCGGCCAGGAACACGGCCGCTGCCAGGGCGATTCGGGCGCTTGGGTTGCAGCGGGACACGATCTTTCAGGATAGCGCCTGGCCTGACACCGTCAACCGTTGTTGTGTAGCCTCCGCCGCCCATGACGCGTTCACTGACCCTCGTTATTGGCAACAAGAACTACTCCTCCTGGTCGCTCCGGCCGTGGGCGCTGATGACCCAACTCGGCATCCCGTTCACTGAACGGATGCTCAAGTTCGACTCGGAGGACTGGGACGAGAACATCGCCGGGCTGTCGCCTACGCGCCTCGTGCCGGTGCTCTGGGAGGGCGACCCGGGGCAGGGCTTCGCCACCTTCGACACCTCCGCGATCGCCGAGCGGCTGGCCGACCTCTACCCCGACCGCGGCATCTGGCCCGCGGACGACCGGGCCCGGGCGCGGGCCCGATCCCTGGTCGCGAACTTCCACTCCGGCTACGCGGCCCTACGCTCCGCGATGCCGATGAACATCCGCTCGAGCTATCCGGGCAAGGGCCAGGCGCCCGAGGTCATGGCCGACATCACCCGGCTGACCGCCCTCTGGCGCGCCGCCCAGGCCGAGTTCGGCGGGGGAGGGCCGTTCCTGTTTGGCGCCTTCTCGGCCGCCGACGCCTACTTCCTGCCGGTCGCCTCGCGGTTCGCAACGTACGAGCCGCCGCTTCCGCGCAAGGCCGCGGACTACTGCCGTGCGCTGCTCGACACGAAGGCGATGCGCGAGTGGAGCGGGGCGGCGCGGCAGGAGACCGAGTTCGTTCCCGAGGACGAGCCCTACGCGGATCCGCCCTGAGGCAGTGCATCCTCCAACAGGTGGACTAGGCCCAGGCTGTTGACGGTGGCTCACCGCGGCTCTTTCCGCACTTGGCCAGCAGCGCGACGAGAAGCCCGGCGTGGCGCAGGATCGCGTAGGACTGAGGCGGCCGGAACCCCGGTGCCTCGCCCCGAAGGCAGAGCGGTGTATCGAACTCGTCGACCTCCGTCAAAGTAAGAGCGGAGACCAATCCGACATCTCCTACGTAGGCGTCAAACTCCCGGCGGTCGATGCCGGAGCGATCGCCGAACGTCCGCCAGATCTCGTCCGGGGCCGCCGAGGCTGTCGCCTTGAGCCGTGCCGACGCTACGACCTGTTGGCGCGGGCTTGTTGCGTAGATCCAGATCCTCGCCCCGGCCGGCGCGCGGACGGCACGTTTGCGGATCTCGACCGTCTTGCATCCCGAGACCAGCATGTCGACGTATCGGGGCTTGATTGAAATGAGGATCTCGGTCATGGGCCGGGCTCTTCGAAGCCTGCCGAGATGATCCTTGAGAGTTGGTCCTCGGAGATTCGTTCCGCTTCGACGTAGTTGGTGGGGCCGACGCAGTTCAGCTTCCTGAGCTCGCTGTAGGGAACGGGGCGGGGAACAGCTGCCAGGCTGTCGAACGTGAAAGCGGTTACCCGCCCGTGAGCGTCTGCGCGGGCGTCGATGTCATCGCTTGTGAGGACTCCCTGTCGGCTCAGCGTCGCAACCGCTTCCTCCTTCGAGAGCGTGGCTGAGAACGTCACACGGGCCACGGCGCCCGCTTCCATGCGCGGGCTACTCAGGTAGAAAACGACGATGGTCCCGCGTGGCACCAGTGTGTTCCTGTCCGCACGGAAGAAGTATGCCCGTTCGAGGCGCAGGGCCGCCTCCCTCTCCGGCAGAAGCGACGTTTGGGCGGCGGTGGGCGGAAGGAGCTGCGCCGCGAAGCCCGGACGAATTGGCACGACTACGCCGGGCCGGCCGGGGGGGAGCAGCAAGCCTGGCGAAACAAGCGTCTCGAACTCGAAGAGGGTGATTCGGTCGTCCGGGCCCTCGGCTGGTTCGACCCTGATGCCCTCCTCGGTTAGCTCGTTCCACGAGGGCATAGACGCCGGCAGCCGAAGTCCTGTGTGGTCCTCGAAGTCGGCCGAGAATGTTCGCCAATGGCGTGGTCGCACGAAGCCGCCGTAGACGATCTTCGAGAAGGGAGCGCTCGGACCGTCCTGGCGGGACCCCACGCGACGGAACCCGCATTCCAGAGCAACCTGCTTGGTGGTGAGCTGTCCGGGTGCGGTGTGCAGATCGAGCCGGTAGAGTGTCTCGCGGATTCGGGGCCTCAAGAGCCAGTCGAAGAGGTGCTCGGCGGCAGCCAATGACTCGGGTCGGCCATCCTCAACGTAGATGTGGGCGTTGCGCGGTTGGCCGGCGATGGGTGACGGCAACAGGGCGGCCACACCGAGGTGCCGACCGCCGACCCGAACCACGCGGTGCTCGGCGGGCTGCTGAGTCGTCCCCGGATCGAGGACGGCACGCATGTGGTCAGCGCCTACGCCGAGACGCTTGAAGAAGTGCGCCAGAGGCGCGTGGTCATCGAGGTCCAGCGCTCCTCCGGACAAGACGCTGTGGTCGAGCGCGGCAGTGACCGGCGAAGTGTCGGAATCTGCTGCGGTGTTGACTGGCGGCAGTAGATCTGCCGGGGATGCGACCCTGAGGCCGTACCGCTCGCGTAGAGCCTCGGAGTAACGGAGTATTCGACGGTCTCGCGTGACGAAGCCGTACGCGTGGTAGTGGATGCACGCAGCAAGGTGACGTAGGTCGGAGGTGTCGGTTATGCCGCGCCTGCTCGTGGGGTCTGCGGTAAGATCCATCGTTTCTCGCAGTTCTTCGGTCAACCGGTTGAGTTCTTTCGTCGGAGGGTCAGGAAGGCAAGGCAGGCGGCGAGTCGACCGGAGCATCCGGTCGTCTTCTTCCCCGGCGGAGGTCCTCTCTAACTCCCGAACCAGTTCGGCGGTAACGACAACCGGGATTGCAGCGAGGATCTCCAGCGCCTCCCCTTCGTCCCGTTGCCGGAGAGCGTCGAACACGACGTTCAGGTCGAGGGCATAGCGTGCCGTCTGTATTCGTGGCCGGTCGCGATAAGTGAGCGCTTGATCGGGGGCCGGTGGGCCATCTTCCAGCCTAGATGCCTCGCGAAAGAGCGACGGGACGTTGAGCTCGCGCAGGTAGATGTTGATCTTGCGGTTGGACGTCTTGCCCCCGCGAACCGTGCGGTGGACCTTGAACCCTGCGCTCTGCCAAAAGGCGTTCGCGGCGAGATCCGAGGCCACACGAGCGGTGACCGAGAGAATGGAGTGTTCTTCGCCGTAATGCGCGAGTTCGCACAGTAGTCGTCGCCCGACTCCGGTTCGACGGGCGGCTTCGAGTGTGAAGAGCTGAAACACCCTCAACTGCCGGTCGCTACCCCCGAACCGGAGGAAACCGGCGGCGTGCCTGCTGCCGGACTGAACAGCGACCCACAAGCGTCCCCGGTCCGCCGAGTCGTGGTAGATCGCGGGTGCATAGAACCCGAGTTCCCGCGTGTGGTCGTCGGCCGTGGCGACGATCTCATCGACGTACGGGCGCACGTCGTCCGGTCTCTTGAGGATTGCAGTTATGGTCAACCGTGGTTCTCGTCGGTGGGCAAGTGCGCGGGTAGGCCGCGAAGACCACTCGCTCGGAGGGCCCCTCTTGAGTCAAGACGAATCCTCTGCTTCGTTTATCTTATGCACATAGAGCTATAGCCGGCGACGCCCGTCGAGCGGTCGACGGGCGCTAACGAAGCTGTGGTCTTCGGTATCTGCAGCTCGTGGCCTTTCGCGGATTGTCCGGCATGATGTCCTCCCAGGACGTAGCCGTCGCGGTCTTCCGCCTTCTACAGGGCCCTGTCCAATTCGAGCACGAGGGCGACGATCATGTCGTGAAGCTGCGTCATCGCGGCCTCACTCGCGCGTTCGATGGTGTCCTTGTCCGAGTGAATGACCTGAAAGACCTCGGGCAGGAAGCCCTGACTGAGCCCGGATTCGGCGCCCGCATTGAGCGCGAGCCACATCTGGTGCGACGCGGTGGCGCCGTTCATGCCGATTGAGACGTTGGGGATTCTGGCGGCCTGGAAGGTGCGATCGTCGCTGGAGGGGTACCGGGGGAAGGCCATGCACAGGATCGCGCTGCGAGCACACGCGACGCGGAGACTGCGGTAGACCGCCTCGTTTCCGTCGTGGGAAGTCGGCCCATACATCAGGGTGCCGTCGCCGGCGACCACATCGGCGTTGACCATGGCGGCGATACGGTCCCCGTCTTCGTCCTGCACGTAGGCGCGAGAGCCGAGGAGCCCGGCCTCCTCAAGGTCGAACAGGACGACCCGGACGCGGTGCTCCAGTTCGTGTCGTCGCAGCGTCTCGGCAACCCTGGTGAGGACGACCGACGCCGCGCCGTTGTCCACGGCGCCGCCGACGACCGCACCGTCCCGGAGGCGGACCACGTCGTAGTGCGCGCCGACCACGATGTCGCGATGTCCCTCGCCGATCGTGACGACCAGGTTTCTGCCGACTTCTCTCGGCTGCCGATCTGTGACCTGAGTCGAAAACTCGTGTACATGAGGGTCGAACCCGCGCTCCTGGAACATGCCAAGGAGCGCGTCCCCGCGGTCCACGGTCTCGCGGCCGACGATACGAGCCAGATCCGCAAGGAGATCGGGCAAGGAGCCTTCGTGCCGTGGCTCGTCGGGACGTTCGGCGGATGCCGACGAGGACGCCGGCGTACCCAGTCCCGTGGCGACATCCGGGGCCGGAACGGTGATCGTCGAGCACGCCAGAGTCATGGACGTGGCGAGCACCACGCATGTCAGCAGCCCGTGGCGGGCTCTGCGGCCACCTCGGCGGCTCGCGGTCGCAGGAACTGGGTGCGCCGGTCTGCCATCTGTGCGCCCGATGACGGGCGCACAGAGTGGTTCGCGGGTGGCGCGGATCGCCACCCGGGTTCTGGCCGGCATCTGGTTCTCCAAGAGTTTCCGGGGCCTACCCCGAACCGTCGCCCACGATCACGTCCACCTGGTCCTGCGGCGCGTAGAAGTACGAGCCCGGCCGGAAGTCGTATCCGAGTTCGCCGAGCAGGCGACGCTGGCGCGGAGTGCAGCGCTCCAGAATCTCCGCGGTGGGCTCGGGGTCGTAGGTGCGCAGGAACAACTGGCAGTAGTTGTAGAGGATCGTCTTGCGGGCGCGCGGGGAGGCGTTGACGGACGGGCCGTGCCACAGGGAGTGCGGAAAGAGGATGCAGTCGCCGGCCTTGCCGGCGAGCTGGACCGCGCCCGGGGTCTTCGGGCCGGGCGCGGGGTACGGGCGGTCCGGAAAGGGGCGCACGTGGCTGCCAGGGAAGACGGTGAAGTTGCCGCAGTCGTCGTCGGTCACGTCGGAGAGCAGGTAGAGCGCCTTCATCGCCAGCGGCAGGCTCGTCTCGGTGACGCGGATGCGGCGCAGCGCCTCGCCGCCGTCGGTGTGGGTGTAGCCGGGCCATTTGGGATTGGACGGGCGCACGATCGCCTGGCTCATGCTGAGCACGACATAGGGGCCCATGATGTCGGTGACCAGGTCGAAGACGGGCGAGGCGTCCATCAGATCGAGGAACGCCTGGTCGTAGTGGAGCAGTACGCGGCGGTCCATGAAACCCTCGGGATCCCGGTCGATCGCGTGGTCGAGCCAGGCGTAGTGGCCCAGCGGTCCGTCCGGGTTCGGTTCCCAGCCCGGGAGCTGGCGGACGCGGTCGAGTTCAGCGTCGAAGAACGAGACCTGCTCCGGTGACAGCGCCTGTTCGACGCGGATGAAGCCGTCGATGGCCCACTGTTCGCGCTGGGCCTGGGTCAGTTTGTGCATGAGAGGTGCCTCCTGCTGCGGGCCCGGCCTGCGGCTTCGGCCCGCGTCGCTTGCTTCGGTCGTGTGGTCTGAGAATATGCCGCCTCGCGCGCGACGGTCACTCGCGGGCTTCGGCGCCGTCGCGGGCTCGTTTCGCGGCCTCCGCTGCGCTTCGCGCGCGCTCCTCCGCGCCGGGGTGGCTGGCCAGCCAGTTGACAGCGCCGCTCCGCGCGCGGGCCCCTTCGAGCCGCTGCAGGATGTCGCCGAGGCGAGTGGGCGAGATGCCGTTCCGGAGCATGTAGTCGAAGGCGAACTGGTCCGCGTCGCGTTCGAAAGCCCGTGAGTAGCGCTGCGCGAGAAACCGCTCCGGCGCCAGAATGGACAGCGCGGCGACCGACGTGTCTCCGGTGAAGGCGGTCCACAGGACGAGCATGGAGGAGGTTTGGGCGATGCGCCGCATGACGTGGCGGCCGGCCACGTGCCCCACTTCGTGGGCGAGGACCGCGACGATCTCCTCATCGTTCTCGGCCAACTCGACGAGTTGATCCGTGATGACGACCGTGTCTCCCGGGAGGGCGAAGGCGTTCGGACCGAGGCCGGGTGCGGAGAAGAACTCGAGTTGTACGGCCTCAAGTCCTGCATCGTCTCTCATCGCGTAGAAGGCGAGCAGGATGTCGTTCTGCCGACTCCGATCGACCGTGGAGGGAGCGAGGGCGTCGAATTGGAGCAACAGAGTCATCAGGTTCTCGCCGATGACCGCTTCGACCTCGGGAGGCGTCGCCGCAACGACGACCCCGGCCACTACCGGGGCGCCCCATTCGGTGAACGAAAAGAGGATCGCGGCCGTCACGGCCAGTGCCGTTGCTGCTCCTCGCCAGTTGCTGTCGAGACGATGGAGCAGGCGTTCGAAGCGCCGGCCGAGTGGTTGGGGGCCCTGTTCGGCGCGGGCCCGCATTGCGTCGAGCGCGTCGTTGTCGCGCACCTCGCAGACGGCGCCGTCGGGCAGACGGATGTGACGTGGCGTGTCGGCGATACGGCTGGGAATCCGGACCTCGGACAAAGAGTGGAGACGGCGCTCCTCGAAGCCGTCGACGGCTACCACCACGTTGCCGTCGATCGTGATGGCGAGGGAGGCGTCGCGCCGTTCGGAGGTGCGACCGTCGCAGTAGTGGCAGGCAACCGCGCTCATATCCCGATCTCCAGGCCGAACTCGCCCGCCGCCTCGGCGCCCGTGGCGCCCAGGCGCTGGGCGTCGCCGGCTTCGAACGTGACCGCGCCGAGCGGCTGCATGACGAGGAACTGGTCCACGACGTAGCGCAGCACACGGATTCTGGCGAAGGGCGCGAACAGGCCGAACGTGGCGATGACCAGGGCGGTGTTGCTGGCGTAGAGCCAGAACATGGTTCCGAAGGAGAGTTGCAGGATGAAGTCGCTGTCGCCGAGTTGGGTGCAACTCCAGCGGTAGCTGAGCAGGCGGGTCCGGATGTAGACGAACGAGACCAGCCCCACCAGGGCGAAGAACACCGGCATGACGAAGTTTGCCGCGGGAGGTGGCGCTTCAGCATCGGGTTCCAGCGCAATCATGCTGATGAGGACGAAGCAGGAGCCGATGAACAGAATCACGGTCAGCACCCAGACGACCATGTAGACGCCGTAGTAGGGACCGGCTTCGCCGATGAAGCGGAACGGTTTGTTTCCGAAACGCGACTCGGTGATGAGGAAACGGTCGCGGCCGAAGATCCTGAGCGGCCAGACCAGTCCGAAGGTCACGAACGATGCAACGGCCAACAGCGGATACCAGACGGCGGCGTCCCAGTACCGCCCCTTGAAGTCGAAGGCGATGCCGCGGTACCTGGAGTTGCGGAGTTGGAAGGTTCGCGCGCGGACCACGACCCAGGGCACGAGCGGCGCCAGCACGGCCAGCGCGACGTAGTAGTAGAAGATGCTTAGGACGCCGGCGAACCACAGGGCCACCGCCACGATGGCGACCAGAATCCGGCCCCGCAGGATGGCCACCGGGTTCGCCGTGTAGTCGAACACCGCGTCGCCGAGCCAGACGTTGCCGTACAGGTAGCGTCGTGCCCGCACCTTCGCCCAGGCCGAGTAGATACCGAGCGTCAGGAGCGTCAGCGCGACGTTGACGATCCAGATGCGGAAGTACTCCCATCCGTTGGCGGTGAAGCGCAGCCGCCGGGTTTGGGACCCGGCGATCCCGTCGCCCTGTCTTTCCTCGTTCATGGAGTGTTCGCTGACGAATCGTAGAGGAGAAACCGCCCGCGGAGGGAGGGGGTTCCAGACCGGCATGTTCGAAGCAACTCAAAGGCGCTCGGTGGCCGCTTTGCGCCGTCGCGCCCGCCAAACTTCGCCGTCGACCTTAACCTCTTTGTTTTCAGAGTTTGCGTAAGGCGTCGAAGGCGATATCCTGCGGCATGGCGTCGCCGCCCACGCCGTTCTCAGCCAACCCCCTTCGGGTATCATGCCGGCACAGATTTCGGGCAGCGAGCCGGCTTGGCGGTCACCGGCAGGCCTCGCGGCGGACGGCCAGCGGAGGATGAGATGAAGGGTTCTGCACCGATCGGCTCAGCAGCTCGCGCGGGAACGGAGCGCGGCATACGGAACAGGCGGCGAACGGATCGAGGCCGTGCGTGCTTCGCCATCCTGGCGCTTGCCCTGGCGGCAGCGCCGGCATGGACCCAGGAGACGGCCGAGCCCAGCGAGCTCGACCGGGTGCTGGCAATGCACTACGAGGCGCGCGGCGGCCTGGAGAAGTTGCGCTCGATTCAGGGTGTAAGGGCCACTGGGACGATGTCGGTGCAGGGCATGGAGGCCCCGTTCACGATTCACCTGCGTCGACCGAATCAGGTTCGGGTGGAAGGCGACTTCGGCGGCATGGCCCTGATCCAGGCATTCGACGGCGAGCAGGCCTGGGGCCAGCAACCCGGTCAGCCCAAGCCGGCCGCCTTCGAAGGTGACGTGGCGGCTGCGCAGGCCGCCGACGCCGCGCTGAGCAGCCCCTGGTTCGAGTACGGGCAGCCGGGTTACAAGGTGGAACTTGCCGGCCGCGAGGAGATCGAGAGTGGTGAAGCCTGGAAGCTCGTGGTCACCGCGCCTGACGGTGTGATGCAGCAGGTCTTCATCGACACGGAAGACGGGCTGGAGAAGAAGAGGATCTCCAAGGCGGACTTCGGATTCGGCATGGAGGATACGGCGACTCGGTTCGAAGACTACCGGGAGGCCGACGGCCTGATGCTGGCCCACCTGCAGATCCTGGTCACTTCGATGGGTGAAATGCCGTTGACCCTCGATTCCTACGAGATCAATCCCGACATCGATCCGGACATCTTCTTCATGCCTGGTCAGATGGCCGACGCCACGCTCGGCCAGGACGACGTACTGTCGCGCTACCGGAACTCCCGCGGTGCCTCGGCCGCCGAGGTCGAGACGGTGAGCGCCAGCGGCACCGTCGTCATGCTCGGCTTCGAAGTGCCGATGACGGTGGCCTTCGCGCGTCCCAGTTCGTTCCGGATCGACATCGACCTGCAGGGCCTGACGATGATCCTGGCCTACGACGGCGAGACGGCATGGAACGTGTCGCCGATGCAGGGCATCATCGACCCGGCGCCGCTGCCCGAGGAGATGGTCGGGGCGGTGGGGATTCTGTCCGACTTCCTGTGGGGCATGCTCGCGAACACCGAGGAGCGCGGCTTCGAGGTGTCGCTGGCCGGTATCGAGAAGGTCGAACGCGACGAGACCTACCGGCTGGACATCGCGACCGCGGACGGCGAAGCGCGCACGCTCTATCTCGGCGGCGAGGACTTCCTGGAACGCCGGATCGTCTTCGACGGATCGTTCCTGGGGTCGACCGGAGAGCTCGAGGTGACGATCAGCGACTACACGGACGTGGGCGGATTGAAGGTGCCCGGCACGATCCGGATCGCGGTCGAGGGCCAGGTCGCCGCCGAATTGAGGATCCAGGAAGCTGAAGCCGGCGCGGAAGTCGATCCCGCATCGTTTACGATGCCCGCTCCCGCCGACCCGGAGACGCCGGGTCCGGCTCTCTAGGAGCTTGTGCATGCCGACCACGCCTACCGCGTCCACGATGCGAACGCCGGACGGCCGTGTTCGCGGTCATTTCTTGCTCCTGGTCTCTGCGTTCGCCTTGGCGATCACCGCCTCGGTGGCGCTTGCCGCGACGGACGCGGCGGTTGCCGAGGACGACGAGGACGCCGAGCCGGTCGAGAACCCCGCTCTTGCCGAGACGATCGTCGTCACGGCGTCTCGAGCGGAGCAGGAACTCGGGCAGGTGACCTCCAGCGTGTCCGTGCTGACCGGCGACGAGCTCCGCGCCAGCCCGGCCGTGACCCTGGACGACACGCTGCGCCGGGTCCCCGGCTTCAGCCTCTTCCGCCGCAACAGCTCGATGGTCGCCCATCCGACCAGCCAGGGCGTTTCCCTGCGCGGCATCGGCCCCAGCGGCGTCAGCAGGACCCTGGTGCTGCTCGATGGGCTGCCTCTGAACGATCCCTTCGGCGGCTGGATCTACTGGGGCCGCGTGGGCCGCGAAAGCCTGGAGCGGATCGAGGTCGTGCGCGGCGGCGGTTCGAGTCTGTGGGGCAATTCGGCCCTGGGCGGCGTGATCCACCTGGTCACCACCGAGCCGTCGGACTCGGGCTCTTCGCTAAGGCTGTCCGCGTTGGGCGGCGATCATGGGATTCTGTCGGGCGACGCCTGGTTCGGGCAGGGGTTCGATCGCGCGTCGCTGACCCTGTCGGCGAGGAGCTTCGACAGCGACGGCTACACGGTGCTTCGCGACGACCAACGCGGCCCGATCGACGTCGACGCGTTCTCCGAGCAGACCAGCGTCGGCGGCCGCCTGACGGTTTCTCCCAGCGACTCGGTATCCGTCAGCGTCGGCGGCGACACCCTGTCGGAGGACCGCGGCAATGGCACTCCACTGACCGGCAACGACACGGAGTTGACCTCCTTCCGCCTGAGCGCGGACGTCGTGAGCGGACGGGGCGACACCTGGACGCTGCGGGGTTTCACCCACGAACAGGAGTTCGCGAGCCGGTTCAGCGCCCAGCAAGCCGACCGGTCGTCCGAGCGGCCGGCGCTCGATCAGTTCCTGGTCGACTCGGAAGCCGTCGGCCTCGGCGCCCAATGGCAGGGTCAGTTGGGGCAGGACGAGGTCGGATCGGGCCTGTGGGTCGCCGGCGCCGAGTGGCGGAGCGTCGACGGGGCGACCAACGAGGATTTCTTCTACACCACGCAGTTCAACCGGCGGCGCATGGCCGGCGGGGACCAGTCGATCGCGGGCGCCTACGTGCAGCGCCGGGCGCAGTTCGGCGAGCGGCTTCATCTCGAACTCGGGGCCCGCATCGACCGCTGGCAGACCGGTTCCGGCAGCCGGCTGGAGATCAACAAGGCGGACGGCTCGATCCGTCGCGATGACGCCTTCGAGGACCGGAACGAGACGGCGGCATCGCCGCGGATCGGCTTCCTCTACGCCCTCGACTTCGGCTGGCGCCTGCGCGGCTCGGTGTACGGATCGTTCCGGGCGCCGACCGTCAACGAGCTCTACCGGCCGTTCCGGGTGGGCAACGACATCACCGAGGCGAACGAAACGCTCGAGCCCGAGCGGCTTTCCGGCATCGAGTTCGGGACGGTGCACTATCAGGGCGGCTCCAGGCTGTCCCTGAACGCCTTCGTCAACCGGGTCGAGAACCCGATCGCCAACGTCACCCTGGCTTCGATCGCCAGCGGCCGGTTCTTCCAGCCCTGTGGCTTCGTGCCCGGCGGCGGATCGTGCCGGCAGCGGCGCAACCTGGACCGCACCCGCATCCAGGGGCTCGAGGCCGAACTCCGGCAGCGGCTCGGCGATGAGTGGCGGCTCGACGTGTCCTACCTCTACAGCAACGCCGAGGTCGAGAGCGCGGCCGATTTTCCGCAACTCGAGGGGAAGAGGCTGGCGCAGACGCCCGAGCAGTCGGCGAGCCTCGGTCTCGAGTACGCGAATCCCGAGCTTCTGCAGGCGCGGTTGGGGTTGCGCTTCGTGGGCGAGCAGTACGAGGACGACCTGAACGCGAGGCCCCTCTCGAGCTTCGCGGTCGTGGACCTGAGCCTTTCCCGCTCTCTGAGCAGCCGCTGGCAGGTCTTCGCGGGGTTCGAGAACCTGCTCGACGAGGAAGTGCAGGTCGGCATTTCCGGTACCGGCCTGGTGGCCGTGGGCGCACCCCGGATGGTGCATGTGGGGGCGCGCCTCAATCTCAGTCCCTGAAGCAGGAACCGATTTGACGACCCGAGTCACCGCTGAAACGCTGTCCCGCCGCCAGCGGGAAATCTCGGTATCCGAGTTCTTCGCCAAGAACCGGCACCTGCTCGGCTTCGACTCGCTGCGCAAGGCTCTCCTGACCACGGTCAAGGAGGCGGTGGACAACTCGCTCGACGCCTGCGAAGAAGCCGGCATCCTGCCCGAAGTCTGGGTCGAGCTCGAAGCCGCCAAGGGCACGAACCGTTACCTCGTGAGGATCACCGACAACGGCCCCGGCATCGTTCCCGAACAGGCGCCGAAGATCTTCGGACAACTACTCTACGGCTCGAAGTTCCACAGCCTGAAACAAAGCCGGGGCCAGCAGGGGATCGGCATCTCGGCGGCGGCGATGTACGGCCAGTTGACGACCGGCAAGCCGGTATCCGTGGAGTCGCGTACGGGGCCGGACAAACCGGCCTACGCGATGCAGGTCATGGTCGACACGAACACGAACAGGCCCAAGGCGATCGGTCGCCGGACCCTTCCCGACTGGCATCTGGACCACGGCACGCTGGTGGAACTGGAACTGGAAGCGAAGTACTTGAAGGGCCGCCAGTCGGTCGAGGAGTTCCTCCACCAGGTCGCGGTCGCGAACCCGCACGTGACGCTGCACTACCGAAGCCCGAGCGGCGAGACCGCCTCCTGGGCGCGCACCGTGCAGCAGAACCCGGTGGCGCCGGAGGAGATCAAGCCGCATCCGCACGGCGTCGAACTCGGCGTGCTGATGAAGATGCTGCAATCGACCGAGTACAAGACGGTCACCCAGTTCCTGTCCCGGGACTTCAGCCGCATCTCGCCGCAGCTCGCCGGGGGGTTGGCGAAGCGGGCCGGCATCAACCCGAAGGCGCTTCCGAAGACCGTCGCCCGTCAGGCCGTCGACGAGCTCTACAAGGCGATCAACGACGCGAAGACCCGCATCCGGCCGCCGTCGACGGGCTGCCTGTCGCCGATCGGCGTCCAGGAGCTCCTGGCTGGTCTGACCCGGGGCGTCCGGGCCGAGTTCTACGGCGTGGAGACGCGCCGGCCTGCCGTCTACCGCGGCAACCCGTTCCAGGTCGAGGTCGGCCTGGCCTGGGGCGGCGATCTGGCCGGAGACGACTTGGCCAAGGTGCTGCGCTTCGCCAACCGCGTGCCGCTCCAGTACTACGCCGGCTCCTGCTGCATCACCAAGGCGGTGATGGACGTCTCGTGGCGCAACTACGGCCTGGCCCAGTCGCGCGGCGCGCTGCCGTCGGGGCCGCTGATCGTGCTCGTTCATCTCGCCTCGGTGTGGGTGCCCTTCAGTTCCGAAAGCAAGGTCGCGGTTGCCGACTACGACGAGATCCGCAAGGAGATCAAGCTCGCGGTGCAGACCTGCGGCCGCCGGCTCGGGCAGTACGTCAAGCGCAGGGCGCGGGCCAGGAGCGAGGCGCGGCGCCGCGAGGTGTTCAACCTCTACATCGAGGAAGTCGTCAACTCGGTCGAAGCGATCACCGGCAAGGACCAGAAGCTGTTCCGCGATCGGCTGCTGGCGATCAGCCTCCGCAAGACGGAGTTGGCGGGCATGCTCGAAGAGGCGAACGGCGCCGGTGCCGACGATGACCTGGAGGCCTGCGAGAACGTGCTCGTGGTCGATCCGGACGCCGGGCCGGCGGCGCCGGAGACCGCCGCTACGCCGGCGACGCACACTGGGGACGCGTCGCCGGAGGACGCTCTGCCCGGCGCCGAGGAGGTGGAATCGCTCGAACGACTGCCGCCGCCGATCCCGGTCGAAGTCGAGCGCGATTCCGGGTCGCAGTTGGAGTTGGTGTGATGGCTGGAGCGCGTGGACGTGGCTGACTCTGACGGCAACGCGGGAACGAAGGACGGGCCGGCTCAGGCCGCCGCCGAGGAGGGCCGGCTCAAGATCCCGGCCAGCCTCGACGCCAAGGCCAAGATCGAGTACCTGGCGAAGCAGACGGTGGCGATGGCCCGCCGCGAGGTCGACCCCTACGTCGACATTCCCTCGCGCACGCTCTCGAACGTCAACTTCTCGAAGCGCAAGAAGATCATCGAGATGGGCGACGCAACCCAGCGCCGCTCGCTGTTCAACCTGAACCAGGCCCGCAAGTACATGCAGACGCTCCTGGTCGCCCGCGGCTGCACCCAGCTTCTCGACGAGCAGAAGACGACCAGCATCCGCGACCTCTACTACATGACCAAGCACACCCTGGCCGACGGCAAGGAGAACACCTTCGACGGCCAGGAGGAGTCGGACCCGATCATCGAGGACCTCGAGGTCACGCTCGGCACCCTGCGCGAGGAGCTGCACCTGTTCGCCGCCAAGCGCGGCTCGGCGGTCGGCCCGCTCACCCTGGTCGACGCCGGCGACGTGATCGACCTCTCGCGCATGGGCTCAGGAGGCTGGTCGGTGCCCGGCATCGTCGAACCGAGCACGATCCGCTTCGTCGGCCACGGCGCCAAGTTCATCCTCCTGGTGGAGAAGGAGGCGGTCTGGGCCCGTCTCAACGAGGACAAGTTCTGGAGGCGCCACAACTGCATCCTCGTCACCGGCCAGGGCCAGCCCCCCCGCGGCGTCCGCCGCCTGCTCTTCCGCTTGGTCAACGAACTGAACCTGCCGCTCTACGTCTTCGTCGACAACGACCCCTGGGGCTACTACATCCACTCCGTGGTCAAGCAGGGCTCCATCGGCCTTGCCTTCGAGTCCAAGCGAATGGCCGTACCCAGGGCCCGCTTCATCGGCCTCTCCAGCTTCGACCCCGCCGCCTACGACCTCTCCGAAGACGTCAGCATCCGCCTCAACGACCAGGACCGTTCCCGCGCCAAGGAGATCCTGAACTACGAGTGGTTCAAGGCCAAGGCCTGGCAGAAAGAGATCAAGAACATGCTCCGCACCGGCGTCAAGTGGGAACTCGAGGCCCTCTCCAGCAAGGGCCTCTCCTTCGTCACCGAAGAGTTCCTGCCCAGGAAGATCGCCGACCGCGACTGGCTGTAGCTGCGGCCGGGCGTCGGTGCGCCGGCGTCCCGCCGGCTCCGGGCTGGCGAAGCGGCGTCGGTGGGACCCCTCCCCCTGAGCCCCTCCGCGGGCTGGACGGCGTCGAGCTTGGCGAGTCATCCTGACAGGGGGCAAGACGGCTTATCGCTTTGCTTCCGTCCTCCACCTTCTGGAGCTGATCTTCTAGAACCGGCTGGTAGGAGTCCTCACCGGGATACCGCCTCGAGGTGCTTCTTGATCGCTGCGACGTCTCCCTTGATCGCTGCGACGTCTCCCTTGATCGCCGCGACGTCTCCCTTGAGTGTCGTGACGTCTCCCTTGAGTGTCGTGACGTCTCCCTTGAGTGTCGTGACGTCTCCCTTGAGTGTCGCGACGTCTCCCTTGGTCTCGGCGAGATCGTCGACAAGCACGTCGACCTTGTCCTCGATCCGGACCAGGCGCTCTTTCGTCTCTCCGTGCTGCTCAACGGTGAGGTTCAGCACCTCCCGCATGTTGACGATTCTGCGTTCGCTGGTCGTGGTGGTCATCCGGCGGCTCCTCGGCTCGACGTCAAGTGGGGCCTTGCATGAGCCTATACGAATGGATCGACGTTCGCGTCCACTCACAAGGGGCCGTAACAACCCGACGACCGCCCCCCTTCGCGCCCCGGACAGGCGGGTGTAACCGACACCGTCGCCGTCCCGGCTCCGCCTCCGCCTCCGGCGCTCCGACTCAGTCCGCCGTAGCCGCCGCCGCCGGAAACGCCTTCAGCACTTCCCGCGTCATGTCCCAGCGGTCGAAGCCCTGGCGGCCGTAGTCGAGGCCGCGGCGGACGATGACGAGGTCGTGGGAGGGGACGATGACGACGAACTGGCCGCGGTTGCCGGCGGTGGAGTAGGCGTCGCGGGGTACGTCGGTGCGGTCGTCGGGGACGAGCCAGAACTGGCCGCCGTAGAAGTTGCCGCGGTTGTGGGTGGCGGGGGCCGGGGTGCGGACGAACTCGATCCAGTCCTGGGATAGGAGCCGTTCGCCGTTCCAGATCCCGTTCTGGAGGTAGAGGAGGCCGAAGCGGGCGAGGTCGCGGGCGTTGGTGTAGACCTGACTGCTGAGGATGAAGTCGCCGAAGCGGTCGGTGCTGAGGAGGGTGTTCCTCATGCCCAGCGGATCGAGCAGGCGCTTGCGGGGAAACTGGTGGTACTTCTTCTCGCTGCCGAGGGCGAGCTTCATCGCGTAGACGGCGAGCAGGGTGTCGTAGTTCTCGTAGTCCCAGTTCGTGCCGGGCTCGCGGATCAGGGCGCGGTGGCGGGCGCCGTCGACGGAGCTGGCGCCGGCCCAGTAGGACATGCCGGAGCCGACGGCGTACTCGAGGCCGCCGTTGTCGACGGTTTGGAGGCCGCTCGACATGTTCAGGACGTGCCGGAGGGTGATCACGGACCGCGGGTCGGCTTCGGGCGCGGCGGCTTCTGCCGGGAAATCTGGCAGGAAGTCGAAGCCGAGCGGGGCGTCCAGGGACAGTTTGCCGTCGTCGACGAGCATGCCGATGAGCGTCGAGGCGATGCTCTTCGCCGTGGACCAGGTCCGCGTGCGGGTCGTCCTGTCGACGCCTTCCGCGTAGCGCTCGTGGACGATCTCGCCGCGGTGGACGATGAGGAGGCTCAGGGTGACCTGTTCGGCGGATTCGCGGTCGAAGCTCCAGTCGGACGCGGCCCCAAGCGCCGCTGCGTCGACATCGGGCGGCAGGGCGGTCTGAGCCGTCAGGTCGCCGTCGGGCCAGGGGATCTCCGCGGCCACGCCGGGCGCGGCCGCCATCTCGATGGCCGGCAGACCGTCGATGTCATCCAACGTCTGGTCGGGCGCCAGGATGATGCAGCCGATGCCTTCGCGGAACGCGGCCCGCATCTTCGGCGCTCCGTGGCCGGCGCCGATCGTCACCGCCTTGCGATCCCAGTCGACCTCGTAGTCGCCGCCAGCCGGGGCTCCGACCGGCTCCGGCAGGTAGGCGAGTTCCTGCGCGAAGACCTGCTCGATCGTCCGGTTCGACGTGAACAGCCCGTTGCACATGAAGATGGCCTGCTGGCCCAGCCGGACCATCCGCCGCTGCGGTTGCCAGTAGTCGTACGTCTCCTCCTGCTGCGCAGCGGCGGGGAGAGCCGCCAGCAGCGCGGAGGCGATCAGCGCGAGGGACAAGAACTTCATCGGTGGCGATCCTCCTGCCGCTGCAAACTACCAGCCGCTCGGCTGCCCCGCTCGTTACCTGTGGATATAGAATCGACTCATGGCTGAACCGATCGCCAGACAGGTCGACCAGCTTCCGGACGACGGTGCGCCGCCGCAGGGCCACGAGTTCCCGGGCTGCCGCGCGGTGCCGATTCCGGACGAGGAACTCGACGACTACGAGGGCCGCATCGAGTACTGGGACGCGCGCAACCAGATCGCGATCGTGGCGGAGCCGGCCACCACCTATCACGAGTACGGAGCGCAGCGCTTCGCCGCCTGCGTGAAGATGATCGCGATGCGGCGCGGCTCGCCGATCGACGTGATCGGCGCGGCCGATCTGGTCGTGCGCGGAGAGAGCGGCGAACGGTTGCGGCTACTGGCCGCTGACCAGGTGGCCTATCTGCACCCCTCCGAGACGCGACCCAGTGGCCCGGAGATCGAACGCGGTGCGAACGCGCTGCCGGATGTGCTCCTGGAGGTCGACTACAGCACCGACGTGCGGCGTCGCAAGCTCGGAATCTACGAGTCCTGGGGCTTCCCGGAGGTATGGGTGGAAGTCCCGAACGCGAGTTGGCACTACCGGCCGAAGTCCCGCCGGTCCGCCCTCACGATCTTCGTTCTGGAGGGCGGGCGCTACATCGAAACGCCGTCGAGCAGGGCCTTCCCGGGCTGGACCGCGGAGGCGATCCACGCGGCCTTGAACGAACACGAGGCTTCGCTGGAAACGGTGGACACGCTTCGCCGTGTGGCCGACACGCTCGCGGCGGCGGAAGGCACCGGCCCCGACGACGATCCTCTTCTGCGCCGGGAGCGAGCGGAGGGCCGAGCGGAAGGCCGGGCGAAAGGCCGTGTCGAGGGCCGCGCAGAGGAGCGTCTGGAGATCGTTCGCGTCGCCGTGCAGGAGGCGCTCGCGGCTCGCGGTCTGGCGACGACGCCTGCCTTGCGCTCGTGGTTCGAGCAACTCGACCACCTGGCGGACCTAGCGCCGCTCATCCGGTTGGCGTGGGAGTGCCGGGACGCGGAGGACTTCCTCAATCGCGTCCGCGGTCCCGCCTGAGCCCTCGAGCTCCCAGCCAGTACAGGTTCTGCCGGCCGCCGGCGCCGTCGGCGCGGTAGCGGGCGTGTTCGGCGACCGGCAGGCCGGCGACGAGACGGTCGAGTTCCCGCTCGTCAGTGTGGTGGCAATAGCGTCGGGCTTCCGAGTCGCCCGGTCCCCAGCGCAGCAGGTGGTCTCCGGGTTCAAGTTGTTCCCGGTCGACGGCGGGCTCCTCCGACCAGTCGAGTTGCCGGCTCTGGAATCGCGGGTCGCCGGTGAACTGCCAGCAGGTGACGGCGAGCAGGCCACCGGGCGCCAGGGCCTCAGCGGCACGCTCCAGGGCGCGGCGCCGGTTGTCGAAGCCAGGCAGGTGGTGGACGACGCCGAAGAGCGTGACGAGGTCGTGGCTCGTCTGGTCGAGCGTGCGCTTCTCGATGTCGTCGACCTCGAAGCGGATGTGGTCGCAGCCGCCGGCCTCGGCTCGCGCGCGTTCGATCAGCTCGGCGCTGGAGTCGATGCCGAGGTATTCGAACGGCTGGTTGCGACGGAGGTCGGGGTTTCGGTCGAGGAAGAGGCCGAAGCGGCCGTTGCCGCAGCCGAGGTCGAGGACGCGGAGGGGCCGGCCCGTGGTCCGCGCCGCGGCCTCGACGACGCGCCGCCACCCCGGCCAGCCGCCGGGGTGCCGGGTGCGGTCGAAGTCGGCGGCGTACCGGCTGTAGAACTCGCGGTTGATGCGCCGGAGAGCGGACTGCGTGGAAGGGTCCATGGTCGAGGCGAGTATGGCTGTAGCCTCGCCGCTTCGCGGCATCGGGCTTGATGCGGGCCAGATGGCAGGCCCGCGCACCCGGAGCGACTGCGTCGGCGCAGATGAGCTCCTGTACTGCAGGCGAGCCGGTTTAGGCGGAGCCCAGGCTGAGCCCGCCGTCGACGGCGAGTAGCGCGCCGGTGATCCAGTCGTTCTCGGGATCGCACAGGAAGACGACGGCGCGCGCTACGTCGTCCGGCTCGCCGACCCGGCCGAGCGGCACCTGGTCGCCGAAGCTGTCGAGGAAACCTGCGGCTTCTTCGGGTTGCATGACCGTCTCGAAGATCGGCGTGCGCACGACGCCGGGCAACACCGCGTTGACGCGGATCCGGTCGCCGGCGAGTTCAAGCGCGAGGCTGCGGGTCAACGCGTCGACGCCGGCCTTGGCGGCGGAGTAGACGGAGCAGTTGGCGAGCGGCGACTGGGTGACGGAGGACGAGATGTTGACGATCGACGCGCCGCCGGCGCTTGCGCGGACGCGGAGGTGCGGTATGGCGGCGCGGATAGCGAACAGCACGCCCTTCAGATCGATGTCGATGACCAGGTCGACCGGGTCCGCCTCGCTGGGTGCTCCCGGCTCGGCCGCGCCGGTGCTGTCCGCCGCCAGCGGGCCGGTGCGGTAGACGCCGGCGCAGTTGACCAGGATGTCGAGCCCGTCCAGCTTGCGGGCCGCTTCGTCCACCATCGCCCGCGCGCTGTCCGCACCGGCGACGTCGCCGGCGACGGCCACACAGGCCAGCCCCTGATCCCCCAACTCCGCGGCTGCCGCTTCGACCGCTTCCCGCCGCCGGCCGCTGAGCGCGACGCGGCAACCGCCCGAAGCGAGGGTGCTGGCAACCGCCAGGCCGATGCCGCTGCCGCCGCCGGTGACCAGGGCCGCCCGGCCCTCAAAGCGCCCCGCCGGCGCCGCTTCCGCTGCCATCGTCGTCGCCCGACCTTTAGGAGTGCGAGCGCTTCGCCCGGCCGTAGTAGGTTCCCGCCATGGTGGCGACAATAGCCCCGAAACGCTTCATGGGCGTCCTGGCTCAGCGTGGATTGCGGGTTCGCATGGCTGCGGGCGGCGGAGAACGCGGTCGATGAGCAACGGCGGTACTGCCTATCCGTTCGACCCCGCGGAGCATGCGGTCGAACTCGAGGCGATCTTCGGCGCCGTCGAGCGGGCGTCGAGCTTCGAGAAGGAGGACCTGGAGCACCTGCTGCGGCGCTATCCCAAGGATGGCAAGGGCTTCTTCTCGAAGGCCGAGCTGATCCGCGGCTACCGGGCGCTTCGCTCCGGCTCGGCCACCGAGCAGACGTTCGTCGAGCGGGTGCGGATGAAGCCGGTGCGCACGAGGAGCGGCGTGGCGCCGGTCACGGTGTTGACGAAGCCGTTCCCCTGTCCCGGGCGCTGCATCTTCTGCCCCAGCGACGTGCGGATGCCGAAGAGCTACATCTCGTCGGAACCGGGCGCGCAGCGGGCGGCGGAGCATCAGTTCGACCCCTACCGCCAGACTCTGTCCCGGCTGCGTACCTTCGATCACACCGGTCACCCGGTCGACAAGGTCGAGCTGATCGTGCTCGGGGGCACCTGGTCGAGCTATCCGGAGAGCTACCAGATCTGGTTCGTTCTGCGCTGCTTCGAGGCAATGAACCGGTTCTCGGACATTGCCAGGCGTAGCGGTGGGGATCCGCTCGCCGGATTCGAGCCGGAGGTCGACTTCCGTGACCTCACGGAGACGGTCGACGGCGAGACGCTCGACACCCGCGGCGAGGAGGCGGTCCCAGTCGCGAGCCCGAACGCGGGCCGGGGTCGCAACTACAACCAGGTCGTGAGCGACTGGACTTCCATGCACCCCCGGGCGGCCGCCCAGGCACGGCGGCAGACGGCGAGCTGGGGCGAACTCGAGGTGGCGCAGCGCGAGAACGAGACGGCCGCCGTCCGCTGCGTCGGCCTGTCGCTCGAGACCCGTCCCGATCGGCTGGACCGGGGTGAGGCTCTCCGCATGCGTCGCCTGGGAGCGACGAAGGTGCAGATCGGCATCCAGACCATGGACGACGAGGTGCTCAGGAAGAACCGGCGCGGCCATGACGCTGCGATGACCAGGCGCGCGATCCGGTTGCTGCGCCAGACGGGGTTCAAGATCCAGGCGCACTGGATGCCGAACCTCTACGGCTCGACCCCGGAGCAGGACTGCGAGGACTTCGACCGGCTGTTCGAGGACCCGGACGTGCGCCCGGACGAACTGAAGGTCTACCCCTGCTCCCTGATCGAAAGCGCGGAGTTGATGTCCTACTATCGTTGCGGCGCATGGCGTCCGTACACCCGCAGCGAGTTGCTCGACGTGCTCGTCCACAGCCTGGGCGCCACTCCCCGGTACTGCCGGTTGACGCGGGTGATTCGCGACATTCCCGGCACCGAGATCGTGACCGGCAACCGGACCACGAACCTGCGTCAGGTCGCCGAACAGGAGGCCGAACGCCGCGGCGTCGCCTGCAGAGACATCCGCGCGCGGGAGATCGGGGGCCGGCGCGTGGATGCCTCGGCTCTCCGGATGCGTCGTACCGACTACGAGGCCGCCTCAGGGCGTGAGACGTTCCTGGAGTTCGTGGCTGAGGACGGTTCGATCGCCGGCTTCCTGCGGCTGCGCTTGCCTGCTGCGTCGGAGGCAGGGGAAGGGCCGATCGAGGAACTCGCCGGCGCCGCGATGATCCGCGAAGTCCACGTCTACGGGGCGGTCGTCGGTCTGGGCGAGCGCGGCAAGGGCCGGTCGCAGCACATCGGTCTCGGCCGCCGCCTGATCGCCGAGGCGCTCGCGGTCGCGGCCGGCGCCGGGTTCGAGCAGGTGGCGGTCATCTCCTCGGTCGGCACGCGCGAGTACTACCGGCGGCTCGGTTTCGCCGACGGCATGCTGTACCAGCACCGGCCGACGGCGCCGCCGCTCCTGCAGGCCTCGCCATGAGCGCCCTGACCACGGACCTCTACCAGTTGACGATGGCTCAGGGGTACTGGCAGCACGGTCGCCACCTGGACCGGGCCAGCTTCTACATGTCCATGCGGCGGACACCGTTCGGAGGCGGCTTCGCCATCGCGGCTGGCCTCGAGCAGATCGTGTCCTTCCTGCAGGAACTTCGCTTCGAGCCTGAAGACATCGACTACCTGCGGAGCCTGAACGGCGGTGCCGGCGGGCCGCTGTTCGCGCCCGAGTTCCTCGACGCCCTGCCGGCGCTCGATCTTTCCGTCTCGCTTGCCGCGGTCCCCGAGGGCACTGCCGTGTTCGCCCGCGAGCCGCTGCTGCGGGTGGAGGCGCCGCTGCTCGTCGGCCAACTGATCGAGACGCCGATCCTGAACATCATCAACTTCCAGACCCTGGTGGCGACCAAGGCGGCGCGGCTCTGCCACATCGCCGCTCCGGGTCAGCCGGTGCTGGAGTTCGGTCTGCGCCGGGCGCAGGGTTTCGACGGCGCGCTCAGCGCCTGCCGGGCTGCCTACGTCGGCGGCTGCACCGCGACGTCGAACGTGCAGGCGGGCCAGCGTTTCGGCATTCCCGTGCGCGGCACCCATGCCCACAGTTGGGTCCAGGCGTTCGACTCGGAGCCCGAGGCTTTCGACGCCTTCGCCGAGACGATGCCGAACAACTGCGTTCTCCTGGTCGACACCTACGATGTCGACCGGGGAATCGAGAACGCGATCATCACCGGACGGAAACTCGAGCGGCGCGGCCAGCGGCTGCTCGGCATCCGTCTCGATTCCGGCGACCTGCTGCAGCAGAGCCGGATGGCGCGCCGACGGCTGGACGAGGCGGGGCTCGAAGAGGTGGCGATCGTGGTCAGCGACAGCCTGGACGAGAAGCGGATCATGGAGTTGCGGCGCGCCGGAGCGGCGATCGACACCTGGGGGGTCGGCACATCCCTGGTCACGGCGGCGGGCGGTGGCGGCCGGGGCGGCGGCGCGCTGGGCGGCGTGTACAAGCTGTCGGCGATCAGGCGCGCCGGCGAGGCGCGGTGGCGGCCGGTGTTCAAGCTCGGCGCCGGCGTCGGCAAGGCGTCCCTGCCGGGGCGGCTGCAGGTGCGGCGGTACCGCTCCGTTGGAGGCGCGCTGGAGCGCGACGTGATCTACGCCCGGGACGAGGAAGCCGGTCCGGATACGGGTTCCGGGCCGGAGGGCGGCCACGACCTGCTGACGCCGGTTCTCGACCGCGGCCGGCTGCTGGAACCGCTGCCGACGCTCGAGACCTGCAGGGAGGTCGCCGGCCGCGAGGTTGCGGCCTTGCCCCTCGGCCTGCTCGACCTCGACTGTCAGGCGCCGGCGCCGGTCGAGGTGGCGCCGGAGCTGCTCGACCTGTGCGACGAGCTGGCCGCTTCGTATCGGCTCCTGGACCGTTCGGAGTGACTCGGCGGCAGGGGTGTTCAGGGGCCGAAGTGTCTTGCTGTTGAGGTGTTTGGCGGCAAGTCGTTCATAATCCGGCATGGCCGCTCCGGGCGCTGGAGGTGTAGTGCGTCGTTTCGACGACCTGTACGAGCACGGGTTCGCGCGCGTCGCCGCGTGCCTGCCGCGGGTCGAGATCGCCGATCCGGCGGCGAATCTGGAACGCACCCTCGAGCTGGCGCGGCGCGCCGAGGAGGCGGGAGCCGTCGCGGCCGTCTTCCCCGAGCTCAACCTCAGCGGCTACTCGCTGGACGACCTGTTCCACCAGTCGGCAGTGCTCGAGGGCTCGCGCGCCGCGCTGCTCGAACTCGCGGCTGCGTCGCACGAGATGCGGACGGTGTTGATCGTCGGCCTGCCGCTGGTGGCCGACGGCGCGGTGTTCAATGTGGCGGCGGTCGTTCACGGCGGCCGGATCGCCGGGATCGTGCCCAAGACCTACCTGCCGAACTACCGCGAGTACTACGAGAAGCGCTACTTCGCGGCCGCCGAATCGCGACGGTCGGAGCTCGTGTCCCTGGGCGGCGCGGAGGTCCCGTTCGGCGAGGACCTGTTGTTCGACGTGGGACCCACCCCCGGGTTCCGTTTCCATGTCGAGATCTGCGAGGACCTCTGGTCGCCGCTGCCGCCGAGCACCCACGGCGCGCTGGCCGGGGCCTCGGTGCTGTTCAACCTGTCGGCGAGCAACGTGACGATCGGCAAGGCGGACTACCGGCGGTTGCTGTGCGCGTCGCAGTCGGGACGGTCGGTGGCGGCCTACGTCTATGCCGGGGCGGGCGCCGGTGAGTCGACCACCGACCTGGCCTGGGACAGCCATGGCCTGATCTGCGAGAACGGCGAGAGGCTGGCGGAATCCGTGCGCTTCAGCCAGGAGGCTCAGCTCGTCACCGCCGACCTCGACCTGGAGCGGCTGGCGCAGGAGCGTCTCCGCATGTCGACGTTCCGGGACGCGGCGCGCCGTGAGTCGGCCGCCGGCCGCTTCAGGCGGGTCGACATCGCTGTCGAGCGGCCGCCGGCCGCCGTGGCGCTCGAGCGGGAGATCCCCCGCTTCCCCTACGTGCCGGCGGACAGCGGCGAGCGGGACGAGCGCTGCGCCGAGGCGTTCGACATTCAGGTCGCGGGCCTGGTCCAGCGGTTGCGTGCGACCGGCATCGAGAAGGTCGTCATCGGCGTCTCGGGCGGGCTTGATTCGAGCCACACGCTGATCGTCTGCGTGCGCGCTTTCGACAGACTCGGTCTGCCGCGGGCGAACATCCTGGCCTACACGCTGCCTGGTTTCGGAACCTCTTCACGCACCTACGAGAACGCGAAGCGGCTGATGGCGGCGCTGGGCGTGACTGCGTCGGAGATCGACATCCGGCCGGCCAGCGAGCGGATGCTGGACTCGATCGATCACCCCTACAGCCGCGGCGAGCGCGGTGCGGAGGTTTACGACGCCACCTTCGAGAACGTCCAGGCCGGCGAGCGCACATCCCACCTGTTCCGGCTGGCCAACCTGAACCGTGGCCTGGTGATCGGCACCGGCGATCTCTCCGAGCTGGCGCTCGGCTGGTGCACCTACGGGGTCGGCGATCAGATGGCGCACTACAGCGTCAACTCGTCGGTGCCGAAGACCCTGATCCAGCACCTGATCCGCTGGGAAGTGGAGCGCGGCGAGTTTGGCGCGGAGGCCAGCGAGACGCTGCAGTCGATCGTCGACACCGAGATCTCTCCCGAACTCGTGCCGGCCGCGGAACAGGGGGCGGGCAACGGGGAGCCGGCGCAGTCGACCGAGGCGGTGATCGGTCCGTTCGAACTGCAGGACTTCCACCTCTACTACCTGAGCCGCTACGGCTACCGCCCGAGCCGGGTCGCCTACCTGGCGCATCGGGCCTGGGGGAACCGCGGCCGGGGCGCCTGGCTCGACACGATGCCCGAGGCCGATCGCCGCCAGTACACGCTGGGCGAGATCAAGCACTGGCTCGAAGTGTTCCTGGTTCGCTTCTTCGGCACCAGCCAGTTCAAGCGCTCGGCGCTGCCCAACGGGCCCAAGGTGGGGTCGGGCGGTTCGCTGTCGCCGCGAAGCGACTGGCGCGCGCCGTCGGACGGCGGACCGGCGGTGTGGGTGGAGGAGCTGCGGCGCAACGTGCCGTAACTTCAACCCCAGTCCGACGCGTCGTCTTCGGAACTCGCGATGTGAACTCCGGCGCCCTGGTAACGGCTCAGTGCTTCCTCGAACTCGTCGGTGAAGTCGGCCACGAACTCCCCGGGGTTGTCCGGGTCGGGCACCACGACGGCGGACATGCAGTCGGCGAGCAGGTGCAGGCGGCCGGCGGGGACGCCGTGAGCGTCCATCTCAACCAGCAGCTCGTCGACTGTGCTGCGCACGCAGTGGCTGCCGGCCTGGCCGGCGAGGATCACCGCGTCCGCGGTCAGCAGGCGCTCGAGCAGCGCTCTGTTGCGTTCGCCGAGGGGCTGGCCGTCGTGGCCGGTGAGCACCTCGGGCGACAGCACGGAGTAGTTCTCGGTCAGCGAGTCGGACCCCTTGACCTCCATCGGCGTCCGCGCCCGTCGGGCGTAGGCGAAGAACAGGCGCGCATCCTGGACCGCTCCGACGACGGTCTGGCCCTGGCTGCCCAGCAGGCAGTGGGGGGGCCACAGGTAGAGCCGGTAGCGACCGGTTTCCTCCAGTCTCCGGCAGTAGTCCTCGGCCTGACGGCGCAGCCACTTCGGGCTGCCGTCGCCGAACCAGCCGGCGAGGTCCGGGTTGGGGACCGCGCTGCCCTCAGCGACCTGTTCGGCCGTCACTTCGCGGTAGGGATCGAGCTGGCGGCCCGCGGCGTCGATCCAGAACGAAGTGAAGAAAATCTGGTGCGGCAGGTGGGTGTCGAGGCTGCTGACGATGTCGGTCAGGTTGCCGAGATTGCGGTAGATGAAGTGCACCAGCCGCTCCGTGTCATCGAGCGCGCCGCGGCCGGAACGGCCACCGACGAAGAGCGTGCCTTCGGGCAGGCAGAAGTCGCGCTGCTCGTCGACCAGCAGCAGCAGACGGCGGGCCTGGTCGGAGGCTGCGGGAGGGAGGTCGTGGCGCCGGCGCCAGTCCGCGGCAGCGGCGGCGACCCGGTTGGGATCGGGGTCGTGGAACCAGGCGCCGCTCCGCTCGCGGGCGGCGCTTTCGTGGAAGCTCTCCGGCAGCGGCAAGAGGGTCATCGTGGGCGGACGCTGCCAGCGCCGGCGAGCGCTTGTCAAGGACCCCAAGCAGGTGAACCCGGGAGGCTGCCGCGCCGCCGGCCTGCTACTCTCGCCGCCTTCCATGAAACGGTCGTGAAACGGCCCCGCAGGTAAACAGGAGCAGGCAAGTGAGCTACGAGTTTCTCGAGGTTTCGAAGGACGACCACGTCTGGACGGTGACGATCAACCGTCCCGAGCGCATGAACGCGATCCACCCGCCGACGAGCCAGGAGCTCGATTCGGTGTTCAACGACTTCGCCGCGGATGACGACGCCTGGGTGGCGATCCTCACCGGCGCCGGCGACCGCGCGTTCTCCGCCGGCAACGACTTGAAGTACCAGGCCGAGCACGGCAGCAAGGTCGTGCGGGTCGGGATGAAGGGCGTGCGAGGCGGCTTCGGCGGTATCACCGCCCGCTTCGACCTGCACAAGCCGATGATCGCGGCCGTCAACGGCTTCGCGCTGGGCGGCGGATTCGAGCTGGTCCTTGCCTGCGACATCATCATCGCCTCCGAGAAGGCGACCTTCGGGCTGCCCGAGCCGCGCGTGGGTTTGATGGCGGGCGCGCTGGGCGTTCACCGGCTGCCTCGGCAGATCCCGTACCACCAGGCGATGGGCATGCTGCTCACCGGGCGGCACATCACGCCCCAGGAGGCGAAGGAGCTCGGGATCGTCAACGAGGTCTGCGCTCACGACGATCTGCTCGACCGGGCGCGGGCATGGGCGGCGCAGATCCTGGAGTGCGCGCCTCTGTCCGTGCGGGCGAGCAAGGAGGCCGCCAACAAGGGCCTCGGCATGGCGCTCGAGCAGGCCGCGGGTTCGATCTTCCCCTGGACGGCCGCGATGAACACCTCCGAGGATCTCGTTGAGGGTCCGAGGGCGTTCGCCGAGAAGCGGCCGCCGAACTGGAAGGGCCGGTAGGCGGTCACAGGAAGGCGCCGCGGGAGCTACGGAATGGAGATCGAAGGCAAGGTCGCCGTCGTCACCGGCCACACGGTGACGGTGGATGGCGTCCTGAGTCTGTAGCCGCGCCGGCCCTCGGGCCGCGAACCGTCTCGGGGATCCGGAGGTGGGGATCCGGAGGTCCCACCCTTCTTTCGGCAGGGAGATCCTGGCTCGGGGTGTTCCCCCCAAACCTGTAGGAGATATGGGGGCAGGTCGCTGGCACACTACCGGCGCCCCGGTCCGGTTCGCGATGCGTCGTGATGCATGGGGCGTCGATCACTGGTCCAAAGGGGAACGCCAAATGAGTTCGGTAGCCGTCGCCTCGCGGCCACATCGTCCATGTTCGTGCCTGATTCGCGGTCTCGCCGCCGCCCTCGTGGCCCTTGCCGCGCCTGTCGCCGCTCAGACTCCCGAGACCGCGTGGACGGCGACGCTGACCGTCAAGGATCTGGGCTCTGACGTTCTCGGCTGCTCGAACTCGGTCACCGGTGCGAACTGCAGCACCACCACTGTTCTCAGCGACGACGACCTGACCTACGACTCGACCACCTACGCTGTCACTCTTCTTCAGCTCGATTCCGGCGACCTGGAGATCCGGTTCGATACGGACCTTGCCGGGGCGGGCGAGGAACTGGTTCTGAACGTCGACGGCGCCGCCTTCTCGTTCAAGTACCCGTGGGACTTTCACGACGACGGGCGGGGGTGGATCGAGACTGGGCTCAGTTGGACCGTCGGCGACACCGTCCAACTGAGTCTGACGGTGCCTCAGGTGGTCGACATCTGCGACCGTACTGCCGAGGTCGCAGACGCGATTCTGGAGTGGAGCGGGCAGGCCGACTGTGCCGCCGTGACGGACGCCGATCTGGCGAGCGTCGAAGAACTGTATCTCCGGGATGTCGGCCTGACGAGCTTGAGCGCGGGCGACTTCTCGGGCCTCACGAATATCAATTTAAAAGAACTCAGCCTGGTCGACAACTCGCTGACGTCGCTGCCGGCCGGCATCTTCTCGGATCTCCAGAACGTTGAGTCACTGGACCTGTCAGGCAACAACCTTGCCACGCTGCCCGTGGGCGTCTTCGACGGCATGGACAACCTGGGTATCCTCACTCTCACCGGGAACGAACTCTCCTCGTTGCCTGACGGCTTGTTCGATTCGACGCCGAACCTGGTGCGCCTGCTGCTTGAGGAGAACGCCCTCACGTCCCTTCCGCCAGGGCTCTTCGATGGGACGAAACTGTTCAATATTGTCCTCTCGTCGAACGAGATCGCCTCGTTGCCCCCGAGTCTGTTCGGCGACCTGCCCAGTCTCAGGACTTTCGACTTGGGAGACAATCTGCTTGCAAACCTACCCGCGGGTCTGTTCGACGGGATCCCGGGTCTGGCGAACCTGCTGTTGCATGACAACATGTTGTCGTCGCTGCGGGCGGACGATCTTGAAGGCCTGGCCGATCTGAGCGGACTGGACTTGTCAGGAAACCAGTTGGAGTCGCTGCCGGCGGATTTCTTCGATGAACTCTCAGGGCTTACCGTTCTGGCCATACGCGAGAACGGGTTCGAGTCGCTGCCGGCTGCCATTTTCGATGGGCTCTCAGGTCTGACGAGCCTTGACCTGAGTGGGAACCGGTTCGAGTCATTGCCGGCCGGCATTTTCGATGAGCTCTCAAGTCTGGACATCCTTCTCCTTGGTAGGAACCGGTTCGAGTCATTGCCGGCCGACGTTCTTGATGGGCTCACAAGTCTGAGGACTTTGGACTTGGGCGGAAATCGATTCGAGTCATGGCCGGCCGGCATCTTCAGCAATCTAACAAGCTTCCGGAATTTGTCTCTGAACGACAATTTTCTCTCGGCGCTCCCGGACGATGCGCTGGCCGGTCTTACGCTCAGCCAACTGCGGTTGGAGTACAACGCCAGGGCTTTGTTGTCGCTGCCTCTCGAGTTGGTGCGTGTGGACGATGGAAGCACGCCGGACCAGGCCACGATCGCTGTACGTCTTCGGCCTGGAGCCCCCTTCAAGATGAAGGGCGGCTTCACGCTGGGAATCGAGGGCGGCATGCTGTCGAAGACCCGACCGACTATTGAGAAGGGGGAAACACTGAGCGACGAGATCACCGTGACGCGGAATGCCGGCGAGGCCGTCAGAGTCCGAATTGACTCGCTGCCTCGGTTTCCTGGCGCGCTGTGCACTGGTCGACCTTGCTACGGATTTGCCCTGGAGCGCGGCGAGCCGCTCACTCTCTGGGAACAGGTCAAGCTGACGCTGGCGCCGGATCGGATTTTGGAGGGGTACTCAAGCTACGTGTCGGCAGAGGTGGATCCTCCGGCAACGGTGGCGTTCACTGTCGCCATTTCCGGTACCGCCGAGCACCCGGCGGATGATGGGGACTTTGAAGTTCACTCGCCCGGTTCGACTCCGGTTTTCACCATCGCGGCCAACGCTTCGGGCCCCCCGTCAACGGAGACCGTGCTGGTCCACTCAGTCAGCGACTTGGCGCCGTTTCCGCCGCCCGAGCTAACCGACGCACCCGAGGAGAAGACGATTCTGATCTCGGGCGACGTTTCGGTGGCCGGCGTCACGCCGCCGCTGCCGGTGCGTCTCGAGATCCTGGATGAGGAGAACCCGACGGTCGTGGTTTCCTTCACCGAGGCGAGCTACGAGGTCAGCGAGGGCGGCAGTGTGACCGTGACGGCACAGCTCGACAAGGAGCCGAATCGGGAGATCGTCGTACCGTTGGTGGCAAGATTCCGAGGTGGTTTGGCGGCGGAGGACCTTCTTGTGCGGATAGCGGAATCGCTGACGTTCGGCCCGAGCCAAAGGACGGCCGAATTCTCCGTCGAGGCCGCATTTGACGGAGATGAGGAGTCTGGTGAGTTGGTGATGGTGTACGTCGGCAAGGATCTGCCGCCGAAGGTGAGGGTGGCCGGCGGCGCGGTCAGGGTGGATTTCAAGGATCTGGTGTTCGGCCCCAGCGTGCCCGGAGCCCCCAGGGACCTGAGCGCCGCCGGGAGCGGGAATACGCAGATCGATCTCTCCTGGGCTGCCCCCGCCGGGAACGGCGGCGCCCCCATCGTCGGCTACAGGATCGAGGTCTCCTCCAACGGCGGGATTAGTTGGAGTGAACTTGTCGCCGACACCGGCAACGCCGACACCACCTACTCCCACTTCGGCCTCTTGGTCGGCGACACCCGTCACTACCGCGTCTTGGCCATCAACTCCGCCGGCACCGGCCTCGCCTCCAACGTCGGCAGTGCCACCGTCGGTCAGGCGACGGTGAATTTCGGGGCCTCCTCGTACACCGCGACGGAGGGCGGCGCGGCGGCGATGGTGGTGGTGGATCTGAGCGAGGCGCCGTCGGCGCCGGTGACGATTCCGCTGACGCCGGCGGGGATGGGCGGCGCGACAGGCGCCGACTACTCGGGCGTGCCGCCGAGCTTGACGTTCGGCACGACGGAGACGTCGAAGACGTTCACGGTGACGGCGGTGGACGATTCGGAGGACGAGCAGGGCGAGAGCGTGCTGATCGGGTTCGGGACGCTGCCGTCGGGCGTCGGGGCCGGCAGTCCGTCGACGGCGACCGTGACGCTGGCCGACAAGGGTGGCGGCGGTGGCGGCGGTGGCGACGGTGGCGGCGGCGACGGCGACGGTGGCGGCGGCGGTGG